>CAIKEU010000089.1 GCA_903826575.1 uncultured bacterium
AAAGCCCGTCAACGAATGGGGATATGCGTCCGCGAGCATTTACGCTTCAAACGGACAACGGCCGCATGGTGACGGCTATCGGTTGCGCGGATACGCTGATCCGCGTCAGTCCCGATATGAAAATGATACGACGAGCAACTGACGGTCACAAAACCCACCCGCCGATCAGCGGATCGTCCAGCGCGACCAGTTCGCCGTCGATGTCGTAGACGCCGAGCGCGCGCATGTCGATCGCACAAACCATCTTGCCGTCAACGTGAATATCAGCCCACCAGTCGCAGGTCCCTCGCCGCATCGTCAGACGAGTTGCTCCTCGCATTGGGATACGAGCGGCCAAATGGTCGCGTCCATCTTGACGGAGTGCGCGCATCGCTGCGTTCAGGATTCTTGTAGCGATCTCAATATCGTCCATAGTCAACTCCAATTCGTCGGGGAAATTAATTCGTTTGGACGCAAACAATTTTGCGGGGAGGGAAATTTTTCAACGGAGCGCGGTGTGGGTCATACCCATATAAAAAACGCATATCGGACAAGTGATCACCATCGAGACTTCTTGGTGATTCGAGAGTTCACAACTTGCGCACCTTGACGGTTCTGACAACGACGGTGAGCCAATGCCCACGCGCTCGTATCGCAGCAAAGGTTGACGAGTGTTTCCCAGTGGCTTGTGCTGCGTTGCATCTCGTGGACCTTGACCAGGTGTTCGATGGTTGGGCCTGCGGGGTGTGTGCCTGGTAGCTCGAGGTTTATGGTCTTACCGCATAGGGCGCACGGTGCTGTGGGTTTGCGAGCGTTGATGTACTCGGCACGTAGTGTCTTGTAGCGGTGGCTGTTGCGGGGGTCGCTCATGCGGTTGTTCCTTCGCAACCTGGTCGACAGCCAGCAGACCCCGCAACGCCTTTGGGTAGGGCTCCGCAGGTGTCGCATCGGGTGATGGGTGCGGGGTGGTCACCATCGGCGTTGGGTAGTTCGTCGGTGGTTGTCATTGCTTCGTCCTTGTTGGTTGTTGGTTGTGTTTGTAGTTATCGACCTCACCCCGTTCTCGTCCCTTCTTAGAGAAGGGAACGAGAGGACGAGGTGGTGACGTGGTCCGAGACGATGTCGGGACGATGTCGGGACTGGGACGGAGTCAGGGTGGTGGGTCGTCGACGAACTCGGCGATGAGATGGTGTAGTCGCGCATTGCGTGGACCGTCGGTCGTGGTGACGTATCCCTCGGCCTCGAGCGCGGTCAGTGCGGCTCTGATTCCTGCCGACTTACCAACTACGCGGCTTTCAAGCTTTGATGTCGACAGAGGCTCTCCTGCGGCTTTGAGAACGTCACTCACTCGACTCATGAGAACCGTGGGACGGAATGGTCCCGATGTCGTTTCAGGTGGTGTCAGTTCGACTCGGATGCCTCCGGTGTCGGTGTCTGTCATGCGCATTTCTGCGACGACGTCACCCACTGATCCGATGGTGCCGACTCGATCTTTCGAGAGTGTGAGTTTTGCTAGGCCGCGTCGACCTCGACCAAACGGGCTGATCGTTTCGAGGACGTATCCAGCACCGTCGAGTGCGCTGAGTTTGCGTTCCGATCCAGCGGCCCAACGACCTCGAGTTTCTTTGCTCTTTGTTGTGTGGTCGAGGACGAGTAGGCAAGCACCCGATGCTCGTAAAGGTCGCAGCAGTCGTCGATAGATCGCTTCGACGTCGGCGGCACTGTTGGGGTCGAGGCCATGCAATGCCAGGACGCCTTGCATTGCGTCGATGACGATGACGGCGGGGAACTCTTCGAGTATTGGTGCGAGTGCGTTCTCGGCTTCATCGTTGAATCGTTCGGTGGGATGTATGTAACGCAAGCCGATGCAGATGGACTTGTCGTCGACTCCGAGTCGGCGTAGTCGGTCGACCCATAAACGTGCGGAATCCTCGAGGTCGATGACGACGACGATTCGATGGTCGGTTAATGCTTCGGCGACTGTGTACGCGGCGAGCCAGCTCTTCCCGCCGGAGGGTTCTCCGGTGAGGGAGTGCAAGCGGTTTGCGTACAGCAACGCTTGTCCGGTTGAGATTCGGAGTCGTGATGGTTGTTCGGTTTCGATGTTGCCGTCGAGGATGGTGGCGAGGTCGACGGGTTCCCATGAGGTCATGCGGCTTCACCATCGAACTCGGCTAGCAGGTCGTCGAGTTCGTCGCGTTGACGGTTCTCCTCGGCCACAACAGTCTCAAACATGGACAGGTCCATGCGTGACTCGATCGAGGTTCTCACGAGTCGACGTAGTTCGTCTGGTGGGATCGCGTCGACCTCGACTTGGAACAGTTCGCCATGCTCTGCGACGAAGCGTTTCGCGTTGGAGTCTGTGGCCTTGCCTGCGAGTTTTTGTAGGCCGTAATGGTCGATCTGGTCGAGTGTGAGAGCGACTCGGATGAAGTCGACGTGTGGGAAGTAGTCGCGCCATGTTCGCTCGATGCTTAGGCCGCTCGGATCGTAGTCACCGACGAAAAGGATCGTGTCGATGTCGTACTCGTTGAGTTCGTCTCGGATCGTTGCCGACGAGTTCCCACCTGATTCGACGATCGGCCATTGGTACTCGCCGATGTCGCGCCAGAGCATGGCCGCGTGTCCTCGTTTCTCACAGACGATCGCGAGTCGTTCGGGTTGGTATTGGGTGCGGTCGAGGTGAAAGTTCGACAGGTTGCTTCGGATGCCATGACTGACCGTCTTGAAGGTTGGCTCGTCGTGGATCTGTCGTGTCGTGTCAATGAACGGGGGATGTGTTCCGAGTTCTCGAGCGCGTGCCGTCTTGTTGCTGAGTTGCTTGTAGGCCGACTCTGAGTTGGGGATCAACTCTTGACTGACGAGGTGATAGAACGCTTGCCGGAGTGTGACGGGTGAGTGTTGATGAGTGAATCGTGCCGACTCCTGGCATATCTGATTCCAGTCGAGTTTCATGCTGACCACCGAGCCATTCGGTTGTCAGCGTCTCGGCGTCGACGTAACGCGGCTCGAAGATCGAGCAAGCAACTGCGGCATCGTTCGTAGCCTCGGACGAGGATCTCGGCGTCACAGTCACGACAGACTCGACGACGATTCGCAGCGACTCGGATAGACTCAAGTTTGGTTGTGTTTGTTGTGTTGTCGGGGGCCGTCACGTTGGGTGCGTGGCGGCTTTCGCCATTCACGACGCCTCGCGCCGCGACGCGGCCTCGAGCCGCTCGATGTAGCGGATCAACGCGCCGTCAGTGACTCGCCGACTTCGCCCGATCTTCACGCTCTCAAGTTCGCCCGACTTGATCAGGGCGTAAACGGTTGTCCGGCCTTGGCCGATGCGGGCCGCGACTTCCTCCGCTCGCAGGAGTTTTGGTGACTCGTTCATGTTGTCCTCCGTGGTTCGTCTGCACTTTGTTGTGCTTGTGTGAACCAGCGTGGCCGACTAATCTAGAGGTACGCAAATAGTTAGCGGAGACAGTGCGGTGACATAAGGGAGTGAGTTATGAACGCAAAGGTGAATGACCGTGAGGTGATCCGAACGTCGTGGCGACCGGTCGTCGTCCCGTCGGCACAACTGATCGTCGCCGAGAACGGTGACGTTTGTGTTGTCGTCACTGACGATGACGGAGTCGAGTGGGACGAGTCCACGCGCATTGAAGATGCGCTCGATGCTTTGATCGCAACGCTCGACGCTGACGACTTCGACGAAGCGATTCGTGACTTCGTTCGCGACTGGGGATGGCTCGACATATGTCAGCACAGTTACCCCGACCGTCACGATGGTCTGACGGTCTGCGGTCCACGTTTAGTCGATGGGCGACCGGCAGTCTCGACTCGACTACTGCGGGATGTCGTCGAAGCGCTTCTCAACGTTGAGGATCTAGCGGCAAGGACACGCAAGCGTCAACGATGGTCGAAGTCGGCGCAGAACTCACTTAAAGCGTGGCCGACGCCGCGAGGTTTCCGTGGTGGCCTGCGAATCCACAACGTCGAACTACGTCAGTCTCGGGAGTACCTCGCCACCTACCTCACCAACCTCATGCGGTTGTCGGGAGTCGCGCCAGTCGTCGAGTGGACGGATCAACGACGACCGATCGTGTCGTATGAAGCCGACGGGTTGTTGTCGATGTTGTCGCTCGAACTCATGCGCCGCATCTCGTCACCTGACGATGTACGACGTGACATCGACCGGTGCAGTGTGTGCGGTCGGGAAGTGAACCTGTACCGATCCAAACGCGACGGTGACGACGTGTATTGCAAAGACGATGCATGCCAGCGCACACGAAAGACCAGGAACAAACGAGCAAGCCGCGAAGCAGCTGCAAACAAGGGAGACAAGTCATGAATAAGCGGGACAACGGTCAGGGGTCAGTCGCGTTACGCAAGGACGGTCGTTACCAAGTCCAAGTCACAGACAGGACGACCGGAAAGCGTGTGACGCGCTACGCCGCTGACGAGAAAGCAGCGCAGCGAGTTCTCCGTGAGATGCAGTCTCGGCAGGACTCGGGTCGCACTGCGGTTGACGTGTCATCGAGCGTAAAGCGTTACGCCGATCACTGGTTAGAAAGTCGAGCCGGAAAGCGACGCAGTCAAGCGACAGTCCGCGAGTACCGTCGACGACTCACCACCTACGTCGTGCCACAGATCGGCACAATCAAAGTCCGTTCGTTGAACGTCTTCGACATTGAGGACATGTTCGACAAGATGGCGAAGTCTGGTCTAAGCCGCGAAACGATCAAAGGCACACGCAACGCTTTAGCGGCGATGCTCGGCGACGCGGTCAAGGCTCACCACCTCGTCGGAAACGTCGCTCGGCAGGCAACCTTGCCCGACGATCAACTCGTATCGAAGTCGCGTGTCGTCCCGAGCCGTGAGCAGGTCGTCGACCTCATCGCAGTGACGAAGGACACCGACCTCGGGCCACTGGTTCGACTCCTCGCTGCGACTGGCGCGAGGGTCGGTGAAGCACTCGCCGCACAATGGCAGGACATCGACCTCGAGCAGGGATGGTGGACCGTGACGAGGACAACGACAGTCGACCTCGACGGGAAGACCGTGATCGCACCACGAACGAAGACAGGCGACAGTCGACTCGTCGCAATTACTCCCGACGTTGTCGACGAACTGCGCCGCCAGCGCGTCAGGATCGCCGAGACGCGACTGAGAGTCGGCGACGCTTGGCACGACCTCGACCTTGTCTTCCCAACGACTGTGGGGACCGTTCGTGACCCTCACAACGTGCGCCGAGAACTCAAGAAGATCGCGCCACAGTTCCCCGGCTCATTCCACGGCCTCCGACACGCTTTCGCCACGCTTGCGATATCGGTCCTGCCGTCCGATGCCGCAGTGTCGAAGGTTCTTGGGCATAGGAAGACCAGCACGACAACCGACCTTTATGGTCATCTTCGACCGCAGGACTCACGGATGGTTGTCGACGCATATGCCTTGAGCCTCAAGGGAAGTCAGTGATGGCTCAATCTGCGGTTGCTGTCAAAGGTGCTGTCAGATCGACCACCATCGACGTATCGTCGCAGGTCATAGCGCGCCCGGAGGGAATCGAACCCCCAACCAGCCGGGTAGAAGCCGGCTGCTCTATCCGTTGAGCTACGGGCGCCAGTCCTGCGAAGCGATCAGGATCGCCTCGCAGGGATGGTGAACTCTATAGTGCCCGCCAAGTCTATGCGGGCGGCTCAAGTCCGAGTTCCTCGGCAAGGTATCTGTATCTGACCTTGCCGG
This sequence comes from uncultured bacterium, assembly GCA_903826575.1. Classification (GTDB taxonomy): domain Bacteria; phylum Actinomycetota; class Actinomycetes; order S36-B12; family CAIYMF01; genus Longivirga. The sequence continues at coordinate 5,710 of CAIKEU010000089.1, forward strand.
TTGGCGACCTGGGGATGACGTCGACGTGGTGATATTCCTTGGGTCGGCGGGCGGGGTGGAGATGTGATTCGGCCCAGTCAAGCAGGGCCTGGTCTGTGATAGTTCCTACGACAACGGCGCACACTCGTTGGCCCCAACGTTCGTCGGGCCGTGCGAACACGGCGATATCCGTAACACCGGGAGCATGTTCGAAGGCGAGTTCGACTTCCCGTGGGTACACGTTCACGCCTCCGCTGATGATCAAGTCATCGCGACGTCCATCGAGATAGAGGTACTCACCATCGAGGCGCCCCATATCTCCGACGGAAAATGCAGAGCCACGCCACGCTGCAGCGGTCTTGTCAGTGTCACCCCAGTAGGTGAAGCGGGCATAGTCGGGGACGGTTGTCCAGATCGTGCCGTCGTCATCGATGGAGATTGTTCGCCCAGTACGGGCTCGTCCCACACTGCCTGGGGCAGCGAGCCAATCCTGTGGTGACAGCGCGGTTACTTGTCCTTCGGTGGCGCCGTAAAACTCCCAGACGGACTCATGATCGAACAAATGGTGGACGCGCTTCTTCAACGGTTGCGAACACGCGGCGCCCGCGTGGGCCACTAATCGCACACCCACCACACTGGGCATACGAACGCCAGTGTCGATCACTTCGACCATTCTCTGAAGATGGGCCGGGGCGCAGAACATCGTGGTCGGATGCATCTGTGCCATCGCCTGCAAAAAAACGCTCGGCTCAAAACGTGACATCACGATGACGTCGCCGCCATTCATCAACGTGGAGATGGCAAATCGCAGCGGCGCCGAGTGATACAGACCTGAGACAACGAGATGGAGATCCTCGGAATTGAAACCCCACTGGGTGGTTTCTTCTGCGAGCAGCTGTGTCGCCGATGCTTCGTCTAGGACTCCAGTGAACACACCTTTACGTCGGCCGGTCGTTCCTGACGTGTAGTGGATGGGACGGGCAAGAGGTACGGGGGCGAGTTCTGTGGGTTTGCCTTTAGCGAGAGTTTCCGCGTCTGCCCGCGTGGTCAAAACGAGCGAGGGTGCGCAATCAGTCAGGATCGCATCGCGTTCCATGTCAGTAAGGAGCGGATCGAGCATGACCGGCACGACACCTACGCGAAGTGCAGCCAGCGCGGTGTTGATGACGACCGGTGAATTCGTTAACGAAAGTGCGATGCGATCGCCGCGGCGTATTCCCAGAACAGAGAGAGCACCGGCGATGCGTCGCTGTGCATCTTCGCTGTCACTTGCTGTCAGCAGATCGAAAGCACCCACGCGCTCACACCATCAGAATCGGTAGAGGTGGTGACGGATTTCGAAGTCAACATCCTCGGCAGCGAACGCTTCTGCTTCGCTGCGTCGCACCTTCATGTAACAGCGGGCAAGTAAATCGTTCATTGCGTGCAGGATGACTGGATTCATTTCCAACTCATCAAGCGCGGCCGTCATGGACGAAGGGAGCGGACGAATTTTGCACGCTTCCCACTCTTCGGGAGTCATGCGAGCTGGGTCATGTTCGGCTGCAAGGCCAGGCTCCAGCTCGCGGGTGATGCCGTCCAAGCCGCACAGAATCAGTGCGCCCAGAGACAGATACGGATTAGCGCTGGCGTCCGAAACCTTGTACTCGATGTTGTACGACTCTTCCTCGCGCTGGTAGTACGGCGAGGCAACGCGGACGGCACATTCGCGGTTGTCGTAACCCCAGGCGGTGGTATTCGATGCCCATGAACTCGGCTGAAGTCGACGGTACGAGTTTGCACTCGGAGCCGTCATCGCCACAAGGGCCGGCAAGTTTTCGGTGACGCCAGCAATAAATTGACGTCCAACCTGCGACATTCCACGATCGCCTGCGGGGTCGTAGAGCAGATTGCGGCCGTCGTCGTCCCACAAGCTGAAGTGGATATGTGCTCCACTCCCGATTTGCTCAGGGAAGGGCTTCGGTGCGAACGATGCGATCAAGCCATGGTTTGCGATAACGCCGCGGACGGTGTCGCGGTACTTCATCTGGTTATCTGCCGCGCCGAGAGCATCTGTGTAGCGGATCGCGATTTCTTGCTGGCCGCCGCCGTACTCGTTGATGGCCTGCTCAGGCTGCAAACCCTGCGCCTTCAGGGCACTCATTACTTCGACAAGGAGTCGGCCATGGAAGTCCTGGCCGATCACGCTGTAGACGGGTGTGTGCAGGTCGTGGTCGTAAGGAACGTACTTGCCGTCGACTTTTTGTACGACGTAGTACTCGTTCTCGAAACTTGCATTGATGGTGATGCCCATCGAAGCTGCCTTCGCAATAACAGCTTTCAAGAAACTGCGGGGGCAGGCTCCCCAATCCTCGCGGTTGTGATCTAACTGATCGCACAGCACGCTGGCGGTTCCGGGCAGCCAGGGAAGCACCGTGAACGTGCTGGGGTCTGGAACTAGCCGAATCTCACCGACCGGTTCCATACCTTCGATGTGGACCACGTTCTCAAGCAGGTTGATGGACATCTGTGCGCGAGTAAGACCGACGCCTTCGGTCAACTTATTTTCGAGCCAATCAACGTGAATGGGCTTCGTGCGGGCCACACCACTGACATCGCAGTACTCGAAGCGGATCAGAGTCACGTCAGCGGCATGTGCTGCTGCGACGACGGCTGCGACATCCATCAAATCCTCCGGAGGTGCGGACCGAACTGCTTCCATGGGCTCCTACAGTACCTAGGTTCGAACAGTCTCCCAAGGTGGCGCAGGAGCACGGTAGTTGACTCCGCCTCGCACCCTCTAGGCTGTCTCTATGGCCGAATTCATTTACCAGTTGAGAAAAGCACGCAAGGCGCACAATGAGAAGGTCGTTCTTGACGATGTGACGTTGTCATTCCTACCCGGCGCCAAAATCGGGGTCGTTGGCCCGAATGGTGCTGGTAAGTCGTCGCTGTTCAAAATCATGGCCGGTTTAGACCAGCCGTCCAATGGTGATGCGATTCTTTCGCCTGGTTATACGGTCGGAATCTTGTCGCAGGAGCCTCGCCTCGACGAGGACAAGACGGTTCTGGAGAACGTCGAACTCGGCGTCGAAGAAACCATGGCCAAGATCAATCGTTTCAACGAAATCTCTGAAGAGCTCGCTAACCCCGAAGCTGATTACGACAAGTTGCTCGCCGAGATGGGCACTCTGCAAGAACAGATCGACCACCTAAATGCGTGGGATCTGGATTCGCAGCTTGAGCAGGCGATGGATGCCCTTCGCTGCCCGCCGCCGGATGCTGATGTCTCGGTGCTTTCTGGTGGTGAGAAGCGACGTGTCGCACTGTGCAAACTCCTGTTGCAGCAGCCTGATCTGCTCCTGCTCGATGAGCCCACCAACCACCTCGATGCTGAGAGTGTGAACTGGCTCGAACAGCATTTGGAAAAGTACCCAGGTACTGTCATTGCCATCACGCATGACCGCTACTTCCTCGATAACGTCGCGCAGTGGATTCTCGAACTCGACCGCGGTCGTGCGTATCCGTACGAGGGCAATTACTCGACGTACTTGGAGCGCAAGCAAGAGCGTTTGAAGGTTGAAGGCGCCAAGGACGCAAAGCTCAAGCGGCGTCTGTCCGAGGAGCTCGACTGGGTCCGTTCGAACGCGAAAGCCCGTCAGACGAAGAGCCGTTCGCGTCTCGATCGTTACGAAGAAATGGCGGCTGAGGCCGATAAGACTCGCAAGCTCGATTTTGATGAAATCCAAATTCCGCCGGGCCCACGCCTAGGCAGTCTTGTGGTCGAAGCAAAGCACTTGTCGAAGGGATTCGATGACAAACTGCTCATTGACGATCTCTCGTTCACGATGCCGCGTAACGGCATCGTCGGTGTTATCGGTCCAAACGGAGTTGGTAAGACCACGCTTTTCAAGATGATCGTCGCTGCAGCAAATAACGACACAAGCGACAAGGCAGCGCTGCCGGATTCCGGTGAGCTGCGGATCGGCGAGACGGTGAAGCTGTCGTACGTCGATCAGAACCGCTCGGGTATCGACCCGAAGAAGAACGTGTGGGAAGTTGTGTCCGACGGACTCGACTGGATCAAGGTCGGTCAGGTTGAAATGCCAAGCCGCGCGTATGTTTCGGCATTCGGGTTCAAGGGCCCCGATCAGCAGAAGCCGGCCGGTGTTCTGTCCGGTGGTGAGCGTAACCGACTCAATCTCGCGCTCACGTTGAAGCAGGGTGGAAATGTCATCCTGCTCGATGAGCCGACTAACGACCTCGACGTGGAAACCCTTGGCTCGCTTGAGAATGCGCTACTCGAGTTCCCAGGTTGTGCGGTTATCACCTCGCACGACCGGTGGTTCCTTGATCGCGTGGCGACCCATATCTTGGCATACGAAGGCGATTCGCAGTGGTTCTGGTTCGAAGGTAACTACGACTCCTACGAGAAGAACAAGATTGATCGCCTCGGCCCCGAGGCCGCCCGTCCGCATCGTGCGACGTACCGCAAACTGAGTCGAGGCTAGACGAGTCGATGCTCTCAACCATGCGCTTGGCAAAGGATGAGGTGCTGCACCTTGCCGGTTTTCTCGGCAGGGTGCTGGGCTGGGACGAGCGATCCGCCGTTCGGATTGTTCAACGCGGCAAGGTTCTTGGGTTCTACTCGGCTCTGCCCATGGATGTTCTCGCCTTCATTGCACTCCCGGCTGTTCTCGATGGTAGTGACGACCTCGATAGGGAGATTGACCTGACGGTGTCAGCGGGCAGGTTGCGCGACATCATCGGTGACACGAGCAAGCTCGGAACTGTCACTGATGTGCGGCTACCTGATTCAGTTGCTGGTTCGCCCGCTCTAGCGGTGCTGCCTCCGGCGGGTCCATGGTCGAGTGGGGAAAAGGGGGTGGCCGGCGACTTGGCCCCTGTTGTAGATGAGGCTGTCGCGGCGTTTCGTGCCCAAGTTCCGAAATCGGGATCACTGAACTCAACCTTGCTAGCCGAAGCAGCATGGGATGCGCCGGGCTACGGCGCACTGCCCATGCGAGCCCTCCACGCGGCGCGGTTACTTGGATTCCTGTCACATCCAGGCGCGCATATCGAAACCGGAAACATCAGCGGCTGGAAGCGACTTGTCACGCCCTCGGGTCAGATCTTCGTTCGTTCCAACTCGCTTCCACCGAAACTATCTCTCGTTCCGAAGAAGAGATAGCAGGTTACTTAACCTTCTCGGCTTCGTAGATAACACCGCCGACGACTGTTCCCCAGACCTTGATGTCGCGCAGAGCCATGGGATCGCATTCAAGTGGATCTGATTCAAGCACTGCAAAGTCGGCGAGCTTGCCAGCCTCTATGGTCCCGATTTCGTGATCCATATGAAGTTGGAAAGCAGCCTCAATAGTCACGGCGCGAAGTGCGGTTTCGACATCAACCTTCTCGGCTTCGCCGAGCACCCGACCACTCGGAGTGATCCGGTTTACCGCACACCAAGCGGTGTGCAACTGGCTTGTGGGGGTAACACCGGAGTCGGAGTGATACGTCACGGAGACTCCCATTTCCGAAGCCGACTTGACTGCCCACATCCGGTCGACACGCTCTGGGCCCATCACCTGCGCGTAATGCTGATCACCCCAGTACCACATGTGGTTGGTGAAGATGTTCGCTGCGATGCCAAGTCGAGCCATCGCGCGGTACTGAGAGGTTGTGGTCGTCTGTGAATGCTGCGCAGTATGGCGGTGATCTAGCCACGCAGTCTTACGAAGTGCCTTATCGACGGCGATGATGAATTGATCGACGGTGGCATCGCCATTGGCATGCAAATAGATCTGCAGGCCCGCCTCGTGGAATGTGGTGACGGCGAGGTCGAGATCGTCTTGGGTGAATTGGGCTAGTGCGTGATCCTCGCCGGTGAAGTAACCAGGTGCGCCACAGCATGCTGTCCAGCCTTGGAGCGAGCCGTCACCGACGAGCTTTATTCCGCCGATGCGCAGTTTGTCGGTTGCAAGGGATTGAAAGTCCAGTGCCTTCTTCGCTGCGGCCGCGTAATCGGCTGGGATGCCTGGAATTCCGGGCACGTTGTAGACGCTCATGCGAGCTGGAAACTCGTCGCGATTGACGACGTCCTGCCACACGGCCACGGACTCGGGGACGAGCATGAAGAGGCCGACAAGTTCCGTCGTGGTGGTGACACCGGCGTTGCGGCATAGACGTCCGTAATCGAATAGGCCCTCAGGATTTCCGTTGAGCACCATAAATGTGTGCGCTGCCTTCGTCGCGAGCGACATCGCTGGTGCTTCCTGCAGTTCGCCTGTCGGCTTACCTGAGGCATCGCGCGGAACGCCGGGTGTTGTGGTGTCGTCCGCGAGGCCCTCGGCCTCGATGAGTGCAGTGTTGACGGTGGCTAGATGGCCGCTCGCGTGGCGAACGTAAACCTGCCGCGTGAGGCTGACCTGATCAAGGATCGTTGCGTCGAGTCGGGGCTGACCTTCAAAGAAGATTGGGTCGAATCCGTTCGCCATGAGGACTTCGCCCTCCGGAAGGTCTGCGTCGGCCGCCTTCAGGACCTCAATCAACTGCTCGTAACTCTTGACCCCGGGTGCACGCGAGCCATCGGGTAGCGGGATGTCGTAGTACCCGACGTAGGGAATCGACAGGAGCATCGCCTCAGCTGAGTGTCCGTGGGCCTCAACCATTCCGGGCATCAGAATCTTATCTGCGAAAACGTCGTCGATCGCTGCCGGCCCCCATGCGAGGCATTCCTCGAGAGTGCCGACGCAAATGATCCGTCCGTCGCGCACGGCCACGGCTTCTGCACGTGGTCGGTATCCGTTGAGGGTGATGATGGATTTCGCCGGGTAAATCGTGGTGCTCAACGTAGAACTCCTCGCGAATCTGCTACCAATTACGTTCGGGCTGGAGCGGGTGATGGGCTTGGCTCGCTTATGGTTTGCTGCTGTTCACGTGGCACGAACCAGCAGGCGAACGCGGCGATCAAGCACAATACCCCCGCACTCCACCATGCCAGATTATATGTACCTGTTGCCTGCCTGATGATCCCTGCGGTCCATGCCGACATACCAGCCCCCACCATGTGCGCGGCGAACACCCAGCCGAAGACCACGCCGGCCCGCTCGATGCCAAAGCATTCGCGACAAAGAGCAACCGTCGGGGGCACCGTGGCAACCCAATCAAGGCCATACAGCACGACGAAAAAGAACATCGGTGGCTGCACGCTGTTTGCCCACACGAGATGAAGTAGGAGTAGGGAAACGCCGCGAAGGCCGTAGTAGATGACGAGTAGGTACCGAGAGTCATAGCGATCGGTGAACCAGCCGGAACCGATCGTGCCGATAATGTCGAAAATGCCGATGGCGGCTAGCAGAGCTGCTGCCGAGGTGGACGGTAGGCCATGGTCGTGGGCGGCCGCGATGAAGTGTGTGCCGATCAAGCCGTTCGTTGACCAGCCACACACAAAGAATGCGCCAGCGAGAATCCAGAATGCGCGAGTCCTACTTGCATCCCTGAGCCGGACCAGCGCGAGTTTGCCGGCATTCATACCGTGATTAGGTGCCGGCGGTGGCTGGTATCCGGCTGGTGCTCGGTACGGGAGCAGCCCGACTTCGGCAGGGCTGTCGCGCAGCCACAGGAAGACGAAGGGGATGATCACCAAGGCAAATCCGGCGAGCGATAAAGCTGCCGTTCGCCATCCTGACGTGGCGGTGATTTGAGTGATCGTAGGTAGAAAAATCAGTTGCCCGGTAGCAAATGCAGCAGAGAAAATTCCGGTGACAAGCCCACGACGCTCCACGAACCATCGCTGAGCAACGATCGCACCGAACACCAGAGCCATGCATCCAGCTCCGAAGCCAACGAAGATTCCCCAGAAGAGGTAGAGCTGCCAGGTGGTAGTGACCGTCGTTGTGAGGGCCAGCCCTGTCGCCAGAATCGCTAATGCAGCGGCGACAACGCGGCGAACCCCGAGCTTCTCCATCAGGGCGGCGGCGAATGGTGCGGTCAATCCGTAGAAGCACAGATTGAGGGTGACGGCGAACGAGACGGATGAAATGGGCCAGCCGAATTCGTCGGAGATTGGCCGCAGGAAAACTCCGACGCTTGATCGGCCGGCAGCAGCCGCTACCAGAGCGGCGAAGGAGACGGCAGCAACAACCCAAGCCCGGTGGCGCCAGCCTCGTTGAGGAGTCGCGATCTGTGAGGGTTGAGCCACGACTCAGTGCTGACTATCGGAGATGCTCACGCCCGGTTGATCCTCGGGCATTATGTTCACCATTGCGGTCGCGGCTCCGGTGAGGTACTTCACGAGCGCATCGTATGCGGCTGGATGCATTGGCTGTTCGGCTACGGTCGACTCCAGTGCGTTGAGCATGTGCGTCAACCAGCGATCACGCGCTGCCATGTCGATTTCATAGGGCGCATGGCGCATTCGTAGCCGCGGGTGCCCGCGCTCTTCTCCATACGTTTCGGGCCCACCCCAATATTGCTCCATGAAAAGCCGAAGCCGACGTTCGGCTGGTGCCAAGTCCCCCTCGGGGTACATCGGCCGCAGAACTTCGTCAGTTGCGACGCCTTCGTAGAAGCGTGCCACGAGCGTGGTGAAGAAGCGCTCGCCCCCCATGAGTTCATAGGGGGTTTGCTCGGGCTCGGCCGGTGAACCGGTGGTGGGGTCGGACATAGGGACATTGTGCCGAACGACTGCTACTTAGCTGGCGGTTGGGGGTGCAACACTCTGTGTTTTCGGACCAATCCGGTCAACCGGATCGACCGGGTGTGATTCCGCGCGCTCGCGGATGTTCTTGAGCATCGACCCGAAGACAATCTTGTGGAAAGGGGTTACCGCACGCCAGTAGGCCTCACCGGGAATGCCTCGAGGTTTGAATAGCGCTTTCTGAACGTAGACGGTCTGCGTGTGACCCGTCGAGGATTCATCCTGGCGGATGGATAGTTCGAGCCAGGCCAACCCCGGCAAGCGCATTTCTGCTCGCAGGCGTAAGAGCTCATTTGGGATCCGCTCTTCTACACGCCAAAAATCCAATGGGTCACCGACGCGCAGCTTGTCGCTGTCGCGCCGCCCTCGAACCAAGCCAACTCCGCCGACCAATTGATCGAGGAAACCGCGTACCTCCCACAGGACGGGCGGTGAGTAGTAGCCGTGCTCGCCGCCGAGGCCTTCGATCACGTTCCACAGTGCTTCAGGCGTGGCGTTCACGACGGTTTCGCGCTCATCGAGTTTGAGCGAACCGCCCGTCCAATCCGGATCACTGGGTAGGGGATCGCTTGGGGCTCCGGGCAGGCTCGAACTCGACCACGCCGTTTGAACGTCGGAGTTTCGGACGCGTGCCAAGGCCAGTTCAAGTGATCGGCGATACGAGATCAGACCTTCTGGTGGATCAGGAATGTACTCGGCGATGTCGTGCTCGTGGCAGACCGCTTCCATCGCCAAACTTTCCACCAGTGGCCTAGCCATCGAAGGTGGCACGGGGGTCATCAAACCAACCCACATGCTCGACAATTTAGGACTGATGACGCTTACGGGAATGATTCTCGGCCGTTTGAATCCGGACACATCTGCGTACCCATCAATCATTCCCTGGTACGTCATGACGTCCGGCCCGCCGAGTTCGAACACGCGGCTGACGCCTGCTGGAATCTGCGGTGCTCGGGAAAGGTAGTACAGGATGTCGCGGACGGCGATCGGTTGGGTACGCGTGCGCACCCATGCAGGTGTGACCATCACGGGCAGTCGTTCAGTCAAGTATCGAACCATCTCGAAACTTGCTGAGCCACTGCCGATCACCATGGCCGCGCGAAACTCGATTACGTTCGCATCGCCCTGACGCAGAATGTCGCCGACTTGTCCGCGGCTCCGGAAGTGCTCGCTTAGTTCTCGCTCGGGGATGTCTGGCTGCAATGCGCCGAGGTAGACGATGCGTCCAACTCCCTGAGCGTTTGCGGCGCGGGAAAACGTGCGGGCCATGTTGAGCTCGACGTTGTGGAAGTCTGCACCGCTCAGCATCGAGTGCATGAGGTAGTAGGCGACATCGACGTTAGCTAGGGCTTCGTTGAGCGTGCCGACATCCTGCGCATCACCAGAAATAACCTCGACATTGTCAATCCAGGTGCGGTCTGCGAGCCGCTCTGGGTGTCGGGCGAGCACTCGAACCTCGTGCCCCTGCTCTAGGAGTTCCGGGACGAGGCGTCCGCCGATATAACCCGTCACACCCGTGACTAAACAACGCATGCCTTCAGTCTGGCCGTCACGGTCCAGTTGCGCCATTCATACCGTCGCCGGTGATCTAGGCCAGTCGGACTATGCCCGTGGCGGGTTTGGCTGATTGCCTGGCGGCAGACCAGTGCCAGGTCTGTTGAGAACGGGCATGCGAATACCCTGTGCGTCGAAAGCCAGTTTCAGCTGTTCACGGATAGCCCGTTCGGCGACGAGGCGTTGGTCGGGAGCCGAACGCGCGGTAACCCTAATGAACATCGCATCACCGCTAACGCTCTCGACGCCGGCGTACGTTGGCGTTCCGAGAAGCACTGCGTCGTACGACGAATCGGCGTCCATCTGCCGACCGATCTTCTCAACGAGTCGACGTACCCGATCGAGATCCTCGTCATAGGCGATGGGAACGTCAACGATTGCAAGCGTCCACCCCTGTGATCGATTGCCAACCCGGAGGATCTCTCCGTTACGGACGTACCAGACAACTCCTGAGGCGTCACGGAGTCGGGTAATGCGCAGGCCGACTTCCTCAACTGTTCCGATCGCAGAACCAAGATCGACGACGTCCCCCGGTCCGTACTGATCTTCAAGGACGAGGAAAATACCTGACAGGAAGTCCTTCACGAGAGTCTGCGCACCGAAGCCGAGTGCAACACCGATAACACCGGCACTTGCTAGTAACGGTCCGATATCCATGCCGAGTTGAGTCAGGACAACCAGAAGGGTGATCCCACCGATGATGAATGCGCTGATGCTGCGCAAGAGTTGCCCGAGTGCGCGGGCGCGTTGCTCGCGACGCTGACCCATAATCGCGTCGGTCAGTTCGGTGGTGCTGTCGGTGTTGCGGTTCGCGGCTGGACGATCGGTCATTGCCCTCTTGACCGCGGCCTCAGTAACTCGATCGATGGCTCTATACGAGATCACCCACGCGAATGCCCCAACGGCCACCGTTGCCAAGATGCGCAGCCCATATGTTGTTGCCCAGTGCAGCACTGGGTAATACCATGCCTCTGCGAGTGTTGCGGTGAGAGCAGTCGACACAAGCTCCACTTCCTTTCGGCTCGCTACTGAGCCGCTAGCCCGGTCCAGCGAGCTGTGAACGCGAGCATGTCCGCGCTCTCCTCGATAGACCGGCTCATGGATCGAGCACCGTGACCAACGTTGGCTTCACTGCGAATCAGGATCGGCCGTGAGCCGGTCGTGGCATGTTGAAGGGCGGCGCACAATTTTCGGCCGTGCATGGGATCGGTGCGTGAGTCGTTTTCGAACACGAGGAACAGAGTGGCTGGGTACGGGGTCCCCTCGGTCACACGATGGTATGGCGAGTAGCCAAGGATCCAGTCGAGTTGTTCGGGGACGTCTGGATCGCCGTATTCGACAGTCCACGTTGGGCCGAGATAGTTCGCACCGGGTGGTACGACGACGTACCGCACCATGTCCAAGAGCGGGGCCACGCAGACGACCGTTCCGTATAGATCAGGACGCTGGGTGAGAGCGGCGCCGACGAGTAGTCCGCCGTTACTTCCACCGTTGATCGCTAGTTGTTCCGGCGTCGTCCACCCGTTGTTGATCAGCCATTCGGCAGCCGCATGGAAGTCGTCAAAGACATTTTGCTTGGTGCCGAGCATTCCATCGCGATGCCACTGCTCGCCCTCCTCGCCTCCGCCGCGAATCCCGGCAACCGCGTAAACCCCGCCAGCTTCAACCCATGCCAAAGCTGTTGCGCTGTATGCCGGCTGCATCGGAATACCAAAGCCGCCATAGCCGTAAAGGATTGTTGGCCGAGTTGAATCTGGGGTTTCAGTGGGAGACAGGACGAACATCCGCACGGTTGTGCCGTCCGCGGAGGTGTATTCGATTTGGCGCGAAAACACCTTCGGCACCTCGACAGTGCCGGGTGGGGATGAGTAGAGACTGACCTGACCAGTGCGCGCATCGTAGGAGTAGACGTGCGGCAGTGTTGTGTAGTCGGTGTAGACAAACCAGACGACTGGCCCACCGTCAGGACGCTCGACGATGCCGCCCATCGTCCCAACTCCGGGTAGGGGAACATCGCCGATCTTTTCTCCGGTTTCCAAATCGTGCAGAGTCAGTTCACCGACAGTGTGCCGAGTCCATGACACCGCAAGTAGTGGTCGATCCAGTTCGTCACCATCAAGTATCGCGAAGTCGTTCAGCACGGCCGTTGGATCTTCTGGAATCAATTCGCGCCAGTGTTCAACTGTCGGAGTTGTCGGGTCTGTAACCGCGATGCGTCCACGTGACGCGTCGAGATCTGTTGCGACGTATGCCTTTGCGTCGCGCCCCATTGAAAACGAGGTCTGCGCGTCGACATCGATCTGTACCTCAACGAGGTTGGGTGCGGCTAACTCTGACGTCGTCAGATCAGCGATCCATAGGTCGTTGCGGGGCTCGGTGCCCTCGGAACTTGAGATCTGCAGCCAACGCCCGTCTCGAGAAACCGATGCACCGTAGTAGTTGGTGATCGTACGTCCCTCGCCGAAAATCATCACGTCGTTCGACGGATCATCGCCCACCGTGTGAAGCCAGACGCGTCGGTGGAAGGACAGCTCGTTGTCTGGCAGTAGCGCAGGGTCCAAGCGACGCACGTAGTAGTACTTCTCGCCGCCGGGAAGCCAAGCGACGGGTGTGAATCGAGTGCGATCGATTGGTCCGTCAATGAGTGCGCCGGTAGCCACATCCATCACGCGAAGGACAGATTCTTCGGTGCCACCTTCGGAGAGCAAGTAAGCCAGGCGATCGCCTTCCTTGCTCGGTTGCCATGAGTCGAGTGTGGTGAGCCCTTCGGGATCCAATTGCATTGGATCGATCAGAACGCGCTCCGTCCCATCCGGGTCGATGGTGAGCAACACGGCGAATTCCTGATCGCCATTGCGGCGCATGAAGAACACGCGCTCACCGCGAAAAACGGGAGTGGAAACGACTCCCGCCGACAGCAGTGTCGTGATCCGAGTGCGAAACGCATCCGTCATCGTCCATTGCGCATGTTCGTTCTCGAATAGGGCAGCCTGTGCTCTGAGCCACTCGGCGGTTTGGTTCGCATCGCCGATGGGCGATCCTTCGAGCCACCGGTACGGGTCGGCTACCGCGCGACCGTGTAGGTCGTCGACGAGGTCGAGTCGCGGGGCCGATGGGTATGTCAGTTCGGGCAGATGTGAAGTCACGTCGTAACCATATGAGGCGGGTCGCCTTTATGCAGGTGCGGCACACCCGGCACTATGGGTTCGTGGACGATGTGCTGCGTAGCCTTGCCGACGCTTATGGGGTTGCGACCGATTACGTGGATCAATCAGGTACTCGTCGGATGGTCGACGAGCAAACCGTTCGGTTGGTTTTGAAGGCTCTCGACGTTGATACGTCGACTACTGAATCGTGCCTAGATGCGTTACATGCCCGAGCCACGAGGGACTGGCGCCGCGCTTTACCACCCGTTGTCGTCGCGCGAGCGCAGACAGATGCTTTCGTGTGGGTGCATGTCCCCGACGGCACCGGTGTTGAGATGTGGGTTGAGACCGATGCCGGTGAGGAACTTGGCGCATGTGAGCAGGTGGATCGGTGGATCGAACCTCGCGAGATCGATGGTGCGCTCATCGGCGAAGCAACCTTCAGGCTGCCGCGTGACATTCCGCTCGGATGGCACCAAATTGTTGCTAAACGCGAGGTTGACGATCGGACGTGCTCGACCGTACTGGCGGTCACACCGCATCGCGTTGATCTACCGGCGGCGTTAGCGCAGCGCACCGGGTGGGGATTTGCTACTCAGATCTACTCTGTGCGCTCACATGACTCATACGGAGTCGGTGACATCGCGGATCTGGCGCAGGTCGCGCGATGGAGCGCCACGCAGGGGGCGGACTTCCTTCTCGTCAATCCGATGCACGCTGCCTCTCCACAACCACCGATGGCGCCGTCGCCTTACCTTCCCGTCACCCGACGATTCGCGAATCCGATATACGTTCGCCCCGAAGACATTCCAGAGTTCAGTTCGCTGACTGCAGACCAGCGAGCGGAAATCGAGCCACTTGTGGCTGCGTGCCGCGCGATGAACACGACGTCGGATTTGTTGGAACGCGATCCTGTTTGGGCCGTGAAGCGGCGCGTACTTGAGCAGGTGGCCGGCGTTGTCCGGACACCTGAGCGCGCTCGGGAGTTCGAAAAGTATCAACAGCGGGAGGGCATAGGCCTCAACGACTTTGCGCTGTGGTGTGCTCTCGTGGATACCTACGGCGACCCACTCGAATGGCCTGACGCTATTGCTGATGTCACCAGTGCCGCTGTCGCGCAGGCGCGCGCGCCGTTGGGTTCGCTCATTGAGTTTCATATGTGGTGCCAGTGGATTTTAGATACGCAGTTTGAAGCCGCTCAGGCTCAAGCTGTCGATAGCGGTATGGCGTTGGGTATTTTGCACGACCTTGCGGTCGGGGTTCACCCTGAGGGTTCCGACGCATGGGCGTTAGCTGCTGTGTTGGCGCGCGATATCGAGGTTGGTGCGCCGCCGGACATGTACAACCAGATCGGGCAGAACTGGTCGCAGCCACCGTGGCGACCTGATGCGCTTTCTGACAGTGCCTACATCCCATTCCGGGACATGCTGCGCACTGTTCTGCGTCATGCCGGTGGAATTCGGGTCGACCACGTTCTTGGGTTGTTTCGCCTGTGGTGGATTCCCAAGGGCACGTCTGCAGAGCAAGGCACCTACGTCCGGTACGACCATGAGGCGTTGTTAGGCATCCTCGCGTTGGAAGCGACCTTGGCGAACGCCGTGGTGATTGGCGAGGATTTGGGCACGTTGGAGCCTTGGGTTCAAGATGCGTTACGGGAACGTGGGTTTCTGGGTACAACGGTACTGTGGTTCGAGGCTGAACCCGATGGCCGACCGCGCGATCCCCGTCATTGGCGCGGACTATCGCTGGCAAGTGTGACCGTTCACGACTTGCCCCCGTCTGCGGGGTATTTGGACGGTGAACACGTACGTCTACGTGATGAGTTGGGTTTGCTCGCTGCGCCATTTGATCAGGAGTGGGCGGGGTACGAACGCTCGCGCAATCAATGGATCGGTGCGTTACTCGGCGAAGGGTTGTTGATCGAGCCATATTCGACTGACGACATTGTGGTGGCCCTCCATCGTTTCGCCGCGAGGTCGCCCTCACGACTTCTCGCGGTTGCACTCCCTGACGCAGTGGGTGATCGTCGGGCCCAAAACCAGCCCGGTACGGATCAGGAGTATCCGAACTGGCGGGTACCCCTGTGTGATGCTGGGGGCACGCCCGTCCTGGTGGAGGATCTGCCAGATCTTCAACTGCCTCGACGGGTCATCGCGGCGATTACCCATGCACGTGTCGACCAATAGGTGCTCGCGCTAGGATGGAGGCATGATCTTCAAGCCCTCACGTCACATCATCCGCCGGTCTGTGATTAGCGCTGGCTGTGTGGCCGCGGTAGGCGTCCTCTCGGCTGCCCCCGCGTTTGCGCAGGACAGCGTTGCTGACAACAACCCGACCGGGTTGTTGAGTCCAGGAACGGCCGTTCTGATCTTCGCTGGCATTCCGCTAGCGGTAGCTGGATTGATCTGGCTTCTGGTCTCAGCGCCTTCGTGGACGCGCAAAGCTCGCACCTCCGATTCTGCCGCGTTCTCTGGCGACGCCTTGGTCGTAGGCGCTGAGGCAGACATGACTGTTGGCGGTGGGGATTTTGGTTCGGCCAAGACCCCGATGGACATCGCCCGCGGTATTGACGTGCCGCCTGGGGGCACGAGTGCCCGCTGGTGAGGGCGTAACCGCGCGTCAGCGTCAAGCCATCGAAGAAATCGTAAGTGCTGCGGAGAACCTCTGCGGCCTGTCGTTCAAGGTCTACGTGGGCCAACTTTCAGACGGTCGGGCAAGCGCCGAGGCGCTTTTGCAGGCGTCGGCAGGCGAGTCCACTCGCACTGTGTTGACGGCGATTGACCCGACATCACGTACGTTAGAAATCGTCACCGGTTCACACGCTTCGACTTCCATTGATGATCGGACCTGTGCTCTCGCGGCGCTTGCCATGACGTCGTCATTTCAAGCCGGTGAGCTCATCGGTGGCATCCGTAATGGTGTCAACCTAATGGCTGAGCATGCGCGCAGGCCCGAACGTCGTCACCTAGACACGATCTAGTTCTTGGCTCCGACGCGCCACCCTTGTGCTCAGTTGCCCTAGCCGTCGACCCCATCGCGCGTCTGCGCCCGCAGTGCACGCTGCACGCCGTCTCGTCCCTCGCCGATCAATCGGCGCGCGCCGGATGGAATGTCGTCACGCTTGAGGAATTCATTGGTTGCTTCGACGGTCGATTCAGACGCCAACAGCGCCGGGTAAAGCCCGAGGGTGATGGTTTGGGCGATCTCATTGGTTCGCTCCTGCCATACCCGCGAAATCGCATCGAAGTAGCGAGCAACGAAGGGTTCGAGCAACTCACGCTGATCCGGCTGCATGAACCCGCCAACCGTTGCGCTGAGCATGGCGTTTGGCAATTCGTCACCATCGACGGCCTCGGACCACGCTAGCTGTTTCGCCTCTGCGCTAGGAATTCCGGCGCGTGCGGTGGCTGCTTGACGTCGGCCGGTCGCCGTGTCGTCGCGCTCGAGTTCGAGGTCGATCTCATCTGGAGTAGCAGCGCCGAGTGCGACGAGGCGAGCAAGCAAAGTCCAACGAAGATCGGTATCGATGGCCAGACCGCTAGGGGCATCGCCCGAAAGCCATTTACGTAAGACTGCCGCATGCTCGTCAGTACGTGCCGCACCGGCGAAACTGCGCGCGAACGCAAGCTGGTGATCGCTTCCGGGAGCGGACGCTTCGAGCAAACGGGTAGTGAACCCCGCAAGCCGATCACGATATGCGGCGCGATGCGAAGGGGCCGCGTAGTTCTCGATGGCGAGCTTCGCTTGGCTGAGCAAAACCTGAACGACACCGATGTCGGATTCGGTTCCGATGTTTTCCTCGATCAAGGTTAGATACTCACCGGTTGAAATTTCCGCATCACGCGTCATATCCCACGCAGCCGTCCACACCAAGGTGCGAGCGATGGTGCTGCGGATTGTTCCGAGCGAAGCAACTGCGGTGTGAAGGCTGCGCTCATCGAGGCGGATCTTTGCGAAAGTTAGATCCTCGTCGTTGAGTAGGAGTAGATCCGGCTGTGCGACGCCGACGAGCTCAGGCACACCAGTGCGTTCGCCAACAACATCAGTTTCCACGCGACCGACGCGTTCAAGCACGCCGTCCTTGGTTGAGTACAGGCCAATCGCGATGCGATGCGAGCGCAAGATGGGCTCGATTCCCTCGGGCACTGTGGGTGGATCCTGAACCACGGTCACCGAAGTGAACGTGCCGTCTTCGGCAACATCAAGCTCGGCTCTAAGCAGATTGACCCCGCTCGTCTCCAACCACTGCGCGGACCAGCTCATTAACTCTCGACCACTTGAGGCTTCGAGTTCAGAAAGTAGGTCCGTGAGGCGGGTATTGCCCCATGCGTGCTTGACGAAGTACGCCTTGATGCCGGCGAGGAAGTGTTCTTCACCTACCCACGCAACCAACTGTCGCAACGCTGACGCACCCTTGGCGTAGGTGATTCCGTCGAAGTTCACCTCGACGGTTTCGAGGTCGACCATGTCAGCGGCGATTGGGTGCGTCGAGGGGAGCTGATCCTGGCGGTAGGCCCAGTTCTTGCGCTGGCTCAGGAAGGTCG
Source organism: uncultured bacterium (assembly GCA_903826575.1). Classification (GTDB taxonomy): domain Bacteria; phylum Actinomycetota; class Actinomycetes; order S36-B12; family CAIYMF01; genus Longivirga. The sequence goes on from CAIKEU010000089.1 coordinate 23,613, forward strand.
TCCATGCGTCGGTGTAGCGGGTTGCCCGCTCATTTGCCCAGTGCGCGGCCCACTCGGCAAATGATTCGTTGAGCCATAGGTCGTCCCACCAGACCATGGTGACGAGATCACCGAACCACATGTGTGCGAGCTCGTGCAGGATCGTGTTGGCGCGCGCCTCGTAGTACGTGTCGGTAACGCGAGAACGGAAGATGAGATCTTCCAAAATCGTCACGCAGCCGGCATTTTCCATTGCGCCAGCGTTGAATTCGGGTACGAATAGCTGGTCGTACTTTTTGAACGGGTAAGGCACACCAAACTGCGCCTCAAAGAATTCGAAACCCTGCTTCGTGACGGTGAAGACATCGTCGGCGTCAAGGAACTCTGCGAGACTTTGTCGGCAGAAGATGCTCATCGGGTACGTGCCATGCGGGCCCGAGTATTCGTCCGAGACAACGTGATAGGGCCCTGCACAGATGGCGGTGATGTACGTCGGAATGCGTGGGGTAGCTTCGAAATTCCACTCCGCAAGTCCCAGATCACCTTTGATCGGCTCGGGGGTGGGCGAGTTCGAGACAACCTGCCAGTAGTCAGGCGCCGTAACGTTGAGCTGGAATTCAGCCTTGAGATCTGGCTGATCGAAACAGGCGTAAACGCGGCGGGCATCGGCGATCTCGAACTGGGTGTAAAGGTAAACAGCCTTGTCAACTGGGTCGACGAATCGGTGCAGACCTTCGCCGGTGCGCATGTACTCGCAGTTGGCGACGATGACGAGCGTATTTTCGGCGCTAAGCCCATGAATGGGTAGCCGGGTTCCGGTGAATCCGGACGTGTCGACATCTGCACCGTTTAGCGTCGCCGAGACGATGCTTGGGGCAATGATGTCAATCCACGTCGACGCACCAGGCGTGGCTGTGAACGTGGCCGTCGTCGTGCTGGTGAAAGTGTCGTGATCGCCTGCACCACTCAGATCAAGATGCACCTCGAATCGCTGGGTTTGCACCGTTGCACTTCGCTCTGCTGCCTCCGCGCGGGTGAGGTTCGTGGTGTCGACCTGATCGCTCGGAATGCTCTGAAGGCTGGTCACTTGTGACGACTCCCTTGTTGCCGAAAATGTTAATACGGTTGTGCCGTGAGTTGGCATAGTCTGTCACGGCCTCTGACAGAGCGCAGCGGCCCCTGCGGGTGACGTGGGTGCTGCACGGCGATAGCGTTGGGTAATGACCACATCTGACGTTACTTCCGCCGTTCCCGTTGACATTTTTGTCGATCCCGCCTGCCCATTCGCGTTTCAGACCGCTCGCTGGGTTCTCGAGGTGGCCAAGGTTCGAGATATCGCGACCACCTGCAACGTGATGTCGCTGGCGGAACTCAACGGTGGCAAGCCGGACATGGCTCCAGAGTGGGCCGAGTGGCTCGTGAAGGCGTGGCGCCCCGTTCGCGTTCTCACTGCTGCGCGGCTGGCGCATGGGCAGGATGTGATGTGGCCGCTGTACTTGGCAATGGCTACGCAAATTCACGTCGGCAAGGTCGAGGACTATGACGTTGTGATTGCTAACGCACTCGCCGAGACAGGTCTGCCCGCAGAACTTGCTGCCGCGGCAGACTCCACCGAGTTCGACGACGAGGTGCGCGCAAGCCACCACCGAGGCATGGACCTGGTTGGAATGGACGTCGGCACGCCCGTCATCCACGTTCCGGGTGCAGATGGCGAAACTGTTGCCTTCTTCGGCCCAGTGATCACTCGACTTGTTACGGGTGAGGTCGCCGGCAAACTCTGGGACGGCACGCTGCTGGTTGCTGCCACGCCGGGGTTCTTCGAAATCAAGCGCAGTCGTACTGAGCGCCCGGACTTCGGCTAGGCCTGTCGTTCTTCGGTCTCGGAACGCGCGTTCGTTGAACTGATCATTGGACTTTGGAAAGGTATTCACATGCGTGTACATCTGGGCTGTGACCATGCCGGCTTTGAATTCAAGAACCTGCTCGTCGCGCACTTGACGGCCGATGGCCACGAGGTGATCGACCATGGGGCACATGAGTACGACGCCCTGGATGACTATCCGCCGTTTTGCGTTGCCGCGGCCCAGGCCGTTGTTGCAGACGAGGGCAGTCTTGGAGTTGTAATGGGTGGTTCGGGTAACGGCGAACAGATTGCCGCCAACAAGGTAGCTGGTGTGCGGGCGGCGCTTGCCTGGTCATTGGAAACTGCATCGTTGGCTCGCCAGCACAACAATGCCAACGTCATTGGCCTAGGTGCTCGGATGCATTCAACGGAAGACGCCTTTGCCATTGTGGATGCGTTTCTAGCAACGCCATTCAGTGGTGACGAGCGTCATCAGCGTCGGATCGATCTTTTAAGCCGATTCGAGGAAAACGGCTCGTTCTAACGCGGTTCGACGGTTCGCCTAGTTAGCGCTATCTCGATACGTCGCGCGCTCTCATTGCTGCCTCGACGCCGACCCGTGAAGGGGATCGATCAACGAGTCGTTCCAGGGCTTTATCGGGGTTGCGTTCGAGGCGATTTCCGGTTGACTGCGGGTTCTGCTTGCCGTCGTCGTTCTCGTCGGGATGCTGTTTTCGATGACGGGCAGCAGACTTAGCCATGTTCTGAACGGTACGGGTTTTGCGGCTAGATTGCTCGTCATGACAAGGAGGGTGAAATGCCTGAAGGGCATACCCTTCATCGACTTGCCGGCTCACTGACCAAGACCTTTGCTGATCAGCGCGTGCAGACCTCAAGTCCGCAAGGACGATTTGAAAGTGGCGCGCAACTTCTCGATGGTCTGGTTTTGACGCACGCGGAAGCAGTGGGAAAGCACCTGCTGGTGAGTTTTGATTCACCACTGCGCCTGCATGTGCATCTCGGGCTGTATGGCACTTTCGTCGCCCGCCGGCTGCCGGAGCCAACCCCCGTTGGCGCACTTCGCCTGCGCATCGTCGGCGATGAAAGCTATGCCGATCTACGCGGGCCAACTGCTTGTGAATTACTCGACGATGATCAGGTGGCCGCACTGTTCAATCGGATCGGTCCCGACCCGCTTCGCAAGAAGCCGGACCCAGAACGGGCTTGGGCTCGGATCAGCAAAAGTAAAGCTCCCGTTGGTGCACTACTGATGGATCAAAGTGTCATTGGTGGAGCGGGCAATATCTATCGCGCTGAAGTGCTTTATCGCCAAGGGATTTCACCCTTCCGTGAGGGACGATCGCTGGCGCCGGAGCAATTTGATGACATCTGGAATGACTTGGTCATCTTGATGAAGGACGGCGTGAAACGCGGACGCATCGTCACCGTCGACAAGTCTGATATGCGTGCGATGGCTGATCTCGATTCTGACCGTCGGGCCCCAGATGATCGGGACCTTGATGGCGGTGAGGACACCCCTGCACGGCGAAGGGCGCGGCGAGCAACTGGCGTATACGTCTACCAGCGAACTGGTCGGCCATGTTTGCGCTGTGGTGTGGCAATCGCGGCGCAGGAGTTCTACGGACGTAATCTATTTTGGTGCCCTGGGTGTCAGAACTGATCGGGCAGTCGGACGCTCAGCCCTTGATGCTTCTTTCCTGCCCGACCCAGAAGTCCTGGCGCAAAAGAAATTTCTGAAGCTTGCCAGTTGATGTGCGTGGCAGCGCGTCACGGAATTCGACCCGCTTCGGGCATTTGTAGCCCGCCAAACTCGCTCGGCAATGGGCGATGATGTCGTCAGCGGTGAGGACGGTTCCGTCGGTGACAATCAGCGCTGTCACCGCTTCGCCCCAGCGTTCGTCCGGTGTGCCAACGACGGCGACTTCGCGCACATTGGGATGGCTTGAGATCACATCTTCAACCTCGATTGATGACACGTTCTCGCCGCCGGTGACGATGACGTCCTTCTTGCGGTCACTGATCGTCAGATAGCCGTCGTCGTAGGTGCCGCCGTCACCGGTGTGGAACCAGCCACCTGCCAATGCTTCAGCGCTCTGGTCGGGCTGATCCCAGTACGACTCGAGAACGACATTTCCGCGTGCCAAAATTTCACCGCTGGGATCCACGTCGAGATCAACGCCGAGGGCTGGAACTCCCGCCCTACCAAGCATTTTCGCGCGTTCACCTGTGCTGAGATCGTCCCATTCGCTGCGGGTGCGGTTCACCGTCAGCATTGGGGCAGTTTCGGTGAGGCCGTAGATCTGGATGAATTCCCAGCCCAGTTCGGTTTCGATGCGTTCGATTGTGCGGGTGGGTGGGGGAGCGCCGGCGACGACGATGCGCACCCGGTCGCGGCCGGGGATGGGTCCGTCCCACGTGGCCGCGGCGTCAAGGACCGACGACCAGACCGCAGGTGCACCACACATGAACGTCACGCCATGTTCCTCGACGCGACGAAGAATCTCGGCACCGTCAACCTTGCGCAGCACAATGTGCCGGCCACCAACCCCGGTGATCGCATACGGGGTGCCCCAGCCATTTGCGTGGAACATCGGAAGAGTGTGTAGAAGAACGTCACGATCGCTCATGGTTACGTGAAGCGCGAAGGTGACTGCATTCATCCACACATTGCGGTGGGTTAACTGCACTCCCTTGGGTCGGGCCGTTGTGCCTGAGGTGTAATTGATCGTGGCCGTCGCGTTTTCGTCCGGCGTCCACTCGTTGCCGACCCGACCCGTGGGGAAGATGATGTCGTCGCTTTCACCCAAGACAAATCGGTGTTTAGCCGTGACGGTGGAAAGCGGGCCGTCGAGCTCGGGATCTACGAGCAGAACCTGCGCCCCGCTGTGTTCAACGATGTAGCGAACCTCAGGCTCTGCGAGCCGAAAGTTGATCGGAACCAGGACCCGGCCCGATCCGGAGACGCCAAAGAAACTCGTCATCAGTCGAGCTGAGTTCTGTGACGCGATCGCAACTCGGCCACCGACGGGGACGCCGAGATCATCAAGTGCGGCAGCCTGAGCACGGGCGGCAGCGGCGAGTTCTCCGTAGGTAAGCGGGCCAAAGGGGGCAGCCGGCTGATCAGGCTCGTCGATGACAGCGATGCGATCTGCGTAGACCGTTTCGGCGCGCTTGAGGAAGTCATTGACTGTCAACGGAACGAACATCGGCACAACCTTTCGTCGTGTGCTTTAACAGTGACCGGCTAGCTCGCTGCAGATCATGCAGATTACTCGCAGACGGTCCTTCGCGAGGGATGCGCCCTCAACCTGGGTTGCCGGGCCTGTCTAAAGTCCGTCTGGATGTGACGGTACGTCGACGGCGTGCTGCTGCAGGACCTCAAGTGGAACGATGTCGAGTGTGCGCTGGTGAGTTGATTCCAGAACGACGAATGCTGCTGCACCCTCCATGTGAGCGCGCAACCAGTTGTGCGCCGTCACGCACCAGCGATCACCTGGAACCAAGCCGGGAAAGCGATACTGCGGTGCTGGGGTAGACAGGTCGTTGCCGATACCTGCCTGGTGCGCGAGGAACTCTGCGGTCACAACTGCGCAGATGGTGTGGCTACCGACATCCTGCGGCCCGGTTGAGCAACAACCATCGCGGTAGAAGCCGGTCATCGGGTCCGTCCCGCATTCACCGAGCGGACCACCAAGAACATTGAGCTCACCAGATTCAGTCACGATGCCACGCTACTCGGGAACGTCGGCGGAGGACTGGTCAGCCAAGAAGGCTGCGTAGGCGTCGGTCAGGTTGCCGTAGATGTGATTGTGGTCGATGCGTTCCCCCAGCCCATACGTGGCCAACGTGTCGAGCAGTGACGCGTCGGGACGGGCGAGGGCAAACGTGATCCCTCTTGCGTCAGTGAAGTCAATGAGATGTTCCAGGCTGAGTCCGGCCGAATAGTCGATGTCCGTAAGCGATCCCGCCTCGAGGATGAGCCATCGCACCGGATCGGGAGCTGCCTCGATGAGCGAGTGGATGTCGTCGACGAACCGATTGGCGTTCGCGTAGAAGAGTTCCGCGTCGTAGCGAAAGACGAGCAGGCCCGGGGCGCTCTGCGATCCCGGCCTCGCATCTAGATAGGCGGGCTTACCGTCGGAGCCGAGGGTGATCAGGTAGTCCTTCGGCTTGTATTGGCGGCGGATCAGTTCGAGCAGGGATACGACGATCGCCAGGATGATGCCCTGTTCGACCCCGACCGCGCATACGACGACGGCGGTGATGATGGCGATTACGAACTCGTCCATCCGTCGGCTTCGGATCCGCTTGAGACCGACGACGTCGATCAGGTCGATCCCGATCAGGAACACAATGGCGCCCAGCGTTGCCTTGGGCATATCGGTAAGCAGTCCGGTAAAGAACAGCACGATTAAGAGCACGATCACCGACATGGTCAAGTTCGCGACTTGGGTCTTGCCCTTCTGGCTGTCGAGGATCTGGGTCTTGGTGGGGCTGCCATTTACGACGAAGGTACCGGTTAAAGCCGCTGTGATGTTCGCAGCTCCGAGGCCGATGATGTCGCGGTTTACATCAACAGGATCACCATGTTTCATCGCGAAGCTACGCGAGGTTGCTGCTGACTGAGCGACGATTAAAACCAGGCAGGAGAACGCAATAGCCGACATCCCGCTGATGTTCGCCGACCACGCCACGCCCTGCGGAGCGCCGACCGGTGGGAACCCGCCGGTCACGGATCCGACGACGTCAACACCGTGAGCAGATGCGTTGATCGCCGCTGAGATCGCGATGGACAGCACCACTGCGACGATGGCTCCCGGAACTCGGGGTAGGAAGCGCTTAAAGCCGACGATGATGATCAGCGTGCCGGCCGCGAAACCGAACGTCTCCCACTGGATCGATCCGAGCGAGGTCAGCGTGTGCCACTGCTGCTCGAACCAGTTCCCTGACCCCTTCGAAATCCCGAGCATCGCCGGGAGCTGACCACTGAGGACCTGGACACCGACGCCGGCGAGGAATCCGATCAGCACGGATGCGGGCAGAAAGTCTCCGATGAATCCCAACCGCAACAGGCGGGCTATGAACAGCATTACTCCGGTGATCAACGCAATGGCACCGCAGTACGCCAACCACTCGTTGCTGTACGGCGTGAGCCCCGCGATTCCGAGAGAGGCCATACCTGCCGCGAGGATTGCGGCAGTGGCCGAGTCGGCTCCCACCACGAGCAGCCGCGAACATCCCAGCAGCGCGAAGATGATCGTCGGGAAGATCACTGTGTAGAGGCCGGTGACGACCGGAACCTGTGCGATCGAGGTGTAGCCCATGCACTCTGGGATCGCGACAGCGGCCAACGTGGCGCCCGCCACCAGATCTGTGGTGAGCCATGAACGCTGGTAACCGCGCAGGGCCATCGGCACCAATGCATCTCGCGTAACTGCCATGAAGATCCCCCCGGAACTTCGGCCAAAGGCGAGCGCCCCGGCGTCGAACATTTCTTCTGGCGTCGACAGTAGCGATCTTGAGTGATGGACGTTGCTGTATTGACCTACTCGCATCGTCTGCGTGGCTGGACCAGTTGTAGTGATTGGAGCGGGTGGCGTGCGAGCGGGTGGCGTGGGAGCGGGTGGCGTGGGAGCGGGTGGCGTGCGAGCGGGTGACCGGGTCCGTCGACGCCGCAGGGCGGCGTCTCCTCCCGATCCCGGGCATCATTCCGTGATCGCATAAGAAGAGCCTCCGGGATCAACCGGAGGCTCTTCTTATGCGAGCGGGTGACCGGGATCGAACCGGCATGGCCAGCTTGGAAGGCTGGGGCTCTACCAT
>CAIKEU010000090.1 GCA_903826575.1 uncultured bacterium
GCCGTGCCACACGCCTCACCTTCGCCCTGGCGGTAGTGACCATCACCTAACGACCAGAGCGCACCCTCGACGTTAACCCCGAGGTAGCAGGTTGTGCCTGCCTTCATCTCGGGAGTGTCCATGTTGCCGCCGAACCGTTCTGGGGTGAGTGCGGAACGCACCTCGCGGCTGGCCGGAGCCACTCCTACAGTGCCGAGCATTGGCTCGATCGGTAACTGAACGGTGAAATCCCCGTACCGTGCAACGAAGCCAACAGTGTTCGTTGCGCTATCGACCTCGTACACCCATGTGGTGTCAGGTAGATGATCCTGCAGGGTTGCGGTGCGATCAGTAGACGTCAGCCCACCGAAGAATGGGATGGCCGCTGACACACCCCAACCGCGTGCCGGAGTGAGATCGACAATGTGAATCGCCAGAGTGTCCCCCGGTTCGGCACCTTCAACATAGAAGGGCCCGGTCTGGGGGTTGACCTCGGCAAGATTGACATTGACACTCGACAAGTCCTCGACGGACTTGAGTGCGTAGTTGAACGCATCCTCAGTCCACAGCTTCAAGGCCGTGCCCGGCTTGATGCGCATGACGGGCTCAGCGCCACCGAAGGTGTAGGCGAATTGATCACGGGTCGGGGTGAACTCAATGAACTCCATCGCGTCATGCTAGCCACCCCACGGGCGTCCGGCTAGCGGTAAAGTGTGATTGTGGCTCTCCCCGAGGAATTGCGACCCAACCGCCAGCAGTGGCGCCTACTGGCCATCACTCTGGTCTGCTACGCAACGGGTTATCCAATCGCGCTGGGACTCGACCAAGCCTGGGGCTGGATCCTTGTGACTGTGGGGGGTTTCTTCCTGATCTGGTTACTGCTGATCACCATTCGCCGCATGAACTCCGCTGGCGATCCTCCACCAACTGACGAATCTTGACGCGCATGGACACTGACTCACCATCTGAAAATTCAGACGGCGTGGATCACGTGGATGCGGCGGCCGAACGAACCCGCCGCCGCTGGCTCAACATCACGTTGGCTGTTGGATTGGCGATTTCGGGCGTTGGGTTCTATGTCGAAACTCGCCGGGCGATGGAAGGTCACCTTCCGGCATGGGTGTACGTCATTGAATGGCCGCTGCTGGGCTTCGTCGGTTTCCGGATGTGGCAACGACTGATTCGTGAAGACTCCGCGACATCACCAGATGAAGAGCAAGACGAGGTCACCCGTGAATCTTGGAAAGACTTCAGTGCTCGTAGTCGCTCTGAACGTGAAAACAGTTGAGCACCAAGGATTAGACGACCAGTGAGGTCAACCCACCAAGAAGTGCAACAAGCGCGATCCAGTACCAGAAGTAACCGACCACCGTCACGTGGTTGTACTTCCCATCATCAAACTTGCCTTTATTGCCGCGGTTCCAAATTCCAATGCCGATGAACAGCACGATAAATAGGTGAACCAGTTGGGTACCCGTCATCAAGATCAACGTAGATGCATAACTGCCATCGCTCATCATGATGGGCCACGTCATCATCTGGTAGATGGTTAGGCCGATTGCTGCCACCACGAGCAGTACAGCAACGAGAGTTCCAGTTTGGAATCGTGAGCGTGAGTTTGCTCGGATACCCATCTCGCCAGACCGGTACGCGACCGCACTGAGGACCGTCACGCCAACAACGACCCAAATAATGATTGAATTGGCCGTCTTCGCATCAGGACCGTGCCACATGCCATCCACGTTCAAAGCACGTAGGTAGAAGTACGTCAGAAGCAGGCAGGCAAAGAACACCGCGTCCGCAATGATGAACAGGATCATCGACCTACGCTGCTGGTGCGCTACCAACTCCGGTGGTAAGGCATGGGATTCGTGCGAGTGCCCAGCGTCCGAGTGATGCTCGATGGTGCTCATGAGGCATCCCCTTCTACAAGAGCTGGCACCTGCGACACCGACGGCACGCCTGGGTGAGTCGTGTGAATATTGTTCGGCTCGCCGTAGCCGTACGCATCGCCCGTTACGACCGGTAGATGCTCGAAGTTCTCCAGCGGTGGTGGTGATGGTACGTACCATTCAAGCGTCTTTGCACCCCACGGATTCGCCGAGGCGATCGGACCGCTGCGCCACGAACTTACCGTTGCGTACAGGAACAGCAACATGCCGATCCCAATGACGTAGGCACCGGCTGTCGAGATCAGGTTGCCAATGAAGTACTGCGGATCGTAATCAGCAACGCGACGCGGCATTCCGGAAAGGCCGTTGAAGAACATCGCCATGAAGGTGACATTGAACCCAATCATGATCGTGTAGAACGACCACGTTCCAATTCGCTCATCGAACATGCGACCCGTCATCTTTGAGAACCAGTACACGATGGCTCCCATAGCACCGATCATCGCTCCGCCGAGCAGGGTGTAGTGGAAGTGCGCGGTAACGAATAGCGCACCGTGGAGCTCGTTATCGGCAGGAACGTCGGACAGGAAGATGCCGGTGATACCACCGATCATGAAGTTCCAGAGGAATCCATAGACGAACAGCATCGGCAGCCGCGTCCAAATCCTGCCTCGCCAGATCGTTCCTATCAGAACCAGGAAGATCATCCCCGTTGGAATCGAAATCAACTCGGTCGTGAGCATGAACGGCCCAGCCAGAGTCGGCGCCCAACCACTGACGAACATGTGGTGCGCCCACACGAGAACACTGAGTGCGACGAGCGCAATGATTCCCATTGCTGCGAGCCTGGCGCCAAAGAGTGGTTTACGACTGAATACAGGAGCCATCTCCAAGATCGCGGCTGTGGCCGGGATCAAGATGACGTACACCTCAGGATGCCCCATGATCCAGAACAGGTTCGCGTAAAGCCACTGACTACCGCCCTGCATAGGCACGAAGAAGGATGCTTCCTGGCTCCTGTCTAAGAGCGTCTCGATCATGCCGACCTCGAAGCAAGGCAGGGCAATGAGGCCGAGTACTGAGGTAGCAGTGACACCAAGAACGAAGATTGGCGTGCGGTTCCACGTCATGCCATGTGCACGCATAGTCGTCGCGGTGACAATCAGATTCACCGCACCGATTCCCGACGAAATCACGAACATGATGATCCCGACGGCGAAGGCATCCATGCCCGGAGGTGCCTGATCGCTCAGCGGCGCGTAGGCCACCCAGCCGGTCGGGATACCACCAAGGAAGGCCACCGACAGGAAGATCGGAACGACGGGGAAAAGCGTCC
>CAIKEU010000091.1 GCA_903826575.1 uncultured bacterium
CATGATGCTACTCGCCAGCGTAGGACGCAACTGTTCTGCGACTGTTGAGCCGACTGAGATGGTTCGACGTCATCTGTTACGAGGGGAGATCTCTGCGCGTAAGTGCAAGCCGTGCCGATGCTACGCATCCGGCAGAGACCAGCAGGAGCGCCACCTCGGGTGTCCAGCTCATCGGCGCGCCGGGCCAACCAGGCAGGTGCCCAAATGGCGAGGTCGTCAAGATCGCGTCGGGTAGACCAAGAATGACCCCGAACCAGCCTGCGATGACGCACCAAGCTAGGGCAATCCAGCCAATGAACGACCATTGCGGTGTAAATCCCAAAGCCAATGCGCAGATTCCGAGCACGCTCCAGACGGCCGGCACGGTGATGAGAGCGGCGCCGACGGCATGGCCCGCGATGGTGGCAACCTGACCGTCGGTGGTGCCGTAAACCAGTCCGATACCAAGGCCGCCAGCCATCACCACGAGGGCGGCTCCGAGGTAACTCAGGAGCACATGTCCACTTGCCCACGAGGTTCGGGTGGTGGAGGTGGAAAGGGTGAGTTCAGCGCGACCGGCGAGCTCATCTTGTCTAAGCCGTAGCAGCGTGGCGATGCCGAAGCCACAAGCGCCGAGGGCGAACATGCCCACCATCAGAACTATGAATGCGGAGGCGAGATTCGTTGAACCGCCGAGATTTTCGATCATCGTGACAAATGCCGGATTGCTAGCCATTGCCTGTAGCGAGGTGTTCAAGATGGAGCCTTCGAGTGCCCCGAGTAGAAGTGCGCCGACCAGCCACTGCATGAGCCAACCGCGATCTAATCGCCACGCCAGTGCCGTTGGATGAGCGAGGTAACTAGGGGCGGTAAGTCGCCCCAATCGAGCCGGAAGCAAACTCGCTCCGAGATCGCGGCGGGCCGAAATGGCAGTACCCATTATTGATGCGCAGATCGCGGAGCCCCACATGAACCCGATGAGCCACCATCTTTCGTTGTCGAATGCTCGCACCTGCTCTGCCCAACCGAAGGGAGACATCCACACCAGGGGTGAGTGCGCGCTGGCATTACCGACTGCGCTAATGGCGAAGAACGCCGCGATCAACGCGCCACTCAAGCCGTTTGCGCCGCGCGAGGAGTGTGCGAGTTGAGAGGTGATCACAGCAATCCCGGCGAAGATCGCGCCGGCACCAGAAATGGCAGCGGCCAGTGCCAGTGACCCACCGATGGTTAACCCGCTCGCGAAAAGTCCCACCACAGTCATTAGGCCGAATCCCACTCCGTACGCAGTGGCGACGAGGAATGCCGCCGTCGCTTGCGCCGCCGCCCCAACTACCCCGGAGCAGACGAGTTCGGCGACTCCGTCCTGTTCGTTTGCCCGGCTGTGACGGACCACGACAAAACATTCAACGAGAGCGAGTACGAGCACATAGCCCGCAATACTTCGCCACGCGGTGAGCCCTCCGGTGCTGAGCGGATTGAAAAGAGGTCCGAGTATCGCTGTCAGTGATGGACTTAGTGCAAGCGTCGCAGCCAATTCCCGCCGCGACTGCTGCGTCGGATAGAGCCGATCCCACGACGCTGCAATTGCCACGACGAGAACAGCCAACGTGACTGTCCACGCGGCAACACGAGCCCGGTCGCGGCGAAGACCTATGCGTACCAACGTGGTGGTGCCGGCCAATGACGAGCGCGACCTAGAGTTCACGCTCATGAGACGTCACGATCGTAATACCGCAGGAACATTTCTTCGAGCGATGGCGAACGGGTCTCAAGGTTGATGACGTGCGCGGCCGATGCGTGAGTGAGCACCTCGTTAAGCGCTGTTGGTTCTACCGTGCAACGGACGATGTTGTTGGTGCGCTCGACGTCATGCACGCCTGGAATCGCACTGATATCAGCAAATTCTAGCTCGGTCTCAATTGTCAGCGACTGTCGCTGCAGGTGACGCAGTTCGGAAAGCGCGCCAGTTTCGATGGTTTGCCCATCGCGGATGATGGTGACGTGGTCGCACACCGCATCTACCTCAGCTAGAACGTGACTAGAGAGCAGAACTGTTCGTTCATGCTCGCGCAGGGTGTTGACCTGCTCGCGAAAGGCCTCTGCCATCAGGGGATCGAGCCCGTCGGTTGGCTCGTCGAAAATGTACAACTCGACGTCAGCAGCAAGTGCGGCGATGAGCGCAACCTTCTGGCGGTTACCTTTGGAATAGGACGAAACTTTCGTTCGCGGGTTGAAATCGAATTGATGTTGTAACTGAGTAACGCGTGATCGGTCAGCTCCGCCGCGAAGTCGAAGTAGATAGTCGATGCATTCACCGCCGCTGAGCGATGGCCACAGCGACACGTCGCCGGGCACGTACGAAAGCCGCCGGTGCAGCGCGACCGAATTTGTCCACGGGTCGGTCCCGAACAATGTTGCGTATCCGCCGTCGCGCCTCAGGAGGCCGAGCAGCAGGCGAAGCGTTGTGGTCTTGCCGGCACCATTTGGTCCAAGAAAACCGTGAATTTGTCCAGCAGCAACTGTGAGATTTAGGCCATCAAGTGCACGTGTACTCCCGAAGTCCTTCTGAACTCCTCGTACGTCAATAACGCTGACGAGTGTTGCGTCGTGATCATCCACAACACGTGTCTACTCCTGATCAACCCCGGAGTCGTGTTGGCGGGTCAGTCACAGTTGTGATTCTCGAGACATCACGGCCGTTACCACTTCAGGAGTGTTCGGCGAATGTCATTACCCAGAACGAGGCGCCCGTCGGGTCGGTGAGGGCAGCCATCCGTCCGTACGGCGTGTCGAAGCTGGAGCTAATTACCTGTCCGCCCAACTCGGACGCTTTCGCGACCGCGTCATCGACATCGCGTACAGCCAAGTAGACGATCCAATGAGATGGGAAGCCGTCCATCCCCATCATGCCGCCGATACCGCCTTGCGGTTCACCATCGGCGCTAAGCGAGAACGTCATGTAATCGGGGCCAGCCATCTCGATTGGCGTGAAGTGGTAGCCGAAGAGTGCAGAGTAGAATTCGCGAGCTGCCTCTGGATCTGAGGAGCGCAAGTCGTTCCACGCGACACCGCCGGTTTCGCCATGTAAGCCAAACCCGTTCATGAGTTTTGCTTCCCACGCTCCGAACATCGCGCCCTGCGGGTCACATGCGACGACCATCCGACCGGCGTCACCGATCTCAAGGACAGGGGACAGGAGTGTGCCGCCATGCTGCTCGATGAGCCGGGCCGTCTCGTCTGCGTCGCGCGTACCGAAGAACAGCGTCCACGCAGCGAGATTGTCGTCACCGGATGGGCTGACTCCGGCCACGACAGTGCCGTCGTACATGGCCATGGCGTAGCCGTGAAATTCGGGATCACCTGGTGAGATTTCCCAGCCGACCAACTCGCTGTAAAAGGTACGTGACGCCACGTCGTCAGGCGTTGATAGGTGTGCCCATGCGGGCGCGCCATGTGGCCAAACTTCCGATGTACGAGCCATATCCTCAACCTAACAAACACGGGCGATCGGTTGCAGGTTGAGTGACAACTAGCGAGCGTCGGGGTCGTCCAACAATGCTTGCAACTCAGCATCAGCTGCAGCAGCGGTCTGCGCGTCTAGCCACGCATCATGCCGGCGAGCTTCAGCAGCGTCCGCGCGCATCCACAGCGTGACGATGATCAGCAGAAACGGAACGTCAATTCCTTCGCCAACTGCCCACAGAATCGCGCCGGCTGCCCGCTGATCTGACGCAGCCCAGTCAAACCCACCCGGATCGCCGTGGTTGGCGTACCAGCCGCCAGCCATCAGGGTCGTAGTGAAAAACAGAACACCGCCGGGGATCGCGTCGAGAATGAGCTCGAAGAAGGCGATAAATGCCGCGGCTGCATGTGGAATTCCATGTTCAGGCACCTGCCCGCCAACCAGACCCAGCAATGCGATCACACCAAGGACGACGAGAGTTATCTGCATCGCCGAGTACGCGACTGAATTCTCGAGGGTGAGTAAAAGGATTGGCGTGAAGATAACGATCACTGGCAAGGCCAGCATAAAGAGCGGGGTCATCAGCGGATGAGTGATTGCGCGGGCGAATTCTGAATCCAGAACGCGGTGCTTGTCTTCGCCGCCGAGCGGTTTGTTCGTTGCCTCGCGCCACAGCCGGGCGGGTGCCCCGAGAACCATCACCACCGGAATGATGAGGGCGAGCATTACAACCTGAGTCATGTACGCCGAGAACAGTTGATGTGAGCGGGCGCCTGGCCACCACGTAACCGTCAACACGGTGAGCGGAAGGCCAACTCCGACGAAAAGCACGGTTCGCCACCGGGGCCAGCTGCCGCCCTGCCTATTCGTCCGGCTTACCCCGACGCAGTACAACGCGACTGCGAGTAGGCATGCCAGTAAGGGAACGGGGGCGAGAGTCCACGTTTCGAGCACACTCATGAGGGCGCCATGACGGCCGATTCGGGTGGATGCATGCGTTTAGCCTAGGCCGACTTACGCTTCGCCGCTGTCGGTCTCGGGCGAGATCCGGTTGGCAAGCGACTGCCAGAGGAGATCAACGTCCCGAGTTCAGCAACGCGCTCTGCAGTGAGCTTCGGTAGGCGTCACTGACTAACGTTGCTCCGCCGACGGACGAGATTTGTGCTGAGTTGGCCGAGACCGCCTCGCTGTTCAGGATCGGTACGGCCTGGCCGATGAGGTAAACCGAAAATCGAGTTGGTGCGGCGTAACTAGCGCTCGCATTAGTGATGACCGAGTTGGACAGGGTGATGGTGACTGTCACCGAATTCTGACTACCGGGTACCCAGAAGGAAATTGTCTTACCGGTGAATGTGCCCGAAACCTTGCCCGGTGTTGAAGTTTTCGTGGGAGTGGGCGTCGGCGCTGCTGTGAGCGTCGGGCTCGGAGTGCTAGCGGGCGTAGGTATGGGTGTCGGGGTGTGGCTGGGTGTCGGCGTTGGGGAAGGGGTGTGACTAGGCGTCGGCGTTGGGATGGGTTCAGGTGATCGAGTGGGGGCCGGAGTTTGCGTCGGTATTGGTGTCGCGGTGTGGCTGGGTGTCGGCGTGGGAGTGGGGGTGTGACGCAGTGTCGGCGTCGGAGTTGGCGTCGGCAGTTGCGTGACACGTGGGAATGGCACGGGCCCGGGCGTTATCGCAGGCTCGACCAACGGCGTTTGGCTGGGTGACGCTGGGTTCGTCGGCCACGCGATTCCTGTTGGTGTGGCGCTCACTGCGGGTGCGGGCTGAGTCGGACTTGGTGTTACCACCGGTGATTGTGGAACAGCGGTAGCTGTGTCACTTGCGGGTCGCTGTGACGCGCTGCCTGATGACAAAGATGGCTGCGGTGCGAGTGTCGAGGGGTCGCTCTGAATGGGTGGCGCACCGTCACTGGTTACAAAGCTGTTAGAGGCCGCGACGTAACCAGTTGCGAGCAAGGCCATCACACCGCATACAGCGGCGATACGTGGCGGCAACGACTGGCGCGACACCGGATTTCTCCTACAGCCGCCGGATCGGGGGAGGTGCGCTCATCGGGCGCAGACGGGGCCGCGCATAAGTGTCCCGTCCATCGTCGTTAGGACCAAGTTCGTTCACCCGAATGGCCTAAAAGCGGAGGGGCTGACATGGAATCCGCGTCAGCCCCTCCGGCCGTGCTTTAGCGGTGGGACACCGTGAGTGCGTCCTGTAGTGAACTGGCGTAGGCGCTACTCACCAAAGTTGCGTTTGTGACAGCGGCGACCTTTGCCGAGTTCGCAGCAATGGCCTCTTTGTTAAGCGTCGGGATTGCGGCTGTGATGATGCGCTTCGAGGTGCCGTCCGTCGCGCCCCATGTGGCGGTGGAGTTGGTGACGACCGAATTCGTCAGCGTGACCGTCACCGTGACGGTGTTGTTTCCGCCCGGCGTGCTGAACGTAACGGTCTTGCCCGTGAAGGAACCGTTGACCAACGAGGCTGGCGCTGGTGCCGGCCCGGTCGTGGGTGTCGGGGCTGGCGTCGGAGTGCTTACCGGTGTACTCGGTGCGGGCGCCGGCGTTGGTGCCTTGTCGTCGCCATCTTCAGCATCTGACTCAGGCTTGTGGGCTTTTGCCTTGGCTTTATGGGCCTTCTTCGCGTGGTGGTTCTTGTCAGCCTTGTGGTGTGAGCCGCTCGCGTGCACCTTGGCACTGCTCGCTGACGCCGTCGTGGCCAGGGCTGCGGTCTGTCCTAGGACGACCGCGGCGCCGAGACCAACCGCCGCGATAACTTTGCGGTTCGAAGTGGTGCGTGACATTGGGCTTTCCCTTCCTTGCGGAGCGCGGATTCGCTCCTAGTCATGTACGTCCATCGCTGGCGCGTTCAGATGTCGTATCGCCACCCAGAATGGGTGAACTGAACCTGTTCGCTCCAACGGCGTAACTCGACTTTATGTGGAGAAAATTGCGGATCTGACCACCATCCCCAACCTTGGACAAGCCTTTACTAAGTGCGGGATTGATATTTGACGCAATCAGGATTCAGACGCCATCAAGATGTTGCTTCATCCTTAGCGCTACGGGTGAAGTGCAGATGTGCGACCGAATCCGAAGACTGCAACTTGTCGCATAAGTAGCCCTCAGGCCAGGCACCTAGGTTCTCCCACAGCTGTTCCCCCGCACCCAGTAGTACGGGCACGATGCAGATATGTAGTTCGTCTGCCAACTGCTTGCGCAGGGCCTCGCGGACGGTGGCTACGCCCCCGCTGATGCGAACGTCCTTGCCACCGGCCACCTCCGTCGCCTTCGCCAGCGCGTCCTCGAGACCATCTGTCACAAAATGGAATGTTGTGCCGCCAGCCATGACGATGTCAGCACGCGGAAAGTGGGTAAGGACGAAGACGGGGTGGTGGTACGGCGGCTCGTCGCCCCACCAGCCCAGCCAAGAATCGTCGGGCCAGTCTCCTCTAATGGGTCCGAACATATTGCGGCCCATGACCGTGGCACCGATGTTAGCTTCGCCGCGCCGAAGCCATTCATTGTCGACACCGGCTGATCCGCCGAATTTGCCAATCATCGATTGGCCAAACTCCGTCTCCCAGAGCCAAGCACTCAGTTTCTCACCGCCGATACCCATCGGTGCGCTAGCACTCTGATCGCTGCCGGCGGCATAACCGTCTAGGGAAACCATCAAACTATTAATGCGGACAGATGCCATGGTTCTGACAATAACCGAGCGGACTATGGATTGAGCGCCCGATTCAAGGCAGCGAATCGCAGTGCCCAGATGCGCTGCGCCAGAGCTGACTGGGGCGCGAAAATTTCTGCTGCGTGATAGGCACCGTTGTTGATATGAAACTCCGTCGTTACGCCGGCGCGAATGAGGCGAGCGGCAAACTCGATATCCTCATCGCGAAACAGGTCGAGCTCTCCGACGTCAATAAAGGCCGGTGGCAGTCCGCTCAGGTCGGTCGCTCGTGCCGGCGCGGCGTAGATGGATACATCGTCGCTTCCTGACGCGTCCCCGAGATACATCTGCCAGGCCTCAATGTTGCCTGCTCGGTCCCAGATTCCAATTTCGGAAATTTCGTGGGACGACGATGTTGCATGGCGGTCGTCGATCATCGGGTAGATCGGCATTTGGAAACATAACTGTGGCCCCTTACGGTCGCGAGCCATCAACGTGACCGCGATGGCCAGACCGCCGCCAGCACTTCCGCCGTAGATCGCGATTCGATCCGGATCGATGCCGAGGTCAGTGGCGTTGGCTGCCATCCAAACCAAACCTGCGTAACAGTCTTCTGGGCCAGCGGGGAAGGGATGCTCAGGTGCTAAGCGGTAGTCAACAGAGACGATTACCGCGTTTACCTGCTCGCACATCATCTGCGCGACAAGGTGTTCACCGTCGAGATCACCAAGGATCATCCCTCCGCCGTGGATGAAGTAGATCCCCGGAAGTGTTCCCGATGCATTGACCGGCCGATAGATACGCACGGTGATATCTGGGTCGCCAGCTGGACCTGGCACCTGACGATCTTCGTGACTGACATTGTCGTTCGGGGGGACGTCGGCTGCCCCAGCTTTCAACACTGCATCGAGGGTCGCTCGGCGAACATTGATGTCGGGGATGGAATTGAACCCGCCTGGGATTGCCTCGAGCAGTCCTTCGAGTGGCACTCGTGCTTCTGGGTCGATCCGGTTCTTAATGCTCACGTGTTTACTCCTCGGCTCGTGGAGTCTGGGATCCGGTCAGTGAATCTCAGATGCCGCGAAGATAGCAGGCGAAACCGTGTGTCGGCAGGGCATTGACGATCACGTGAGAATGTCACGTAGCGGCGGGTTGAAGTGGTAGGAAAGCCTCATGGATGTAGAGATCATCAGCGCCCCGGCGTACGCACTCGGCAAAGTCACGGTCCCACCTGGCGGTGGCGTCCGAGTTCAATCCGGTGGAATGTCCATCATGCAGGGCGATCTCACGGTGGATACCACTGCGCACGGCGGCATCATGAGCGGACTCAAACGTAGCCTTGGTGGTGCGAGCTTCTTTGTAAATGATTTCACGTCGACGACCGGTGGCATGGTCGGCGTTGGGCCTGCGCTTCCGGGTGATCTCACCGTCATCAACCTAGGCGGTACGAATAGCCTTCTGGTTCAGAACCACTGCTGGCTCGCATCCGACCTAAGTATTGACGTCGATTCCAGTTGGGGAGGTGCCAAGGGATTCTTCAGTGGGGCGGGCCTGATTCTATTGCGCTGCAGCGGATCTGGGGATTTGCTTCTAGCCGGTTTCGGCGCCATTCATAAGATCGATTTAGCTGCTGGCGAGGTGGTGACTCTCGACACCGGGAACGTTGTTGCGTTCGATGACACAATTGTTTACAACGTCCGTAAGGCTGGCGGAAACTGGAAGACCACACTTCTTGGTGGCGAGGGCCTGGTCACCGAGTTCACGGGCCCTGGCCGGTTGTGGTGGCAGACGCGTAGTTCGAGTGACCTTCTCAACTGGATCGCGCAGCACACACAGACGACGCGCTCGTCATGATCCTTTGCCAGTTTATCTTTAAGCCGATTTCGTACGATGACGACTTCCATCTACTCGACGGCCAGATTGATGCGTATGCCAGAAGCCTGCCGGGCTGGAACTTGGAGACGAGCATTAAGTGGGGCACGATTCCCGCAGGGAAGACCGCGCTGAAATGCGGCTCCGGCCGAGGCGGGCCTGAATCAACTCTGTCGGCGGAAATGGGGTTGGCCTAACCATGGGTTCCATCCGCGGGTGCGTCCGGGTGTTAGCGATTGCAGCGATGAGCGTCGTCGCAATGTCGCTAGCCGGGTGCGCCCGCGGGGGGGCCGATCTCCAGTGGCTCGGAAATCCAGCGGCAGCTGGGCAGACCGTACCTAACGGTTCGGTACTTTCGTACAAGTTCCCACCGGTTTGCACAACCGGCGATCCGGTGCGGATCTTGGATATCCAACCATTAGAGCCGAATGCCGGGGTGAAGGTTGTCTATTGGGCAATTCAGCCAAATGAGTTCCAATTGCCACAGGCGAACAATGACGGCATTATCGGCGATCTGGTTGGCGAACGTTTTCCGGTCGTGCCCGGCCAAGTGACCGCGCCGAATGCATAGGTGTCCGGCCATTGCCCGACGGAGCCCACGGCCATGCCGAAGGACGTCGTGAGCCAAGTGTTGATCACCATGGATCGGACCGCGAACAAGTCGGTCGCCACCAATGGATTCATCATCCGATACAGCACGGGGTCTGAAACCAAAGAACTGTTCATGCCCTATGGGATGACACTGTGTCTACCAAATGATGATGCGTTGACCTGTGGTGGGTAACGCTTTACCGCATGTGGTTTCATCAGACACGTCAGGAGCCCAGGCTAGGCAGATTCCGAACTGCCCCGCGAGTGGAGCGTCGATGGCCTGAAGACGGGTTATCTATCGAGACAACTCAGATGTGCACTGCCGAACATATGTTCCCCGCAGATATTGCAGGGCCCTAACGGAATGTGACTGTGGCAGTAGCTGGACGGCCCGGCCGCACTACGGCACCCCTTCCTTCCACAGCGGATTACTTTCGCCACCTCCCCCCGCTAGGGCCGTTACAGCCGTTACGTCCGTAACACTTGCGGCAGAGCGGACACTCTCGGACTTCCCCCGTTCATTTGTAACGGATGTAACCGACGTAACGGGTTCCGCCGGGATGGGTGGGAATCGAGATAACGCGCCCATGCACCCATAAACCCGGCCCGTTCGTAGCCCTTCGATATGTGCCCATTAGGGAAGCGGACAGTGCCAGGACGAATCCCATAATCCTGTAACCACGTCGACAGCATCCATGGCGTGATGCCGTTCGCGGATCTACCAGACCACGGACTATCTGGAAGCGCGTTAAGCCTGTCGATCAGATCGACCGTCCAGATTCGGTCTGTCCGTTCACTGTCGGGCCACACTTTCCGCGTATCCATGAGTACTCGACGCGCCCACGGTACGGCGTCCGGGTCAGACTCCCTTCCAGCATTGACTTGGGCGAGTGCAGCTGCGCGAAGTCGGGCCGGCCATTCACCCCCGGCAAGATCAGCAACCATGACAAGGGGTTCCCACACTTCCCTGTCCCGCCCCGTAATCCCGGCAGGCAAGGCCGGATACCTAAGGGGATCGCCGGAATAGAGATAGACGGATGCCCATTCCGCCAACGATTCCCGTAGATCGAATCCCCGGGGCTCCGAATCTCGGCGGTGCCACTCTTTGAGAGTCTCGCCCGGTTTCATTTTCCGCATGGGAATTATGACGCTGCGCGTCATCACGCTTTCAGGAACGGAATCTCGGCCGCACCCAGCAAGGGCAAGTGCTGAAAAGGTTTGGAACTCTTGCAATTTGTCGTGCTGCGGACCGCTAACCCTGCCCACGGTCGCTCCCCGTCGGTATCCGGAGTTGATCAAGCCCCGAAGATCCTGTGCGGCATCCCCGGAGTTAGTCCCGAAAATGGTGTCCGTTTCATCTATTAGCACTGTCGGTGGACTGTCTCGGCCCATGTCCACTCGCCGATAGATGTAAGCGGGACTGACATTCGCCAACATCACCGGGTCATGGCTGATGAATGAAACGGCTTCCAATAGGACAGTTTTGCCGCACTTATATTCAGGACTGAACACTGCAAGTCGTGGGGACGTATCTAGCAAAGGCAACAGGTGCGTGTGAGCTGTCCATGCTGCCACGGTTGGATAATCGTGATCAGTTGGCAAGCTCAGATAGTCCCGGAGATACAACTCCACATGATCGAGTACGTGCTTAGTCATTCATGCCCCCGCTGCAAGGGCAGTGCCAGGTACGCGCTAACTGTTCGTGATCCCACGACCGACACACACAGTCGGGAATCTGCCGGGGACGTGGCTCACAACACTTGCACCCACAGTTTGTGGATACGGTCGGCAACGGCCGATGCCAGTTGTTATCGTTGTTCATAGTCGGTTTCCTTTTCTGGGGATTCTCGGCTGACATTGGCCCTTCGGAAGTTGCCGCTTCCGGGGGGCCGTTTTCGTTCGTCTATCCACGGCGCACCGCTGACACTTCACCGTCAGCGACGAATCGGTCTAACTCCGTGGACTTGATCCGGACATGCCTGCCGACTTTCACGAAAGCGATTCTTCGCTCTTGAATCAGACGGCGGACGAATCTTGGGGACGTGTTGAGCACTTCGGCCGCTTCCCCAACATCGAGTAATGCCATGTCGTTCCTTTCCCTATCTAGTAGTTGCATCGGGGGTATGTCCGATGGATCGGACGATATACACGAACACCCACGGGCAACGAATAGCAATGTCGGCATCTGTGGATAACTGAACGCGAGCCTTATCCACAACTCAAAAGTCAGCGCGAGCGCGTAAAAGACTTGCGGGTGATACCCAAAACCACCCACCGAAAAAACGGCCGCGGATATTGGACTAGCGCAATCAACGCAATCCCTAATGGTTTAGGGATGCCAGGACTAGCGCGCCGTCTACAACGGGTGGGCTATGGAAAGACGGGCCACCCCTGACTATGCGGGGAGAGAGTCGTACATAGATCCAGATCTACGCCACCCGGCGACTCTTATCTACGAATCGAACCCCCGCCCCCCGCTACGGGCGGGGAGTTAATTTGGTCGGCCGCCGGGTGTTCCGTCGTACAGCTGTAAAGAATCGACCTACCCCCGACTAGCCGAAAACGTGCGGGGGGATACGGCGTGGAGCGGGCGTGGGGTCCCGTACTATCCGGCCAGAAAGCAACGGCACCCCGTATGGAAGCTGACAGCGTGCCACCTACGTGCCATAGCCGTGCCATAAAACGGGGGTTCGTGCCACTAATTGCGGACAATAACGGCCAGTCGTGGGGGTAAGTGGATTCTTGTAATCCCTTGTCTTTCAACAGCTTTCGGTGGAGCGGGTGACGGGAATCGAACCCGCGCTGTCAGCTTGGGAAGCTGATGTTCTGCCATTGAACTACACC
>CAIKEU010000092.1 GCA_903826575.1 uncultured bacterium
AGAGCTCAATAGTCTCTCGAAAAGCGCGTCTTGGCTGTCACTCATTGCGTCCGCCAAGCGGTACTACACCGGTGATCTGGTGTTTACTTTGCTATGGGCATCTGACAAGGCATCCACGGCAAGAAGCGGCACGTCGAATGGCCTGGACACCTACATGTGGGCTCTGGGAATGACCCCGAAGTCGACCCCAACACAACTGTTGGCCCAGTGGAATGCAGCTCTGAAACGTGTTCCCATCGTCCCGGCACTGTCAACAGAGACCCTCGATGAAGTGGGCATCCCAGCGCAGAACGGCGCCTACAACGCACCGTGGAGCTGGTATCTCAATCCGGCAACATACCCGTTCAACCAAACCATTCAGCAGAACTGGTTCACCATGGCTTGCCAATTCGCCAAGACCCACAACATGAAGGGCATCTACTTCTGGGGCCCTGCCCTCTATGAGAACGGCGGGATCCTACCCACCGTTCCGTTGCCGAGCGAACCTGCCAATCTCCAGCCAGCAGGGCAGGCTGCGATCAAGACCTGCTTCACCTCAGTCTACCCTTGACTCTGATGAGCAGGAATTGTGATCAATCTTGGGGTCGTTCAACACGAGAACATGGATGATGAGTTGAACGAGTTGGAATCTCCGCCAACAATCTCAGTCATCATGGCCTCCCTGAATGGGGAGCGCACCATCGATCAGGCCTTAGCATCGATCGATGCACAGCAAGGTAATCTGGACTTCGAGGTCATCGTCATTGACGATGGTTCGACCGACAAAACAGTGGCGATCGCCAGTGGCCATAGGTGTCGAGTGATCAGTCTCGGGTGCAACAGAGGAAGAGGCGTGGCACTCAATCGAGCATTCGCTGAAGCGAGGGCTCCCATCGTCGCGATGTTGGACGATGACTGCGTCGCTCCATCGGACTGGCTCCAGCGACTTGTCGTCGCATGGCGCGAGATGGATGCATCAGTAACTGTCTTCGGTGGGCCGGTCGTTCCGGTGGCGGTCGATACCCTCAATCGTCGCTTCGTTGCCGCACGAAGGCCCATTCGGGTCCAAGAAACTGACCTGGACTCAAGCGCCACGTTCTTAAAGCGGCTCCGCCGAGTACTGGTACCACCATCGATTCCCGACGTCCCCCGAGCCGTGTTCTATACCGTCGGAGCCAACATGTCTGTTCGACGTGAAGCATTCGTTGCAGTGGGTGGGTTTTCGACCGGGGTGAACTTTGGCGGGGAGGAGGAGGATATCTGCTCGAAACTCCGCGAGAGCTACGGGGCGTCAACAGTATGGTTTGAGCCGACTTTGGTCATGGGCCATGACTTTCACAAGGAACTCTCAGACACTCTCCGGCGAGCACGGGCGTACGGACGTGGCGCGGGCCGTAAGTTCATCAACAGCGGTGGGGTTCCATCAGTACCCCCACGACCGTTCATAGCCATCGGTCTCTCGATGCTCGCCGGCCACAAGAAGCACTCGCGTGGGTTCATTGCCGCCGTGGTCCTCCTGGCGCTGCTCTATCGGGAGTGGATCACTTTGGCAAGACGAGAACATCGGATTGAGCCCGTAATCTACCCGTTCGTGAACATGGCCGAAGAATCGATGACCGTGATGGGTTTCCTCACTGAGCTCTACCGTCACCAGGGTCGGCGTCGATGAGAAGTTGCGACATCGATCACGACGAATCTCCCTGGATAGCGACGGATAGGCACCTCGGTTCAATAGCAATTGCTGCCCACAACGAAGCCGATCGCATCGGCCAACTCCTCAACGTTCTCGATGCAGTTGCTCGCCGCGGCATCGTGGTGGCGATTGTTACCAATGGCTGCACCGATGCCACCCCGGTACTCGTCGCACAACACCCAACGATCGTGCACGCCGACCGGGCGGTCGCTTCGAAGACTGCTGCCCTCAACCACGCCGATTCCCTCCTCGGAATGAATTTCCCCCGGCTCTATCTCGACGCTGATGTTTCGATTGATGCTGACGGCATCGCATCCTTGCTCAATGCAGCCAGAGGCGAAGGTGCTCGATTGGTTGCGCCGATCGGGGTGGAAGATCGTTCCCACTCGAGTTGGCTCGTCCGGCGTCACGGTGCTTTCGTGGACGCACTCCCTGCAACGCGGCGCTACCGGGCAGCCTATTTGTCAGGCCGCGGGGTGTACGGCATGAGCCTCGACGGTCGTGCACGCTTTGACCAGTTCCCCGACGTGATCAACGAGGATCATTTCGTGAATCTGCAATTCAGCGAAGCCGAGCGCATCACGGTCTGCGATGTGACTGCGCGCTTCCCTGCACCCCGCGATGTCCGCGCCCTGGTCCGTCGCGAAGTCCGGGTAACCTCCGGCAGACGTCAGTTCACGAGTCCAGAGACCAAGCCCCCCAGTGCACCATTGAAGTCTTGGATTGGAGGAATCCGGCGAGTAATCCATCGAGCTCGACGCGATCCGTGGTGGGCGAATCTCTCGTTGCCGGAAGGATTGATTGACGCGGTGGTGTACGCAGGAATCTGGCTGGTGATCACGGCGCGGCGTCATCAGGGGCGTGCTGGAGCGGTTCCATGGCGCTGAGCATTCGCGATGGCTTCTGCCAAGGTGGAGGCCACGAGCGCATTTGCCGCTCGCATCGTCTTCTGACTACCGGTTACGCGGAACCAGTCCTTCGCTGAACCTCGAAGTGTGGCGCCCGCTTCCAGAATTCTTGAGATGGCCTCTGCGAAACCTTCGGGGCACGGAGGATCGACGATCATGCCGTTGACACCCGGCTCGATGAGATCGACGGCGGCGTTCTCCGGAAAGGCTCCGACAACCACCGGCGCGCCGTAGGCAGCAGCACTACCCGCTAGAATGCCAAAACCTTCCCGACGGCTCGGGAGAAGAACGCAATATGCTTGGGTGGTAAGAGACGCCAGTCGTTCGGCCGGAACGAATCCGGTAAAGGTCACTACGTGATCGAGGCCAGCGATCCTCATGGCATCCCGCAACCACGGGGTGAGCGGACCGTCACCGGTGATGACGAAGAGAAGCTCGGGATAGCGGTCATGAACCTCACTGACAATTGCTGGAAGGAGGTCAACACCCTTGTCGGCGATGTGCCGTCCGGCGAAGAGCACGTGGCGAGGTGCGGTGGTCTCATCTGCGACCATCAGACCGCCAGGGAGAAGGCCCGGGATTGAGCGCGGCACGCTCCGAAGGCCGGAGGCGACAAGACGGTGAGCCACGAAAGTGGAGTCAGCAATCGCCACCGGCGTCAATGCGATGCAAAGGCGCTGGAGGAGTGCACCGATGCGCCCGTTGATGGGTCCGGCATAGGTCCGCCAGAATGCTCCTGTCCAGCACTCCACCCATGAAACGACGACCGGCATCCTTGTACCAGCCAACGCCAGACGAACGCCGATGAGGGAAAAGAACGGGAAGCTCGCAATGAAGACCGCGTCGTAGTCCTTCCGATGTCGGAGGAAGTGAGCGGCAACACCCCAGCCGAATTCAAGAGTGGGACGCAGGCGCCGGACACCGTTGGGTCCGTAGAGTGGACGATTCGCGCTCACGGCCTTGATAATCACCCCATCCAGCCGTGGTACTTCCCCGTACCACTGGGCACGCGTGACATAGGTGACATGAGCCCCGCGCCGAGCGAAGTCCTGGGCCAAATCTGCGAACCATTGCTCATGTCCACCGATCGTCCACGGGTAGATGCAGTCATAGACGACGGCGATGCGCTGGCCGGTGAGATTATCGGGTTCTGGCAGAGACTTCAGGGTTGCCCCTTGAACATGGTTGCCTCAGGCAGGTGGACCATCGGAGTCCGAAGAATGAAGGGGTAGATCGCCGGAGACACGGCGAACACGATACCCACCGTAAGAAGCGATCGGGCAGTGGCGCCAAGCACGGCTTGTGCGTTGGGCGAGACGAAACTCGGGTTAGTGCCGAAGTTGACGATCAAGGTGGCGACCAACATCGCTCCCGCTACTAGAAATACGACACCGACAATGCTGAACCGCTTGAGCAATTGCTCCAAACGCAAGTGGGATGCCTTGTGGCGCAAGCCAAGAGCAAAGGCACGGTAGCGCAGAACCATGCCGGCTCCGTAGATGAAGGGACCGAGAATGGAGAAGAAACTGGCAGCCAGAAGCCCGAGCCATGAGGTTGAGCCGATATCCGCG
>CAIKEU010000093.1 GCA_903826575.1 uncultured bacterium
CTCCTGTCCAAGTGACACCACTCAGCGGGACGTGATCGTTCACGCCATCGCCTCGCCCGGAGAGGATGTCGACGTTCACGATCGCCGAGCGAATGACTACCCGAGGCACGCTTGAGCGCCTGCTTGGAAGAGGTGCTGTCGGTAGTCGGTTCGTCTCGGCTCGAATCTTGACGTCGGCCTTGCGCGCCTCGAAAGGGACTTGAACGTAGCGGCCGTCGTGAAGTTCGTAGGTCCAACCTCCCTCCTTGTCCTCGATCGTTACGACATTTGGGCTCAAGCTGGAGCCACCCCAGAGGTCGTCCACCGCCGCAATCAGGTCAAGGTAAGGGCCAAGTCGTCCCCCGACGCCCCCGACGGAGTCTCGGAGGCTGATTGACCATGAATCGCCTGCAAGGAAGCCCGCCTCTAGAGACTCGACGATGGCGAGCGCCACCCGGTGCAGTTGGGTGGGAATGAGGAGCAGGGCGAGTTCACGATCGTCTGCAACTGGAGGAGGCGGAGCCCACCACTCATTGAGTGCTTCGAGGCCTCGGCCAGTCCTGGATCGGACTTCGCGAGTGGTGATTCGGATGACACGTATCCCGAGACTTATAGCGAGGTCATCGGCCGTGGCGTCAACTGCCGCGGCGTCCTCGTGCTGAGGGCCATCGATCTCGACGATCAGCGGTGCGAGCCAGGGGGGTGTGGCTAGGAAGTCGACTGCGATCTCCCCTCGCACTTCCTTGCCGCTTGCCTCTGCAAGTCGATCGAGCCGTGCCTGGGGAGTGAACCACTGGGCGGCCTGGATTCCAAGGTGCTCCTGAACCCACTCAAGGAACAGTTCTTCGTCGGTGGAGCCAAGAGCTAGATCCGAGGATGCTTCAGGGCCGGTCGCGAAGTGTCCTACGAGTGAGTCTCGAGAGAGCAGGGGCGCCGGTCGCAGGGAGACCGATCGGTCGCCAGGGAGGCGTGACTCTTCGACATCATTGCCAAGTCCAAGGTCCTGGAGGAGCTGGCGCTCCGAATCCGGGTGGATTGGAGGGAGCGCACCGCGCTGGAGGATCTTGCGGACGACGCCAAGCGTCCGGAGGGTCGCCGCATCGGCTGGACGTGCACTATCGACGTCTTCACGTGCGAGCCAATACGTGGAAAGCAGCTTCCGGAGCTCGGAATCCAACTCGACGGACCGGAGCCGCCCTCCACCGGAGGCGTATCCGGCAATCCATCCCGGCCGATCGACGGTGCCGTCGATGAGCTCCACCTTGCGACGGATGGCTGGGGCGTCGATGTTGCCTGGCACGTCAATGTCGGCCGTTCCCCTGCAGTCGGGAAAGTTCTTGCACCCCCAAAAAGTGCCGCCCGCGTTGCGTCCACGGGAGGCCACGCGCTTGACCATGGGGCCCCCACAATCCGGACAGTTCATGGGGCTGTTGGACTCTCGAAGATGGGTACCGATCCGTGGTGGGAGAGTTGCCGCCAAAGCAAGAGAGAAGTCGCGGGTCCGAGCACGATGGAAGCGTAGACCGCTCCGGACGACACGTCATTTGATATCAGGCGGCTCGCCTCAAGGTCGCCGTTTCTGGCGTTGGCGATTATCGATCCGAACAGGGTGTGCCAACGCTGTCACGAACCATGACTGTCGAGAAGATCTTGAGCTGCAGAGCTGAGCGAATACCACCCTCGATCGGGGCTGACGACCCATCCCCGAAGTCGAATCTGAAGGTCGGCTGCATTTGTCGCCAACGTCCAAGCCTGGCGGTTGACCGTTCGAGCGTTACCCCCAACCTCTACTTGCAGCTGGGAAAGCTTCATTGGAGTTGGACGGTGTGCAATCAGCGTCTTAACGATCCGATCCGGGACGGTGTCCTTCGTCGGACCTTCGCCGAGTCGAACAGCCGCAGTGGAGTCGTCGCTGTCGAGAGCGGGAGCGACGCCGAGATTTGCAACCGTCTCTACCAAGGTCGTGATCCGATACCTTCCCGGCCCAAGTTCCTCAATCATCGTTTCGGTCACACGCATGTCGGTTCCTTCCTCGTATCTACCTCAAAGATACCAGAAAGATACCTCGTATCAAGAGAGACCCTCCGACTCGATGCAGCAAGACTCCCGATTCCGTGACCACGGCGTTTGGCCTCAGCAACTGGATCGGTGGCAGCAGTGCCCGACTACTCAAACGCTCCGTGATCCAACTCAGCGAATCGAGAACTTCCCGAAAGTCTTGACTCGGGAGTGCTAACGAATTGCTTCTCCCCAGGGATTCGTCTTCGGGTGTCGAGTTCCTGATTTTCCTCCACACGCCACCAAAAGCTCTGGAACTATGGCTTCGAAGTACGGAAGCGTGTACTTAGCTCCCCTGGAGCTCGGCATCGTCAAACTCGTCCTGTCAGCCTCGGTCCAACTGACCAGGATCTGCCCACCTTCGAGGAGTGCGACGACCCTTCCATGCCACTTCTCTTTTGAGCTGCTTGGATTCCAGTCGACTTCATCACCTGGGCTGAACGTCATGAGATCGTCCCTTTCATCTGCCAATAGAACTTGCACCGGAGAGGCTATCTCTAGAGGCAAAATAAATCTACGCCGACCGATTCCGGGCCACATTCGAATCGGCCGGGAGCGTGCCCCGTAACTACCGAGCCGCTCGTGGTCAGGAACTTACGGATTGGTTCGAGGAGCTACCGCCTGTCTGACCTGCAGCACGAACGGTCAGCCAACGCTCTGCCGTCTCCGCGTCTACGGCGTAGTAGGCCTGCTGGATTCCTCCCTTTGCCCATTCTGCCGTCCACGGCGCGTTGGCTCGGCTAAATCGAGTCCGAACGCTGTATCCGAATCCGGCAAGCCGGCCCATGCCGCCGCGCTGGTCGACCCCCGCTGCCTCGTAGACCTCCGACGAGCCAATCCACGTGCCCGGTTCGACAGCGCACAGGTCCATCACGGCATGAGGGACAGGGAACGACAGGCTGAGCAGCAGCGTGAAGTCCTCCTCACTCCAGGGCACCTCGGGAAGTTTTTCCTGCGACTGCGACCGATCCCTGCGGAGCCTCGGGCTGACCTCGAACGCTGCCACTTCAGCCACTGGGTAGTACTGGGAGACCGTCAGGATCCTCTCGCCAGTAGCAGTCTCGTAAGCGCGGTACTGCTTGAGATCGATATCGACGCCCTGCTCGTTCAGCCACACCACGGACGACGTCACCGTCGAAGAGAAGCCCTCGGCCAGAATGACAATCCTCGGGTTGATCAAGTCGTCGGCTACCAGCCCGGTCGGGACGTGGAGGCCGATCTTCTCGGCTGCCTCGTCGATCGTCACCCGAGCATCTCCAGTGGCATCTCGGTTGAGGAACTCCATGTGCAGCTGCGCCAACTGCTCTTCATCGAAGCGGCTCGCCATCGCGGCGTACTTGATCGCCTGGAGCTCGACGGTGTCGGGAACGACGCCTCGCTTAAGTTCGGCGACCACGAGTCGACCGTCATCGCCGAGCCCGAGCACGTCGAGGCGATCTCGCGGCGCAACTCCGTTGGCCACCGACCAGCGGTCGAACTCGAAGGTGACGATGAGGACGGTTGTTCCGATGATCTCAGGCTGTTGGAGTACCCACTCTTGAAGGTGCTGGCGCTCGAGGAAGTGGAGTGACGCCAAGTCGATGGGGGACAGAGGTGTCGCCGTGGTGTCGGAGATACTGAAGACGTGCTCGTCGGCAGGACTTGGTGGCATGTTCTTTCCAGTCGCTAGGTTCGGCAGGCGCTGAGCGCTCGGGCGTCGTCGTGAACTTCATATGGCTGGCGTCGATCACGTCCCGCTGAGTGGTGTCACTTGGACAGGAGCAAACTCAACGCTTGTCTGATCTTGCCACGAGTGCTGATTGCTTGCCAATGAGGGCTGCTGTTGTGTCCTTCACGGTGAGAAGCGCCATGGATCCTTCTGAC
>CAIKEU010000094.1 GCA_903826575.1 uncultured bacterium
GGCGCCGGTGTAGACAACGGTGCCCACCGGCACTGCGATGTCGGCGGTGCACAACCACTGAAGGAGGCGCTCTGCATCGGCTCCCTTGATCAGGAGTTTGCCGAACGACGTCTCGTCGAAGATTGCGACGTCATTTCGAGTAGCGCGCTGCTCGTCATCAACCCACGGGATCCAGTTCTGCTTCCCCCACGAGTAGTCAATGGACGCATCAGTGCCCTTTGGTGCGAAGAAGTTCGGACGCTCCCAGCCCATGCGCGATCCAAAACATGCGTTCGCGCTCACCATGCGGTCGTGGACAGGTGAACGGCGGAAGGGGCGAGCGGTGTCGAACTCGCGGTTTGGCCAAGGAACCGAATAGTGCAGTCCCAGGACCTCGCCAACGCGAGCGCGGAGCCATTGGTTATTTCCGTTGAATGGCGCAAAGCGGCGGATGTCGACGCCAACCAGGTCGGTCTGGGGTTCGCCGGCGACGATCCACTCGGCGAGCGCGCGCCCTGCGCCACCCGCGGAGGCGATGCCGACAGAGTTGAAGCCTGCTCCCACGAAGAAGTTTCGAAGTTCGGGGGCTTCACCAAGAATGAATTGGTTGTCAGGGGTGAACGATTCTGGACCGTTATAGAACTTCTTGACCCCCGTCTGGTTCAGCACCGGAACCCGATGAAGTGCACTCTCCATCAGGATTTCGAAGTGATCCCAATCCTCTTCCAGCAGCTGAAATTCAAACGGGTAGGGGATTGCGTCGGGGGAAACCCAGGGCTTGGCAACCGGCTCGAACCCGCCAACCACGAGGCCGCCAACCTCTTCCTTCATATACGTGTAACCGTCCGGGTCTCGAAGGATCGGCATCATTTTGTGAACGCCGTCGATTTGCTCGGTCACGACGTAGAAATGCTCGGCGGAATGCAGGGGTACATTTACGCCGGCAAGTTGACCGATCGCCTTTGCCCACTGCCCGCCGCAGTTCACGACGATCTCTGCCTCGATGTCGCCACGGTCGGTTTCGACGCCTGTGACTGCACCGTCCTTGGTTGTCACTCCAGTCACGCGCACTCGTTCGAAGATCTTGGCCCCGCGCATACGCGCTCCGCGGGCAAGTGACGCTGTGACGTCAGTTGGATTCGCGGTGCCGTCTTTCGGCAGCCAGATTGCGCCCTGAAGATCGGAAATTTCCAGCACGGGGTAGTGCTCGAGAGCTTGTGCCGGGGTGAGAATCTCGCACTCGAGATTGAAGGCCTCGGCCTGAGCGGCAGTTCGAAGTAGTTGGGTCATGCGCTCGGGCGTTCGAGCGACGGTCACTCCACCACATTGTTTGTACCCAGTGGATAGGCCCGTCTCGGCCTCTAGATCGGAGTACAGCTGCGCTGAATACTGAACAAGCCGGGTACCAGATTCTGAAGCGCGGAGCTGCCCGACGAGACCAGCAGCGTGCCACGTTGTGCCGGACGAAAGCTGTCCCTGCTCGAGCAAAACAAGATCAGTTATTCCCAGTTTGGTCAGGTGGTACGCGACGCTCGCGCCGACGATTCCGCCGCCAATAATCACGACGCGGGCGCGGGTGGGCAGTGAACTCATTACGACCTCGGCGGTCATGGGGACTCCTGGTACTGGGGGCCGGTGGCCAGTCGCATTCCGATGTGTTGGACGCTAGCAGCCTGCCGACCCCATCCGACCGGTGCACCCGATGCATGAGGCGGTAGGTTGTGCTGCACGCAATGACGCGGTAACCACGAACGAAGGACTCGACATGAGCGATCACTCATCCGCCGGAGGCTTCATGACGGTGGAGCAGTTGAAGACTGCCGTTGCCGATGGATCTGTCGACACAGTCATCGTGGCGATCACCGATATGCAGGGGCGCCTGGTTGGTAAGCGCGTTCACGCGCCGTACTTCATTGAGTATGTGCTGCCGCACGGCACCGAAGGTTGCAACTATCTTTTGGCCGTCGATGTCGACATGAACACGGTTGACGGGTACGAAATGTCGAGTTGGGCCAGTGGCTACGGCGATCTCGTGATGGCTCACGATCTTGCGACGCTTCGTCGAGTGCCGTGGCATCCCGGCACCGTGATGGTGCAGGCCGATGTTCACTGGCTCGATGGGCGTGAGGTTGTCGCTTCGCCCCGGCAGATCCTGAAGAAGCAGATTGCACGACTTGCCGACGCGGGAATGGGTGCTTTTGTCGGCACTGAGCTTGAATTCATTCTCTTCAACAACACGTACGAAGAGGCGTGGTCGCGTGGTTACCGCGATCTCACGCCGTCGAACCAGTACAACGTTGACTACTCCATCATCGGAACGTCTCGCGTTGAGCCGCTACTTCGAAAGATCCGGCTCGACATGGCTGGTGCGGGCATGGTGGTTGAAAGCGCCAAGGGTGAATGCAACTTCGGCCAGCATGAGATTGCATTCCTCTACGCCGATGCTTTGACGACCTGCGATAACCACGTGGTCTACAAAACCGGTGCCAAGGAAATCGCCGCTCAAGAGGGTTACGCGCTGACCTTCATGGCCAAGTGGAATGAGCGTGAGGGCAACTCGTGCCACACGCACCTGTCGTTCCGCGGTCTCGATGGCTCGATGGTCTTTGCGGACGAGTCCGATAAGGAACACGGGCTCTCAGCCGTTGGACGTTCGTTCATCGCAGGTCAGGCCGCGCACATGCGTGAACTCTCCCTGCTGTTCGCGCCAAACATCAACTCCTACAAGCGATTCGCGCCGGGCTCGTTTGCGCCGACGGCCATCGAGTGGGGCCGTGATAACCGCACCTGTTCATTGCGTCTGGTTGGTCGCGGTGCCAGTCTTCGGGTTGAGAATCGCGTTCCTGGTGGAGACGTAAACCCGTACCTTGTCGTTGCGGCAATGATCGCTGCTGGGCTCGATGGAATTGAGCGCAACCTCGAACTTGGTCCCGAGACCACTGGTAACGCGTATGAGTCCGGTGGCGAGCGCGTACCGCACACGTTGAATGATGCGGTGGACCTGTGGTCGGGCTCCGAGTGGGTTGCCGAGACGTTCGGTGAGGATGTCCAAGCGCACTACGCGAACATGGGTCGCATCGAGATCGAGGCGTTCGGCCGCGCGGTCACCGACTGGGAGCGCTACCGAACTTTCGAGCGTTTCTAAGCCGTACCGCTTCACATCTGAACCACGACCCGTCCGAAACTTCCCAACGAAAGAGGCATCTGTGACTGCCGTGCACGAGGTCATCAGTCCGACCACCGAGTTAGTTGTTGCCAGCGTTCCGTCAATATCGGTTGAGGAGACGGACGCTGCAATCGCGCGCGCAAAAACCGCATACGCCTCATGGCGGAACACCGCGCCGGGTGACCGCGCCCGACTCCTACGTCGCCTGGCGGCCCTGCTCGAAGAACATAGTGAGGAACTCGCTCAACTCGAAGTACTCAACGCTGGCCACACGATTGGGAACGCGCGCTGGGAAGCGGGCAATATCGCCAATGTCTTCAATTACTACTCGGGTGCACCTGAGCGTCTCCTAGGTCACCAGATCCCGGTGCCCGGCGGTATAGACATCACCTTCCGCGAGCCTCTCGGCGTCGTTGGTGTCATCGTTCCGTGGAACTTCCCAATGCCGATCATGGGCTGGGGTGTGGCGCCGGCTCTTGCAGCCGGAAACACGGTCGTTGTTAAGCCCGCTGAACTCACGCCGCTAACGGCGATCCGCATTGGCGAGCTTGCACTCGAAGCTGGTTTCCCAGAGAACGTGCTGCAAATCCTGACCGGCCGTGGGTCTGTCGTTGGTGAACGCTTTGTCACTCATCCCGATGTCGCGAAGGTCGTCTTCACGGGGTCGACTGAGGTTGGCATCCACGTGGCCGAAGGCTGTGCCCGACAGGTTAAGCCCGTCACCCTCGAACTCGGTGGCAAGAGTGCCAACGTCATTTTCGCGGATTCAGATCTCGCAACGGCCGCAGCGTCAGCACCGGGCGGTGTGTTCGACAACAGTGGCCAAGATTGCTGTGCCCGCTCACGAATTCTGATCGAGCGTAAGGTGATGGACGAGTTCCTGGCCTTGCTTGAACCGGCAGTTTTGGCTCTACGCGTTGATGATCCGAGTCTGCCCACGACGGACATGGGACCGCTCATCAGTGCTGGGCATCGCGACCGCGTGGCATCCTTCGTCGATGAGAACACCAATGTCCTGATTCGTGGCACCGCGCCAACGGGTCCTGGCTACTGGTACCCGGCCACCGTCGTGCTCGCCGAATCGCGTGACGATCGCCTCCTCCGCGAAGAAATCTTCGGCCCAGTTGTTACGGTCGTACCGTTCGACGACGAAGCAGATGCGATCGCACTTGCGAACGACAGCGAATTTGGCTTGTCAGGGTCAATCTGGACGCGCGATGTTGGCCGCGCCCTGCGCGTTGCTCGCGGCGTTGAATCTGGAAACCTGTCGGTTAACTCGCACTCGTCAGTTCGCTACTGGACACCATTTGGTGGCTTTAAGAAGTCCGGCCTTGGCCGGGAGCTCGGTCCGGACGCTCTCGAGGCGTTTACGGAAGTCAAGAACGTATTCATTTCTACGGAAGGCTGATCAATCGTGGAGCGCTTTACAAACCGAACCGCTGTCATCACGGGTGGAGGCAGTGGCATCGGACGTGCGACGGCAAACCGCCTCGCATCTGAGGGTGCGAATGTCGTCATTGTCGACATGAATCTCGAAGCGGCTGAACTCGTAGCCGCAGAGGTGAAGGGTCTGGCCGTTCAGGCGGATGTCACCGATGCTGACGATGTTGCCCGCATGTTCAAGACCGCGTTCGATCAGTACGGCTCGATCGACGTTTCCTTCCACAACGCGGGTATCTCACCCCCCGATGACGATTCGATCTTGACGACCGGCATCGAGGCATGGGACCGCGTTCAGAAGGTCAACCTCACCTCGGTTTACCTGTGCTGCAAAGAGGTCATCCCCTACATGCAGCGTCAGGGCAAGGGTGCGATTGTGAACACCGCCTCCTTCGTCGCAACCATGGGTGCGGCTACGTCGCAGATTTCCTACACCGCCTCCAAGGGCGGCGTCCTTGCGATGAGCCGCGAGCTCGGTGTGCAGTTCGCACGCGAAGGAATTCGCGTTAACGCGCTATCGCCTGGCCCAGTCAACACTCCGCTACTCGTTGAACTGTTCGCCAAGGATCCAGAGCGTGCAGCGCGTCGTCTGGTGCACATTCCATTCGGTCGTTTTGGTGAGGCAAGTGAGATCGCGGCAGCCGTTGCCTTCTTGGCAAGTGATGACGCCTCGTTCATCACCGCGAGCAACTTCCTCGTCGATGGCGGAATTTCTGGAGCCTACGTAACTCCGCTCGACGTTTAGTCCGTTCGCACTGTGAGGTATGCCAATGCCCGTCATTGAATTAGATGAAGCCTGGTCGATTAAGGGCCATCTCAATGGCGGGTATTTGGCTGCCGTCGCCGGGCAGGCTGCGAGTGAGTTCTTCGATGGTGCGCCCGTCCTCACGTTGAGTGCGCACTATCTCGAGGTGATTCGCGGGCAAGG
Organism: uncultured bacterium; assembly: GCA_903826575.1. Lineage (GTDB taxonomy): Bacteria > Actinomycetota > Actinomycetes > S36-B12 > CAIYMF01 > Longivirga. Next base: position 5,514 of record CAIKEU010000094.1, read on the forward strand.
GTCAGCCGATATCGAGATCACCCCGTTGCGGACAGGCCGCTTGTGCACCGCGCGCTTGACGTTGTCGCGTGACAACGTGCTGGTGGCGGAGTTCATCGCAACGGTTGGAAGCCCGAGGATTAGCGATGTGGTTATTGACGACATCGACCCGTTCGATGGGCCCGCGTGGGATCAATGCGGATCGCCTGGACCGGCATGGTCAGGGCCGGGTATGGAGTTGCTGGAAACCCTCGACGTTCGACTCAAGCCAACTGACGGCTCAGCGCTGATGGGTGGCCAGCCGAGTGCCCATCCTGTCATCAATGGCTGGGTTTCGTACTCCGATGGACGGGCCGTCGACCCCTTCCTCGTGATGGCGTCCTGGGATGTTCTGCCGCCGACGATTTGGTGCATGGGCATCCCAGGAAACATTCCGACGGTCGCGGCGCAGATTGTTGTTTACCCTGGCGAGGTGGTTGGCCGGCTGGCGTCGCGGGTGCGCGGACAGTTCTTGCGCGACGGCATCATGGATGAAACTGCAGTCGTGTGGGATGAGACTGGTCGCGTCTGCGCCACCTCGCGACAAACGGCCGTTTATGTTCCACCGAGGCAGAGCTAAGCCCGTCAAGCGAATCCGCTAGAGACGATCGGACGCGCTGCGTCGAGCTGCTTCGACAAGTCCGGCGAAGAGTCGGTGGTTGTCGCTCATCTCGGGGTGCCACTGAACCCCGAGAACGAACGCTGCCTCCGGATCTTCACAGACTTCAACCGTTCCGTCTTCGGCCCAGCCCGTGATGGTGAGGCTGCCCGGGTTGTCGACGGCTTGGTGATGACTTGAATTAACGACAGTGTCGGTGGTGTCAAGAAGCCGCGCTACTAGCGAGCCCGGTTCAAAGCGTGCGCCGTGCTCGAGGAAGTGCGCAGGCCTAATCCGGTGCAACTCACCGTAACCGGCGGATGGAAGATCTTGGATGAGTGTTCCGCCGGATTCAACAGCCATGATCTGCAGACCGCGGCAGACACCAAGCACTGGAAGTCCTATAGCTCGCGCGTGACGGTAAAGCGCCCGCTCCGTCGCGTCGCGATCGGTCCTAGGAACATCAACCGTTTCGTGTGCTTCCTGACCGTAATCTGCTGGATTAATGTCCGCACCGCCGACAAGAACGAGGCCGTCAAGCCTATCTACTGTTGCGCTCGCGCTTTCCGGGTTCGTCACCGGTGGAAGTAAGACGGCCGCGCCGCCTTGTGATTCCACGGCGTCAATGTACTGGCGCGGAATCACCGCCGCGAGAGTGTTGCTCCAAGCGCCCCATGTGGAGATTTCGCTGTAGCAGGAGATACCAATTACCGGACGAGTCATATCCCTATCATTGCGTACCGCGCGCCTAATGAGACAGTTGGAGTCATGTCCTCGCTGGTTCGGCTTGTGCCGGTAACTGATCATGTTTACGTCGCCACGTCGCGCCGCTACGTCACTAACTCGACGGTGATTCTCGACGGCCATGGTGGTGCACTCGTCATCGACCCTTCGTGGGATGCCGATGAGTTGGCGGCCATTCCCGCTGATTTACGTGCGCTGGGTGTCACCTGCGTTGCTGGCTTGGCGACTCACATGCACTACGACCACGTGCTCTGGCATCCCGATCTGGGTGATGTGCCTCGCTGGGCATCGGCCGGAACGGTTGAGGCGATCGTCAATCGACGTACCGAATTACTCGCGCCACTCCTTGGTGACATCCCGGAGGATCTGATTGAAATCGCCGGTCACCTTGTACCTATTGAAGGTCCGACCTTGAATTGGCGTGGCCCCAGGGCAGTGATCCATCAGCATGACGCGCATGCTGAGCACCACATTGCGGTGGAGATTGCCGATCTCGGGGTTCTGGTTTCGGGGGACATGCTCAGTGATCTTGAACTGCCGATGCCGGATTGGTCCGAGGTGGATCTCGAGACGTACCGATCGGGGTTGTTGCAGTTGGCCGAAGTTGCGCATCGGGCCGAGCGGGTGATTCCCGGCCATGGTGCGGTTGGGAATGACGTGGCCGAACGTTACGAAGCGGATTTGGCCTATCTCGACGAGCTGGATCAAACCGGCGCGAGCGCTGACCCTCGCGTCGATCTGGAACTCAATGCGGAACTCCATGAACTAAATGTCCGGCGCAGTGCCTTTGGCGCGGGGGTATGACGGCCCGTGTTGCCTGGCTAGCTGCCGTCGTTGTCGCATGTTCATCCGTTACGGGGTGTACTGCCCCGACGAATGTTCAGGCGCAGAAGATCGCTGGAACGATGAGTTCGCTACCGGTGCCACGTGGCTGGACCGAGCCGGCGCCGATGCAGACGGTGTGCATGGAGCCCAACCTCGACTGCCAAGATCCGAACGCTCGCCGCGTATTCACCACCACTGCGGTCAGGCAGCAGGTATGTGTCGAATTCGTTGGCTGGGTGCAGAACAATGCGGTGTTTGAGATTCCCTCGGCAATCGTCGGTGTCTCGGAAAAGCCCGTCGACGCGGCTGATTGTCTCGCCGAGATCGCTCATTACACCCGCTACCTAGTCACGGCGCGAGCTCCACATGATGGTGCGGGCGACGCACACTGGCGGATGGCGTTGACGCAGGCGGCGTCTGGTTACGCACTTTCGGTCGTCGTTGGCTCGCCGCCGCGTGAACCATGGCGTTCGTAGCGCAGGGAGATGTGTCGTATGCAACCCGGTTGGACGGAACACAATGGGCTCTGGCACGGTTGTGATGGTCAGACGGCGTTTTTTTGTAGTCTCTGACGCGATCGAACGATGAATCAGGAGAAGTTAATGCAGTTGCCACCCTTGGTTGAGCCAGCTCCCGAGCTCACAGTGGACGAAGTGCGCCGGTACAGCCGTCACTTGATCATTCCGGATGTCGGCATGATCGGGCAGAAGCGCTTGAAGAATGCCAAGGTGCTGTGCGTCGGCGCGGGTGGGCTCGGTAGCCCCGCCCTGCTCTACCTAGCGGCAGCCGGCGTTGGCACGCTGGGCATCGTCGAGTTCGACACCGTTGACGAATCAAACCTGCAGCGCCAGATCATCCATGGACAAAGCGACATCGGCCGGTCAAAGGCAGAGTCGGCTCGCGATTCGGTCAAGGAAGTTAACCCTTACGTCAATGTGATCGTTCATGACGTTCGGCTAGACAACGACAACGTCCTAGAGATTTTCAGCGGATACGACCTCATCGTTGATGGCACTGACAACTTCGCGACCCGTTACATGGTCAACGATGCTGCGGTCTTGTTGAAGAAGCCGTATGTGTGGGGTTCTATCTACCGCTTCGAAGGCCAGGTGTCAGTCTTCTGGGATGAGTACGGCCCTAACTACCGCGATCTCTACCCCGAGCCACCGCCCCCCGGCATGGTGCCGTCGTGTGCTGAGGGTGGGGTTCTTGGCGTGCTGTGTGCGTCAATTGGTTCCATCATGGTGACTGAAGCCATCAAGCTCATCACAGGAATCGGTGACACGCTGCTGGGGCGTCTCATGGTCTATGACGCTCTGGAGATGTCGTACCGCACCGTCAAGATCCGCAAGGATCCGAATGCGCAGCCCGTTACCGAGCTCATTGATTACGAAGCCTTCTGTGGCTCAATTTCTGTTGAAGCCGCCGATGCTGCAGTTGGGTCCACGATTTCGGTCAAGCAGCTCAAAGAGATGCTGGACGAGCGTGAGGCTGGCAAGCGCGACTTCCTGCTCGTCGACGTCCGAGAGCCCAACGAGTACGAGATCGTCGCCGTTCCTGGCTCCGTCCTGATTCCCAAGGGTGAATTCATGAACGGCTCGGCCCTCGGCGGCCTGCCGCAGGAGGTGCCGGTTGTTATCTACTGCAAGAGCGGCGCCCGCTCTGCTGAGGTTCTGGCCGTCGTTAAGGGTGCTGGATTCGCCGATGCCGTGCACGTTGGCGGCGGCGTGGTGGCCTGGGTCAATCAGATTGAGCCGGAAAAGCCGATCTACTAACCCAAACCAGAGGTAATGCGAAGTGCCCACTCGGAAGATCTCGAGTGGGCACTTCGCATGTGTGGCGGCGACTATGCGTCGTCCTTCTTGACACCCAGACCGTCATCGGCGAAGCCGAGTTTGTTGTGCGTGCCATCACAGAAAGGCTTGTTGGCCGAGTGGCCGCAGCGGCACAGGTACATGCGCTTACCCTCACGGATGGTCTTTCCATCGGCTCCGCAGACAACGATTTCGCCTTGAATCTCCAGCGGACCGTTTGCCTGTACCGTAATTGTGGTGATGTTAGATCCTGGGCTCAGTTCAGTTGATTCGCTCATAGCCTGATCCAACACCCGTCAGGCAGTTCATGCGCGCTGGAGAGCACAACCCAACGGTCGAATTCACCGACTAGAGCGCGCCGAGTTTCTGCAGTCGATTGAAGGACCAGTAGCCAGGGATCGTCGGCAACCAAAAGGTGAGCAGCCGGAACAGCAGAGTTGCCGAGAGCGCAACGCCGGGGTCGAGGCCTGCTGCTGTGAGACCAGCGACGTAGGCGGCTTCCACCGCGCCGAGCCCACCGGGGGTTGGTGCGGCCTGTCCGATCGTCGATCCGGCTAGGTAGACCAGAGCAATGGCCGCATAGTTGGAACGGCCAGCGCCGAAAGCTTCGCAGCAAGCAATCATGCACGCGGCGAATGCCGCATTGAGTAGCAGAATTCCGCCGATACCTTCAGCGAGCTTCGCTGGACGCTGCGCGATCGTGAGTAGGCGTGGGCCGACTTCAGCCAGAATGGGCTGCACCCGCTCACGAATGAGTTTGCGCACGGTGGGCAGCAGTAAAAGGAGGGCTGCGACGGCGAGAAGCGCCACGATCGCGATTACCGCCCACATCGGTGGAGTGAACGAATGCTCCATTGCCTTACCCGCAGCGATACCTGTGAGGAACAGCAGCCCGATGTGGATGAAGAACGCGAAGACCTGCGAAACGCCCACGCTGGCCGATGCCAGAGCCGGATGTAGTCCGGATTTTTGCAAGTAGCGAACGTTGATTGCCACTGCACCAATAGTTGGCGGCGAGACCAAGGTTGCGAATGAGGCAGCCAGTTGTGCCATAAATGTACGTGAGTGATTCAACTCTTCCGGGACGAACCCGGAAAGTGACAGCGCAGCTCCGACGAACGTCAACACTGACAATGCCAAGCCGACGGCAGCCCACGTCCAGTTTGCACTCTTGAGCAGTTCAACAATGTTGACGTTCGCGAGTTGGGTGAAAAGGACGTACGCGGCGACCGTTCCGGCAACGATAGTGAGCAGCGTCCGGGGTTTGATTCGACGTAGGTCAAGGGGCTGAACTTCGGCCGCTGATGGACGCAACTCGATGACCGAATCACGCAACTGCACGAGAACATCTTTGTTTTTACGCATTCGCTTACGAGTTTCCGGCGATAACGCGACGAGTTGGAGGGCTGGCAGCGCTCGTGCAATCTCGTCTGCACCAAAGACTTTGACGGCCGCAGCAACGGCGCGGTCAGCATCGGTGAGCAAGGCGAACGAACACAGCATTTCAGCCAAGTCGATCCGATTTTGGATATCGCTGGCGGCGATCTGACCGTGTTGCATCCCGGTCAGCCAGATTTTTCCGTCGGCGTCCTTCACCATGTGTTCTGGCGACAGGGAGCGGTGTGCGATGTGATCGTTATGAAGGACGCGCACGGCCCGGGCCACACCAACAAGATCGCTATCGGTTACGGTGCCAGCCGTTACCTCGGCAAACGATGGCCCATGAATTTCTTCGAATGCGAGCAGTGAAGCGTCCGGCCCAACCTCAGTGGCTATCAAAAGTTCGGGAACGGGGGCGCCCGCTGAATGGGCCGCATAGGACATCAACGCACTGTGATCGATTTGGGCACGCATCGAAAAACCCGCATTGGTCGGGTCCGTGCGCAATCGAACTTGGTTCCATAAGGCTGCAGCCAGGCCAGCACCTTCAAGGTCACGATCGAAGACGACCACTCGCAAATGTTCGTCCCGGATAGTGTGCGCGTCGTACTGACGACCGCGAGCTGTGCTCTTGGCTGCTCGCAGAAGAGTCAGCGGGAATCCGGCTGTCTCAAGGGTTGACGCCACGTTCAACCCACTCGGCCGCGTTGTCGCAGTGCCAAGGATGTAACGAACTGCCAGGCCCACAGCCCAGCCGAGCAGTAGCGATAGTCCAACGGAGGTAGCTGTCCACGTGCCGCTCGTGACAGCGCCAACGGCAATCGCTGAGACGGTAAGGACGGCCGCGATCGTCCAGCGCCCGCGGCCAACGATCCGGCTGACCGTAATGAACGCAACGAGGCCGGCAATGATCGCGTTGAATGCAGACCGTTGCTCGGATGCGGCTGCACCCGTAATGGCTACGACCAGGCGCGGTGAGCCATGCGAGATCAAGAGAGCCGAAGACAAGATAGAGATAGCGACAGCGACGAACATCGCACCCACTGCTTCGAGCAGCTGGCGACCACGCTTTCTGACCAGTAGATCGATGCCGGCGATGATGGGGAGCAGGATTACGCCGAAGCCAGCGATGAGATTGACGATCGCCACGATGAAACCCGGCAACCGGTTGCCAGCCCCCGTGATGTCGGACTCAATACCCGCGCTCGTCGCGGTGAGAAAGTACGCCAGCGCCACCAGGAACGCTCCCGCTAAGACAGCAATGACGACGCGAAGTAGGTCGGTGGGTCGCCGGACCCTGCGCGGAAACACCCCGTCTTGAATGACGAGGGTGCTGTAGCCATCGTCGTCGCTGAGCACGAGGGCATTTTCGGGCGCGGTCACTATGCGATCGTGCCATCTTCAGGGCTGAACGTCCCGTAAGGAGGCAGGATTAGGTTCGTGGGCCGCGAATCTGATGCATCAACAGAGTTGACCGGGCTTCCCAGCGAGTTTGCCGAGCGTGTCTTGGATCTGGTCGAGAAGATCCCGGCAGGTCGGGTCATGACCTATGGACAAGTGGCCGATCATCTTGGTTCGGGAGCCGCGCGAGCGGTGGGCACGACGATGGCCCGCTATGGCTCAGGAGTGCCATGGCATCGGGTGGTTCGCGCCGATGGTCGGCTCCCGTCGGGACACGAGGTCGAGGCTCTGGCGCGTCATCGCAGTGAAGGTACTCCGCTTCTGCCGGACGGGGAGCGAATCGATGTGCGCTTGGCCGGCTGGTCGAGGCCCGAATGAACACACGCCGCATGAGTTACGCCGCTCAATGTCATAGGTACGTGATGTGATCTACCTGTGACTGACGTTGTTACGGCTCCGCTGCTGATGCTGGACCGTAGTCGTCCGCTGCCTGTCGGACGACCCGAACTCGACGAGGATCAGCAGCGGGTCGTCGCTCATCGATCCGGTTCGCTCCTCGTGCTCGCGGGTCCTGGCACGGGTAAGACCACGACTCTGGTTGAAGCGATGGTTGATCGGCTGAGCGGGCCCGACGCTCTGCGCCCGGATCAGGTGCTCGGACTGACCTTTGGCCGCAAGGCTGCTACTGAGTGGAAGCAGCGGGTAACCGCCCGGCTTGGCGGTGGGTTAGTCCCGGCTATCACGACCTTCCACTCATTCGCCTATGGCCTTGTCCGTTCGGAGTCTGATCCGCTCGTTTTTGCCGAGCCCCTTCGTCTTCTTTCTGGGGCAGAGCAGGAGGCGCGGTTACGTGAACTGCTCGAGGGCTCGGTGCGTGACGGTAATGTGCAATGGCCCCAAGATCTTTCGGCTGCCCTGGGTACCCGAGGGTTAGCCGCTGAGGTCCGTGCAGTCATTGCCAAAGCTCGCAGTTTGGGTCTTGATCCGCAAGATCTCGAAGCGCTGTCGTCGCGCGCGGATGCACTGGGGCCCGCGTGGGGCGCCATTGGTCAGTTTTTCGGTGAGTACCTCGACGTACTCGATGCCGAGGGCGTGACCGATTACACGGAGATCATCCACCGGGCAGCGATTTTGGCCGCTGATCCACAGGTGCAGTCTCGGCTACGTCAGCAGTATCGAGCCATCTTCGTCGACGAGTACCAAGACACCGATCCGGCTCAGGTACAGCTACTTCGAGGGCTTGTAGACGGGACAACGTCGGTTGTTGTGGTCGGTGATCCCGATCAGTCGATCTACGCATTCCGAGGGGCAGATTCGGCGGGTATCGCGAACTTCCGCGATCAATTCACACCGTCGAATGGATCCCAGCCTGAGGTTGTCGTGCTGCAACGAACGCGACGGTTTGGCCCGGTGATTGGGCATGCGGCTCGCAACGTCTTGCGATCGGCGGCTATCACAGGCATCCCGTCACAGATCGTGCGAGCCCACCGGAATTTGATCTATGAAGGGGTGACTCCCGGTGTTGTTGACGTGCGCACCTTCGACACTGAGTCATCCGAGGCAGCACATATCGCCACCACGTTGCGCCGGGCTCACCTTGAACGCGGCATCCCGTGGGATGAGATGGCCGTGCTCGTTCGATCAGGTCGACGTTCGATTGGGGCACTGAGAAGGGCACTCGGGGCGGCAGGAGTTCCGGTAGAAGTTGCCGCTGATGAAATCCCGCTTCGTGACGAGCCAGCCTTGGCCCCACTGCTGATGGCGTTAAAGGTCGTTCTCGACCCTTCGCGTGCGGAAGAGGACGATATCTCGTCCCTCCTCATCTCTCCGCTCGCTGATGCAGATCCGGCTGATCTGCGCCGCCTTGGCCGGGCACTTCGTCGGATCCAACGTGAGCAACTTCCAGATGAGCGGCCAACCCCGTCGCTCACCTTGATTCATCAACTTGTTCTCGATCTTGTCGACAATCCAGCGGCATCCCTTCCGATCTCGAACGGGTCCAACGTTCGCGATGTGCGCGCACGTGGCGCTCTCGAAGCTGTTCAACGGCTTGCGGCGGTCGTTCGAGCAGGCCGCGCATCCGTTGCGGCACAGGGTAATACCGAGGATGTTCTGTGGGCTGTGTGGTCGGCATCGGCCGCATCCGACGGTACCGGTTGGCCGCGACGTCTTGAGGCGTCTGCACTTCGAGGTGGTGAGGCTGGCCGGCGTGCCGACGCTGACCTTGATGCGATCGTTGCGTTGTTTGCTGCCGCGCAGCGCGCAGAGGAGCGATTCGGTGGGCGACGCGGCATAACTAACTTCATCGCCGATCTGAGCGAACAGCAGATTCCGGCCGATACGTTGGCTGATCGCGGGATCCGTGGCCCCGCGGTCCGGGTGATGACGGCACACCGTTCAAAAGGTCTGCAGTGGCGCATCGTCTGTGTCGCCGGAGTGCAAGAGGGGATCTGGCCGGACGTTCGTCGGCGCGGCACCCTTCTTGCGCCGGACCGCTTAGATCGATCCGGATTGGCTGATGCTCCGTCACCGGCGGCCATGCTCGCTGAAGAACGTCGGCTCTTCTATGTCGCGTGCACCCGTGCCAGCGAGGAACTACACGTATCGGCCGTGGCGTCGCGGGCGGATGACGGATTGCAGCCGTCACGGTTCGTTGAGGACGTGCTCGGCCGCGAGTTGAGCGCGGCCGAGCACGTGTCAGGCCGTCCCACTCGGCCACTGTCCGTGGCTGGGCTCGTGGCTTCGCTACGTTCCACTTGCGTTGATCCGGATCAGGCTCCGGCACTTCGTGCCGCGGCCGCTCGCCGCCTTGCCGTGCTGGCATCGGCTGCGACACCGGACGGTCGGCCGGTCGTGCCGCTGGCTCATCCGGACCACTGGTGGGGGATGGTTCCAACAACCTCGTCGTCGACCCCGGTTCGTCCATCGACGACCCCGCTGTCTTTTTCTGGAAGCCAGCTCACGTCGATCCAGGAGTGCCCACTGCGGTGGTTTCTCCAGCATGAGGTGCATGCAGACGTCAGCCGAAGCGCCGCGTTGAGCTTCGGTTCGATCATCCACGAACTTGCTGATGCGGTGGCCCGCAACGATATTCCGGCAGATGAAGCAATCTTGATTGGCTATGTCGATCGGGTCTGGGGTGAGCTTGGATATGAAGCCGCTTGGTACTCGCGGGCCGAACGTTCCGCCGCCGTCGATGCGCTACGGCGTTTCCTGAGTTGGCATAGCGGGCGTCCCGACCGGCAGCTCATCGGAAGCGAGGTGGGATTCGATTTCACCATTCCGCTTGGTGAAAACGGGATTCACCTCCGCGGATCGTTCGACCGAGTCGAGGTTGACGTCAATGGTGCGATTCATATTGTCGATCTCAAAACACAACGTGCGGCGGAAAGTAAGGAAAAGATCGCGACCCATCAACAGCTGGGCCTTTATCAACTTGCAGTGCAACAGGGCGTGCTTGGTGAGTTGCCCGAAGACGTGCGTCTATCCGCTGCCCTACCGCCAGCGGGAACCCCGCCGACGGTAGGCGGTGCCGAACTCGTCCTGCTGCGCCTTGGAAACGAACTGCCCAAAGTCCAAGCGCAACCTCCATTGAATCCGGACGATCCGTGGGTAGAGCGGTCCCTTACGTCCGCCGAGGCGCTGATTCGTTCTGAGCAATTCACTGCCATTACCTCCTCCCGCTGCGATACCTGCTCGTTCCGTACCACCTGCCCTGCCCAAGATGAAGGTCGCGAGGTGATCCCGTGACGGCGCGAGAAACTGCCAGTACGCCACACGCGTTCAACATTGACGACTTGCGTCGGCTGCTCGTAATTGAATTCAGTGACGAGCAAATAGCTGCCATCACGGCACCGCTACAACCCTTTGTGATCAAAGCGGGCGCTGGGACGGGTAAGACGACGGTGATGACGGCCCGTGTTGTCTGGCTGGTGGCCACAGAACAGGTACGACCTGAGCAAATTCTTGGGCTCACATTCACCACAAAGGCGACCGCGCAACTCCAGGTGAGGGTTCGTTCGGCGCTACGTCGGCTTTCTGACGATGTGGATGGCGTGTCGTGGGATGAGGTTGGTGAGCCAACGATCTCGACGTATCACGCCTTCGCAGGACGGTTGATTGCCGAGCATGGCCTGCGCCTTGGCATTGAGCCCGGTAGCAATGTTCTGACCGAGGCGGCATCCATCCAGTTGGCATTTCGCACCGTCACGCGCACGCTTCGTGATCTATCGGCAGTGGGCTACTCGCCCGACACGGTGGTATCGCACCTGCGCAAATTGGATGCGGAGTTAGCCGAGCATCATGTTGATCCGCAACGATTACGTGACTTCGATATGGATTTTCAGCGGACTACTGACGCTATCGCCAACACCAAATCTCGCCGACTCAAACTAGTCGATGAGGTCATCGAAAATTCCGCCCGTCGAATTGAGATTTCGCATCTCGTCGACGAATACCGGGCGGCGCGTCGGCAACGAGACGTCCTAGATTTCTCCGATCAGATGCTCATCGGAATGCGGTTGGCTACCGAATTCCCCGAGGTTGGTGAACTTCTGCGTGAGCAGTACCGAGTGGTGCTTCTTGACGAGTACCAGGACACGTCGGTTGCGCAACGGATGCTCTTGACCGGCTTGTTTGGCGCCGGTCATCCGCTGACTGCGGTCGGCGATCCGCTTCAGGCTATTTACGAGTGGCGCGGTGCAAGCGTTGCGAATATTGATGATTTCACTACCCATTTTCCGCTTTCGGACGGTCGCACGTCGAGTGTCTACACACTCAAGGAGAACCGGCGCTCTGGTGCCAACATTTTGAACGGTGCGAATGCTCTCAGCGAATCTTTGCGAAAACTGCATGACGTTGAGCCGTTGATTTCACCCGAGGTCGGCAAGCCACCTGGAGCCCTGCGCATCGCGCTGCTGCCAACATTCGGCGAGGAGATTAACTGGGCGGCCGATCGAATCAAAGAGTTGGTCGACAGCGGCAGGCCGCCACATGACATCGCCGTGCTGTCACGTAACAACAAAGATCTTGGGCCGATGGTTGGGGCGCTTTCTGATCGTGGGTTACCCGTGGATGTCGTAGGTCTCGATGGGCTACTGGCACTTCCAGAAGTTGCTGAAGTGTTGGCAATCCTTGATGTTGTGCACGACTCGGCGGCTAATCCATCGCTGGTTCGCTTATTGACCGGGCCGCGTTGGCGAATTGGCGCCCGCGATCTAGCTCTCCTGGGCGAGCGTGCCAGAACTCTGGCTGGTGCTGAGCGAATTGCGCACGATGCGCCGCTGGACGCTCGACTTGATGGGGCCGTCAGTGGCCTGGATCCAGCCGATGTTGTCTCGCTCCTGGACGCAATCGAAGATCCGGGCGATCTCGGTTACGACGCGGCAGCACTGCTGCGCTGTGGGCAGCTCGCCTCGGAGATTCGATACCTGCGCAAGGGGATGGGCGAGCCGCTCCCCGACTTGGTGCACCGGGTCATCGTGTCGACTGGGCTCGATATTGAAATGGCCGCCTCACCCGAGGCTATCGCTCTTGGCCGGGCTGAAAACCTCGCGTCCTTCGTCGACTTGGTTGCTGGGTTCGCTGATGTTGAAGGTGAGTCCGGGCTCGGTGCGTTCCTGTCATGGCTGCGGTTGGCTGAGCGTTTCGACCGCGTTCCAGAGCTCGACCGTCCGACCGCGCCACATGCGATCGCACTCATGACAGTGCATCGCTCGAAGGGTTTGGAATGGCCGGTCGTCGTAATCCCGGGAATGACAGCGAAGGTCTTTCCATCCGAGCGCGGGCGAGGACGATGGCCGTCAAACCCGGGCGTTCTGCCGTACAAACTCCGTGGCGACTCTGGATCACTACCCGTCTTCGCGGACGTGACAACAACTGGCGAGAAGGAGTTTAAACAGGCCTGCTCTGCATTGGAAGCCAATGAGGAGCGTCGTTTGGCATATGTCGCCGTGACCCGCGCCGAACAATTACTTATTGCAAGTGGTTCGTGGTGGGGTCCGCAGCAGACGCGGCCACGGGGTCCGTCGGAGTACTTGCTCACCCTCCGCGAGATGTGTATCGATGGTGCCGGCAGCATCGATGAGTGGGCAGAGCAGCCGGACGACGACGATACAAACCCAGCCTTGGACACTGCCTACGAACGTGAGTGGCCACCGGTGTCCAATGCTGAAGCGCAGCAGCGTCGTTGGGCTGCGGCCGCGGATGTGCGTGAGCATCTTGGACTGACGGTCGATGATGTGCGGGCCGAGTACAACAATGACGCAGGCGCAATGCCGGCAGAGTCACTCGATGGGCTCGCGTCGTCAGATTATGACCAAGTGCGCGGTTGGGATGACGACATTGCAATCTTGCTTGATGAACGGCTACGTGAGCGATCCGAGCGGCGAATAGTTCAGTTACCGCAATCGTTGTCAGCATCTGATGTGGTGCGCCTCGCCGGCGATCTCGAGCAGTTCACCCGACGCCTCGCCCGGCCAATGCCGACTGCGCCGGCCGGTGCGGCGAGGCGGGGCACCCGATTCCATGCATGGGTGGAATCTCACTACGGGATCAGGCCGCTGCTTGATCCCGACGACTTACCCGGTGCCGCTGATCCAGAGATCGACACGGATGCGGATTTAGACGCGATGCAGGAAGCCTTCCTTCGGTCTGCGTATGCGGATCGCACACCGGTTGCTATCGAAGTGGATTTCACACTCGTCCTCAATGGTCGTGTAGTGCCTGGACGAATCGACGCTGTGTTCACCTCGATTGCTAACAACGGTGAGTTGGTTTTCGAGGTCGTTGATTGGAAGACATCTCGGCGCCACGACTCTGATCCTTTGCAGTTGGCGATCTATCGCATCGCCTACGCAGAACTGATGAACGTGCCGCTCGAGAATGTGACGGCGGCGTTCGTCTATGTTCGAGATGGTGCAGTCGTCACGTTTGATGATCTACCTGATCGACAGCAGCTCGAAGAAATTCTCTCGGGAGATAGCACGCAAACCTGACCTATTCCGCGTTTGTCATCACAGGTCGAGGTCGATGCTGACGGCGGCATGATCACTCACGGGCAATCGCTGCACCAGCGCAGGGCCACCGATTGCGGTTGATTCGAGGCCGTCAGCGAGGATGTGATCGAGTTGAGCAGTTGGCCGCATTGCCGGGTAGGTGGCTTGCTTCACCAGTGATGGGTATCCCGTAATTCGTGATGGGAGGTTACCGGGCAAATTGAAGTCACCCATGATGATCAATGGGCGTGGGAGGTCCGCAAGCCAGGTCCGAAGTTGCCGCAATTGCTTGACGTTAAAGCCGGGCACAAACGACAGATGAGCCGTGGCAACGGTGAAAACTCCGTGCCGTCCCTGGATTACCGCGGCGATAGCGCAACGTGGCTCATCGGCGACCTTGATGAACCGTGGTCGGGGCTGTGCTGGGATCATTAGGGGCAGGCTTATGGGAGCGGGACCGAACTGGACGGTTTGCCAAGACAAGACGGGTAGTCGTGAAACAAGCCCTACCCCGTAAAGCGGCGTTTGCTCGATGGGGTGGCCGCCGTCTGCCGAGCCATGGATCTGAGACTTACGTCCGGGTGTCCATCCTTGCTCGCCGGGCGTGCCAGAAACTGAGGCCGCGAACAGCCAGTGGTCTGCGGATAACGCCTCAGCAACAGATTCCACCTGGTGGACCATCGTGCTGCGCGGCTGCCATACGTCAATCTCTTGTAAGCCGAGAACGTCGGCGTCAATCGTGCGAACTGCCTCTTTGAGTAATTGGTCGTCGCCTAATGGCAGTGACGTCGGCGATTGCTGGCCGGTTGATTGCGCGCCCAGAATGGGTACGCCGTGAAGCACGTTGAAGGTTGCGAGTCTTATGGTCACGTGACTAAGCCCGCGCCGCTTCCTCAACCGGCTTCGCCGTTTCACCAGAACGGGCCCGCATCCATTCGCGAGCTGGCTCTTCAACGAACTTCCACATCAGCCACGCGATGATGAACGCCCCGACGAACAGTCCGATCGCGCCGACTGCATAGAGGATTCCGCCGTTGATGTGCAGCTTCGTGAGCACTGCGCGCCACAACCCGTACCAAACCGTATGGGTCATGTAGAGGGAGAACGAAATGAACCCGCCGAGGATCATCTTGTCAGTCGACAGGAATTTCGATGGGCCGCGGCTGGTCAATGCCAGGGACCCAATCCATGCAATGAGTAACGGCACCAGCATCAGATGCCATTTCGGTGGAAGATCAGCGGCATTCGACATATCTGGAAAATCAGCCGTCGTCCACTGGAGGCTCGGGACATGGCCCAAGATCAACGAGGCGAGCACAATCGTGACCGGAAATGCCACCGAGAGTGTGGTGGCTAGTCGTTCCACTCGACGCTTGGGGCCATGTGGGGTTTGCTCGGTGAAGCGCTGAACGATCAGGAGCGTAATGCCGCCGGCGGTGAATTCAGTCAGTATGCGAATCGTCGAACCCCAACCCGAGATGTAGTACGGGTCGCTGCCGTAGAAGATTCCGTACCCCAGCAAGGGGAGTAGGGATGCGCCCCACAGCAGGCCGAGCGTCTTGGTTGAAAGTTGGTTGTGCATCCGGAATAGCAGCAGCACGAGGAACGAGAATAGTAGGTATGCGAGCCACTCCATTGATAGCGACCAGGCCGGAAAGTTCCAGCCGCGCGTCGGGTTCGGGCCCCACTCCTGGATCAGGAGTACCTGCTTGAGGTAGTCCGTCGGGTTTAGCCAACTGCGCGCAGCGGCATCTGCGCCCCCAAACTTCATCTGGGCGACGACGGCAAGCCCGGCGACGTTGAGCATCACAAAATGCACGGGGTAGATGCGCGCAAGTCGAAGCCACAGGAAGTGACGGGTATTCGGCCAACTGAGCTCCGGACCCATTTTCCTCAGGTAGGTGTGCGTCAAGATAAACCCGGACAGGGCGAAGAACAGATCGACGCCTAGGCGGCCGACTCGAAGAACGTCATGCACGCCGGGGATGAGTAGGTGCATCGTGGCAAGGACGGGTTGGTAGTGATAGAGCATGACCCACGTGGCTGCGATTGCCCGCACACCCGTCAATTGGCCGATAAAGCGACGCATAGTCCTACCTCAGAAGTTCAAGTGATAGGACGATCCTCGCACGCCCATCAGTTGGCAGCGTGTCCACGCGCCGTGGCCTCTACCTGAGCGATCAATGTACGAGCGACGTAAAGTCTGATTGTGACTCCTGATCTCCTAACCCAGTTGGCCCTTGCTCGAGCGGAGATAGATCGTGCCGAGCATCGGCGTGACGACGAGTCGTGGTGGACGTCCGTTCACGCCGATCCTGCAACCAAGCATCTCGTCCTGCATCGTGGCCAAGCCCTCGTTGAATCGACCGTGTCGGGAGTGAACCTGGTACTGCGTCACGGGCGAGATGTTTCGAACTCAGGAGTACGTGCCTTACTAGGAGTTGGACCGGACGATGAGGCGTACGTCGGAGTATTGCTCTCCGATGATGATCCTCGACCGGAGGCCGCGGGAGACCAGCAGTGGATCGGACTGCGCGAATGTGGTGCTGATCTTGACGCGCGGGATGCCGGCCTTTTCGTGGCCGCCGCAGCACTCGCAAACTGGCACCGAGCCCATCCGATGTGTCCACGCTGTGGAGCTGCCACGGTGCCGCATCAGGCGGGTTGGTCTCGCCGATGTCCGCGCGACGAGTCCCAGCATTTTCCCCGATCAGATCCGGCCGTCATTGTCCTTGTGACCGATGACGCGGATCGGGCGTTACTTGGCCGCAGAGTCGATTGGGAGCAGAGTTTCTTCTCGACCTTCGCCGGATTTGTTGAGGCGGGGGAGTCAGCAGAAATGACGGTTCACCGAGAGCTCTTCGAAGAAGCTGGGGTCCGCGTCGAATCGCTTACGTACCTCGGCTCGCAGCCCTGGCCTTTCCCAGCAAGTTTGATGCTGGGATATCGGGCTCGACTGGCCGCGACATCGCCACAGGCAAGACCTGATGGTGTCGAGATCGGCGAGGTGCGCTGGTTTTCCCGAGAGGAGCTGGCGGTGGCTTGCGCTGATGGGTCCGTGCGCGTCCCACCGGCCGTCTCTATTGCTCGCCGCCTCATCGAAGACTGGTTTGGTGCCGAACTAGAAGGCGCTTGGTCACGGCCTTAGGCCGAACGCGACGTCAGTTAGGCCCTTTGGGGGAACAAATGCACGGGAAGGTCAAGTCATTGTTTTCCGCTGCTCAGAAGGAGTGAGCGGCAGTTGTATCGGCGGTGGAAAAAGCTGCTAATAGACCTATGCGTGATGGCAAATCACGAGAAGTGCGAGACAGACCTGCTTGAGGGAGTGCTATGACCGTTTTCGATTCGGTGAGGCTGGGCGATTTCGCAGCCGCCGACAGTTTGAGCGGCCGTGGACATCTGCAGGTTGTGGAGGACGATTTCCGACTACGCGTGCTGCTGGTTGATGACGATGAGTTTGCACGAAGTGTGCTCGGCGACGCTCTTTCTGCCAGCGCCGAGGTCGTCACCGTTTCCAGCGTCGCTCAGGCGCTCCAAGAAATTGACTCATTCGATCCTCACGCCGTCGTGACTGATCTCGACTTAGGGCCGGGGCCTGACGGTGCTGAGTTGCTCCTTCTGCTGGCTGAGCGTCGCCCATGGATCGGTCGAATTGTCCTGAGCGCACATGCCTCGCACATTCTCGCGGTGGGTCGTGGAACTCCGATCCCGACTGGCTCGGTCTACCTCGTGAAGTCCGATCTGCGATCTGCCGGCGAGGTTTATGACGCCATCTTGATGGCGTTGGACTCATCTCGTGAGACTGAACGACCGGCGGTGGTCTCAGAGGGCCGCATCGCTGTGACGGAAAAGCAGGCAGCGGTGCTGCGTCTAATCTCTCTGGGGATGTCGACATCGGCGATTGCCAATGAACTCAATGTGACCGAGCATGCGGCCGAACTGGCTATTGAGAAAGCTTTCGATGCACTCGGGGTGAACGCCGATGAGTTAGTCAATCCGTGGATCGCAGCCGCGATGCTCATGCGATCAGGCCGCGTCTACGTGAAATGAATCGATTGCTGAAGCGCTTCTGGCCGGTGATGGCCGATCTGGATGTGCGGCTGGGTGAATCGGTCACGATGTTCTGGGTCTGGGTCATTCTGACTCCGTTTACGATCACCACTCTGCTGTCTCATCTGCTCAGCGATACGTCCCGAGTAGTTGTATTTATCGCAGCGGTTTTCGGCGCGTTTGTCAGTTTTGGAATGGTCTGGTTGGCCAGCCTCACGATCTTTCGTCAACGGCGGGTTTCCCCTACGTCGTCGGCAGTGACTTTGGCGTTCTGGACGGTTGTTGGTGGCGCGGCGTATCTGGCCAGCGACGCTTGGTTGCGTTTCACACAAACCGGCGGCGATAGCTCTGACGATCTAGTTCGCGATGTGTTGCGATACGCACTGGCGTTCACTCTTCAAGCGCTGTTGTTGGCGATCTCTATCGTCGCGTTGAGGGAGACGAACCGCTCATATAGCGCCATCGCCGTTGCCACCAAAGCCCTTGAGGTGGCCAGCGTTAAATCAGCCGACTACGTTGACATGCTCCGGTCGCGCTACATGGAGATCGTCAAGAATGAGTTAGAGCCCAGACTCCACGCGGTGATCTCCGATGTGCAGTCTCTGTCTGGACGCTTCGAAAACTCAGCCGACGATGGAAAACTCGCGGACAGCATTCAATCGCTGAGTTCATCTAACGTCAGACGGTTGAGCCGGATCGTTGCCCACGGTGGGGAAGTTAAACCAGCCCTTGATTTGCATGACGATACGCCTGTCGCAGTGCCGCAGATGGATTCCCGGCCGCTACAGGGCTGGCTCACCGTGATCCCGCCCACCGTCCCAGTGATCGTTGTGTTTTTGGTCTTACGATTTGGGTTCGGAACGTACGAGGCTTTGTCTTTGGCTCTGGTCGAACGGGTGGCAACTCTGTGCGCTCTGACGGCCATGATCTTGTTCGTGGGTCGATCTGTCTCTGACCGAGTTTCGTATCGGTCCGCAGGCGCAGCCAGGGGCGTTGGGATAACGGTCTTCGCGTCGATTGTCGTCTGCTCGCGGGTGGTGACGTACTGGGCCACAGGACGGGGTGACTCTATGCCTCTGGTTCCATTTTCGATGACAGCCCACGTCGTGTTCTCGTTGCTAGCAGTGTGGTTAGTCAATTACTTGGTCTTCGTGAAGACGAGGGCGGCTAACGACTCAAGCGCTGCCCATGCGGCACTCGAACACATCAAATCCCGACTTGATGATGAAGGGCAACGAATTCGGCTGCAGCTAGCATCCCTGCTGCACGGTCCAATCCAAGGACGCCTCGCCCTGGCAAGTATGACCATGCGGCAGAGCATCGCCGATCCGCGTCACTGCGAACCAGAGTATCGAGAGCAGATCTACGCGAAGGTCCGATCATTGCTTGAGAGCGTAGAAGCTGAAATCGAGCAGGCTTCTCTGTCTGATGTACCAGAGCGCTCCTATGTCGATCTGATCTCGCACTTCGAGCGGGACTGGGCAGGGGTTATCAGACTCGAATCTTCGGTGAGCCCTGCTGCCCAAGATATTCTTGACTCTAATTCGGCCGTCGAGCAGGCGCTAGTTTTGGTTGTCGAAGAGGCCGTTATGAACGCTCGTAAGCACGGGCGCGCGCGCCTCGTGTACGTTTCACTATCTGTTGAGGATCGAGTTCCGGGCAACCTTGTTGTGACCGTCGTTGACGATGGGCGCGGTCTTGAGCCGCACACAATCCCCGGATTAGGTAGCAATGTCTACGACCGTTTGACTGTGCAGTGGTCGTTGGCGCAGACGTCCTTTGGCGGGGCTATCCTCACTGCGTCAATTCCCGTTACCCGTCATGCACTCGTGCCTCGATCGGAACGCGAACTCGCCACAACTGCTTAGCTGAGTCCGAGTCGGCTCTTTACTTCGTTGATGCTCGGGTTTGTGGCTGAAGATCCGTCCGGGAACAGAAGGGTAGGTACCGTCGCATTGCCGCCGTTTGCGTTCATGACGAAATTGGCGGCCTCCGGGTCTAATTCGATATCCACTTCGGTGTATTCGATTCCCTCGCGGCCCATTTGGGCTTTCAAGCGCTGGCAGTAGCCGCACCAGGTGGTGGAGTACATCGTTACGGACATGGGGTGCACCTCGTGATTCGTTTCGGCTGTTGCTGTCATCATCAACGATCCGGAGTTGAGTCGCATTCCCAATCCGTCACGTGGGACCTTACCCAGCGCTTCGCGAGCAGTCATTCACAGGGCCGTCAGCGGGTGTCGGCTCTGCCTGCAAGGATACATACGTGAGCGATGACCTTGGCATGTTCGACGGGCACACCGAGCCGGTGGTTCAGACACGTCGTTTCCAGCTCGCGATCACGCCCGATTCGATCCTCGACGCCCTTGATCCAGAGCAGCGCGAGGTAGCTCTGGCCCTTTCAGGCCCCGTGGTTGTTCTGGCCGGCGCGGGAACAGGTAAAACTCGGGCAATTACCCATCGCCTTGCGTATGGGGTGCTGACAGGTCAACATGATCCGCGCCGGAGTCTCGCCGTTACTTTTACGGCTCGGGCGGCCGGAGAAATGCGTCATCGCCTTGCCGAACTCGGCGCCCAAGGCGTTCAGGCTCGTACCTTTCACTCCGCCGCATTGCGTCAACTCCGTTACTTCTGGCCGCGGGTGATTGGTGGGCAGCCGCCCGAGATCATGGCGTCGAAGACGAAGCTTTTGGCGCCGTTGATCCGGCAGGCGGGCTCCCCAGAGCCGAGCGTTATTCGTGATGTGGCCTCCGAGATCGAGTGGGCAAAATCATCGCAAGTTGCCGCGCGTGATTACGTAATGGCGGCCGGCGAGGCTCGACGTCAACCTCCGGGCGATTTAACACACAGCAACATAGCCTCGATTTATGAGGACTATGAGGATCGCAAGTCACAGTCGGGGGTGATCGACTTTGAAGATGTATTGCTCTTGACCGTCGGCATGCTTGATACCAGGCCCGATATTTGCGACGAGGTCCATAAGGCGTACCGGTGGTTTACGGTCGATGAGTATCAGGACGTCAATCCGCTCCAGCATCGGCTCCTCGATCTTTGGCTCGGTGATCGTGACGATCTGTGTGTCGTCGGCGATGCGAGTCAAACGATCTACACCTTCACCGGCGCAAACTCCTCGTTTCTTTTGAATTTCAGGGAGCGCTTTCCCAATGCCACGCAGGCGCAACTGGTTCGGTCGTACCGGTCGACTCCGCAGATAGTTGCGTTGGCGAACCGCGTCCTGGCCAGTGCCACCGGGTCCGAAGCGGCTCTTCGTCTTGACCTTCGGTCAACCCGTCCGAGCGGTCCGGAGCCGAAGCGTCGCGTCTTTGATGATGAGGCTGGTGAGGCCGCGGGCACCGCGAAGGATATTTCCGCTCTGATCGCCACGGGTGTGCAGGCTCGCGATATCGCAATCATTTATCGCATCAACGCACAATCGGAGGCCTTCGAAGAGGCCCTTGCTGAAGCCGGAATTTCCTATGTGCTTCGCGGGGAATCAGGATTTTTTGAACGTGCCGAGATTCGTGAAGCGATCACACGTATTCGCGGTGCGGCACGTGGCGGTAGTTCGTCCGGCGACCTATCAAGTGATGTACGCGCAGTTCTGTCGGCAATGAATTGGAGCTCGACCCCACCAAGCGGAACGGGTGCGGTCCGGGAACGTTGGGAAAACCTACTTCGATTAGTGACCCTGGCCGATGACCTGGCTTCTGCGAATGCAGGTGCGACGTTGGTTGATCTCATTGAGGATCTCGATACGCGATCCGCGAGTCAAGCAGCACCAACCGCAGATGGCGTGACGCTTTCAACTGTGCACGCGGCGAAAGGGCTTGAATGGCACGCCGTCTTCGTCGTTGGTCTCGTAGACGGAACATTCCCGATTCAATACGCCGACACTCCTGAGCGGGTAGAGGAAGAGCGTCGGCTGTTCTACGTGGCGTGTACGCGTGCGCGCGACATGCTGACTCTGTCATGGGCGCGTACCCGATCAGGACGTCAACGTCGTGATCCATCACCGTTCTTAAGTGCGGCGTTCGGAGCTGATGCGGTTGCTTCCGATGTGCAGTCAGGCGTGACCAAAGGGTCAGGCTCGAAGAAGTCCGAACGCAGTTACCGACGTGGGCCAGCGCGGTGCCGAGTATGCAATATGGCCTTGGTAACGGGGCCAGAATCAGCTCGCGGCAGGTGCCGGAATTGCCCTGCAACGTATGACGAGGAACTCTTCGATCGGTTGAAGGCGTGGCGCAAACAAGAAGCTGCTCGGCGCTCGGTACCTGCGTTCGTTGTCTTTTCTGATGCCACGTTGGAGAACGTTGCGACAGAGTTACCAACTACGCCCGCCGCCTTACTGGCAGTTCCGGGTATCGGTTCGCGCAAACTCGACGATTTCGGGGTTGCGCTCATAGCCCTGGTCAATGGTGAAGAACCGCCGATCGTGTTTTCTGACGATGCGTCCACCTGAGGTGTAATCGCCACGCAACGAAATTAAGTTGCAACCCGCGCATGAGGTGTGCCAACCTCGGACCAGCGCAAAGTGCGCACGTCGTGCGAGACCTGCATGGCGATGAACGAAGGGAGGTGACCGGCTATGTCCGTATGGACGCACATGGCGACGGGCATCCTCCTTGTCGTGCCTTCGATCGTGGCTCTGTCTGTGATCGCCCGGCGCACATCGGGTTTGGTCAAGCCGGCCTATCAGGCTGCGGATGCCCGTCGTTCCATGGTTGCTGCAGGGGTGGCAAGCCCAGTCCCGTCGTTTAACTGCGCATCTCGAGGTTTATCTAGGTAAGTCATAGATACCTCGAGGCCGCGGATTCCGATTGGGAACCGCGGCCTTCGTGTTTTCATAATCGAAAAATGTCCGTCAGGTCCGATAAGCGGACCGTGACTTCAGAACGATACGTAATTCAGCACGAGCAGACCGTTGCTTACAGGCACCAAACGGTTTGTGTACGACCAGCACTGCACGAGGTACCCGCGGAGATCCTGCGGGTGACGTGAATTGTGGAAGGAGGTGAGTCACCATGACTGTGGACACGACAACTGGAACTGGCCAGAACGTGCTGTCTGGTGACCTCATGGCAGTGGAGCCCGTCTGGGCTCTCGAGATTCGGACGCCATGTCGCACGAATGATCCTGAGCTGTGGTTCGCTCAGGATGTTCCGACAGTCCAGCGCGCCCAAGAGCTTTGTCGGGTTTGCCCACTGGCGAGCGAGTGCCTCGCCGGCGCGATCGCCCGACGTGAGCCATGGGGTGTTTGGGGTGGAGAAGTGTTCGAGCAGGGTGAGGTCGTTGCTCGTAAGCGTCGTCCTGGTCGTCCACGCAAGGATGCTCATGTGAGCGCCGCAATGGCCGAAGCTGAACTGGCCCAACGCTTATCGAGAAGTGTTGACGAAGACGCCACGCGTCATTCAACGCAGATATCACCCGCCGTATCGATCCCGGCGCAACGGGATGGGGCGGCCGCTTAACTCATCAAGTCTTAGCAGGGGGACGAAGATCATGTATTTCCATGTAGAGCAACAAAGGTACGAACAACAGCAACGATTGGCCCGCGCCCAGGTTGCACACCTGCGCCGGGCCGCACGAGCCCAGCGTCGACTATCACGCGCGGAACGTAGGGTCCGTGATGCACGAGAGGCTGCCTACGCGATGTCGGGTTCACTGCGCATAACAGCGCAGTGAACCCGACGGGGAGCGATGTCGACGCTCTCCGCGGGTCAATGCCATCGAGTGAATTGTCATGATGGGGTGACTAGAGTCCGCCGCTAACGGCCGACGTTCTCAGATGGACGAGTCAATACGCGGTCCGGGGCGAATCTGAGTTCATACTTCAATGAAGCAAGAGTTGTTGTTTGGTAATGAAGGACCCGCTTCCCCTATCGAGGAGTTCCCTCATGACAGTCACCATGACCTGTGCTCACTGCGGCGCGCACCCGGAGGAACGTGCGCCCGCGATGGCTATCTTGATGTGGACCAGTTCCAAGCAAGATGGTCGTGAGAGCAAGTTCTGTCCCAACTGCTCGCGGGAGAACCTGCGAAGCATCGAAAGTGGGATCGACGAGCAGTACTGGTGAGTCGCCGCACCGGTGGTGGAGCGCTACGTGATTTGTGGCGTCAGGATCTCGGGTTCGCTGAGGTTTCGATGCCCACTTCGTTCGGCACCGACTCCGGCCGCGACGACGAGTGCCACGCCCGCCACCTGAAGTGCATCGGGAACCTGGCTCAGGAGTAACACTCCAAGCAGGGTTCCCAAAGCTGGCTCTAGCGCCATCAGTGTTCCGAACGCTGCCGTGGTGAGTCGTCGTAGCGCTGCAAGTTCCAAAGCGAACGGAATCACGGGCATCATGAGCGCCAAGCCGAACGACTGCAACACGATCATCGGGGAGATGTGGCCCCACGCCTGTGGTACTCCGACGAATGCGGAGACGAAAGCCGCGATCGGAATCGTGATGGCCAAGCCCTTAAGTCCGGAAAAGACATCCCCTACCCGCTGGGTGAGAACGATGTAAGCGGCCCAGCCACTTCCAGCAAGACACGCGAAAACGAGGCCGAGCGGATCGATGTGACCTGTCCACGGTTGGGTGATGGCGATAACTCCGGCAAAGGCCAAAAACGGCCATACAAGCGCGCGCCGACTATGTGAGCGTGCAACCGCAACTCCGAGTGGCCCGAGGAATTCAATGGCAACTGTGGTTCCAAGTGGGATGCGTTGGAGAGCGCAGAGGAACGCTACCGTCATAAGACTGCTCACTATGCCCAGAAGGACAGCAAACTGTAAGTCCCTCCGACCGTAATCAGAAAGAGTCGGACGCGCAATGCACAAGAAAATCAGGGCACCTGCGGTAAGCCGGAGCCACGCAGTTCCGGCCGGTCCGAGGGTGGCGAACTGCGTCGTCGCCAAGGCCGCACCGATTTGCACGATGACCATGGAAGCAACGGCCAGAAGCCAAGCCGGAATGCGTTGGGTCACGCTACAAAGGATGGCACCCAGCGCTCGAGCTCTCCGCGCATGGGTACCGTTGCGCCCATTTGCGAAAGAACCCCGATCCCACCAAGCCATACGCGATGCAGAAGCATGTACGACGGTGGGAGATTGATTTTGAATCCAACGTTAAAGTCGGGTCGGCGAGGATCGTTGACCCGATTGAACTGTTCGCGCATCCACTCGCGGGAGAACGTGAACTCTTCGTGGAGTGCAGGTTCGGCGAATGGGCCGAGATAGTCGAGCAGTAATTGGGGATCTACCTCGATACCGGGCTTAATGAATCCCTCTTCGCGCAGACCCTTAACTACCGCCTCAGCCTCACCCAGAGTGGCGATGCGCAGCAGCTGTCCCATCGCAGGCGGTGGGCCGTCCGGTAGTCGATTCACTGCTCCGAAGTCCAGGATGCCGAGTTTGCCGTCGGGCATCACTCGGTAATTTCCGGGATGCGGGTCGGCGTGCAAAAGCCCGGCACGTGTCGGGCCCGACAAAAGGAACCGGAGGTAGAGAGTGCCATAGTGGTCGCGTTCGGCTTGGGTGCCGTCGGTGATGATTTTGGCTAGAGAGTACCCCTCAAGCCATTCACTGACGACAACGTTCGGGGCTGCAGCCAACACGTGCGGAACTACGAAATCCTCGTCGCCCTCGTAGGCTGCGGCAAACGCGCGCTGGGATCGGGACTCGGCCAAGTAGTCGAGTTCTTCGGCGGCCCGTTCCTTGAGTTCTGCTAGGAGCGGTTTGATGTCGAGGCCGGGTGAAATTCCGGCGAACATCGTTGCCATCCGGGACACCTGATTGAGGTCACCCATCAAGGCTTTACCGGCACCCGGGTATTGGATCTTCACCGCAACGTCGCGGCCGTCATGCCACACAGCTTTGTGGACCTGTCCGATCGACGCTGCCGCTGCCGGCTTGTCATCAAACTCGGCGAACCGGTCGCGCCAATCGTCGCCAAGCGCTTCAGCCAAGACTGCGTGAACGGTTTCAGCCGGCAGCGGGGGCGCCGCGTCTTGGAGCTTGGTAAGCGTGGCCCGGTATGGGCCGAGCAGTTCGTCAGGAAGTGCGACCTCAAAAATGCTCATGGCTTGGCCGAATTTCATCGCCCCGCCCTTGAGTTCACCCAGGGTCTTGAAGACTTGCTCTGCCGTTCGTTGCTGAATCTCCAGTGCAACTGCCTCAGCGGGCTTGCCGCCTACCCGCTTGCCCATTCCGACGGCCGTACGCCCCGCGTAGCCCAGTGGAAGGGCTGCGAGCTTGGCTCCTCGGGTGAAAGCCCGGCGTGGCAGATCAGTCATACCTCTATTGTGCGGATAACTGGCCCTACCCGCACCCGCAGAGTGGATGTCGGGCTAACGGCACGAACGTTCCACGTGCATTGGAACTGTGAAACTCGTTGTAGCCGTGCAGGTTTTCGGCATTTGACAAATCCGTGGGATTGTCTAGGAACGTCAAGATTTCACCAACGGCGACGGCCGCGCTGAGCGTCGATAGGGCACTGTCCTGAGCGCGGGTGTGCTGATGGCGTAGTCGAACTTGATCCACCAGGGCGGGCCAGGCCCGGTCACGGTCCGTCTCGCGTAGATCCAGACAGTCCAGGCATGGTGTGCGACCAGGGATGATCAAGGGGCCGACCCTGCTCAAAGCCCCGCTCACCGCGACCGGATAGTGCGCAATATCGTCTGCGAGCAGGTCGTGGGCGAGTTCCGGGTCCGTCCATGGAGGCTGTACATCCGCCGGTTGGCAGATCACGACGAGGTCGAGGTGCTGTGAATCGACGAGGCTTGAGTGGGCACCTTGACGTCGAATGGCCTCGCCAAGTTGTTCCAGCCAACTCACGTGTGGCTCGAAGGGCCCGACGGGAGTGACGTCGGCTAGGGTGGCGAGCCGGTCGCGACCGAGCACGGCAACCGTGCCCACCCCAGCATTGGCCAGCCCCACGGCGATCTGCGCGGCGGCCTTGTCGAGCCCGCGGATCGCGACCACGCGTCGTATTCGCTGTGCCAGAACTTCGTCTGCTGCTGGGCCCGAGCCGAGTTCAGTTGCGAGAACGTGTCGATCGTGTTCAAGACGTTCTCGCCGGACGAACGACAAAGGAGATTCCGGCTGGGGTGCATCTTCGATTAGACCCAGATTTTCCAGGGCCGCCAGTATGTCCGCGAGTTCGGGGATCGCGCCAACAAGTTGTCCGCGAGGGAGTGATCCGTCAAGGCGGACGAGTGCTCGGATAGCGTCGTCGGTCATTCCATGTAAGACCGCAGCGGTATGACGGTCTAATCCAATTTGAAGCGTGTTAGTGCCGCGACGAAGGAACGGATGGTTGGCTCGGGGCCGGGGCAGGGCGTGGCTCATGTGCTGAACCCTGATCCACGGTGGCAGTGCATAGTCGCTGCGATCCACAGGCTCGATCTGCTACGTGCACCTTGTGGCAGCCAACTCGCTCGTTTTGCCAGTGGCTTGGCACCTAAAGGATGTGGCAGTGCTCGAGGTACATGAGTGCGAGCGTGCGCATGCTCGTGAGCAGACTTTCGACTTCGATGAACTCGTCCGGAGCATGTGCCGCACTGGCATCTCCTGGCCCGTACTGCAGGACCGGCATGTACGGAGAAATGAACCGTAGATCGCTGCCGTAAGGGGCGCCATAAACCTGTTGGTGCTGACGGTTGGGAGCCGCTGCGAAATGTGCCCGCCGAGTCAGATCGATGAGGTAGTCGTCGTCGCTACGTCCTGACTGGAATTGACCGCCCCACCACTGGACCGTGATCGGGTGCTTGGCAAGAAATGCGTCTTGGGCGTTGATCTGCGCGATCGTGTCTTCGAGTTCTGCGCGGGCACTGAGCGGATCTTCGCCGAGCGCAATGCCGTACCGGCCCTCGGCGATGAGCAAATCCGGCACCGTACTTGCCCAATCGCCTGCGTGAACAGTTCCGATCGACAGTGGATATGCGATCGGCCAGCGGGACATCAGGGGATCTACGTTGGCATTGCGCCGTGACTCCAGTGCCTCTAACGCCGGCAAGATCGAAGCGAAGTTGGAAATCGCGCTGACACCTTCGGAGCGCCGTGACGCATGGATTGCTTGACCCGGCACGTGCAGGCGGAAAGTCAGCGCACCACCGTTCGCGGGGATGATGTCTAAGTCGGTGGGTTCCGGGATGACACAAGCGTCAGCCGTGACTCCGCGGCGCATCAGTTCGTAGGTGCCTAAGCCGCCGTCCTCTTCGCCGATCACCGGAGCAATGATGAGATCACCCGCGAGTTTTACGCCCACCGATTGAAGTGCGCGCGCGGCCATGATCGAAGCAACGAGGCCGCCCTTCATATCGCAGGTGCCACGGCCGAACAGTGCCTCGACACCATTGCGCTGATCTCGACGCAGGGTGAAGGGATCAGACGTCCAGGCCGTGATATCGCCGGGCGGAACGACGTCAACGTGGCCATCGACGAGCAGTGAGAGGCCCAGTTCGGAGGCGTTGCCCGGCAAAGTTGCGATCAAGCCGTAAGCCTCGCGCCTGTCAACTTCCATGCCGGGGAAGTCGGGTTGGCTGGTGAGATCGTCTAGGTCCATCGCCCAAAGGTCGACGTCAAATCCGTCTGAGTGCAAAATTTCGGCGAGAACGTGTTGGATTTCGGCCTCGGCGTCCGTGCCACCCATACTGGGGATCGCTACGAGGTGGCCGAGTAGCTCGATGGCGTTTTCCAACTGCGCATCTACGGCGGTCAGGACTGTTGCCGTGATCTGTGCGTCGCTCGAATCAGATGTTTGAATCGTAATCTGCGGGGCGTCCGTGCCGGCATTTTTCAGATCGCGTGCGATCCGAATGTCGGCGGAATTGATCTCAGTCACGTTGGCTCACACTAGGGATGAAGTAATTGCGGTGCCACCGACTCGGCCACAGTGGTGCGAAACTATTGCCATTCGTGAACTTCTTATACGAAATAGAGAACTTGAGGAGCGATCTTCATCGCAGGTTCTCGGCGTCAGTTCAGGCCACGTGCAGGGATCGGCACAAACAAACGGCGCCCCCTCGGAAGAAGGGACGCCGCTCGCGGTAGTCGTAATCCCGAATTAGGAAGCCTTGCCCAGAATTCGGTTGACCTTGGTGTTGCAGACCGGGCAGATGCCCTGGGCCATGCGACGTCCGTTCTTTTCGACGACGACGCCAGTGAAGTCGCGCTTTTCCTTGCACTTCACGCAGTACGCCGTTCCTGTGTAGCTCTCGTCTGCCATGGTTTCCTCCTTGGGTGTTTATTTGTGCTCGTTGACGAAAATCCCGAGGGATCTGCGTCAGCGGGAGCGGACTAGGTAACGTCCGCACCCTGAGCACCGGCCACCGAGGTGACCTGACGTATTCCGACACTACGCGACGCTGCCGCGTTGGTTGCGCAGACTCGCGCCGTTGTGTGCTCAAACCGCGGCAGGAAAATGCTATTTATCAGACATTTTGGACGCAAAGTCGGCCGACTCAAGCTCTGCGTCGCCCAAAACCGAAGTCGACCATGTCCCCGCAGGCTCGTTCGCGCGCCCGAATGACCGTTTCCAACTGCCGAACTGGCGCCCACGTGACGACGTCAGCGGCGTTCGCTTGAGCCTGCTAGGAGATCCGGACGTGGGTCAGGGCCCCCAGGTCGCTCAGTCGGTGTCCGCCTTCCCCTTGCGGACACAGACCTGTTATCCCAGGGGCCCTGTCGCTTCAAAACCTATGGCCACGATGAACACGGGTCAACGCCCGGGTGAACACAGCTGTGGACGAACCTGTGGATGACTTGGGGATTTAGCGGCGCGGCGCTGTGGATACGCGGTGGATGAGCTGAGGACGGATCTGTGTACGGGTCGGCTTTGGGCGCGCTGACGTGGGCAAACACCATGTACTGGATGTGGACGAAAAATAGTTCGCAGGAATTTTCCACATTTTTCGATCTCGAGTTCTGTCAGATGGCCGATTCGCGCTACGTTCACCGCAATGTCACACGTTGTCGTTCAAGTACCCGGTCTGCCGGCTGATATCGAAGTGCGCCGCAGCACTCGTCGTCGTCGCAGTGTTACCGCCTACCGCGAAGGTGGTCAGACGATCGTCGTCGTGCCCCATCGGATGGCGCGCTCTGACATAGCGCCCATTGTGTTTGAGTTGCTCGGTCGCCTTGAAGCGCGCGAACGTAAGTCGCGCCCATCCGACGCGCAACTGTTGGCGCGTGCCGCGGTACTTAACAAGAAGTATCTCGACGGAACAGCGGTCCCAGCCTCAGTACGTTGGGTCACTAACCAAAACCGACGATGGGGATCGTGTACACCACTTGATCGCACGATCCGGCTTTCACATCGCATGCAGGGCATGCCCGATTACGTCGTCGACTACGTATTGGTGCATGAGTTGGTGCATTTGCTGGTCGAAGGTCATGGACCCGATTTCGAGGCTCTGATGGAAAGGTACGACCGATTAACCCAAGCCCGTTCGTTCCTATCCGGCGTCGACTTCGCAACCCATCACGGGCTCGTAGCCGACGCTGATCGGGCCGATGATGTGGACGGCCCTGAGCAGGCCGACGAAGGCACCCCACGTGATGACGACGAAGGTTCTGACACGAGCGACGCGGAAACGGACACACTGGTGCTTAATCCACCCGCACCGCCAACTCGCTCAACCACTCCGACACCAAACTCACGAATGCGACGGATGCGCGCCCGCCAAAAAGACACCCTCTGGTAGCAGCCGTCGCTCGTTGAGCGGCTGTTTACCGCAGTGCAGCGGCGACGAGTGCTCGTAACGCGTCGTCGGTGAGGTCGGGCAGTTCGTCGACACCAAACCACGCTAGATCAAGGGATTCGTCACTGATCGACTCACGCGCGTCGAATGGCGCCGTGGCGACGTACTGCACATCAAGGTGCCACGAGCCGCCATGGCACCCAACCCTATGGCGATCGAGGCGGATCGGTGCGTCACTCATGATGAGATCGGCAATCCCACTTTCTTCGCGGGCCTCACGCGCGGCAGCTGCCTGCAGAGATGTATCACCAGCTTCGCAGTGCCCGCCCATCTGAAGCCACATGCCCACTTTCGGATGCAGCGTCAGTAGGACGCGTTCGCGCGAGTGATCGACAATCAGCGTGCTTGCGGTGAGGTGACCGGGCACACAGGTTCGGAACATCGCATCGTCGAAGGAGTCGATATGGGCGATGTACTCGTCACGAAGTGATTGTTGCTCGACGTCGTCTGGATGCCATGAGGTAAGGACTGTGCGGGCCTGCTGTGCGAGGGTCATCCCGATGCGCTACCTGACGGTGACTCGTCACCCTCGACTGGTGCCTCGGGTAGGCCATCGAGACCCGATAGGTCCAGGGGTGCGCTGCGACGAACGAATGCCTCGATCGCCTCGTCGCCGTCGAGATCTGCACTGGTTGGAAGTAGGTCGGGGTGCGCCCATACTTCGTCGCGCACCTCGGCCCCGCGCGCCTGGCGAATTGCGGCCCACAGTGTGACAGCTTCGCGAAGTCGGCGCGGTCGCATTTCAAGCCCAACGAGAGTGGCAAAGGTGCGCTCTGCTGGGCCGCCAGTCGCGCGACGACGTCGCATCGCTTCACCGAGCATCTCAACACCGGGCAGGCGGCCGCTGGCCGCCTGAGTCACCACATCGTCGATCCAACCCTCGACGAGGGCCAGAAGGGTCTCGAGGCGCGCGAGGGCAGCAACCTGCTGCGGACTGTCCTCGGGGACAAAGACACCGGATGCGAGCAGTTCTTGCATGCTTTCGGGATTGCTTGGATCGATATCTCGCGAGAGTTCTTCGATGCGGGATCGGTCAACGTGAATCCCGGCTGCATAGGCTTCGACAGCGGCCGTGAGCTGTGATCTGAGCCACGGCACGTGTACGAACAATCGCTGGGCAGCCATTTCGCGAAGGGCCACATAGAGTCGAACCTGCTCAAGGTCTACGCCGAGATCTGCGCCAAAGGTATTGATGTTGCGTGGTAGTAGAGCGGCCCGTCCGTCTAGTGTGAGCGGAATTCCGACATCCGCAGCACCGAGAACTTCACCGGACAGCACCCCTAGGCCCTGGCCGAGTTGACCGCCGAACATCATCGAGCCCATGTGCTTGGCCATTCCCAAAAGCGAGGACATCGTCTGCATCAGCTCAGGCGGCAGCCCTTCTGGGATGGCGTCCGCGGGCATCAAGTCGCTCATCGAGCCATTTACTTTTTCGGCGACCGGCTCGACGATGCTGCGCCAGGAATCGAGGGTGTTCTCGATCCACTCGCTGCGGCTCCACGCCCCTCCGCCGGATGTTGTCGCCGGAAATGAGGTAACAGGATCAAGCCAAAGGGTGGCTAGGTCGAGTGCCTGCTCAACCTCACGTTTCTCCGCCGACGTCAGTGAAGGGTCACCTTCACCAACAACGATCTTGCGGGCGGTATCCCGAGCGAGTTCCCAATTGACAGGGGACGGGTCAGCGCCACCGGACTGCAGCATCTGGCCAAGTTGTTGGAGCGCAGCGCCAATCTGGCTCATGTCGAAATTGTTCGGATCAAAGCCAGCTGGGTCGAATCCGCCGAACGGATTGCCTGATCCTGATTCGTCGTCGCCACTCCCGCTGGAAAAGCCAAAGGGGAAATTGCCGCTCATCTGCGTGTCCTTTCACGGTGGCGCTACGGCAGGATGGTGTCCGCAACGCTTTTCTAGTCTCAACGGTAACGACGGGAGACCCCCGGTGAATTCCGAAGTGGGCGACATGAATACGCCGGCGGCGAACGTCGCCTCGGCGCGTGCTCGTTCGCCACGCAAATCTGGGATCACCGTGGCGGTGACTGGGGCTGCCGGGGCAATCGGGCAGCAGCTGCTTGAGCACCTACTTCATCGCTGCGAACCGGGTGTTCCCGATGACTCCGTCGGTGTTCTTGACCAGGCCCGCAGCTCTCACGTCGGCCCTGGGCACCAGATCGGCAAGATCATCGCGATTGACATGACACGAGCCCAAACACAGGGCGTCACCTGGCGAATCGCGGACGTGCGAGACCCGACGTTGGCGAAACGACTCAACGGAGTAGATGCGCTGATTCATCTGGCCGTGGATTGGTCGTTGGAAATGCCGGCCGCTGATCGAACGTCCCTTAATGTGCGTGGAACCCAAACCGTGGTGACGGCAGCGGCAGCCGCGGGGGTGGGCAGGGTCGTCCTGGTGACCAGCGCCTCGGTGTACGGAGCGCTACCTGGCAACCCAATTCCACTTGCCGAAGACGCCCCCCGTTTGGCTTCGCCGGAAGGTATTCAGTCAGATCTGCTGGAGATAGAGCGGATTGCGGAGAATTCTCGTCGGGTACATCCGGGACTTGACGTGGTCGTGGTACGGCCCGCCGCTTTGGTGGGGCCGGGAGTCGACACTGTGGTCACTCGGCATTTTGCTGCGCCGCTACTGCTCGCAATTCGCGATACATCACCGGCATGGCAGTTCTGTCATGTCCATGATTTGAGCACTGCGCTGGAGTATGCGGCGCTTGGGAAGGTCTCGGGCGCGGTCACCTGCGCGAGTGACGGTTTTCTTTCTCAACAGCGCGTCGAGGAACTCTCTGGTCTTAAGCGAGTCGAGCTTCCTGCGTCAGTAGCCATGGCCACGGCAGAACGTCTGCACCGAGTCGGGCTAACCCCGGCGCCGGCCAGTGAACTGACGTACGTCATGCATCCGCTTGTTGTCTCGTCGGCGCAGTTACGTGCGTCGGGCTGGCGTCCAATGTTCGATAACGAGGCCAATGTCCGGGTGCTCGTCGACGAGGTTCGCAGTTCGCGAGTGCTGGCAGGGCGCAAACTTGGTGGACGTGATGCCGCGGTGGCCGGAGCGTCGGCGGCGGGTGCGACTGTCGCGGTTTTGGGTGCGGCCGCCTTCGTTCGGGCGGCCCGAAAAGCCCGCGGTCGATGAGATTTCGCTAGTTATAGGCCGAGATCCCGCCGAAGTTTTGCCACGTGTCCTGTTGCCTTCACGTTGTAAAAGGCGTGCTCGATTACGGCCATACCTTTGCCGTCGACGTTGACGACAAAGGTTGAGCGGATAACGCCCGTCACCGTCTTGCCGTAGAGCTGCTTCTCGCCGTAGGCGCCTAGTGCGGTGAGGAACACTCTGTCTGGGTCGGACAGAAGCGGGAAGGTCAGCGCATCGCGCTCGACAAATTTCACAAGTTTCGCGACCGCGTCGGGAGAAACCCCGAGAACTGTGACTCCTGCGGCATTGAGTGCGTCGAGTGAATCGCGGAAATCGCAGGCCTGCTTTGTGCAGCCGGGTGTCATCGCCGCGGGATACACGTACAAGATCACCCGTTCACTGGCATGAGTTTTCCACGTGTGCGCGACGCCAGTGTTATCAACGAGGTTGAGCGCAGGGGCGAGTTCACCTGCGCTAAGACGAGCGGGTTCCACAGGAAATCCTTTCGGTGAGGATGGCTCTGCATCGATGGTAGTGATGGCCAATCTGAGGTTCTTTTCGACTGCCAAGATGCGCGAAACTACTACGTGCACTGGCACGTGCGATAGCGATGGTGAGCGATTAACTCTGATCGACGTGATTTTGGACCGATAGAGTCCAATCAAGTAAGTGCGTGAACGGTTCTATCCGCGTAGTCTTTAGTCGTGAGCAATTTGACGAACGCTTCTTCAGTCACCAAAGCCCAGTCTTCGTCCTCTTCGGCCGTTGAGTCGGTGGTTGTTGAGCCCAAACGGACTGCGGCGCAGATCGAATCGGAGATTGAGGCCACTCGTAATCGGCTTGCCTCGCGGTTGGACGATTTTCAGGATTACGTGAAGCCGGCCAACGTCGTCGATCGCGGTGTCGCTTCTGCCAAGGGTGTATTCGTCGATGAGTACGGAGGCGTGCGGCCTGAGCGGGTTGCGATCGCCGCTGGTGCCGTTGTTGCGTTGATCGCATTGCGCGCGCTGTCGCGTCGTCGTCGCGGCTAAATCCTCTCGTCGAGCGGTGCCGCGACTAGACCTGTGCTGAAGTCGTGTCTCGCGGGGCGTAATCTCATCCGTGTGAGCGCACCTGACACCTCTCCGCTGCCCGATGGTTCTGTTCCCATCAAACTTCTGCACGATCGTTTGCTCGTCCGCGTTGAGGGTGCAGACGGCGACCGTCGATCCATCGGTGGAATCCTGATCCCCTCCACTGCCCAAGTAGGCAAGCGGCTGTCGTGGGCTCGAGTCGTCGCGATTGGCCCGAATGTACGCACGATTGAAATGGGTGATCAGGTGCTGTTCGACCCTGAGTCACATCCAGAAGTTGAACTGCACAGCCAGGAGTACGTCTTGATGCGTGAGCGCGACGTGCACGCAGTTGCGGCGGATCGCGTCTCGGGTGAATCGACGGGGTTGTATCTGTAATTGCTTCGTGGCCCGCACAGGACGAGCCAACGAAAAAGTGTTGCCCCCGTCCATTTATGAACGGGGGCAACACTGTTAGGGAACGTGGTAGCGCGATCAGCCGGTGACGCTGGGTGACGCACTCGAACTTGAACTACCGCCACCGCTGGCTCCGGTGTAACCATTGGACGGCGGTGGGTTATTGCCGTTTTGCCCTGGCTGCCAGTTGTGGTCAGGCTTGCCATTGGCACCTGGCTTGAAGTTCTTGCCGTCAAAGATCTGCTGCGCGTTGACGTCGCTGCCACTCTCGATACCGAGGATGGCCACGTCATCGCCGGACTTCACGCTGGCGATATCGCCGGTTTTGCCATTGACGTCGGTCGTCGAGGTGACGATGTACGTCTTGGTGAAGCCATCCTTGCTCTTGACGGTGATCGAGGTTGCGCTGACATCAGTGACCGAACCCTTTTGGGTATCGATGGTCTGGTAACCGGTGCCGGCCTTGTCCGGGGTCACGAAGGTGCCGTGGATGCCTGGGCCCATGCCCGGACCGCGCATCCCGCCACCGTGTCGGCCCCAGCCGCCACCGGGTCCACCACCGGGTCCACCACCGGGTCCACCGTCGGGGCCGTGACCACCATTGACACCGGGACCGTCATTGTCGCCATCTGGCCCCTGCTGTGGTCCCTGAGGATTTTGGTTGCTCGATGCACCAGTTGGTGTGGGGGACGGGGTTGAGGCGGCATTTGCGGCAAACGCGGTTCCCGCAAAACCAACCGCTGCGATGCCGACGGCACTTGCCATCAAGATCGCATTGCGATTACGCGCTGACTTTGATGATGTCGATGTTGGCGATTCGTCAGTTGCCGGTGGCGCTACGTGAAAGGCAGGTGGTTCGAAGCCGGGTCGATTCTGATCGGTCATGTATATGTCCTTTCGATTGACACGTGGTTTCCTTCACGGATCTTCGGGTAATCCGTGTGTCCCACTATCCGCGCGAAAGTTATGACGACGCTGAGATCGATCATCATGTGCGCTGAAAGAATTATCCGCATTATGTAAAAACGCAGGTGGGACAGCGGAGTCCCTAACCCACGCTGGTGGCACTGTGGCCGGGCAGGTAGCGAGGCTCGGCGAAGACTTCACGAAGCATGGGTTCAAAGAAGTCCAGTGGGAGCGAGTCGTACTCCGGGTCGAATGACTCCTGATCGTACTTATCGCAGAACTCGATGCACGCGTCGTAGTACTCGTGGTCTTTGAAACGGTCGCGCGCATTGCGGTCTTCGCCAACGAAGTGGCCGTAGTAGTACAGCTGGAAGAGTCCGTGATGCTTGACGATCCAATGCAATTCGGGGCGAACGAAGGGGCGCAGGATTGACGCAGCCATTTCGCTATGCGACCAAGGGGCGAGGCCATCGCCAACATCGTGCATAAGCATCGCTACGACGTACTCACTATCGCGTCCGTCGCGATACGCGCGCGTTGCGGACTGAATACTGTGTTCGAGGCGGCTCACCTTGTAGCCATCGATACCGTCGCCTAGGCCGCGCAGCGCGCTGAGAAGGCGGTCAACGAGTCCAGCCGCAAAGCGATCCTCTGAATGCTCGAGCAGTTCATAGTCGGCCTTGGTGCCATCGGCCATGCGCGTAAAACTGACGGTCGTCATGTTCGTCTTCCCTTCGTCGATGTATCGCAGACGATACCGCCATGGAAGCCTGCTTCCTAGGTTTGGACTAGAGCTCAGATGCTTCGTCCGCCATCGAGATTGACCATGCTGCCGGTCATGAACCGCGCCGAGTTTGAGAGCAGGAAATCGACAACCTCGCTGACCTCTTTCATTGTGCCGAAGCGCTTGGCTGGAATGAGGTCCATGAGGTCTTCGGCAATCTCGGGATCATTGAGGTACGCCTCGGTCATACGAGTAGGAAAGTAGCCGGGAGCCAGTGAAATGACGCTGATTCCCTCTGCGCTGAGTTCCAGCGCCATTGTCTGAGCCATGCTGGCGACGGCCGCCTTACTAGCGTTGTAGTCAAGGAAATGGGCTTCTGGCCTGACGGCGTTAGCGGACGAATTGAACACGATTGTGCTTGGACGGGTCAGGTGGCGAATAGCTGCCTTAGCGACGATGAATGGCCCCAATACGTTGACGTCTAGCAGTCGACGAAATCCATCCACTGTCAGTTCAGTTGAGGGAACGGCTTGACCGTCCATACCCGCGTTGATGAAGATGCCGTCAAGGCCACCCATCGTCGCGGCGGCCTCATCCACGGCCGCAGTAACCGCTTCCTCATCGGCCGCATCGACTCCGCTGGCACCGACGATGCGTAGGCCAGCTGACTCCAGGCGAGCTTGAGCGTCAGCGGCCGTCTCGGGACGTGAGCCCATGATCCAGACATCGTCGGTCTTTGCGAGTCGCTGCGCGACGGCGAAGCCGATCCCGCTAGTGGCTCCGGTGATGATGATGCGGCGACGGTCAGTCATGGCTGTTTCCTGGTGATGAGTTCGGATGCATGGGCACGTAGTTCAGGCAGTGTGGTGCAACCGAGCAGCTGCAAAGTGCGACGAAGTTCCGCAGTGAGAATCTCGTACACGGCATCTACACCCTGTTCACCGGCTGCAGCGAGTCCGAAGAGGTAAGGGCGTCCAACGGTGGCCAGATCAGCGCCTTCAGCAATGGCAATTGCAATGTCCATGCCGTGTCGAATTCCCGAATCGACGACGATGGTTGGCTCGTCGCCGAGTTGTGCGCGCACAGGTGCCACGAGATCGATGGCGGGAACGCATCGATCAAGCTGTCGGCCGCCGTGGTTCGAAAGGTGCACGCCGTCGGCACCGGCATCGATCGCTCGCTGTGCATCATCTGCATTGATAGGTCCTTTGACCAAGAGCTTGCCTGGCCAACGTGAGCGGATGTCTTCTAGGTCGCTCCACGTGAGGGATGAATCGAATTGGGCATTGATGTCGGCAACTGTTTGGCCGGGCTTGTCAGTGTCGGCGAGATTGGCAAACTTCATGCCGGGAGCGCGAACCATCGAGGTCCAATACCGCGGGTGCATGCCAATGTCGACGATCGTGGCGGGCGACAGGCTCGGCGGAATCGTCAAACCATTGCGGAGATCTCGTAGGCGACGCGCACCGATTGCGGTGTCGATCGAGAACTCAAGAACCTCAACGCCAGACGCGCGTGCGCGATCAAAGAGTGCCCACGTGAGCTCGCGGTCCTTAAGCAGGTAGATCTGCATCCACAAGTGGCCAATGCCGGTGGCCGCAACGTCTTCGATCGTCGTCGTTCCCACGGTTGAAAGTGCGTAGGGGATTCCGTTGCGACCGGCTGAACGGGCGACGGCAATTTCACCATCTGGATTCATCATGCGGGTGTAGCCGGTGGGGGAGAAGCCAATCGGGGCAGGGAGGTTGCGGCCAAACAGTGTTGTCTCGATGGACACCGACGAAACATCGTTCAATGTGCGCGGGTGTAGTTGACGGCTTTGAAAGGCGGCGCGATTTTCACGCAGCGTCGTTTCCTCGTCAGACCCGCCTTCTACGTAGTCGAAAACCGATCGCGGGAGTGCTTTTTTGGCAGCCCGTCGTAGGTCTTCGATACTGTAGGCGCGGGTTAGAACTCGCTCCTTGTGGTTCCGTGGCATCGGCTTGAATTGCAAGGTTGCCCGGAGTTCTTCGAGGTTCACGTCGCAATCTGCCCTTCGAGCCAAGTAAGTATGTCCGTCAGCGGATCAGTCCCAGCGCTCGGCTCGCTACCCGTCGCAAGTGCGTGCCCGAGCCCAATCGTACGCAGCAACTCGGGACGTTCCGGTGCGACCAAATTGGTGACTAGGAACGGGCATAAGAAGAGCGCACTTCTTACGATCGCGCGCCAATTCGACGGGAGCAATCCCCGTTCCTTCATGCAGCACAGCAGTGGTAGCCACGCTTCCTGAGCGATGCTGTCGAGGATTTGCTGGCGCATCGGGCTAAGCGTCAGAGGATCACTCACGTCGATCTCTTCGCCGTCGCGGGAAAGCGTTACGTCGCTCAGCAAAACTTCGTCAGGGTGATAGATCCAATATGGATGAGCAAAGACGTTATGAAAGGTTGGCTTTACGAGTGCCAGGAGCGCAGGGACATCTGTGCCAGCGAAAGCGGGATCGAAGAGTCGTAACGAGGGTGCGCCGTCATCATTAATCACCCACACATTGCCGTGGTGGTCGTCACCGTGCGCTGTTACGACGGGTTGATCGGCAAACGTATGTGGGTTCATTAGCTCTCGTGCCTGCGCGACGAGTTCGGCGAGAGTGCTCGCGTACGACGTGCCGTTGATCGTCCAGTGTGCGTCGGCCACGGATGTAAACGTCGCGTCGTTTAGGTACCACGAGGCATATCGTCCGCCCGGAAATGCGCCGACAGAATCAGTGAGGCGGTGATGGAAAAGTTGGTGCAGCGACGAACGTGCGCCGGTTGAATCGACGTGCAAGGTCTCGACGAGCACCTCACCGATTCGACGATCTAGATCCCGCCGCGCGGCTTCAATCGGTTCTGAGAGTGCGGCATTCGGGCCCGCAGATCGGTCAACGTCGAGACAGACGTCAACCATCCGCGGCTCGTTGCGGATCTCGTACAGAACGAATTGCTGGCCGGGCTCGGCAGAAATCGCAACCGGAACCTCGACGGGGAGCCCCGCATCAGCAAGAACACTCGCGCGGTAATACTCGCTGACATTGTCCTGTTCACCATCTTCGACATGGAACTTGAAGAAGAGTTCAGCGCCATCTGCTTGGTACACGCGTCCACTCACCGAGTTCAATGCGTACGCGTCTGAGGTGAACGTAATTGACTCGACGCTCGTACCCGTAAGCGCTTCGACGAGTGGGCGAGTCAGGGCGGCTGCATCCGATAGTCGACCCGCAACTACTGCGGCACGAATATCAGATGCGGTCGCCATGCTCAGCTATCTGATTCAAGTCGGGCAGTTACCGCCGCACCGTGGGCAGGGAAGCCTTCGTGCGCGGTAAATGCCAGAACGTTCTTGCTCATCCGCTTAAGGGCGGTGAGATCCGACTTGGCAACCGCCGTCTTCTTCAGGAATGAATCGGCGGTGATGCCGCTACTCACCTTGGCAAATCCGCTCGTCGGTAGTGAGGCCGGACAGCCAATGATGAAATTGCCCATCGAGATGGTCGTGTTCTGGCCAATGAGAATCTCGCCGGCATCAAAAAGTCGAGAGAGCACGTAGTCAGGATCCGCAACGGCGATCTGCATGTGCTCGGGTGCATATGCGTTAGCAACATCGGTTGCGGCTTCGATCGAGCGAGTAAGAAATGCTCCGCCATTCACGCCCAGTGATGTAAGTGCGTAGGTACGTCGTGGCTCGGGGAGGAGCTCCACCTGACGAGAAACCTCAGCCTGCGCACCTGCAAGTACGGCTTCGCTGGGGGTAACGAGAATGCTGGACGAATCAGGTCCATGCTCTGCCTCGTTGAGCAGATCAGCTGCAAGCAGGCGGATGTCAGCCGACTCATCAGCGATGATGAGGCTCTCACTTGGGCCGAGCAGCATATTGGTGACAGTGCCGTAGCGCTGGACCTCGATCTGCGCGCAAGCGACGGCCGGGCTTCCTGGCCCAACGACCTTGCGCACCTTCGGGATGGTTTCAGTGCCGAAGGCGAGAGCGGCGATGCCGGCCGGACCATTGACGCGGTAGACATGTCCCTGTAGGCCCAATTCCTGTGCGACGACAAGAACGGCGGGATCCACGACGCCATCCGTACCCGGTACCGGTGGAACCACGATCGCGATGTTCGGCACACCGGCAACGACGGCGGGGGTGGCCAGCTGAACAGCAACGGAGGGGTAGGAACCCTTGCCACTGGGGACGAACAATCCAGCGCTGGCGATGGCACTGACCTTCTCGCCGACGGTGAGTCCGGGCTCTGACTCGAAACTCCAGTCACCACGTGCGGTGAGGTTCTCGTTGAATCGACGAACGTGATCGATCGCATCGCGGATTGCTTCAAGAAGTTCATCACTGATCCACGCCCGTGCTGCGTCATATTCCTCGTCGCTA
>CAIKEU010000095.1 GCA_903826575.1 uncultured bacterium
AAAGCCTCGTACGCCTCAGATTGTCGAGTGGGCTCATGGCCCTCCCACACCCCGACGCCATGCACGATCAGATGCAGACGCCCCAGGCGGCGAACGGCTCGATCGAGATCCGCCTGCAGCCGATCGACGTTCGTTGCGCCACGATCCTTGGCTGAAGCAAGCTCTGCCTCACGCCGATCAACACGTTGACGTAACGTGCCCGCACCTGCGTTTCGCGCATTAGCAAAGGGCGAACGACCGTCAGCGAGCATTTCATCGTTGAGCTCATTGAACTTCTCGAGCGGGAAATACATCTCGCCACGCACTTCAACCAACTCGGGAACCGGATGACCCTTCGACGCCTTGAGCGTCTTCGGGATCGAGTCGAGGAATCGGGCGTTGTAGGTGACATCCTCACCAACCCGGCCATCACCTCGAGTTGCCAGTGATCGCAGAGTGCCACGTTCGTAGACGATGTCGACGGCAAGGCCATCGACTTTCAATTCACACAGCATCGAGGGCATCGAGCCGAGGTCACGTTCAACCCGCGCAGCCCAGGCCGCGAGTTCATCCTCACTGAAGGCGTTATCGAGGCTCAGCATCCGCTGCAAATGCTCAACCGGCTCGAACATGTCAGAGCGCTCACCACCAACAGATTGCGTTGGCGAATCAGCCGATACCAATTCCGGATACGCGGCTTCAAGCGCTTCAAGCTCACGGTAGTACTCGTCGTACTCAGCATCTGACAGAGTCGCTGCGTCATGGACGTAATAGCGACGACGAGCGTCTTCGATGATGTCAACGAGCTCGCGCCAACGAACTGATTGCGCCTGCGTCGCGCTGGCTACCTCGACGATGTTTTCACTCGGCAGTCCTTCGAATTCCTCGTCACCGCTCATCGCGTGCCTCCGAACCACCGCGCAGTTCTTCGTCCCGGAGAGTGCGCGACGCAGACGTCAGCCGCGTCAAGGCAGATCGCACATACGCAGGTGACGCCCCGGCGAAACCACAGGTCGGTGAAATCAGTGTTGACGCCGCCATTCGCCCCTCATCGAATCCCAGCCGGCCACCAAGTTGGCGCAGTGGTGCAACCGTATCGATATCGCCCGACAGTTCCGTGTCAGTTCCGGGCATGATTCCTGCGATCAATCGCCGCCCGGATTGGATCAGCTCACCTAATTCTTCGTCATCGCGTGGCGAGTACGTCAGCATGTCGATCGAGAGCGCATCGGCGGGGGTTCGTCGCAACAACGCCAGCGGTGGCCGCTTCTCACAGCAGTGAATGGCCGTCGAGGCACCAGCAGCTGTGATCGCTTCGAGGACCTGCGTGATCGCAATTTCGACGACGTGCGGCTCGATCGCCGCGATTCTGCCGCGGCCACTCTGCGTCGGGATCGATCCGAGCAGCACAGAGTTAAGCACCGGCTCATCAAGCCACATCCAATGCTGCGCCTTCGGCAGCCGTCGACGTAGCTCAGCGATGTGATCCGCAGCGGCATGTGCCAGCGCACCGGCAAGATCACGGCAAGCACCAGCATCTTTCAAAGCGCGCTCACCGAAGTGCAATTCAATCGACGCTGCCATCGTCCACGGCCCAGCCAGGGACACAGCGGCCACTCCGTCGTAGGACTCGAGCGCTTCCTCCCACGCATCGAGATCCTCGCCAAGCCACGACGAGGCGCGACGCATATCGCGTCCGGGTGCATCGGCGAATCGCCAACCGTCGGGAGTCGTTTCCAAAGCCAGATCCGGCGCGACGCCGGCGAGCAAGCCTCCCGTGCGGCCGATCATGTCCGAGCCCGGTCCACGTGAAGGTAGTTCGGGCAGATGCGGAACACCGTCCGCAGTCGTCAACTCACCCACGATGAGGGCTACGGAATCCCGAACGGACGTGCCGGGCATCGAGCCCACAACCGTCGCCGCGGCCGGTGCCAACCGATCGAGGGAAGGTGTCGGTGGTTCGGACGCAGCAGAACCCCGATCGTCGGTGTTCTCGAAAACTTCGCCAAACCCACTGTCCATCACATTCGGAGGTTAACCGTTTCCGGCTACGCTCGCTGATGTGGGTTCACTGCTCAGCAATGTCGACACCTCGCTGACGCATGCTGTGAGCACAACTCATGTCCACATGGCCAACACGATTGAGGTTCTTCCGACCTCGCTACCCAGTTGGACCCAGCTCGCAGCCGTGGGCGTCGGCGCGATCAGTGGGGCGGCATTCGCCGCTCGGCGCGGCTTCGATGTCGTGGGCGTCCTAGTCCTGTCCGTCGCTACTGGCCTCGGCGGGCTGCTCCTGCGAGACACCCTGCTCCAACGTGGCACCTCAATTGTCCTAACCGATGGGCGCTATCTCATCATCGCGGCAATTGCGGCCGTGATCGGATTCTTCTTTGCTGGCTTAGTCGATCGGCTCGAGCCCGTCGTCGTCGTACTCGATGCGTTGGCGCTCGGCTTCCTGGCAGCGGCCGGGGCCAATGCTGCGCTGGCAATTCAACTTCCGCCGACAGCCGCCGTATTTATCGGCGCGGCGACAGCATCGGGAGGTCTCGTCCTGCGCGATCTGCTCGCTGGAGTCGCACCCGGCATCATGCGTCCCGGTGTCTTGATCGCA
This sequence comes from uncultured bacterium, assembly GCA_903826575.1. Lineage (GTDB taxonomy): Bacteria > Actinomycetota > Actinomycetes > S36-B12 > CAIYMF01 > Longivirga. Next base: position 2,591 of record CAIKEU010000095.1, read on the forward strand.
GCCGCTGCGTTCATCGGTTCACTCGTATTCACGGTGCTGGTCGTCTACACCGGCGTCCCGCGAGGCCAAGCACAGGTGATCGTTGTGCTTGTTGTCTTTGCGATTCGCGTATTGGCCGTCCGGCTTCAGTGGCGGACCCGACCGGCTCGCGATCTGACTGACCGCATCTGGGATCGATGGATCAAGATGCCGAAGCAGAATCCACTGCCGATAGAAATCGCCCCCGAGCCGCCACCACCGGCGGTCTCAACGTTTTCACCTCCGCCCGACTGGGACGACACGAGTACATTCCTTCGACCTCCGGGCCTGCGCTACGGCTCCGACGAAGGGGGACGCGGCGCATCATGAGTACGCCCGTCGTCGACGTGATCACCTTTCCCGCCGTCATCACGATCACAACCGTCACGTTTGGCGGATTATCGGGGGCACTTCACGCATCCAAGCGCGGGCTCGATCCGATTGGTGTCTTTACGATTTCGCTGCTGTGCGCGGTCGGCGGCGGCATTATTCGCGATGTTCTACTTCAGGCGGGTGTGCCCACATTCCTCGTCAATCCGCAGTTCCTCGGCCTAGCGGCCGTCGCGGCCGTCATTGGATTCTTCCTCGCCGGTTTGGTGAAACTCGTTGTCCCGCTCATCACGGTTGTCGACACACTGCTCATTGGCTCGTGGGTGCTCCTCGGCGCCGAAAAGGCTTTGGCTTATCACCTCGGCTTTAGTGCCGCGATCCTGTTGGGCGTCATCACTGCGACGGGTGGTGGTCTGGTCCGAGATCTTTTGTGCGGCGAAGTTCCAGCGATGGTGAAACCCGGTGAGTGGTATGGCTTCATCTCCATTATTGCCGCGCTATTTTTCGCTGGGCTCGTCCGGCTCGGACTTCCGATCGGTGTCGCCGAGGCATCCACCATGGTGCTTGCCGCGCTCTTACGAATCGGCGCAATGCGGGGCCGCTGGCACACGCCGACGGCGTACGATCTGTGGGGCAATCTTGAATCGCGGATGGCGACCGGTGTTGAAGAGTCGATTCGAAAGCGCGATGAAACTTTGAGACGAAATGAGCGCGTACTTAACGACGCGTCGCGCGATTGATCGTTGACGATCCGATCACTCTGGTGTCGTCGTAGATAACCAGTGCTTGGCCCGCGGCAACCCCGCGTAATGAATCGTCAAGGAGCGCGGTAACAACATCGCCGTCAACCTCAATCCGGGCTGGCACGGCTTCACCATGTGCGCGCACCTGGACGAGCGCCTGTGTCGGCTCAGTCAGTGCCGGACCGCACCAGCGAGCGCGTTCACCGGAAATGTGATCGATGTGCAACAAAGTGGGCGGTCCGATCATCACCGTGGACGTAGCGGTGTCTACCTCCACGACATAGCGTCGGGCACCGTCAGCAGCCGGGCGCCCTAAGCCAACACCGCGACGCTGTCCGACGGTGAATGCGTACGCGCCTTCATGCTGACCTACAAGCTCACCTGTCGTGGCATCGATGATGTCGCCTGGCGCATCACCGAGACGGTTGTGTAGCCAGCCCGCGGTATTGCCGTCGGGGACGAAGCAGATGTCGTGACTATCGGGCTTATCGGCCACGAGTAATCCACGATTGGCTGCCTCAGTTCGAATATCCGCCTTGTACGTGTCCCCGAGCGGGAACATCGCCCGAGACAGCTGCTCTTCGTTCAGCACCGCGAGAACGTAGGACTGATCCTTATCTGGATCGACAGCACGGTGCAGCTCACGTCCATTGGGTCCGTCGACGATGCGGGCGTAGTGGCCCGTGCAGACAGCGTCGAATCCCATCGCAACAGCGCGATCCAAGACGGCAGTGAACTTGATTTTTTCGTTGCAACGCAGGCATGGATTCGGTGTGCGACCGAGGGCGTATTCACTGACGAAATCGTCAATGACTTCGCTCTCGAATAGCTCCGATAAGTCCCAGATATAGAAGGGGATTCCGAGCACGTCAGCTACGCGGCGCGCATCATGGGAGTCCTCGATGGTGCAGCATCCGCGCGAACCGACGCGATTCGCCGCGGGCGATCGCGAAAGTGCCAAGTGCACACCGACAACATCGTGCCCAGCATCCACCGCACGCGCCGCAGCAACAGCGGAATCAACACCACCCGAAAGGGCAGCAACAACCCTCATTTGATGTCCTTCGGCGATCGCGGAGTCCCGGCCCGACGGGCCCGCGAGACAATGTCAGGAAGTACCTCGACAACGCGATCGACATCGGCTTGGGTGGAATCCATACCGAGCGAGAACCGAAGAGAACTGCGAGCAGTTTGCGGATCTAGTCCCATCGCCAACAGCACGTGGCTTGGTTGCGGAACACCTGCCGTACAGGCAGATCCACGGGAACATTCAATACCAGCCGCATCGAGGAGCAGCAGAAGTGCGTCACCTTCGCAGCCATCGAAGGAGAGGTTTGCAACCCCTGGCAGCGTGTCGTCGGGATCACCGTTGCGCGTCACGTTTTCGATCGTCCCAGTTACCCGCTCGACCAAATCATCGCGGAGTGATCGAACCCGAGTAGTGCGCTCGGCCATATCACCATTGGCTGCAACAATCGCCGCAGCAAGTCCAGCAATCGCGGGTGTATCAAGCGTTCCCGAGCGTACGTCACGCTCCTGCCCACCACCATGCAGCAGTGGAACTGGGTTAAGCCCTGGACGAAGAACGAGTGCGCCAACACCAATGGGGCCACCGACCTTGTGCCCCGATAGCGCCAGCGAGTCAACTAGCGATGCGTCAACAGGTAACTGGCCAACGGCTTGAACCGCATCGCAGTGGAACGGAATCGAGAATTGCTTACACAGCTCGGAGATTTCGGCCACCCGCTGAATGGTGCCGACTTCATTGTTGGCCCACATCACGCAAACGAGCGCGATCAGTTCGGAATCACGCTCAAGTTCGACCTTCAGCCAATCAAGATCGACTCGTCCCACATTGTCCGCAAACAAATAACGAACATCAGCACCTCCAGACTCGCCAAGCGACTCAATGGGATCTAGCACGGCGTGATGCTCAATGGGCGAGGTCAAAATGCGACGACGATTCGGGTCTTTCAGTCGGCGCATCGCGTAGATGCCCTTGACTCCAAGGTTGTCCGCCTCGGTACCTCCTGAAGTGAACACAACATCGCGTGGTTGCACATTCAATACAGCGGCGATCGCCTCGCGGGACTCTTCAACAACGCGACGAGCGCGTCGACCCGAGGCATGGAGCGAATTGGCATTGCCGACGGTCGCTAGTTCAGTCGTCATCGCCGCTAAGGCTTCGGGCCGCATAGGGGCGGTAGCCGCGTAATCGAGATAAACCGTCTGCACCACGTCAGAAAGTCTAGTCCAGATATGCAATGACCTCCCATCGGGATTCGATGGGAGGTCATTGTTCACACTCGATACGGACTAGCCCTTGCGCTTACCAACTTCCTCGGTCAACTGAGGCACAACCGCGAAGAGGTCGCCGACAACGCCGTAGTCGGCGAGTTCGAAGATCGGTGCTTCAGCGTCCTTATTAACAGCCACGATCGTCTTGCTGGTCTGCATGCCCGCGCGGTGCTGGATCGCGCCAGAAATACCGTTTGCCATGTAGAGCTGGGGCGACACGGTCTTACCCGTCTGCCCAACCTGGAATGCGTGCGGATACCAACCAGCATCCGTGGCAGCACGCGATGCGCCAACAGCCGCATTCAACGAATCAGCCAAAGCCTCCACGACAGAAAAACCTTCGGGCCCGCCGACGCCACGTCCACCAGACACAACGATGGCCGCTTCGGTCAATTCCGGGCGGCCAGACTTCGCACGAGGGGCCACGTTCGTGATCTGGGCCGTAGTCGACGTTGCACCGTAGGCAACGGCAACCTTCTCAACGGAAGGCGTCGTTGGAGCGGCCTCTGGGGCAGCGGCGTTCGGCTTCACGGTGATGATCGGAGTGCCATGGGTCACCTTCGAGCTGATCACGTACGACGCAGCGAACACGGACTGCGTAGCGACGCCCGACGCGTCCACGTCCACAGCATCGGTGATCAAACCCGAGTCGAGGCGAACCGCGGCTCGGGCTGCGATCTCCTTGCCCTCACTCGTACTCGTCACCAAGATGGCGGCCGGCGAGGCCTGCTGCGCGATGGTCACCAGAGCGTCGACCTTGGGCGCTACTAGGAACTGTGCGATTTCCGCATCGTCGACGACGTAAATCTTCGTAGCACCGAAGTTGCCCAACGTCTCCGTCGCCGCATCAGCGCCAGCGCCGAAGAAAACGGCCGCGGGCTCGCCCAGACGACGCGCAATCGTCAGCAATTCTGTGGTGGTCTTGCGGACGGCACCGTCAACGTGATCAACAATCACCAATACTTCAGCCATGTCAGTCTCCTAGATGAACTTGCCGGCGGCGAGGAAGTCGGCAAGCTTGACGCCGCCATCACCCTCATCGGTAACGATCGTCCCTGCTTGACGAGCCGGACGCTTTGCTATGTTGTCAACGGCCGACCATGCCGCACCCAAACCAACCTGAGCCGGATCGATGCCCAGATCGGCCAGAGTGAGGGTTTCAACCGGCTTCTTCTTCGCGGCCATAATGCCCTTGAACGACGGGTAACGAGCCTCACCTGTTTGATCGGTGACACTGATAAGCGCCGGGAGCGAACCCGTGATCGTGGTCGACGCCTCATCGCTGTCGCGACGGATCGTCACGGTGTTGCCTTCAATGGTCAGCGACGCGGCCAGGGTTAGGCCGGTCAGGCCAAGGCGCTCGGCAAGCATTGCCGGAACAACGCTCATCGTGCCGTCGGTTGACGCCATCCCACAGATCACGACGTCCGGCTCGAGGCGACGAACGGCAGCGGCGAGCACGAGTGAGGTCGCGATTGCATCGGAGCCGTGTAGTGCATCGTCGACAACGTGGACGCCGGCGTCACCACCCATGGACAACGCCTTGCGCAGGGCCTCACTGGCTGCTTCAGGACCCATGGTGAGGAACGTGATCTCTCCCTCACCGGCCTTTTCAACAACCTGGAGCGCCTGCTCTACGGCGTACTCATCCAGCTCGGAGAGTCGGCCATCAACTGCGGCGCGATCAGTGGTGGTGTCACCACTGAATGAACGGTCGCCGGCAGCGTCCGGGACGTGCTTAACAAGAACGACGATCTTCATGCGTGCTCTCTTTCGGGCCAGGCTCGGTGAGTCGATACCCACGGACTCGGTTGGGAGACGAACAAACTATCAAACGATAGTCAACGATCAAGTTGACGGTCGATCAGCAGACCTATTAATGCCTAAGCGCAAGTGTAGATACAGATCGATCAGACCACGAACCGAGAACCGGTGTCCCCCGTGCGTTTGACCGAATGTGGTCGTCGACTTTTTACCGGCACGGCCGGTACACCCACCGAGACGCTATAAGCAGGCAATGAGCCCTTGACCACGGAGTTAGCACCGACCACGCTCCCCCGGCCGATCACCGAGCCACGCAGTACCGTCGACTTGGTGCCAATCCACACGTCCGGACCAATGCGCACGGGTGCCTTCACCAAGCCCTGATCTTTGATGGGTAGGTTGAGATTTCGATGATCGTGATCGAAATCGCAGATGTACGTCGAGTCGGCGATCAACGAGGTCGCACCGATTTCGATATCGAGGTAGCCGTTAATCGTCACTTCTCGACCGAAGACGCACTTGTCACCGATACGCACATGGCCCTCATGAGCCCGAAAACGACACTGTTCGCCGATGTGAACCCACGCGCCAATGATCAGGCGCGCATACCCTCGGCGGACGTCCAACGTCACGTCCGGCCCGATGAACACCATTCCCTCGGTGATGATGTCCGGCCGACGAACCCGCAGTAAAAACAGCCGCCAGTAAGACATCCAATAGCCCCGTGAATAGGCCTTGTGCGTCCGCATCCACGCGAGTGACTCGCGCGTCATGAAACGCGCTTGCCGCTCGTCGCGCGGTGCAAACCCTCTGACGCGACGTGCCACCGCCCCCACGCCATCTAGGAGCCTCACCCAAAGTCTCCTGACGACGACACATTCGCCTTCGTCCCGGTGATACTTACGTTGTAGAAGAACTCATCAGGAACGACGCGGCTAAACACCTTTTCATCAACACGCGACAGTGCGAGCCATCCTTTGTAGGCAAACATCGCCCAACCCATTCCAAGTGCGCCGGGCTTCACCGCCGCTTCAAACGTACGCACCGGCCAGCCGAACCATGCGGCTGTTAGTTCTTCGGTGACGGTATGTACGTCAACGGCCCCGGCCCGTAATGCCGTGGCCGCGAGGCGGTCTGGATCAAAGGTGTGAAGATCCACGACAGATTCCAACGCGGCGGCCCGAGACGACTCGTCGAGTTGGGTGGGAGTGCGAGCCCACGTCTGACGCAGCGGTGACCACTGGGTAACGCGAGTCGCGGTCCACCACGTAGCTTGCGACAGTTTGCGCGCGATTACGTCACCGTGAATGGTCGGCTCTCCTGCGAAGACAAATCGACCACCTGGGCGTAAGACCCGGATGACTTCACGCATCGCAAGCTCAACATCCGGAATGTGGTGTAGAACAGCGTGACCAACGACGAGATCAAACGATTCGTCGTCGAACGGTAGCGATTCTGCATCTGCCACCCGTCCGCCAATGTCGAAGCCGAGGTTATTGGCGTTGCGCAAGGCCGCCTCGACCATTCCCGGTGATAGATCGGTCACGCAACCCCGAGCGATCACTCCGGCTTGGATGAGATTGAGCAAGAAGAAACCGGTTCCTGCACCCAACTCAAGGGCGTCGCCGTACGGCCAGCCTGACGTTCCGGCGACATGTTCGAAACGATCACGAGCATACGAAATGCATCGATCGTCAAAGGAGATCGACCACTTCTCGTCATACGTCGACGCTTCCCAGTCGTGGTAAAGAATGTTTGCCAGTTTGGGATCGCTCCACGCCTGCTGAACGTCTATCTCAGAGGCTGGTTCGTGCGACATACCGTAAGTTTGGCACGAACCCCTGCCTTCGTCCGGACGACTTATACTGGGCATCACTGAAGGGGTTGGGATGCAGACACGAATCATTGTGACGTCAGCGCTTGCGCTCGCAATTGGCGCAGGGGTTGTCGCGGGTGTCACAATCCCGAATTCCGGTGCCTCCACACCCGCTGCTCTCGCGAGCACGCCATCTAGTGCAGCGTCAACACCATCAAGTTCTGCTTCAAATGGATCCAGCACAACGCCGTCGGCCGCATCAACATCAGCCTCGCCGGCTGCCACTGATGGAGTCACCGCCGCGGCCACGCGGCCGGGAGACATCTATCCGATCACCCAGTTAGCTGCCGGCCAGAAAGCGCCTCAATTCGTCGTCATTTCCTTCGATGGCGCGTGCAAGGATGCCTTGTGGAAGCACTACCTCGATCTAGCCAAAACGACTGACTCGCGGTTCACCTTTTTCCTGTCAGGTTTATGCCTGGTTCCCGACCGTCAGCGGTTCATGTACCACCCACCCCATAAGGCAGCTGGCACCTCCGCGATCGGCTTCGGCGACGCAAAACTCATCCCGGGTCGTATCGCTAACCTGTCGACTGCGTACAACATGGGCAACGAGATGGGCACCCACTTCCTTGGCCACTTCTGCGATGCCCAAGGCGTCGCGAAATGGTCAAGTGCGGATTGGCAGTCAGAGATCAACCAGGCCCGAAACTTCCTTGACAACTGGAAATCCATCAACGGGAACACCGATCCAACGTTGAAGTTGCCGTTCAGCTCCAAGGTCTGGGTGGGTGATCGCACACCGTGCCTAGCCGGCAAGCGCAATCAGATGTACCCGGTGTTTGCCAAAGAAGGATTCAAATACGACGCCTCGGGAACCGGGAACCTGAGCTGGCCCAAGCGGATTCCAAACCACAAGACGATGTGGAACTTTCCGCTACAAAGCATCAAGATCGTGGGATACAACAGGTCCAATCTTTCGATGGACTACAACTTCCTATACGCACAAAATCAGGGCAAGATCACTGCACCGCAGGCGACGTGTGATCGGATCGAAAAGTCGACGTACCAATCCTTCACGTTGGCACTCAAGACGGTGCACTCGTCCAACCACGCACCGCTATTCATCGGCAACCACTTCAACACCTGGGTGTGCGGCGCGTATCGCAATGCGCTCACGTCATTCGTTCAAAACACCCATGCGACGTACCCAGACGTCCGCTTCGTGACCTTCGAATACCTCACCCGATGGCTTGAAGCGCAAACCCCTGCAACGTTGAAGCACCTGCAATCGCTCGCACCGGCTAAAGAGGCGTAGGCAGACTCACTGGCCGACGAAGTTGGCCTTTCCGGGTCCGTTCTCGATAAACGAGTTCATGCCGATGGCGCGGTCTTCAGTGGCAAACAAGGCGGCGAACTGGACCCGCTCAATCTCCAGCCCAGTTTCGAGATCAACCTCAAGTCCTCGGTCGATGGCCTCCTTGGCTGCGCGCAACGCATAGGCCGGGCCGCGAGCAAATTGCTCAGCCATGTCCATTGCAGCGGAGTAAACCTCGTCGTCAGGAACCACGCGATCTACCAATCCGATCCGCAATGCCTCATCTGACGAGACAAAACGACCTGTGTAGATAAGTTCCTTGGCGCGAGCCGGACCGATCAAACGAGGTAGCCGTTGCGTTCCACCCGCACCCGGGATGATGCCGAGCTGTATCTCTGGTTGACCCAACTTCGTCTTCTCGCCGGCGACGCGAAGATCACAGCACAGGGCTAGTTCACACCCCCCACCGAGGGCATAGCCGGTGATTGCCGCGATCGTCGGCTTCGGTATGCGAGCCACCGCGGTGAACGACGCCTGAAGCGCATTCGAGCGAGCCACCATGTCTTGGTACGACGCTTGGGCCATCTCTTTGATGTCCGCACCAGCGGCAAACACCTTGGGGCCACCGTAGAGAACGACGGCACGGACGTCATCGCGCTGAGACGCCTCTATCGCTGCCTGACGAATCTCTTCCTGAACTTGGAAGGACAGCGCATTCATCGGCGGCCGAGTTAGCAGAATCGTGCCAATACCGTCGTGCACTTCCAGTTGAACTAACTCGCCCATGACTGCTCCTGTTCGCATCGTCGACCCACAGTGATGGCTTTTAGCCTAGCCACCTCTAGAGTCGTCGTCAGTCGGGCATCGCAAAGGCGCGGGAGCCGACGAGTCGGACGTTGATCGCATCGGAAGGACGGACAGGTGAGTATCGACGCAATCCCCGACTTAGGGGTGCGACTCACTGATCGCGGGCTCGAGGTCGCGGTTTATGCACCACATGCCGAACAGATCGATCTGTGTCTGTTCTTTGACGGTGATGAGCACAGGCATCGGCTGACTGCCGGAAGTATCCACCACGGGATCTTCCCGCACGTTCCCACGGGCATCGGTTACGGCTTTCGCGCCGCCGGCCCGTGGCTGCCTGATCACGGTCTACGACTGAACCACAACAAGCTTCTTATGGATCCTTACGCGCGAGCGATCAGCGGCGAGGTTGTGTGGAATCCGGCCCTCATGCCGGGCCGCGCCGATCAAACTGATCAGCCAGATTCGACTGACTCAGCTCCCTTTATGCCTCGCTCGATCGTGGTCGACTCATCGTTCACGTGGACTGACGATCATCGCCCGATGGTGAAGTCCAACGACCGTGTGCTCTACGAGATGCACGTCAAAGGTTTTTCGGCCTTGAATCCAGGCGTCCCTCCGGAACTGCGCGGAACGTTCGCCGGCCTAGCCGCCCCCGCATCGCGCGAGTATCTCACTTCACTTGGGATCACCAGCGTTAGTCTGCTTCCGATTCATCACTTTGCAACCGAACCAGCTCTTGCAGCACGAGGCGTGAAGAACTACTGGGGTTACAGCAGTCTGGGCTTCTTCGCGCCACACGCCGCCTACGCCGCCGACCAGACGCCAGGTGCGCAGGTTCGCGAATTCAAGGCGATGGTCGACGCGCTCCACGCTGACGGCCTCGAAGTGATTCTCGACGTTGTTTACAACCACACGTGCGAAGGTCCCGCGAACGGACCGTCGCTGATGTTTCGTGGGCTTGGTGAACGCGACTTCTACAAAATGACGGACAGCGGCACGTACACCGATACGACCGGATGCGGTAACACCTTCGATCTGGGCAAGCTACCAAATACGCGATTAGTGATCGATTCACTGCGCTACTGGGTGACCGAGATGCACGTCGATGGATTCCGTTTCGATCTCGCGACGAGCCTGGTTCGCACAGGACAATACGTCGATCATGCCGCACCATTCCTCGACGCAATTCGCAACGATGACGTGCTTCGTCACGTGGCACTCATCGCTGAGCCTTGGGACTTGGGGCCCGACGGATATCAGGTGGGCGGCTTTCCAACACCCTGGCTGGAGTGGAATGACCGATACCGTGATTCGTTGCGTTCGTACTGGTTGAACCCTTCTTCGACGGAAATCCCACCGGCCGAACTCGGTTGGCGCATGACTGGCTCGCAGGACATTTACTCGAGTCGAAGTCCTAACTCGAGCGTTAATTTCTTGACCGCCCATGACGGTTTCACACTGGCTGACCTCACCGCTTACAACTGGAAACACAACCAGGCCAATGGCGAGGACAACCGCGACGGCACGAACAACAACCTGTCGTGGAATCACGGCGTTGAGGGTGTCACCGAGGATGAGCACATCATTGTCAACCGTGCAGCTTCCGCGGATGCACTGCTTGCGTGCCTACTTCTTAGCGTCGGCACGCCGATGCTCACCATGGGTGATGAGCGAGGGCGCACCCAGGACGGCAACAACAACGCCTACTGCCAAGACAATGAAACATCCTGGCTAAGTTGGACAAACAGCGCTGACATGAGCCGACTCGAACTCACGCGCAGCCTGCTCACCTTGCGTCGCGAAACTCCGGCACTGCGACGCACAGATTTCTTTGACGGCAAGCCAGACGATGCCGACACGTCCACAGACATCGCGTGGCTTCGTCCCGATGGAAGCGCCATGACATCCGATGACTGGAACAGCGGTGACCATCGGACTCTCATCATGGCAATCTCGGGACGAATCAGCGATCAAGCCGAGTCCACGACGGATGCGGCACTGGTCATTGCACTGAATCGTTCAGATACCTCGGTCGCGCTGACATTGCCAGCGGCCAACATCCCTTACGAATTGGCGATTTCCACCGTCGGTTCATCGTTCAACAGCAGCACAATTGAGGACTCGATCGAATTGCCCGCACGATCGGTGACCGTACTCCGCAAACTCGAATGAACGACCTAGTTAAGAGCTAGCCCTTACTGAGGAAGGGCTTGCACACCCAACTCAGCAGCGGAATACAGCCCACGGTGAGCAGGTAGCACTCGGACGGTATAACCGAACGCGCCAGTCTCGTCAAGATCGTATTCCGTCTCGTAACGCCAGCGGTTACCCTCATATTTTTCTATCGCGGTTAGCGCAACGATTCGTCGATTGAGAATTCGATCGTTGTGATCAACACGGCCACTGATGAGTTCGACAACAACATCGTCCCGGCCAAGCTCACCGAGGGCCACGAAGGCCCGAATCGTCAAGTGCTGGCCACGCTCTGGGGCATCGCCTACACCGGACGCTTCAACATGTTCAACGCGGACGCCCGACCAACCTGCCAAGACCCGTGACCGGTAGGCCGCCAACTCGCGACCAAGCGCATAGTTGTCGGCGTTCACCTCGCGCGCTGAGATGGCGGCGGGCGCGTACAGCTTGTTGACGTAATCCCCCACCATCCGTGACGCGAGCACCTTGGGACCAAGGGTGGCCAGAGTGTGCGTGAGCATCGTGATCCAGCGGATTGGGAGGCCCTGCGCGTCGCGCTCATAGAACCGCGACGCAACACTCTTCTCGATCAGGTCGTAAAGAGCACAAGCCTCTAGGTCGTCACGACGATCGGGATCGCTGACACCGTCAGCCGTGGGGATTGCCCAGCCGTTCTCACCGTCAAACCACTCGTCCCACCAGCCGTCGAGGATCGAGAGGTTGAGCCCGCCATTCAGCGCAGCCTTCATTCCCGACGTTCCGCAGGCTTCGAGTGGACGTAGCGGGTTGTTCAGCCACACGTCACAACCGGGGTAGAGCAAACGCGCCATGCCAATGTCGTAGTCGGGCAGGAACACGATGCGATGGCGAACATCGTTGGCGTCGGCGAAGTTCACGAGCTGCTGAATCAGTCGCTTGCCACCGTCGTCGGCTGGGTGGCTCTTACCTGCGATGACCATCTGGATCGGCCGATCAGGATGTAGGAGCAAGTCCTTTAGGCGTTGCGGATCGCTGAGCATCAGGGTGAGTCGCTTGTACGAGGGAACTCGTCGTGCAAATCCGATAGTCAACACATCGGGGCTCATCACACCGTCAATCCAACCGAGCTCAGCCTCGGACGCACCGCGCTGCACCCACGATTGGCGCAGTCGAGAACGCACATCGTCGACTAGGTGCTGGCGCAGCTCACGCTTCGTGGCCCACAGTTTCGCAGGATCGATCGCCCGCGCACTTTCCCAGCCGGCCGTATCGAGTGCGTGCTCGACGCCCACCTGCTCGGCAAGGAGGTCGCGCACCTCGCGCGACACCCACGTAGCCGCATGAACACCGTTGGTGATCGACGCGATCGGCACGTCTTCAGCGTCGAATGCGGGCCACAGACCAGCGAACATTCCGCGACTTACCTCACCATGAAGTTGACTCACGCCATTGGCTCGCTGACCAAGACGCAGGCCCATGACGGCCATGTTGAAAACCGTGGGATCTCCACCAACGTAATCCTCGGCTCCGAGTTCGAGAATGCGACCAACTGGCATCCCGTCCGAAGCGTTGTCGCCACCGAAGTAGCGTTCGACCAATTCGGCCGGGAACCGGTCGATACCAGCCGGTACCGGGGTGTGCGTCGTGAACACAGTGCCGGCACGCACTACCTGAAGCGCCTCATCGAAATTCAGACTCGTCGCTTCGACGAGTTCGCGCATTCGCTCGACACCAAGGAAACCCGCATGGCCTTCATTGGTGTGGAACACCTCCGGGACAGGTGCACTGGTAATGCGACTAAAGGCTCGAAGCGCTCGAACACCGCCAACTCCAAGCAGGAGTTCCTGTTGGAGTCGGTGCTCGCCGCCGCCACCGTACAAACGATCGGTAACTTCACGCTCGGCGGGCTCATTCAACTCAATATTGGAATCAAGCATCAGCAGTGGAACTCGGCCGACGTTGGCGATCCAGACGTAGGCCCGAAGCGTGCGTCCACCTGGTAAACCGACGGAGACGACGGCTGGCGAGCCGTCCGTCTCACGCAGGAGAGAAACCGGCAAACCATCGGGATCAAGAACGGGATACGTCTCCTGCTGCCAGCCATCGCGCGAAAGCGATTGGCGGAAGTAGCCCGCGCGATAGAACAGCCCCACACCGATGATCGGGGCGCCCAGATCACTGGCCGCCTTGAGGTGATCACCGGCCAAGATCCCCAGACCGCCGGAGTACTGCGGCAACACCTCAGTGATGCCGAACTCTGGCGAGAAGTAGGCAACGCACTTCGGTGCGTCCGGGCCTAGAGTCTGGAACCAGCGTTCACCCGTGAGGTATTCGTTGAGGCCATCCGAGATCCAACGAAGGTGATTGGTGAAGTCTTCGTTGCCCGCCAATTCGTCCCAGCGAGCCGAAGGAACCTCGCCCAGCATGCGCACCGGATCGTGCTCGACCTCGCGCCACAGAACTGGATCGATCCGCTCGAACAAATCTTGGGTCTCTGGATGCCACGACCAGCGAAGGTTGTTGGCAATCGTTGAGAGGTCCGCAAGCGATTGCGGAAGGACGGCGCGGACAGTGAATCTACGAATGGCTCTCACGCCTACACCCTAGGCTGCAACACGTATGCGTATCGACCTGCGTGCACCTTTCGGGGCATGTAAATGACTTACATGAAATGTAACCGTTGCGGCGTATTCAAATCACGTGCCGGCATCAAGATCTCGGTAGGCTTACGTCGATGCCTAAGAAATTGACGACATCCGCCACCGGCCTCAACGTCGGTTCCTCCCCTCCGTCGCCCGGAGCCGGGTGGTTCGGAACTACGGGACGCTATGCGATTGAAGACGTCCAGCCAGTTATCGCGCTCGGTCGTCGACCGGTCAAAGCCGTTGTCGGCGAACTGATCCCCATTACCGCGAATGTTTTCCGCGAGGGCCATGACGAGGTCTCGGCCACAGCCGTTCTGACCAACTCAACGGGCGACATCACCAGCATTCACATGCATCGAACGTCGGGCGACCAGTTCATCGCCTGGATCGCCCCCGCTGAGATAGGCGATGCGGTTTTCCATGTCGAAGCATGGGGTGACCCAATCGCGACGTGGATTCATCGAGCCGAAATCAAGATTCCCGCCAATAGTGATGTGGAACTCGAATTCCGTGAAGGCAAAATCCTTTACTCCGCTGCACTGAAGGCTTTGCCCCGCGGAAAGGTTCGCGAGCCGCTTAAAGCTGCCGTTGCTGCACTGCAAGATAAGACTCGGCCGGCCGCTGCCCGGCTCGCCGCGGCCACCGCACCCGAGGTCGTCGAACTGCTGCACGCATTCCCGTTGCGCGAAAATGTCACGTCAACACAATCGTTCCCAATCATGGTCGAACGCGAGCGCGCGCTCTACGGAAGTTGGTACGAGTTCTTTCCACGGTCCGAGGGCGCGACGATAAAGCCACCGAAGTCAGGCACCTTTGCCACCGCGCAGAAACGTCTCGATGCCGTGGCGGAGATGGGCTTTGACGTCATCTACTTGCCGCCGATCCATCCGATTGGAAAGGCCCACCGCAAAGGCCCGAACAACACTCTCGTAGCCGGAGAAGGCGACCCAGGCTCGCCGTGGGCGATCGGATCAGCCGATGGTGGCCACGATTCAATTCATCCCGGCCTCGGCACCGAGGCGGATTTGGTTTGCTTCATCGAACACGCAACGTCACTGGGGCTCGAAATCGCACTCGACCTTGCGTTGCAGTGTTCACCGGATCATCCATGGGTAACTGAGCATCCTGACTGGTTCGTACACCGCGCGGACGGCACGATCGCTTACGCAGAAAATCCGCCGAAGAAGTACCAAGACATCTATCCGCTGTATTTCGATGCCGATCCTGACGGGATTTTCGCCGAGATCGAACGCGTTGTGCGACATTGGATGGGCCTCGGGGTACGGATCTTCCGCGTTGATAATCCACACACAAAACCAGTCGCATTCTGGGAGCGGTTGTTTGCGGCAATTCGTCGCACCGACCCGGACGTGATCTTCTTGGCCGAAGCATTCACCAAGCCAACGATGATGAAACTCCTTGGAGAGATTGGCTTTCAACAGTCATACACGTACTTCACCTGGCGCAACGAGCGCGCGGAAATCGAGGAGTACTTCACCGAACTATCTGGGCCGGCTTCGGCATCGATGCGTCCGAACGCCTTCGTCAATACCCCTGACATCCTGCCGTCATTCCTTCAGTACGGTGGGCCGCCGGCTTTCGCCATTCGCGCAACGCTGGCCTCAACGTTGTCGCCGACGTGGGGTGTCTACTCGGGATTTGAGCTTTTTGAGCACGTCGCGGTGCGTCCAGGAAGCGAGGAATATCTCGACTCAGAGAAGTACGAATACAAACCACGTGATTGGGCAGCCGCCGCTGCCGCCAACAAGACCTTGGCTCCGTACCTCACGCAACTCAACACGTGGCGACGTGAACACCCGGCGCTGCAACGACTTCGCAATCTCACTTTCCATTCCAGCACGAACGATCGCATCGTCACCTTCAGTAAGCGCGCAGGTGACGACATCGTGCTCGTGGTCTGCATCGTCGACCCTTATGCGGTTCGCGAGGGTGTACTTGATCTGAATATGCCTGCATTGGGCCTGGATTGGGCAGACACGTTCGCCGCCAAAGATTTGCTGACCGGTCAGACGTGGGTGTGGAACAAGAGCCCGTATGTTCGGCTCGACCCACACGAAGCGGTCGCGCACATCATTCATGTGACGGGACGCGGCTGATATGCCGAGCGGCGCAATACCAGTTGCCGCAGACGATCTCGGACGGATCGTTGAAGGACGTCATCACGACCCACACTCGATCCTCGGACCACATCTGCATGGTGGCTCGGTTACGATCCGCGCCTTGCGGCCCTGGGCGACGCGTGTTGCCGCGATTTTCACCGATGGTTCGTCCATTGATCTTGAGCATGAATTCGGCGGCGTGTTCGTTGGGGTAGCGCCATTCACGGACGTACCTGATTACCGCATCAACGTTGAATACGGTGGCCCGGCTAGTCGCAACGACGACCCGTACCGATTCTTGCCCACCCTCGGGGAACTCGACCTACACCTGATCGGCGAGGGACGACACGAGACGCTGTGGACCGTTCTCGGCGCACATGAACGATCGTTCCCCTCTGTGATGGGCGATGTTCATGGCACGTCCTTCTCGGTGTGGGCGCCGTCGGCTCAAGGTGTTCGCTTAATCGGCGATCACAACCACTGGGACGGCACCGCACATCCCATGCGCTCGTTGGGATCTAGTGGGATCTGGGAGATCTTCATCCCCGAGATCGCCGCCGGTTCGCGCTACAAGTTCGCGATTCTCGGTCAGGACGGAGTGTGGCGATCGAAGGCCGATCCAATGGCTCGTCATACCGAGCATCCACCGGCAACGGCATCGGTTGTGTACTCCTCGGATTACCGATGGAACGACGAGGCGTGGATCGATCGTCGCGCACAGGGCAACATCTACACCTCGCCCGTTTCAACGTATGAAGTGCACCTCGGTTCGTGGCGTCCCGGCCTCTCGTACACGCAGCTTGCTGATGAACTCACCGAGTACGTCTCGCACATGGGTTTCACCCACGTCGAATTACTTCCCGTGATGGAGCATCCGTACACACCGAGCTGGGGTTATCAAGTCACCTCGTACTACGCGCCCACCTCCCGCTTTGGTTCACCTGATGAATTCCGCTACCTCGTGGATCGACTTCACCAAGCCGGCATCGGCGTCATCCTCGACTGGGTGCCGGCGCACTTTCCCAAAGACGAATGGGCGCTTGCGCGATTCGACGGAAGCGCTCTCTACGAACACCCAGATCCGCAACGAGGCGAGCAGCTCGATTGGGGCACGTACGTCTTCAATTTCGGACGTAGTGAGGTGCGGAATTTCCTTGTGGCCAATGCGAATTATTGGTTCGAGGAATTCCACGTTGATGGCTTGCGCGTCGATGCCGTCGCGTCGATGCTCTATCTCGACTACTCGCGTGAGGCAGGTGAGTGGACGCCGAATCAATTCGGTGGACGCGAGAATCTCGACGCTGTTGCACTGATTCAGGAAGTTAACGCGACCGCCTACAAGCGCTACCCCGGCGTCGTCCTGATCGCCGAGGAATCAACCGCGTGGCCGGGTGTCACGAAGCCAACGGATGGGAACGGTCTGGGCTTTGGGTTTAAGTGGAACATGGGCTGGATGAACGACACGTTGTCGTATGCAGGTCGTGATCCGATCCATCGCCAGTGGAATCACTCGGACATGACGTTCGCGCTCATGTATGCGTGGAGTGAGCAGTATGTGTTGCCCATCAGTCATGACGAGGTCGTTCACGGCAAGGGTTCACTTATCGGCAAGATGCCCGGTGATCACTGGCAGAAACTTGCTGGAGTCCGCGCCTATCTCGCCTTCATGTGGGCACATCCCGGAAAGCAACTGCTGTTCATGGGATCTGAGATCGGCCAGTACGCCGAGTGGAGTGAAGCTCGCGGTCTTGACTGGTGGCTGCTCGACAATGCCGATCATCGCGGCTTGCAGGACTGCCTGCGCGATCTGAACCATGTCTACACGTCTAACCCTGCCCTGTGGTCACGCGATATCGATCCCGGTGGATTCACCTGGCTC
>CAIKEU010000096.1 GCA_903826575.1 uncultured bacterium
CTTGCAAGATGAGAAGAGTCGCACGTTGATGGCTGGAATGACTCTGCTGCAGGGCCGTTACGTCACCAATCAACCTTTGGTTTTGGCCGTGGCAACCCTGTCGATCTTGCCGGTGGCTCTGTTCTATCTTCTTTCGCAGCGCGCATTCGTTCGTGGCCTGACGGCGGGGATTGGTAAATGATCGAGCTTCTTGCTTTCGGCGAAGTGAATCCGGACATCGTCGTCACGGGCGTACGCGATTTGGCCTTTGGTCAGACCGAAGACATCATCGGGATGACAACGACGACCATTGGTTCATCAGTGGCCATCATGTGTGCTGGTGCTGCTCGACTCGGGGTCAAGGTGGGTCTTGTCGGTTGTATCGGTAACGACGGCTTCGGCGACTACATGCTAGAGCGGCTCGCCCAGCGGGGTGTTGATACCAGTTTTGTCCGCACCGTTCCGGGCGGTCGCACTGGCTCTTCAGTGATTCTCGTACGGGCGCAGGATCCCACGGATCGCCATATCCTCACGGACTTTGGTGTTATGGGTGATCTTCTTGCTTCGGACATCAAACTTGATGAGGCGCCTGGGCTTCGGCATCTGCATATCGGATCCTGGTTCCTGCAGACTGGTGCGGTTCACGAGTTGGCTCCCGTGCTAGCGCTGGCCCGATCACGTGGGCTCACCACGTCTGTCGACCCCAATGATGATCCGGCACGTGAATGGGATTCGTATTTGCCGGCTGCTTTGGAACATGTGGACGTACTGTTCTGCAACGAACCAGAGGCACGTGGATTGGCTCAAGTACATGATCGGTTCGGTGCGGCGGCAGCCCTGCACGCCCGGATGCCCTCTGGTGCTGTTGTCGTTATGAAGTGCGGTGCTGAAGGTGCGTATGTGTGGACGCAAGACGAGCTACTTCACGTGGCCGCACCCAAGGTCGACGTCATTGACACGGTGGGCGCTGGTGACAGCCTGACGGCCGGTTTCTTGGCGGCTCGATTGGTGGGGGAGTCCTTCGCAGATGCGCTCGCGCTCGGCGTGGCGTCCGGAAGTTTGTCCACGCAAGCCAGTGGCGGAGTCAACGCTCAACCTGAACGAGCGGTGGCGCAGGCCTTGGCCGATACTCTCGTAAGAACTTCGTCCCCCCATTGATTACGTCCGCACTGAGCATGACTTCGTTTCGACCGACCCACTCGCCAGGAGGATCAACATCATGACCGCACAGCGTCCAGCTTTAGGTGGAGAAACCTGGGATGAGATCGTCACGCAACCTGAGTTTTGGCAGCGTGCTATGGACCAAGCCGATGGTGACTTACAGGGCTATCCGGCTGATGGCGAGCGGGTTCTCATCATGGGATGCGGCACCTCGTACTACGCGGCGATCGCCTGGGCTTGGTTGCGTGAGCAGGCCGGTCACGGAGTTACCGACGCGCTCGTCGCAAGTGAGTTCACCCATCTCACTCGCGATTACGATCGAGTGATTGCGATCAGTCGATCTGGAACCTCCGTCGACGTCGTTGAAGCTCTCGAGCGACTCGATCCTGCTGTTCGATTGACGGCAGTTCTCGGGGATCTGGACACACCGATTGGTGCGCGGGCCAACGACATTATTGATCTTTCCTACGCAGATGAGACCAGCGTTGTGCAGACACGATTCCCCACGACGCTGTTGGCGTTGGTGCGGGCACGGCATGGCGAGTCAGCGGAAGGTCGTGCCGCCTTGATCGCTGCCGGCCGAGCCTCCGTTGAGGCTGGTGCGGACGAGGAAATGCCACGTCAACTGGTCGTCCTTGGTAGCGGGTATGCCGCCGCCCTCGCGCAGGAGGCCGCACTGAAATGTCGTGAGTCTGCGGGTATGTGGGCTGAGGCGTATGCGACGGGTGAGTATCGGCACGGACCGATCAGTGTTGCAGGGCCAGGAACACTCGTGTGGGGCATCACGCCGATCCCACAGATCGTTGTGGATGCTGTTGAGCAGACCGGAGCCAAGGTTCGTCAGCCAGTTGGTGAGCCGCTGGGTGAACTGGTAACTCTGCAATTCCATGGTGTTGCATGGGCGTCGTCAGTTGGTCGTGATTCGAATCTGCCGATGCACCTTAGCCGTTCAGTTGTAACGATCTAGTTCGCGATCGCAGGGAGGTTGCTATGTCGATCCAGACACTCCAATTCGGTGTCGATGCCGAGAGCTACCGCGAAAACGGGTTTCTTGTGATCCCTGGCGTTCTGGATGAAGCGACACTCGCTCAGGCACGGGTGGAATCTGATCGTCTTATGGAACTCTGCGGATCTGATCCCGAGTTCTATGGGCCGCGCATTGAGTGGGAGGTCGACCATCTCGCGCCAGAAGAGCGTGCCGGTATGGATCGGGTGATCCGAAAGCTTGAGCCGATCTCAGATCTGAGCACGTTCTTCGCTGAGCTGGCTTTGGAGCCTCGCCTAGGTGATCCTGCGCGCTCAGTTTTCGACGATGACGTGCACGTCTTCGAAGATAAACTCAACCTGAAACTGCCAGGCGGTTCCCCATATCCGTGGCATCAGGACTGGTCGTGCTGTTGGCGCGCACATACCGATGAGCTCGCCACCTGCTTCATCTACCTCGACGATGCTGATGAAGTGAATGGCTGTCTGAGTGTTGTGCCACGAAGTCATGCGGATAAGACGGCGTATCCGTTCAAGGTGGGCAGTCATTTCGAGATCGACTCGACCTCGTTCGATGTTGACGCAGCGGTCGCGTTGCCGTTGAAGGCCGGAGACATGATCATGTTTGATTCGTGGCTCTTGCATTACTCCGATCTCAACCGGAGCAACGCTGCACGCCGGGCAATCATCTACACCTACAACCCCGCGCGGCTGGGCAAGATTAACGAGAACCGGTTTTTCCCAACGCGCTAAGTGGCGAACTGTGTCACTGTTCTGCGGTGACCTCCGATCCGACACCGGAATTCCAAGCGGTGAAGTCCGCCCGGTTCGTGTTTGCCCGCAACGTGTCATTCGGCTGGACGGCCGCGGGGATGATCCTTGGGGCGTTCGTCATGCCCATTGTGATCGCGGCGACGGCGCCGAATACAACACAACCGAGCCGCGGGTTGGACATGTTCTACACAATCCTGGCGTTTCCGTTGGTGTGCATTCTCTCAATCGCGGGGCTCTGGGGTGCGTACCGGCTGCTACTTTCGTGGGGCCCAGATGCTGCGAGCGGCGTTCGGGTGCTGCAGTGGATTGCTGCGCTCGCGCCGGCTGTCTATCTCGTGTGGCGCATGTCATCTGGATAGTGCCAACCTCGGGATGCCGATTGTGGCGAAGTAGGGGAACGTGTATATGGGCGCACGCGCGTCACACCCGAACGACATGCACGATCCATTAACAGGAGCTCCCCGATGACGTCGAAAGCAACGGTTGTGTACGACGACGACTGTTCGATCTGTACTGGCTTCGCGACCGCCATGGCGCCCATCACCAGGGATGTCGAGTGGCGTGGTTCGCGCCATGCTGGGGATCTAACCGATGGAGTCTCTCGCGAACTTGTAGAAGAGAGCATCCTGTTCATCGACGATGAGGGGATTCACAGTCACGTGGAGGCACTCCAGCTCATTGCTCGTCAGGCGGGACCGCTTGGATCTGCAGCCGCGTCCGGTATCGACGTTCTTCACGCTGTACCGGGTGGGGAAAGCGTTACCGCGTGGGCGTACGGTCAGTTCAGCTCGAACCGTCACAAGGTGAGCGCATTGCTGGTGAAGATGGGCGTACTGGACGACGCATGCGCAGTGCCCGGCGCGGCGCACATCTAGTCGGCAGTTATTCGAAAGTTCCCGAACATACACATGCCCCGCCGGATTTCCGGCGGGGCATGTGCGTAAGTCGACTTAGATGTCGAAGTAGAGCTCGAACTCGTGCGGGTGCGGGCGCAAACGGATTGGGTCAACCTCGTTAACGCGCTTGTATTCGATCCAGGTTTCGATCAAGTCTGGCGTGAAGACGCCGCCTTCGAGCAGGTAGTCGTGATCGGCCTCGAGTGCGTCGAGCACCTCCGATAGTGAGCCAGGAACCTGCGGGATTGATGCAGCCTCGTCCGGTGGCAGCTCGTAGAGATCCTTGTCGACTGGCGTCGGTGGCTCGATCTTGTTCTTGATTCCGTCGAGGCCAGCCATCAACATTGCAGCGAATGCGAGGTACGGGTTGCTCGCCGGGTCAGGAACGCGGAACTCGATGCGCTTGGCCTTCGGGTTCGAACCGGTGATCGGGATACGGATACATGCAGAGCGGTTGCGCTGGCTGTAAACCAAGTTCACCGGCGCTTCGTAACCGGGTACTAGACGGTGGAAGGAGTTCACAGTCGGGTTGGTGAATGCCAGCAGCGACGGCGCGTGCTTGAGCAGGCCGCCGATGTACCAACGAGCAAGATCCGACAGGCCGGCGTAGCCAAGCTCGTCGTAGAACAGCGGATCGCCGTTCTTCCACAGTGACTGGTGGCAGTGCATACCTGAACCATTGTCGCCGAAAAGCGGCTTTGGCATGAAGGTCACGGTCTTGCCGGCAGCCCACGCGACATTCTTGATGACGTACTTGAATGCCATCACCTGATCTGCAGCGGCAAGCAGGGTGTCGAACTTGTAGTTGATTTCGCTCTGGCCAGCGGTACCCACTTCGTGGTGGCTGCGCTCAACCTCGAGGCCAACTTCCTGAAGACCAATCACCATTGCGTCGCGAAGATCCGCGTAGTGATCCACCGGTGGAACGGGGAAGTAGCCGCCCTTGTAGCGGGTCTTGTAACCGCGGTTACCGCCCTCTTCAACGCGGCCAGTGTTCCAGGCGCCTTCGATTGAATCGATGAAGTAGTAGCCGGCGTTCTGCTTCGTCTCGAAACGAACGTCGTCGAAGATGTAGAACTCAGCTTCGGGGCCGAAGTAGACGGTGTCGGCGATGCCGGTGGCCTTGAGATACGCCTCAGCCTTGGCAGCGACGTTGCGCGGGTCGCGGCTGTACGCCTCGTCAGTGAAGGGGTCGCGGATCGAGAAGTTGATGTTCAGTGTCTTCTCAACGCGGAAAGGATCGAGGTAAGCCGTGGTGACGTCCGGGACAAGCTTCATATCTGATTCGTGAATTGCCTGGAATCCGCGGATCGATGATCCGTCGAACATCTGGCCATTCGTGAAGAACGATTCGTCCAGGCTCTGGGCCGGAACATTGAAGTGCTGCATAACGCCGGGTAGGTCGCAGAAGCGAACGTCAACGAATTTAACGTCCTCTTCACGGATGTACTTGAGTACCTCATCCGCGTTCTTGAACATCGATTCCTCCTCGCGAGGGTTCAGGCCGGTTCGCCTTACACCCTTCGCTCGCCGT
Source organism: uncultured bacterium (assembly GCA_903826575.1). Lineage (GTDB taxonomy): Bacteria > Actinomycetota > Actinomycetes > S36-B12 > CAIYMF01 > Longivirga. The sequence continues at coordinate 5,329 of CAIKEU010000096.1, forward strand.
GATTCGCGACGTTTTCGCCGCGGTGATGTAACTAACGTAGGTGGCGACCATTTCCCCGCCGTATCCCGATTGTTTCGGGAGTGTTTCGTGACGGGATTCTGATGACCCAGTCACCCCCCAACCCTATTGGGCCGTCGATCCCGTCGCATCAAACCTGTAGCCGAGGCCGGCAGCTGTCATGAAGTAACGTGGTCGGCTTGGTTCTGGCTCGAGTTTTCGCCTCAACTGGGCGAGATACACGCGTAGATAGTTACTTTGTGATTCGTAATGAGAGCCCCAGACGTCGCGTAACAAATCGGTGCCGCTGACGAGTAATCCGTCGGCACGTACCAACGCCTCCAGGACGCCCCACTCAGTCGGAGTCAAGTGGATTTCATCGCCGTCGTTATCATGTACCTGCTTGCGACCGAGATCAACAGTGAAATGTGCGGTGGCGATAACGTGATCGGATGCCGGCGCACCGGCCCGGCGCTGCGCTGCACGAATCCGCGCGAGTAGTTCTTCGATTCCAAACGGCTTGGTCAAATAGTCGTCCGCACCCGCATCGAGCGCCTGGACTTTGTCCGTCTGATCACGACGAGCCGACAAGACGACGATCGGAACGCTACTGCCAGCTCGGACCGCGCGAATGAGCTCTATGCCATCCATATCGGGCAACCCCAAATCCATGATGATGACGTCCGGCTCCAATCGAAGAATTTCGACTAGACACTGCCCGGCGATCGTCACGGACGCGACCTGATAGCCCCGTGATCGAAGTGTCAGGCTCAGTGCCTTGTTCAATTGGATATCGTCCTCTACGACCAGAAGTCCGCTCACTGCTGGCCCGTTTCCAGCGTGAGGCGAACCGTGAGGCCTCCGCCGGTGGTTTGCTCGAAATCAACCGGCACATTCATGGCGTCGCTGAATGCGACCACGATTGCTAAGCCCAAGCCGCTGCTTCGGTCTGCCGTTCCAGAGGCAGTCAACGGCACCCGTCCTGAAGGAGTTTGCTGAGTTAAACCGGGACCGTGGTCGCAGATCGTCAGATTTAAGGTGCCATCAATCGTGCGAGCAACAATTTCGACGGGAGTGAGTTCGTCGGCTGCACCGTGCCGCACAGCATTCGAGACAAGGTTTTCAATGATGCGCTCGAGCAAGGTTTCGTCAGCAAGGACCGCTGGACATTCCTCGGGGACGTCAATCCGCGTGACACTTGTTGGCCATGAGAGCGTGGCACGCGCTACGACTTCGTCAAGAGCCACGGGCTGTACCTTGACCAAAAGGACGCCGGCTTCCAATCTGCTCAGATCGAGCATGTTCGTGATGAGTTCGTCGAGTCGTCGGGTAGATTCGTCAACCGTTCCAAGGAGTTCGTCCGTTGACTGTTCGTCGAGTTGCGATTCTGATGAACGCAGAGTGTCAACAGCAAGGCGCAAACTTGAAAGTGGAGTCCTGAGGTCGTGACCGACGCTCGCCAGTAAGGCGGTACGCGCGCGGTCAATCGCTTCAAGTTCGACCGCGCGTTGCTGTTCGGTGCGCAACTGCTCGCTTTCGTAGGACCGGACTGCTGCGGCGGCAAGTGACTCGATGAAGCCGGGAGCTTCGGCGAATCGCTCTTGTCCGTACCCGACGAGACGATATTCGCCCTGGATGTACACGTCGAGGGCAATCGCGACCTCAATGTCGCTGGTTTTTGATGAGATTCCTGCCGTTGCCACCGGAGTCCACGACCGACCGGAACTCCTCAGGAGTTCCAATGCTGCCAAATCGAGGGCGGCGCGGACACGCTCGAGTGCCTCACTTGGTGATTCCTCGGTTGTGACCACGGTTCGAATGATCCCCGCCTGTGATTCGGATTCGCGGGCGCGAGAACGCGCCTGGGAACTCGCTCCGACAAGGAGTGAGGCGACAGCCGCCACGAGGGCAAAGACGGTCAGGGCAACAACATTGTCCGTGCTGGCAATAGCGAACGTTTGATAGGGCGGTACGAGATACCAGTTAACGAGAACGACCGTGATCAACGCTGCAATAACCGCTAGTGCGGGGGCGGTGAATAGTGCGATTGCCACAACGACTGTCAGCAGGATTAGCAACACGACAGTGAGATCGACCGGCAGGCGCGTGCTCGCGAACAACACGATGATCCACGCAACCGCAAGTCCGCATGTGAAGACCACGACCTGTACCGTGCGAGCTCGCGGTCCAACTTCGGAAGTGAGCCCTCGAAATGCGGCCATGTGGCTAGTTTCTCACCGAAGTGCTGTCACTTCAGCGGAAATCTCCGAAATGTCCAGACGTAATGGTACCGAGGTGACGATGACACCCGGCTCAAACCGCAGTCGTACCTTCAGTCTTAATGCGCTTTGGTTGTGCAGCGCCGCCTCCCACCAATGTGTGACGACATATTCGGGAACGTATACCGCGACGATGTCTCGTGGACTTGATCGTCGGATATCGCGGATGTACTCCAAAACAGGTTGAGTGACGTCGCGATAGGGAGACTCGAGCATTACAAGAGACACCGGAATGTTTCGCTCAGTCCAGGTTTGCTGCAGATCGTCGATGTTGCTGCGATCAGTCACGACATGAAGTGCCCGGATGGTGTCCGGTCGGGTAGCGCGTGCATATGCCAGGGCCTGCATGGCGGGAGCGTGCAGACGGGAGACCAGCACAACGGCATGTACGCGGCTTGGTAGGCGAACCCCGCCCGGTGCGGGTGCCATCCGTTCGTCAACGCGCCGGTAGTGACGGTTGATCCCGATCATCAGTGCGTAAAACACTGGTACAGCGATTACGACCATCCATGCACCATGTGAAAACTTCGTCAGAACCACGATGACCAAAATGACGGCTGTAACGGTTGCCCCGACCGCATTCACGATCCGTGAGCGAAGCATCGCGGGACGCTCGGCCGCCGACGCATCCGGGAGGATCCGGTTCCAGTGCTTGACCATACCTGCTTGTGAGATCGTGAATGAGAGGAAGACGCCGAGGATGTAAAGCTGGATGAGACGTGTGACGCTGGCATCGAAGATGAAGATCAGGAAGGCACTTGTGCCGGCCAAAAACAGGATGCCGTTGCTGAAGACGAGTCGATCGCCACGTCGACCAAATTGACGGGGGAAGTATCCGTCGCGGCCGAGTACTGATCCCATGATTGGGAAGCTGTTGTAGGCAGTGTTCGCTGCCAGGACGAGAACGGCCGTCGTGAAAATCTGTAGGGCATAGAAGCCGAACGACGCATTACCAAACACGGCCGCCCCGAGTTGTGCAAGCACCGTGGGCTGCACTGCATCTGCTGGCAGTCCCAGGGTGGCAGGGTCGTCGGAGAGGTGAACCTGCGAGATCACCGACAACCAGGTGACGCCGCCAAACATGACGATTGCCAGTGTTCCCATTGCCAGCAAGGTCATCGAGGCGTTGTGAGACTTCGGCGGCTTAAAGTACGGCACGCCGTTTGAGACGGCTTCGACACCGGTTAGAGCGGTGCACCCGGAGGCGAATGCGCGCAGGAGTAGGAAGACGGCGGTGGCTCCGGTGACCTCGTTGGCGTGTACCTGCAAGGCGGCAGACTCGGCGGTGATCGGGTGGTTTGTAATTTCTTTGACGACTGCGACAACGATCAGAAGCAGAACGCTTGCGATGAATAGGTACGTCGGCGCTGCGAACGCTTTACCCGATTCACGTACGCCGCGAAGATTCATCAGGGTCAAGACGACGACTAGTCCGAGGGAGATGTGAACGGAGTACGGCACGAGGGAGGGGAATGCTGACGTGAAGTTCGCGACGCCCGACGTCACTGAAACCGCGACCGTGAGGATGTAGTCGACGATCAAGGCGCTGGCCGCTACCAGTGCGGTGCGCTGCCCGAAATTCTCTTGGGCTACGGCGTACGCGCCACCTCCGCCCGGGTATGCGTACACGGTCTTTCGATACGAGGTGACGACGATCGCCAACAACGCCATGACGGCTAACCCGACCCACGGTGTCCAGGTGAGGGCCACTGCTCCACCAAGTACGAGAACGAGCAGGATTTCATCGGTGGCGTAGGCCACCGATGACAGCGGATCACTGCAGAAGACGGGAAGGGCCAGGGTCTTAGTCAGCAGGCTGTGGGCACCATCAGATGAGTGGATGGGATCGCCGACGATGACGCGCTTGAACATGCTCATGGTCATGTTTTACGCGGGTCCGGGGCCATCTGCGTTCGGATCTTTACGCGGTCTTAACGCCTTCGCGACTATTCATACACGACCTTGATGTGTCGGTCAGGTTCTGCGATATCGAGCAGGGCACGTAGCCTTATTGTGTGTCAGACGAACAGAAGTCCCCGCGCTTGACCCGTCAAGATGTTGGGTCGTGGCTGTCCGGCCCGAGCTCTGTGCTGCCGAGCACGCAAAACTGGCGCGGTGAGCGCCTCGGGTTACCCGCCGTCGGTCCGGGATCTTTGGCGGGTTGGGGCAGACGGCTGGTGGGGCTTTTGATCGACTGGTTCGCCGCCGCGCTGCTCGTGCGACTCTTCGCCCCAGGCGTGTCCTACGGAACTGCCGCATCCGGATTTATCACGCTGGGGTTCTTTTTGGCTGAGCTAACGCTGTTTACCTGGCTTGCGGCGGCGTCATTCGGGCAACGGATCGTCGGTCTTGCCGTTGTACGTCTCGACGGGCAGCCAGTTGGTCTTGTGCGGGCATTTCTGCGCAGCCTGCAGGTGTGTCTACTGATCCCGCCGCTTGTGTGGGATCGCGATGGCCGCGGCTTACACGACCGATCAATCGGCACTGCACTCGTACGACGCTGACGGCGACAGCGGCTATATGCGCGCGTCGTTCAGACTAGCCGCGAGGCATCCGGGCGCCCTTGGGCAGTGGGCCCTTGGGGATCGGTAGCGGTGACGCGGTTAAAGCGTCAAGGCGTCGGCGCAGTTCCGTGACTTGGGCGGGCTTGAGATTCTTGGGAAGTTTCATCACCTCGCGGTTCAATTTCGCGAGTGAAACCTGACCCTCCCCGTCACCGCACTGGATTTCGTAAATGGGGGTCTCGCTGGCAAAGCGAGACATCCGCTTCTTCTCGTTGGACAGTAGGTTGGTGACCCGTGACGATGGGCCTTCCGATACCAAGATGATGCCTGGCTTGCCGACGACTCGGTGCACGAGATCTTGGCTCTTCGTGACGCCCACTGCAGGGGTGACGAACCAGCCGCTGCGGAGCGTGTTGAGTACCGATGCCGCGGCGCCGATCTGACCCTCAACCTGCGCGTAGGCAGCCTTTTCAGCGCGTCGCCCGAATATGAACGTCGTTGCAAGCAGCGCTGTTGGGATTGCCAGGATGCCCATGATCCACGGAATGTGGAACAGGAATCCAAGACCAATCATCACGGCAAATGTTGCAAGGAATACGCCGAGTAGCACCCAGCCGATCGTTGGGTCAGCCTTGCGGGTGAACTTGAAAGTTTCGCGAATCTGAGCGATCCGGCCCTGGGGCGGTGCGGCAGTAACGTTATTGCTCACGGGTGTGTACTCCGGGTGTAGCGGGTTGTTGCCCCCAGCCTACGACCCACGTCTGCTTGGCACGCGGGGAACTGCCGACTAGGTGCGAATTACGATCGAATCTGGAGAGTATCCCCGGGGCGGATCTCACCTGGATGTTCCACCCAGCCGGTCACTCCACGCTTATGTAGGGCGGCTTTGGGGAAGGAATGTGGGGTGATGCCGTGAACATCCGCGATCATCCCGCCGGCAATCGTGCATGGATCATTCTCACCGCCGAGCATGATCACCGCGCCTGAAGAAAACACCAGCCGCGTCATCTTGGGAAGCATGGTGAGGTTATTGGCACCGCGAAGGTACAAGTTGTCAGCGATCAGTCCCGGCTCGATTTCGGTGATGCCTAGAGTTGCCGCGACATCCTGAAGTTCAGTCGCCTCGACGATGGAGATCTGGCGGTGATTGCGAATCTCGGTGCCCTTGGGGAAGTGCTTGCTTTGCCGGGTATCTGACGTCATCGTCAGGCCGTAATGACGATCGCCAATAGGTCCGCCGAAGTCCAGAACGAGTGGATCGATGGCGACGGGCAGGTCAGAATCGGCGGGCCAAATGTGGCAGCCGACTACTTCAGCAACGGGGTACTTCACTGTGCTCCTCCGGTCAAGATGGTGGCGGTTCCACCGGCGGCCCGTGCGGCGAGTGCTTGTTTGTGCAAGCGTCCAGCCCGATAGGACGAACGTACCAGCGGCCCACTCATGACTCCGGAGAAGCCAATGCGCGCGGCTTCATCCGCGAGACCGACGAACTCCTCTGGATGCACCCAACGCTCGACCGGATGATGTCGTGGGCTCGGACGCAGGTATTGCGTAATCGTGATGAGTTCGCACCCGGCATCGTGAAGATCGTGCAGGGCTTGAATGACCTCCTCGATTTCCTCGCCCATGCCAAGAATGAGATTCGATTTGGTAATCAACCCGGCATCGCGTGCCTGGGTGATCACATTCAACGAGCGCTCGTAAGTGAAGGCCGGACGGATGCGCTTGAAAATTCGAGGCACGGTTTCCAGGTTGTGCGCGAGCACCTCGGGGGCCGCAGCGAAGACCTGAGCGAGCAGTTCAGGCTTAGCCGAGAAATCGGGGATCAGTAGTTCGACTCCGCAGCCGGGCACGGCTTCGTGGATTGCGCGGACGGTCTCTGCGTACAGCCATGACCCCTCATCTTCGAGGTCGTCACGGGCCACACCGGTAACGGTCGCATATGCCAAACCCATTGTTTGCACGGACTCTGCGACGCGACGAGGCTCGTCACGATCAAGTGGCTCGGGCTTGCCGGTGTCGATTTGGCAGAAGTCGCAACGACGTGAGCACTGTGCGCCACCAATCAGGAAGGTGGCTTCTCGATCTTCCCAACATTCATAGATGTTCGGGCAACCCGCTTCTTGGCAAACAGTATGTAGGCCTTCACTTTTCACTAGATTGGTGATGCGAAGGAACTCCGGGCCGGTCTTTATGCGCGTCTTGATCCACGAGGGCTTTCGCTCGATGGGTACAGCCGCATTACGTGCCTCAATCCGCAGCATGCGACGGCCATCTGATGCTGTTGCGATCAGACCGTCGTTGCCTGAGGTAGTTGCCTCGGTTACATCACTCACTGCTCCACCTTTGGCTTCCAGCTTGGACTGAACACAATCTGCAATTGCTGTTCGACGAGTGGGAGTACCTCTGTGATCGTTACGTCGCGACCAAGTTCAGCACTCAGCGACGTCACTCCTGCGTCAGCGATACCGCAGGGGACGATGCGATCGAACCACGTCAGATCGCAATCAGAGTTCAGTGCAAACCCATGCATCGTTACACCTCGCGCGACCCGAACACCGATTGCCGCGAGCTTGCGTTCGGGCCGGGTTCCGACGAGCGGCGAATCAGCTGGGACCCACACCCCGCTTCGTCCTTTGACACGCATCGTCTCCAGGCCGACTGCTGCGCACACCTCGATCAGCGCAGCCTCAAGCCGGCGCACGTGTGTCACGACATCCACTGGCTGCTTGAGCCGAACGATGGGGTAGCCAACCAGCTGTCCAGGGCCATGCCACGTGATGCGACCGCCGCGATCAACATCGACGACGGGAGTGCCATCGGTAGGTCGGTCCTCAGGCGGCGTTCTACGTCCTGCGGTGTAGACGGGTGGGTGTTCAAGTAAGAGGACCGTATCGCCTGCTTCGCCGGCGACGACAGCCTCATGCAGTGATCGCTGCTCATCCCATGCTACGTCGTACGGCACAGCACCCGGCCCAAAACCGCGACGCACCACCGAAAGTGCGGCTGTGTCAGTGTCTAGTGTCACGCGAACAGCCTACGTCGTACCGATGCCGGCTGGTGGCGCCTAGGGTGTGAGGTTTTCCTCGTACTTAATCCTCGTCGTCAGGGAATACAGAGCCGGTACCCACCGGGGAGGCATCGAGTCTGGCGATCTGATCGGCCGTGAGTTCGACGTTGGCTGATGCTGCGTTGATGTCAGCCGTAGCGGTTCGAGTGACTGCGGCAATCGGTACAACCGCATCGCCGTTGGAACGCAGCCACGACAAAGTGACCTGGTATGCGGTCACATCATTCCCGGTTGACGCACTTATCTCAGCGGCGACCTCGGCAAAGGCGGGGTACTTAGTGGGCAGATTGGCTGCATCATCGCCGCCACCGAACGGTGACCACGGGAAGTAGGCAACTCCACGCTCTACGCACCAGCGCAGTACATCCTCGTCATCGCGGTAACGAGGGCTGCGCTCATTCTCAACGCCCGAGATGGTGCCGCCACTTACGTCCCAGGCGATCTCACACTCGTCGAGATGAACATTGCCGATACCGATCGTGGGAGCGAAGCCCGCCTCGCGAACTGCCAACATGTTTTCGACGGATTTCGCGAAGGGCTGCTGCTCGCGGTTTACCCGGTGCAGCAGGATCGTGTCCGGTACAAATCCGAGACGTTCAACGCTGGCCTCGGCCGCACGCATCAGGTAGTCATACGAACCGTCGCGGCCCCACTCGTCTTCGCCATCGGCTCCAACGTTGAGGGTGATACCAATCTTCGTCACGACGATGATCGAATCGCGACCACCCTCCCAGGTGCGAACGGCCTCACCGACGAGGCGCTCGTCGTAGCCGAACTGGGATGCGTCAGGTGCGTAGATATCCGCGGTGTCGACGAGGGTGATGCCCTGGGCAAACGTGTGATGGAGCACCGCAATCGCGTCATCCCATGGCATCAATTCACCAGTCGAGCGAAGCGGTTCGGCAAGCAGCATCGCACCGACGCCGATCGTGGGAACGGGCTTATTGGTGAGTTGGGGGAGTGATACGTGCTTCATCGCAGAACCTTTCGTCGTGCCGTTGTTCTTCGGATTAGGAAATTGCCCCAGGTGCAAGACGAGTTTCGACAACCTCGCCGGCGACCTTCTCGACACGATATGCGGCAGGTCCGGTCTGCGGATCGACCTCCGAGTCGGTGATGACGGCTACTGCGTCTGTGCCCTCGTACAAGATTCCGACGTGATCATCCGTCGCGTACGACAGCGGCAGTTGCTCAGTGGCAACGAGTGACTGCAGCAAAGGACGACGCTGTTCTTCGGTGTCGTAGTGAACGCCGTTTCCGTAGGGGATGAGTGCCAGCGCGCCGAGCTGCAATTGCAAGTCAGGGCCGTACGAATCGGTGGGTCCACCAACATGCCAACAGATCGAGCCGGCACTCACGCCGCCGAGAACAACACCGCGCTCCCATGCGTCACGCATGGCCAGATCGATTCCGTGAACCTTCCACAGTGCGAGCAGGTTTGCCACCGAACCGCCGCCAACCCACACCACGTCGGCTTTGCCGAGGGCTTCATCGACGGGCTGATTGGGCATCGCATATACGGCCAGATGATCAGCGTCGACAGATAGTCCGCGCATGGCCTGGTACGAGATCGTCAGGTAGTCGGTGTCGTCACCGGTTGCCGTCATGACGAATAAGACGCGTGGACGGTCCTTACCGGAAAGGCGCAAAGCTTCGAGGAACAAATTGCCGGGGATGCGGGCGTTGTATCGGCCGGCTGAATTGAAGCCACCGCTGGTCGCCAGGATTCGTGGAGTAGCCATGACGGCAACTTACGCGAGCGCGTGCCTGATTGCAGCAGCGGCCCGCCGTCCGCTGACCAACGCTCCTTGAAGTGATGGGGTGTCTCGGTGGTCACCGGCGATGAAGATCCCGTTGTCGAGACGGGTTGGCTTGCGAAAGGGGGTGCCGACCTCGAAAGCGGGTACGGTCTCGATCATCGGTTGAACGGCGACGATCTCCCACCGGGAAGTATTTGCGCTGTAGAGATAGCTCAAGTGCTTTGCGATGTCTGCGCTGGAATGCGGGCCTGTGCCCAGTGCTGTGGACGCGATGAGGGCCTGGTCTGTCGAGGCGTACTCGGGCGAGGCCGCATTCATCACCACGGAGTTCACCAATGGTCCCGTTCGATCCGCATCGACAGTCAGAATCGGTAGTCCGTTGTTGAGTGAGGTGACAGGGACGGGAGCTCGATGCCACCACGTCGTGCCGGATCGCATCTGCGGCTTAGGTAGGCCGGGGATCAGGTATGCAGCCGTGGTGGGATCAGTGGCCACGAGGACAGCTCTGGCGGTATGTGTTCGCGCGTTCGTCGTCACGGAAGTGGGGGTCACGCGTACCGCAGATTCGTTGAGGGAAAGCGCAATTCCCTGACTGAGTTGACGCGCGATCTCACCCATCCCTTTGGCCGGCACGGCCGGTGTTCCGCGAACGAAACAACGAAGGAACACGTCGACGAGTCGACGTGAAGTTGTCATTGAATCGTCGAACAGGACTCCGGAAAGAAACGGTCCGAGAACGTCATCGCGTATCTCGCGAAAACCGCTGAGAGCGTCGTAAGCCGTTCCATCATCGCGATACTGCAACTCGCGACCGTAACCCTTGGCAAGCTCGGTCATGTATGCGGCGAATCGCACTTGTTCCAAGCGCGTACCCGGCACGGATTTCGCCGTGGCGAGAACGGTTCGTGGCGAACGAAACGGGTCAATCAGCGTGCGCGTGCCCTGGCTAGTGCGGACTCGTACACCCGGGGTGAAGGATCGCAGGTTCAGCGCTTTGAAATCGAGCATCTTTACGGCTTCGGGATAGGCGGGGTTCAGTAGTTGAAAGCCGCGGTCGATGGTAACCCCGTCGATGATGTCGCTCCGAACTCGTCCGCCTGGGGTGGAGTTGGACTCGATCACGATCACGTTCTTCTTGGCGGCGGTCAAATGTCGAGCGGCGGCCAGCCCCGCGATACCTGCGCCGACGATGATGACGTCACAACTGTGGTCGGTGGAGGCTCGTTTACTCACACCCCTATCGTGTCGGATTACGTGTCGCGGTGCACCCTGTGGATCGCCCCGGCGGCGAGTAGCTCATCTGTTGCACCGTGTGCGGCATGACTAATTCGATGTTCGCTCCCGATACGAGCGCAGAGACGTTCGTTGAACGCCATACGCCGTGGGGTCTGCCCGCCGATCCCACCGAAGCCCACCGATTGCACTCGTCCTGGGTTTCGCTCATGAATGCCCGTGCCGATTCCCTGTGTCCACTGCGTCGAGTTGAGTCCGGCGGTGAGTACGTCACGTTGGTGCATCTGGTTCCCCCCGAGGCGATACCGCTCGCGATGATTCGAGCCCGAGGACCTCTGCGGCTGGGTCAGGCATTGGCCGTGGGCGTCCGTCTCGCAGATGCTCTCACCGCACTTCACGACGAGCGTACGGCTCATGGGGCGATCGGGTTGGACGCGGCGTTGGTCGACCGCAGAGGCCAGGTGTTTCTCGCGGGTGCGGGACTCTGGCGATTAGCACCTCATGCCGGTGGTCCGGTTGCGACAGATGATGTGCGAGACCTCGCGATGCTGATGCATGAATTGGTTGGCTCGGGATCGTTTCCCACGTCGTTGGAGTTACTGCTGATGAAAGCGCAGGACCCTGATCCGTTCATGCGTCCATCACTTCATGACCTGACGTCGACGATGCTCCGCCGACCGGCCCGACAGGTGTCGGCGCAGAATCCGGTAGCAGGTGAGGTGCGTGCACGTGCCCGCGAGTCGGTTGCCTCGGCGCAAACTCCGCAGGCCCAAAGTAAGTCCCGCCTCTTCGGACTCGAACGGTTGAGGCCTCGTATCGTGTGAGCCGTGAACCTATTGGTGTCAGCCGTTGACGAGCCCGGCGACGATGTCAGCGATTGTTGGATCTGAGAAACGAAAACCCGTTGCGAGAAGTTTCGCGGGAGCCATCCGCTGATCGATGAACAACTCTTCGGCGAACTCGCCCAGAAGTGTTCTAACTGCGAATCGTGGGGCGGCAATAATCGACGGCCGATTGAGGGCTTTCGCTAACGCCTTTGTGACATCGGCGTTGGTGGCCTGCTGTGGTGCGCTGAAGTTCACCGGTCCAGCGATATTGGGGTGATCGATGAGATGACGAATGGCCGCGACTTCATCACGCAGCGAAATCAGCGACCACCATTGACGCCCGGATCCGAGCGACCCACCGGCGCCAGAGCGCAACAGTGGAAGGAGACGACCGAAGGCGCCACCATCCGGATCTGCGACTGTGCCTGTGCGCGGATGAGTCACGCGAACGCCAGCCTGTGCTGCGGGCGCTGCGGCACGCTCCCAAGCGTCCGCAACCTGTGCCAGGAAGGTATTTCCTCGTGGTGCGAATTCATCGACTGCCTCAGGGCCTGTATCCCCGTAATAGCCGCCGGCCGATCCCGAGACGAAGGCGCTGGGTTTGGAGTCGGCCTGCGCGATTGCGGTGGCCAAACATGTCGTGGCAAATACTCGCGAGTTGAGGATGGTGTCCTTGTAGGCCTGATCCCAACGCTTTTCGGCCACACCTGCACCGGCCAGATTCACAATCGCGTCACTAGTAGAAACGGCATCGCGCAAGGCATCGTCAACCCCATTGGCGCCTAGCTGAGGCTGCCAGGTGACTTCACTGGCGACATTGGACGGCCGGCGAACCAAGACGCGTACATCATGGCCATCCACGCGAAGGGACGCGACTAATGACGAACCGATCAGACCTGAAGACCCGCTTATGAGTACGCGCACCTTTAAACCCTAGCGCTGTTAGCCGCCAAGTTCAGCGTCAAATGATGCATCCTCAAGTCGCTGCTTGATTGTGGTGAGGAATCGCGCTGCGTCGGCGCCATCGACGAGGCGATGGTCGTACGTAAGCGCGAGATAAACCATCGAGCGCACAGCGATGGAATCAAGGCCAGTTTCGTCAGTGACCACGACAGGACGCTTGACTACCGCGCCTGTTCCCAAGATGGCGACCTGCGGCTGGTTGATGATGGGTGTGTCGAATAGTGCGCCGCGACTTCCGGTGTTTGTCAGGGTGAATGTGCCACCTGAGAGTTCGTCAGGTAAGACCTTGTTGGTGCGAGTCCGACCGGCAACGTCGGCAATTTTGCGGGCCAATCCACCAATTGATAGATCGCCAGCATCGTGGATCACCGGGACGAGTAGCCCTCGTTCGGTGTCGACAGCGATGCCAAGGTGTTCGGCGTCTGGGTAAGTAACGGTTCCCTCAACCATGTCAATGGATGCGTTTACTTGCGGGTACTGCTTGAGGGCCTCAATGGTGGCTTTTGCAAAGAACGGTAGGAAGCTGAGCTTCACGCCTTCATTGGCCTCGAACTGAGCCTTGACGCGATCCCGGAGTTGGGAGATGCGCGTGACATCAACTTCAACCACCGTCGTTAATTGTGCAGATGTTTGAAGTGACTCAACCATGCGCTCGGCGATCACCTTGCGCAGGCGGCTCATCTTGACGGTCGTTCCACGCAGGCTGGACGGCTCAGTAGTCGGTGCGCTTGTGGCCGAAGGGGTGGTCGCTGGTGTTGTTGCGACGACAGCTTTAGCCGCAGCGGCGGCAGCGAGAATGTCTTCTTTGCGAATGCGTCCGCCGACACCCGACCCGACCAAGTTGCTCAGGTCAACGCCATTGTCCGCGGCCAGCTTGCGAACAAGTGGCGTTACGTAGGCATCAGTGTTGCTCGCCGCTGCCGCCGACGTCGCAGGAACGGCAGCGGGCGCAACGGGAGCGTTGGCTGGGGGTGCAGGGACCGCGGGAGCTGCCGGAGCTGGCTCGGCTACCGCGGCAGGTGTCGGGGATACCGGCTCCGGCTTGGGAGTCGCGGGCGAGAGCGGTGCGCCGGCGGCACTGCCGATGAGGCCGAGTTGACCGCCGACGGCAACAATTTGATCCTCGCCCACCGTAATCTCGGTGAGCACGCCAGCTGCGGGTGAGGGCAGTTCGGTGTCGACCTTGTCGGTTGAGATCTCGACCAGTGGTTCGTCGATGGCGACTGTGTCGCCGACCGCCTTAAGCCAGCGGGTAACAGTTCCCTCGGTAACGCTCTCGCCAAGGGCGGGGAGGACGACTGGCGTCGAGCCCATGGCTGAACTGCTTGCTGATGGGACCGGGATCGGTGTGACGGTGGTCGGCGCGGCGGATTCAGCTGCGACAGCCACGGGTTCCATGACGGCCGGTTGAGGAGCGGCTGGCTCGGCGGCTGGTGCGGCGACGATCGGCGCGGACGACGCGGCAGAGTCCGCAGTACCGATTAACGCCAGCTGGGCCCCGACTGCAACCACGCTGTCTTCCGGTGCGCTGATCTCCAGGATGATGCCCGCCGATGGGGCGGTGATCTCGGTGTCGACCTTGTCCGTGGACACCTCCACGATGGGCTCATCCATAGCGACCGTATCGCCGACATTCTTGAGCCAACGCGAAACTGTGCCCTCGGTAACACTCTCACCGAGCATTGGCATCGTGACGGAGACAGACATCCTTACGTACTCCTTCGTGCAGTTGCGAGGCGGATCATGACGTCATTGTGGATCGCGCGCTTTCAATAACCGTAGTGCTGCATTCGTCGTGCATTAAGCATGGGCGTGCAGTGGCTTACCGGCCAAGGCAAGGAACGCTTCGCCGACTGCTTCATTCTGCGTCGGGTGGGCGTGGACGAGCGAGGCCACATCTTCGGGGTAGGCCTCCCAGTTGACGATTAGCTGTCCTTCACCAATGAGTTCGCCAACGCGGGAACCGACCATATGCATCCCCACGACAGGCCCGTCCTTTTGACGAACGAGCTTGACGAATCCGGCCGTTCCAAGGATTTGCGATTTGCCGTTACCGCCGAGGTTGTATTCATACGCTTCGACATTCTCCGCGCCAAACTTTTCAACCGCTTGGGCTTGGGTGAGCCCGACGGAGGCGACCTCAGGCTCGCAGTACGTGACTTTCGGAATTCCCAATTCGTCGATCACGCGCGGATTCAACCCCGCGATTTCTTCAGCGACGAAGATGCCCTGCTGGAAGCCGCGGTGAGCAAGCTGCAATCCGGGCACGATATCTCCGACTGCGTAGACGCCGGGCACATTTGTCTCAAGGCGCTCGTCGGTGAGCACGAATCCGCGATCCATTGCTATGCCAACGGTGTCGTAGCCCATTCCCGTGGCGTTAGGCCCTCGGCCGACGGCTACGAGGAGCAGATCTGCGTCGAGGGTTTCGGCACCTTCGAGAGTGACGGTGACTCCGACGTCAGATTGCGTGACACCTGAAAAGCGCACGCCGGTCTTACTGACGATGCCCCGCTTACGAAATGCCCGCTCGAGTGCCTTGCTGCAGGCCTCTTCCTCATTGGGTACCAGGCGGGGGAGTGCTTCGACGATGGTGACTTCAGAACCGAACGACCGCCATACGCTTGCGAACTCGACGCCGATGACCCCGCCGCCAAGAACAATCACCTTGGACGGAATCCACTCAAGCTGTAATGCCTGATCGCTGGTGATGACCCGACCACCTATGTCAAGACCAGGCAGGCTGCGCGCATACGAACCGGTTGCTAGAACGACGGCCTTTCGCGCGGTGTAGCGAGTGCCATTGACATCGACGGTGTTCGCCGATGTGAGGGTGCCGGTGCCTTCGATGTACGTCACCTCGCGGCTCTTCACCAGGCCCTGAAGCCCTTTGTAAAGCCGACCGACGACACCATCGCGATACTCGTTCACCTTGACGATGTCGATGCCGTTTAGGGTTGCGTTGACGCCGATCGCTGATGATTCGCGCGCTGAGTCAGCGACCTCAGCCGCATGTAATAGTGCCTTGGTGGGGATGCATCCTCGGTGAAGGCAGGTGCCTCCGAGCTTGTCCTTTTCGATCAGTGCGATCGATAAACCAAGCTGGGATCCGCGTAGGGCCGCAGCGTAACCGCCACTGCCACCGCCGAGGATGACGACATCAAATTCAGTCCCGGTCACGGACGCTCCTTGTGGGTGCGGGTGGACGACACGGCATCACGCGAGGTTTCGCGCTTGGTCATTCTTTCACTTTCCTGAACATGATGTGAGCCGGGGCACACGGATGTGTCCCGGCTCACTGTCGTTCGTTCTGGAGTTGTCGGGCTGCTTAGAGCGCTCCGTCTGCCATATCTTCTGCAATCTGCACGAGCGTGCGTACTGCGTAACCGGTACCACCCTTGGGTGTGCAGCCCCACGGGCTGTAGCCGTTGTATGCGGGGCCGGCGATGTCAAGGTGTGCCCAACGCTGTGAATCCGGGACGAATTCGCGTAGGAAGATCGAGGCCGAGAGCATTCCACCATCGCGACGTCCGCTGAGCGGAATGTTCGCGATGTCAGCCACCAAGCTGTCAAGACCCGCGCGCAATTCCTCGGGCTGCGGCATTGGCCACATGCTTTCGCCAGCGCGGTTTGCCGCATCAAAGATCGCTTCGCGTAGATCGTCATCGTTGGCCATAATGCCGGCGGTGCGTGAGCCAAGGGCGATCGTCTGAGCCCCTGTGAGGGTAGCGATGTCGATGATGACGTCCGGCTTGTCCTCTTGCGCGCGGACGAGGCCGTCGGCCAGAACGAGTCGGCCTTCGGCATCGGTATCGAGAACCTCGACGGTCTTGCCGCCGTAGGTACTCAGAACATCACCTGGCTTTTGTGCCTTGCCACTTGGCATGTTCTCAGCGGCGCAAACATAACCGGTGACGGCCACGGAAAGTCCGAGGCTGGCGATTGCCTGAACCGTGGCAATGACTGCTGCGGCCCCAGACATGTCAGCTTTCATCTCATGCATGCTCGCAGACGGCTTGATCGAGATACCGCCAGTGTCGAAAGTGATGCCCTTGCCGACGAGGGCAAGGTGAGCGGTTGCACCCTCGGGACGGTAAGCAAGGCGGGCCAAGCGTGGCGGCTGCATCGAGCCTTTGCCAACGCCGAGAATGCCGCCGTAACCACCTGCGGCGAGTGCCTCCTGGTCCAGAATTTCAACCTCGACGGGCAGATGTGCTACTGCATCTGCGCCGGATTGAGCCAGCGTGGCCGGTGGCATCGCAGCGGCGGGCGCATTGATGAGATCGCGCGCGAAGTTAACTGCCGTTGAGATCGCCTTGGCGCGCGCGACCGCGGTCGTCGTCGAGGGGTCTTTTGCATCAGCGACGTGCAGGGTGATCCGGTCGACGGGTGACTTCTGCTCTGCCTTGCTATCGACGCGGAAGGCGTCGTACGAGTAGGCACCCATGAGCGCGCCTTGGGCAACTGCGTCTACCGCAGCAGCGGTTTCGACTGGCAGCGCAAGTGCAGCGCGTCGTGTTCCGGCGAGCGCTCGAACGGCGTTGCCAGCGGCGCGACGCAACGTCTCGTCCGTCCAAGGACCGGCTCCAACGCCGACGGCAACGATCACGGTGGCAGCGGTGATTCCAGCGCCGGGAATTCGCACGATGTCGCCGGCCTTGCCTGTGGCGCCGAGGGCAGCAAGTGATTCCTCGAGACGCTTCTTGGGTGCAGCCTTGAGGCCGGCGGCAGCGCCAACCACGGTGACACCCTTGCGGCGTCCGCCGACGGGTGCGGTAGCGACGACCAGTGCGTCAGTGGCGAGAGTGGCTAGATCAGCTGAAGAAAGGGACAACGACGTCACGTGCGCTCCTTGAGGGTAGGGATCTCATGAGCAACTTACCTTCTTCACGTTTGCTGCGCCGTGTGCGTCGAGTAATCCGTTGAGATGTTTCGCGAGTAAATTGAGGTTGTGACTAATTCTGATTCCAATGCCCCGGCCGAATTACATTCACCACTGCACGACCGGCATGAAGCGCTCGGCGCCAAGTTGGGCGACTTCGGCGGCTGGCTCATGCCAATTGAGTATGGCGGTACCGTCGCTGAACACACCGCGGTACGTGAGGCGGTTGGCGTTTTTGATGTATCGCACTTGGGCAAGGCTTCGGTGGTCGGCCCGGGGGCTGCGGACTTCCTCAATTCGGTTCTCACTAATGATCTTGGTCGGATCGGACCTGGTCAGGCGCAGTACACGCTGTTGTGCAACGAGGCGGGGGGAGTAGTTGACGATCTGATCGCCTACCTCAACGGCCCCGATGATGTGTTCCTTATTCCGAACGCGTCCAATACTGCGCAGGTCGTTGACATTGTCCGATCCGTGGCACCGTCCGACATCACGATCACAAACCTTCATCGTGACTATGCAGTGCTCGCCGTGCAGGGACCCAACTCCGCGGCCGTTCTCACCGCACTCAATTTGCCGACCGAGCTCGAGTACATGTCGTTCGCCACGAGCCAGTTTGTTGGGGCTGAGGTGATCGTGTGTCGGACTGGTTACACGGGAGAGCATGGATACGAGCTCGTAATTCCCGCTGAGCACGGTGTGGCGCTCTGGGATGCGCTGATGGTTTCGGGCGCCGCTTTCGGCATTGTGCCCTGTGGACTTGGTGCGCGTGACACCTTGCGAACTGAGATGGGGTATCCGTTGCACGGTCAGGATCTGTCCGTTGAGATCTCGCCGGTGCAAGCGCGCGCGGGTTGGGCAGTTGGTTGGTCGAAGCCGGCATTCCACGGACGCGACGCGCTCACCGCGGAGAAGGCGGCGGGTCCACGTCGGTCGATTGTTGGCCTACTGGGGTTGGAGCGAGGGATCCCTCGTCAACATATGAACGTGCTCGATAACGCAGGTGCGGTGATCGGTGAAGTCACGAGCGGAACGTTCAGCCCGACCTTGAAGCAGGGGATTGCGTTGGCGCTGATCAACGCTGACGCCGGAATCACAATCGGCTCCGAGGTCGTCGTCGATGTGCGTGGTCGGCTGGGACGGTACGTCGTTACGACGCCACCATTCGTCGACGCAAATCCTCGGTGACGAGAGCGATTCAGGGGCGGGACGCCAGTTCGTCTAACCGGCTGATTATGGCGTCGATATCTGCCTTCGTTGCCGGCTGCGAGGATGGTTCCAAACTCACGGTGATTGCCCCGTTTGGATCGAGGGTTGCACTGTGCACATCGTTGAGATCTGACACGCCTTGATGGCGTAGTGACGCCATTACATCAGCCTGACGCAGCCCCAACCCGTTGACGGCAGCGTCATCGAAGACACCGTCGTGAACGAGTTCTGTCGGCTCGCCGTCAAGCCAGTGCGCAAGCCGGTCGTGCCGGGCAGCGAGGCGTACCACGACATTGTTGACGACGATCAGAACAACCGCGCCAACGAGTCCACCTGACAGGGAGTTGTCAGGTCCAATGATCGCGTTCTGAACAACATTCGAGAGAAGAAAGATGACGACGAGATCAAAGGTGTTTACCTGTGCGAGATTTCGTTTGCCCATCACGCGAAGCAGGATGACGATCGCCGCGTATACGACGAGGGTCCGCAGAACCTTTTCCAGTAGCGGTATATCGAAGGCGAAAGGGTGCGACCACGAAGTTATATCCACGTCTTCATGCTCGTCCTACTGCGACCCGTTGCAACGAACGACACGCTGGCCGATGAACATCGGCCAGCGTGTCGTTGACGTTCGAATTGCTACTCGGTGTGTGGATCAGGCGTGGTGGAAGGCAACGAGGCCAAGCACGACGAGCGCCATGATGGCACCGAAGATCAGCAGGCCGTAGCCAAGGTTGAAGAAGTTCGCATCACGCTTGGCCAGTAGCGCCTTTGTGGCGGCTAGGTCGGCGGCAGCCGTGGTGCCCGGGGTCGTGGTGACCGGTGCAGCCTTGGTTGTGATGTCGAAATCGATGGTCGATTCGGTGACTGTTTCGTTCGTTAATGTGGTCATGTGAAAAGTTTCTCAAAGTCTGGGAGTGCCTTTTACCAAATCAGGGTGATCTGAGCCACGTTTGGCGATCTTCGTCGGTGAGGTCGCTCACAATTGCAGGTTTTACTCGTGAGACTGCGGTGTACCTGCGCCGATTACGTGCAGCCGGACAACACCCGTCAGATGAGAAATGCGGTCGCGAGAAGGGCTCCGGCCATCGAAAGTTCAGTTACCGCGCCCAAAACGTCCCCGGTGAGGCCGCCGAGTTCACGGGTAAACATGCGCAGAGACAATTGGCCTGTGACGATTGCGCCGATAACTGCTCCGACCAGCGCTGCGACCGTTCGCAGGCTTGCATCGTCGTCGAGTCGTCCGAACAGCGCAGCGACACCGATCGCCATCAGAGCGACGAGCACTCCCGCGGCTGCGGGGACGGTTCCAGCAACGGCAGCCCCGAGCCCCTCTGGTCGGGCCGAGGCTACCGACGGACGGCAACTCAGCGTTAGGGAGAGCCTCGATGCCATCACTGCTGTCAGTAGGCCGAACGATCCAAGGCCGGCGGCGATACACGAACTGAGGGCGGCAATCTGGATGAGAAGGCATAAGACGACGGAGACCACGCCGAATGCACCAATCTCAGGTGAGCGCATAACGTCGAGCCGTTTGATGCGGGTTGCCTCAGTGTTCGGACCCTTCACCCCCAATGCATCAAACGAATCGGCTAAACCGTCGAGATGCAGACCACGCGACATGAATGCCAAGACCGTGATCGCTATCGTTGCGGCCAGAAGGTCGACCAGCGAGGGTGAGCGGTCGTTCTTGGCGAGCACCCGTACACCGTCGAGTGTCACGACTGCGATGCCGCCTAGCAGTAGGCCAACGACAGGCGCGAAAATCATGGCCCAGCGCGCGGTGTTCTTATCCACCTGGCTAGGTGGTGGGACGGGGAGCCGGGTTAGTGTCCCGAAGGCAAGTCGGACGAAGTCAGGCATCGTGGTGACTTATGACTCGTCGGCGCTGTCGTCGGGTGATTCGGCTTTGCCGCTGTCGCGATCGGATACGCCGGCTTCGCCGAACGTCGACATCTCGCGCAGCGTGTTCCCGGCAGCGCGCAGAACCGGTAGTGCAATGAGTGCACCGGTACCTTCACCGAGGCGCAATTCATAGTCGACGATTGGCACGAGTGGGAATTGATCGAGGGCCTTTTGCTGGGCGGGCTCGGTTGAGCGATGCCCCGCTTGCCACCACTCGGTCGAGCGGTAGGTGTAACGCTGCGCGAGTAGGCCCGCGGCGGTGGAGACGATTCCGTCAAGTAGCACAGGGGTCTTGCGCGCCGATGCGCCCATCAAAAATCCCGTCATTGCTGCGATATCAGCTCCGCCAACGGCTGCTAGTAGTTTGATGGGATCGGACTTAACCGCTTTGGCCCTTCGCATGGCGTCGCGCACGGCGGCCGTCTTGCGCATCCAGGTCAGATCGTCGATGCCAGTGCCTCGTCCAACTGCTGAGGCGGCATCGAGATTGGTGTAGAGGGCAATGATTGTGCTCGCCGGAGTCGTGTTGCCGATGCCCATATCGCCGGGGATCAAAAGGTCTACGCCAGCGTCGATTTCCTCATTGGCGATGGCTACACCGGCTGCAAATGCCTGCTGTGCTTGCTCATACGTCATTGCATCTTCTCGATCGATCGATCCCGATGACCTACGAACTTTGTAGCGGGTCACGTCGGCTGGGACAGGCATACCGAGTGCGTCGTAGTCAGCATCAACGGACATGTCGACGATGCGAACAGATGCATTGTTTTGACGGGCAAGCACGTTGACTGCGGCGCCGCCGGTGACAAAGTTCATCACCATTTGCGCCGTAACTTCAGGGGGGTAGGCGCTTGTTTGGGCGGTTCGCGCGATGCCGTGATCGCCGGCGAAGATCACGACGCGAACGCGATCGAGTGCATGTGGTGGGCACTGGCCCTGAACCGAACACAACCACGCAGACAGATCTTCGAGTTTGCCAAGAGCCCCACTTGGCTTGGTGAGGGTTTCTTGGCGCTGTTTGGCCTCTAGCCAGAAACTCTGATCAGGACGCTCGATTCGGCCACACAATTCAGTGATGTCGATCGGCTTGAACTCAGCCACGTCCTGCTCCTGATTCATAGTGTGATGACCCGCCCTGCAACGACGAGTTCTACTCGCTCGCATGACACCGCGACCTGCGCATTCAGTCGACCCAGTATGTCGCGAAAAAGACGCCCGGATTCGTGTTCGGGGACGATGCCGCTACCGACTTCGTTCGTGACGATGAGCGTGTCACAACGAGCCTTGCCGACGGCGTTGACGAGTTCTGCGATGTCCTCGTTGATGTGATCGAGTGCAGTCTGTCGGTGTGGCGTCCCGGGTGCCGTACCCCACACCTGATGCTCGTCCATGACTGCGGCTAGCCACAGGGACAGGCAGTCGATTAGGACGGGACGCGCATCGTCTTTGGCTAACTCGCCGACTAGGTCACAGGTTTCGATGGTTTGCCATGTGTGTGGGCGTCGCTGCTGATGGATGGCGACTCGCTGTGCCCACTCGGCGTCATCGGGACGCGAACCACTAGTTGCGATGTAACGCACATCAGCCCGCTCGGCCAGTAGCGATTCGGCGCGGCTGGATTTACCTGATCTGGCTCCACCGGTGATCAACACCTTGGTCGAACGGTCAGGTGCGGTGGTGGGCGAGGTGTTGGCGGTGGTTTTCACTTGTGAAACAAACGTCGATGTGCCGATCGTGAGCTGAGTGCCGTCAGCAACGGTCCGAGCTCCCCATTGGCTTAACTGGCCGGACAGAGCGTCGCCGGGCGGATTGTGATGTGACAGGTGCACGGCCACCACTGCCGTCCTGGGGGTAACGGCCCCGACCTCGCGTAGTTGATCCAACGCGATGGGGAAGGTGGTGAGGTCAAGATGACCAGTCCCGTGATCGGTATACAGGCCGAACGTTTCTTCGACGAACGCGATATCGAAGCTCGCGTCACGCACAGCATCGATGCACGCGTCGCTGAGTGGTCCGGTGTCTGTTGCGTAGAGAAGGCGTCCGCCGTCCGAGGTCGAGACGTCGAACAGAACAGCGTCGGCTCCGAGCGCGTCGCTACCGTCGAAATGTGTTGATGGCAAAACTCGCACCGTAGTGCCCCGCAATTCGCCATCGAGGTTAATCGTGTCGCCCGGTGTGACGGGTAGGCACGTGATGGGGTCGTTTGGGCCGATCCAATGTTCTAGAGCGTTCATCACGCTGGGGGGGCCAATAACGCGCAACGGCTTTTCGGTATGGGTCCACGAGCGTGTCAGCAGATGTTGTGGTGCGAGATGGTCAAAGTGCGCGTGGGTGATCAGCACGGTGTCGATGTCCGTGAGTGTGATTCCGGCTCGTTCAGCCTGACCCGCGGTAGCCGGCCCGAAGTCGATAAGCAGCGATCCATTCACCACGATGCAGGTCGG
Source organism: uncultured bacterium (assembly GCA_903826575.1). Taxonomy (GTDB): domain Bacteria; phylum Actinomycetota; class Actinomycetes; order S36-B12; family CAIYMF01; genus Longivirga. Next base: position 28,402 of record CAIKEU010000096.1, read on the forward strand.
CTCGCGAAGAACTTTTTCGGTCCGCGCCCAACTGCACGATAGGCAGGCACACCATGGGTTTGGCCAGCCGTCTGCTGATCCGGTTCCGAGAACTGTGATGTCCATGTCGATATCGTCGAAAGTTAGTGGACGTTCACTGACGACGCGGATACCGGTGCGTTGAACGTGACAGGCGCATCGAAGGCAGCCCGTCGTGATGCCCGACGAAGTGCATTGAGGATGGGGCGACCCGCCGCGATGATCAAAGCGACCGTGAGTGCGGCGCGCGGGATGTCGAAGCCAAGTGACGTCGCGATGCAAAAGGCAAGCCAGTGCCCGAGATTGGTGATGAATCCGGCACCCGGGATGAAACTAACTGCTGCGGGCAGACTTCCCGCCACAGTGACCGTTGGCCAGAACCACAGGTTGAGTAGGAACCCGTAGGCGATGCACGCGATAGCGCCGTAGACGGTAAGTAGGACGAGTTCAGATTTACCTGTTGCGCGGGGTAGCAGGCCAGCGCCAAGCCCAACCCAGCCGGCCGCGATCATCTGAAATGCCAGCCATGGGCCGACACCGCCGGTGAGCAGGGCTGAGGCGAACATACCTATTGCGCCA
>CAIKEU010000097.1 GCA_903826575.1 uncultured bacterium
ACATCAGGTCGCGGCCGACTATCCGACCAACAGCCTTGCGTGGGCGACGTTGGCTGATCAGGCATGGGCTGACGGTCGGGTGATCGAGTCGTACGCCTACGCACGGGTTGGGTACCACCGTGGCTTGGATCAGCTACGTCGTGCCGGTTGGAAGGGTCACGGCCCCGTGCCGTGGGAGCACGAACCAAATCGCGGTTTCCTTCGCTGTCTGAATGCTCTGGCCCGTGCCGCTGGCGCAATCGGCGAAGAGGACGAGGCCACGCGCTGCACGATATTCCTTCGTGATTCGTCGGCCGCAGGCGCAGCTGCGCTTGAAGGCAACTGAGCCCTGTGTCCATGAGTGTCGTGAGTAGCGGATTCGCATGTGAGTAGAGACGTAGGTCATGCGCCGAAGGTGGGTGTGGTTGGCGGCGGCATCTCTGGAATCGCGTGTGCGTCTGCGTTGCATGCTTCCGGGATCGATGTCGTCGTTTTCGATCGGGGCAGGCGCATAGGGGGCCGGATGGCTTCGCGACGAATTCGCGAATCAGGACTGCCCTATGACGGCCGCGTCGTTGACGTCGGCGCGTCCTATTTCACCGCTAATGACTCCGCCTTCGTTGCGGTGGTCGACGATTGGATTGCGCGAGGCCTCGCTCACCAGTGGACGGATAAATTCGCTGTACTCGATCCTGGCAGTGACCCGGTCATAAAGGTTGGGCCCATGCGCTTCGGTGCTGCCGGCGGGCTTGGATCTCTTGTTGAAGACCTTGCTGCTGATCTTCCGAATGTGCTCTATCCACAAGATGTTTCGTCGATCCAACGCACGTCAACAGGTGTGCTCATCGATGACCTTGAGGTTGATGTTGCTGTGTTGGCAATGCCGGATGCGCAACTGCGCGACATTCTTGCGGCAGATGATCCGGCTCTCAGCGCGGTTCAGGTCAGCGCTTGGGACCCGGTACTTGCGCTCGTCGCGGCGTACCCTCATCGCACCTGGGGCGACCTCGATGGTGCGTTCGTGAATCAGTCCGCGGTTTTATCGTTTATTGCCGATGACGGACGCAGACGCGGTGACGATGCGCCCGTGTTGGTGGCGCACAGTGGCTCGGTTCTCGCCGCTAGATTCCTCGACGATCCAGCGAGAGCTATCCCGCTGATGCTTGCGGAGCTTCGTTCAGTCATGGGTTTGCAGGTTGATCCGGATTGGGTAGAAATCAAGCGTTGGTCGCTCGCGAGGCCTCGCACCATGAACGCCGATCCTTTCTACTTTGATGGTCATCTAGGTATGTGCGGAGATGCATGGGGGTCCGTTTCTCGTATCGAGACCGCATGGATGTCCGGTGATCGGCTGGGCCGACACATCGCGGCATCTCTGATTCCGATGAATTCTGGGCTGCTAGCAGTCGCGACGGAGACGGACTACTGACGCGGTTCCGCGCTCGGTCAATTCGCCGAACGAGGTGCCACCGCTCGGAAACCGGTAGTATCTGGTGGCACCACCCTTGGTGGAGCCGCGGTGATTCGACCATCTGGTCGCGCTGATCGTCATGACCACATCAAGGAGACCCGATGCCGGCAATCGTGCTGGTTGGCGCC
>CAIKEU010000098.1 GCA_903826575.1 uncultured bacterium
CAAGACGCTACCGATCGAGTAGACGACGCCATCAAGCAGTTGCGACGACTTGGTATTCGAGCAGACGGCCAAGTGTTGATCACGCGCAACATCGCCTCGGGAATCTCGAATGTGGCGAAAGCTCGAACAGCTCGCCACGTGGTCTTGGAGACACCGACCCAAGGCTCGGTCAGAGGATTTCTCGAGGGCAACTACGAGTCGTCGATCCGACGTAAGTTACGTGCCACGGCCGAAGTTGAGAGCGCACCGTTTACCTGAAGTATCCGAGCAATTTCGTTGCCTCACGCTCGTTTAAATGGTCATTATGCCGGTTACTTGCCAGTAATGAAGTTCGCGAAACCCCGTGTGTTTACTACAGATACACGAGTGCGTGAATTGGTTCACATGACGCGCTAAAACTCGTGGCTGGATTAATGTCAAAAGTCATTGACTCCAGACTCAGGCAGCCATAGTTTCAGCAACACGTACTTTGTGCACTTGTGACTGCAACGCTGGAGGCGTAGTGGCTACTGAAAGTCTGGCAACCCAATCATCAGGTTTGGCTAAGACCACCAACTGGTGGGGCGCATTCGTTATCGGCCTCGCCGGAACAATCCTTGTTACCGGTATCGCTCCATTCGCCGTTCAAGGCATGGGAGCGGCCGCCATCTTCTGGATCGGCCTCAACACAATCTTCGGACTCATCCTGTGCCTGTGTCTGGCAGAGATGGCAGTGATGTGGCCCGACCGTCACGGCGGTGTTCCGTCGTACGCGCAGGAGTCGTTCACTCCGGCACTCGGACAGCGACGGGCGCACTGGCTCGGCGGATTCGCTGGCTGGTCGTACTGGCTCGGCTGGTTCCCGGTGGCGCCAATCAACATGATCCTTGCGGCTAATTACATCGCAGCGCTCTTTACGCTCAACACGGATACGAAGTTCAACATCTTCTCGAGTGTCGGCGGTTCGCCGATTCCACTTACCGTGTTGATCATCTCGATCATCGGCATCGTCGGCATGTACATTCCAGCCCACTTCGGCCTCAACCTTGGTGCCCGCTTCGCAACCATCTTGGGCATCCTGTCAATGCTGCCGCTGACGGCACTGATCTTCCTGCCGTTCTTCAAGCCCGGCAGCATGAATTGGTCAAACATCGCTGGTTTCAGCTTGCCTGAAGGGGTGACCGGCTCGCCGGCCTTCTACCTTGGCTGGGTATTCCCCATCACCTGGAGCGTTATCGCGATGGAGGCCGCAGCCTGCTACGTCGGCGAATGCCGTGAGCCTGCACGCGACGCGAAGATCGCGATGACAGCCGAGGGAATCTACGGAGCATTCATCTACATCATGACGCCGCTGGTATTCGTCGGCGTACTCGGTGCCGCCGACAGCTTCGATCCGCTAACTCTGTACACGGAATTCACTGCGAAGCTATTCGGTGACGCACCCTGGGTTCAGTGGGTTATCGGTATTCCGTTGATCCTCGCGCTGATCCTGTCCGTGCTGAACGCGATCATGGGTTGTGGTCGCTCGCTCTGGCAGGCGTCTGAAGACCGTGCACTGCCCGAGTGGTTCGGCAAGGTCAACTCACACGGTGTGCCAGATCGCGCGATGCTCTTCAATGTTGTCTGCTCGATCATCGTGCTGTTCTTCGGTTCGCCTCTGGCCATCTACATCTTCTCCAACGCCGGCTACCTGTTTGCCTGCTCGCTGGCGCTACTCGGGTACTTCGTCTACCGGCACATGCGGCCAGAAACACCTCGGCCATACCGCCTGCCCACATTCATGAAGTGGGTCGCACTCGCGATCTTCCTCTTCTGGGCAGTCGTATGGACGTACGGTGGTTGGAATGCACCGGACATCGTCGTAGCCGCTGGATCAGGGCCCACCCTGTTCCTCATCGGTATCGCGATCATGTTGATCTACATTCCACTGCACCTGATTCGTCGGGCAAGCGACCGCAAGAAGGGCATCGATACGGAGATGACGCCCGCCTTGTAAAGCGACATACATGAAGTGAGGGCCTCGAGAATTCTCGGGGCCCTCACTTCATGTCTAGGCAGTTAGCTTTCTGGGTACCTACTCGACGATCACGGTACGCGTTGCCCAAGCATCTGCCGCGGTAACAAACGAGCAGTGTGTGACGACATGCGACGTCGGGTCGATTACAACCTTCAGCGTGGTCGTCGCGGACCGACCGCGTAGCGCGAATGATGCGTCGAAGGCGCTGCGCGCACTAGCCGGATGCGCTGGCAGCTCACGTACGGCATCGGCGGACCGCGCCGCAGCGGCGCCCTTCACAATGGCAGCGTGATCCACGGCGGCATCGGTTACGACTCCTGCCGGCCACTGGGGATCTTCGCCCAGAAGAGCCGTGACTACAGCGGCGGCAGCATCGCGTAATGCAACGTCCGGCTCGGGCACTGCTTCAACGCCCAGCGTCTGTACCCGCTGTCGCGCCAACGGCATCAACTGGATATCAATCTTGAGCCGTCCACGAACGCCAGGCCGAACCCACTCCACAGATGACGGGGTCGTTGCCGTAATCTCCTGCGCTGGGCCGGCTAACCCGCCCACCTTGGCGATTGCCTCCGCAATGTCCTTCTTTCGGTGGTCCCGGGGCAGATCGGAATCTACATTCGCTGCAAACAACGCGTCGGCCGCTTGGTCATTCCACGCGTCGAGCAGCGCGTCCACTCGCATCCGTGCGTCTTTGGCCGCGGGTGTAAGACGGATCTTTCGCGCAGGTGCATCAGCCGCCTGCAACAACGCGAGCAGTGCATTACGCACTGCCGTACGGCCAGGGCTCGCGTAGCGACCGTTCGCAAGCCCGATCACACCAAGACCACTTGTCGGATGCCACACCATGTGCGAGCCGTATCCGGGGTAGCCACCACTGTGACTGACGATGTCACCAAACCGCTCATCGGTTGCGATCACTAGGCCAAAGCCGTACGACATCGACTCGCCATGCACATAGTCCGCACCCGAATCCACACCACGAACGGCCGAGAAAAAGCGACTACCCTGCTGCATCTCACGAAGTGACGAACGACGCAGTGGCACGCCGGCATCGGCATCGTCACGCGCCGGAAACGCCCCGGCCAAAACAGAAACCCAGCGCGCTAGATCTGTCACCGTGCTGGCGATTCCGCCGAGCGCGGCGAATTCGCCAGTCGCGGCCCACGGCTCCACATTCCACTGATCGTCACGACGGAAGTGACCATCGGCTAAGCGATCAGCAGGGATGTCCTCCAGCCGAAATCCAGATGAGCTCATTCCCACCGGGCCCAGGATGTGTGAGCCGATGAAGTCCTGGAATTGAATCCCTGAAACATTGGTGACGATACGACCAAGAAGTGAATAGCCCAGATTCGAATAGTCAAAGACCACTCCAGGGGTCTCATCGAAGGTGAGTCCACCATCGAGCATTGCCGAAAAGCCCGCCGGATCGATCGACTCCTGCCGATCCGCCCACGGATCATCAGTGGCCCACCCGGCACTCATCGTCAACATGTCTCGAACCGTCGGCGGACGCGAATCAGTTGTCGGAAGCGTCACGGATGCGAGCTCAGGAACATACGTTGAAACCGGCGAATCTAGGACTAGGCGACCCGCATCGCGCAACATCAAAATCGCAGCTGCCGTAAAACTCTTCGTCATCGACGCGATCCTGAACACGGTATTCGCATCGGGCGCCGCAGTGTCGCCTAGACGAGCCACACCCGCGCCACCAGAGTGAACGAGAGACCCATCGCTAACTACCCCGTACGCGATCCCAGGGGCAGTGCCGGCGATGACAAAGTCACCCATGAGGCGGTCGATACGGACAAATGTGGAATCGATATTCACCATGAGACGCGAGCGTACGCGGTTATTCCGCGGTCTGCTCACACGCCGTCCAAATGGGAACGCGAAAATCCTCACCCATTCGGACCAAATGCCGACGCTGACGCTTATGTAGCCCGTTTGGCGGGTCGAAGACATATACGTGAGCACAAATAGGCACCTACATCGCACCGCGATCTTCGCCACGGCGTCCCTCGTTTTTGCGGTTTCCGCGACCGGAACTGCATTCGCATGGGTGCGCAGCGACAGCGTGAGCGAGCGGTCGGCGACGACCCTCTCCGCACCGGCCGCTCAGAGCCCTGCCGCAGCCGCAGCAGCCGCGGTGTTCAACGGAGCCTCCCTTGTTGTGCCAACTGCGAGCGCAAGCCCTGCGAAGGCAGCCGAAGCCACAATCCCTCCCAAGGTAGAAACCAAGGCAGTTGCTAGTAAGACACCGGCACCTTCAAAGCCCGCTGCCACGAAGGCTGCCCATGCGAAGGCCCTTGCCACAACGTCTACGAAAACTGAGCCGACTAAGGCCTCGGCAATCACCATTGACCACTACGTCAATAAGCCCGGCTCGCAATCGTCAATCGACAAGTGCAACCTAGTCCTGTGGACACAAAGCCCGCTGTGGCTTGCTGGTCATAACTGGTGTGGCTACCAATGGATGGCGTTCGTTCCAACCGGCACAACGGTGACGGTCACTCATGGCCTAGCTGCCGGAACGTACATCGTCACTGACCACCTTCGTCTGACTCGTCAGTCCGGTGAGCTGCCCACCCTGAACGCTGATCTCGTTCTGCAAACCTGCGTTGGCGATGGAACCGGACTCACGCTGCTCAAGCGGATCTGAGGGTCAACCTCACGCTGTTGTCGTAGGCTCGGCTCTCTTAACGAACACGTGAGAGGCCATCTCATCGTCTAGTTCGACGTACTCCCCCGCACTGCCAATAAGCACACCACCTGGTGAGCGAACCACCTTCACCGTCTCTCCCGGAAGTGCACCCGAGCGTCGAAGCGAAGCCATCAAGTCGTTGTTGATTTGGAGTGGCTCTCCGATGCGGTACACCGTCACGCGAGCGGATTCGTTTCGCGCAATTCGATCGAGTGTGGTCAAACCCGCTAGCGTTGACTCACTTGCCGGCTGATCAAGCTCGGGCAATCCCGGAATGGGATTCCCATAGGGCGACACGGTCGGGTGATTGAGGAGTTCTAAGATGCGACGCTCAACCGCCTCACTCATGACATGTTCCCACCGGCACGCCTCGGCGTGAACGTCCTCCCATGGCATGCCAATGATCTCGACGAGCAGGCACTCGGCAAGGCGATGCTTACGCATAACCCTGGTGGCCATAGCTCGACCATCATCGGTGAGCTCTAGATGACGATCCCCCTGGACCATGAGCAGGTTATCTCGTTCCATCCTGGCTACCGTCTGGGAAACGGTTGGGCCTGATTGTCCAAGGCGTTCGGCAATACGTGCTCGCAGCGGAGTGATGCCCTCTTCTTCGAGCTCAAAGATCGTGCGCAGATACATCTCGGTGGTATCGATCAGATCGCTCACTGCTGTCAATCCTCGCAATCGGGGGCGTGAGCTCCATTGTCTTACATCTCGTCGACCGATACGCACAAAGTCCCTGATTGGTGTCGTTTTACGGTGCGACGACCCCGATAGGCGCAACCCCTGCTGCGCACCTACTGTTCTTTCGTGAGCATCTGGTGGATTCGACGCGATCTTCGACTGCAAGACAACCCCGCACTTGGTCAGGCCTGCGCGGACGGGGCTGTTCTGCCGGTCTTCGTCTTCGACACCGCGCTGTGGGATGCCGCCGGACCGGTGCGACGGGCGTATTTGGTCAACTCGCTCCAGCTGCTCAACGAGTCGATGGCCGGCCACCTGATCGTTCGATACGGAGATCCAGTTCACGTGATCCCCGAACTGGCAGCAGAAATCTCAGCCCCGTCGGTTCATATCGGCGCGGATTACGGACCCTACGGTTCGATGCGTGATCAGCAGGTCGAAATCGCACTCACCAAAGCCGGCCGCTCGCTGATCCGAACTGGATCGCCATACGCCGTGGCACCGGGACGAGTGACGAAGGCTGACGGAACGCCATACCGGGTGTACACGCCATTCTTCAAGGCATGGTTGGCGCACGGCTGGCGCAGCCCAGCCGACAACGGGGAACCCCAGTGGTTCGCCGCCCCAGGTCTCGTCAGCGAACCGCTACCCGTCGTATCTCGGTCGGTTTACCTTCCGCCCGTCGGCGAATCAGCTGCCCACCAACTCTGGCATGAGTTTCAGCAATCAGGTCTCAACGGGTACGACGATGGACGCAACCGTCCCGACATTGCCGGGACGTCCATGCTCTCGGCACATTTGCGTTGGGGCGAGATCCATCCGCGAACAGTGCTTGCGGATCTCGATGAATCACCAGCACACACCGTGTTTCGCAAGGAAATTGCATGGCGCGAGTTTTACGCCGACGTCCTACATCACACGCCTACAAGCGCGCGCACGTGGCTCAACCCGAAGTTCGAGCAGATGGAGTACGAGACGGGGCCGGACGCCGACCAGCAGTTCGAAGCGTGGACTCAGGGTCGCACCGGTTACCCGTTCGTCGATGCGGGTATGCGCCAACTCCTGACCGAGGGTTGGATGCATAACCGGGTCCGGATGGTGACCGCATCATTCCTCGTTAAAGATCTGCATCTGCCTTGGCAACGCGGTGCCTGGTGGTTCATGAAGATGCTGCGCGATGGCGATATCGCTAGCAACCAGCATGGTTGGCAGTGGGTCGCCGGCAGTGGCACGGACGCATCGCCGTACTTTCGCATTTTCAACCCTGTTACCCAGGGCCTGCGCTTCGACCCCGATGGCGACTACGTGCGTAAGTACGTGCCCGAACTGCGGGCGCTACCGAGTAAGGCCGTGCATGAGCCATGGAATCACCCGCTTCTGGCGGTTGAGTATCCACAGCGCATCGTCGATCACGCACACGAGCGTGATGAGTCACTCCGTCGCTATGCAGCGATCAGCGAGGACAAGGCCGCCCTACCTAACGCTGACTAGGGCTCTGGGTTCTGACCGTCGTAGCGCAAGAATGACGGCACGGCAGCGATTAATCCCAGTGCAAAAACAATGCACAGGATGCCACCGCTGACCACGCTAAATGTTTCGCCTGCGATCGCTGCCACAGTGCCCGATTCCAGATCGCCAAGACGCGGACCACCTGCCACCACAACGGTGAAAATGCCTTGTAGCCGACCGCGATATTCGTCAGGTGTTGCAGCCTGCAGAATCGTCGATCGGAAAATGGCACTTACGTTGTCTGCCGCACCCGCACAGGCAAGAAAGAAGCACGCCAGTAGTAAAGACGTCGAAAGTCCAAACAGCGCAATGGAAATACCCCATGCAAGGATCGCCACAACAACTGCAATACCTTGCTTACGAACCCGAGTCAGCGGGCCAGAGAAGATCGACGAAATCACAGCTCCGAATGCGGGAGCGGCAGCCAAAAAGCCAACTGCCGTTGCAGCCATTCGCGCATCCGTCGGATAGAAGCTCGCACCGATCGCGGGAAACAGCGCCCGCGGCATACCAAAAACCATCGCCACGATGTCGAGATAGAACGACATTTGAAGATTGCGACGACCACGTAGAAATGTGAGTCCGTCCTTTACAGCCGCCCAGCCAGTTCGCTCTGGGCCGTCACCAAGTGGAGGCAGCGGACGCAATCTATACATCGCGTACACCACTGACGAAAAGGCAACGACATCAACGAAATACGCTACTGACACTCCACCGGTCGCTGCGATTAAAAGACCGCCAAGGAGCGGGCCGATCGTGAAACCCACATTCCAGGCCAGCATGCTCAGCGCGTTCGCAGCCGGTAGTAACTCCTTGTCGACGAGCCGCGGGATGATGGCGCCTCGGGCCGGATTTCCCACCGCAAAAAACGCCGACTGAATCGCCACCACCACAAACAGCAGTCCAACATTACGCAGATCCCGCACTGACTGCAGGAAGAAGATCAGCGAGCACGCCATCAGACCGATCGCCGCGAATAGACCGACCTTGCGGCGATCATGCGTATCTGACAGGGCACCGCCGTACAAACCAAACCCAACGAGCGGAACGAGCTGACACAGACCGACCAGTCCGACCATAAACGAGGAGTGCGTCAGGGAATACACCTGAATACCAACGGCAACCGACGTCATCTGTTGGCCGATATTGGATATTGACAGAGCCGACCAAATGCGTCGGTACTCGGCCGAAATCTTCAGGGGTGTGAGATCTGCGAGAAGTCGTGCCATCAGCGCACTACCGACCGTCGAACCAGTTCATGGGGACAGGCGTTCGGTTGTCCACGCTTCAACATCGTCAAGTAGTGCCTCGTCCTGCGCGCGCACGAATCGCAGCCGGTCATGCAGACGTGACGGTCGTCCCTGCCAGAATTCAACGGACACAGGTTTGACGAGAAACCCGCCCCAGAAGTCTGGGAGTGGGACATCGGCCGTACTTCCCGAATCGGGAAACGCGGCTGCGAGTTCGGCATAGCGAGCCTTGAGAACATCCCGAGATGCGATCACCGACGACTGTTCACTGGCCCAAGCACCAAGCCGTGATGCGTAGGGGCGCGACGAGAAGTAGTCAGCAGCCTCCGCGCGCGAGACTGCTTCAACGTCACCTACAACGACGATCTGACGCGAGAGCGGGTACCACGGGAACACCAGCGAGGCGCGCGGATTGCCAGCTAAGGCGCGTCCTTTACGAGACTGGTGATTGGTATAGAAGACAAAGCCTCGGCGATCGACACCCTTGAGTAGGACCGTCCGAGCCGACGGCACCCCCTGCTCGTCGGAGGTGGCCACCACCATCGCGTTGGGCTCAACGAGTTCTGCGGCAACCGCATCGTCAAACCAGCGGGCAAACTGCCCCAGCGGGGTATGGGCTAGATCTGACTCGAGCAATCGACCGTCGTCGTAGTTTCGTCGTAAGTCAGAAACGCGTGGTGGAAGCTCTGTCACCCTCCAAGTGTCTCAGGATTACAGGTTCTCGGCGATGTCGGAATCTTTTGTGCTGGCGATCATGCTCATACGGATTATGTGGGGTACATCTCACACCGAGCCGACTACCCCTCACGGCCCTCGATTTGGGAGGATGTACCGGGCAGTGAGGTCACCAACCTCAGCCCAAATCCGTTCAGCCAACTTTGAGCGCGGCGAACGGGCTGGCCTACAGGCCGCAAGAAACGACACCAACAGGTGTCACGAGAGCGGGAGAGCAGCTATGTCGGATTTCGTGCCCGGACTCGAAGGTGTGATCGCCTTCGAATCAGAGATCGCCGAGCCAGACAAAGAAGGTAGCGCCCTGCGCTACCGCGGAGTCGACATTGAAGACCTCGTCGGCCGAGTCTCCTACGGAAACGTATGGGGGCTGCTCGTCGACAACGAGTTCAACCCTGGTCTTCCACCCGCTGAGCCATTTCCCATCCCCGTTCACTCAGGTGACGTCCGCGTTGACGTGCAGTCGGCACTCGCAATGCTCGCACCGGCATGGGGCCTTGAGCCCATGCTCGACATCGACGACGATAAGGTCCGCGATGAACTCGCCCGCGCGTCAGTCATGGCGATGTCGTTCGTGGCGCAGTCGGCACGCGGTATCGGCCGACCGATGATTCCTCAATCCACAATTGATCAGGCGTCGACCGTCGTCGAGCGCATGATGATCCGCTGGCGGGGCGAGCCCGACCCCTCTCATGTCCAGGCCGTCGATGCTTACTTCGTCAGCGCTGCCGAGCACGGCATGAACGCATCAACCTTCACCGCCCGGGTGATCGCATCGACTGGTGCGGATGTTGCAGCCGCGCTCTCCGGCGCTGTCGGCGCGATCTCCGGCCCACTTCATGGTGGTGCACCGTCGCGCGTACTGTCCATGATCGAGGGTGTCGAGGATTCAGGTGACGCACGCGGCTACGTCAAGGGGATCCTTGATCGCGGCGAACGTCTCATGGGCTTCGGGCACCGCGTCTACCGCGCTGAGGATCCACGCGCGCGCGTCCTTCGCCGCACCGCACGTGAATTGAATGCCCCCCGATACGAGGTTGCCGAGGCACTTGAATCGGCCGCTCTCGCCGAACTGCGCGAACGTCGTCCGGATCGAGTGTTGGAAACGAACGTCGAATTCTGGGCAGCCATCGTCCTGGATTACGCACAGGTGCCAGCACATATGTTCACCTCGATGTTCACCTGCGCCCGACTCGCTGGTTGGAGCGCGCACATCTTGGAGCAGAAGCGAACCGGACGTCTGATTCGTCCGTCTGCCAAGTACGTTGGTCCAGGCCCACGTAAGCCAGAAGAGGTTCCCGGCTGGGATGCTCAAATGGTTGCGCCATCTGGTTACACGCCGACGTCATAGTCGCCGAAGGCGTTCGTCCCGCGTTACCCACTGCTAGAAGAAGGCACTGCTGTGACCGGTTCTACGATCACCATTCCACAAGCGCTTTTACCTCGGGACGGACGATTCGGTGCGGGACCAAGTAAGGTCCGCGCGGAACAAGTTGAGGCGCTCGCACGGTCTGCGCCGACGTACCTCGGCACCTCACATCGTCAGAACACGGTGCGCACCCAAGTGGGCCGGCTGCGCGAAGGATTGAACCAGCTCTTCTCACTGCCAGAGGGCTACGAGGTTGTTCTCGGCAATGGTGGATCCACCGCATTCTGGGAGGTGGCAACTTTTTGTTTAGTTCGTGATCGGGCTCAGTTCCTAACCTTCGGTGAATTCGGCTCCAAGTTCGCGTCATCGGTCGATTCGGCACCGTTTCTCAGTGATCCGAAGGTAATCAAGTCCGATCCCGGAACCGCACCGACCTTCGAGCCAGCGCCCGGGTTCGACGTATACGCAACACCGCACAACGAAACGTCAACCGGGGTTGCCATAACCCCGAAGCGCGTTGTCGGCGCAGACGCGGATGCCCTGATGCTGATCGACGCGACGTCGGCTGCTGGCGGCCTCCCGGTCGACCAAGCAGAATCCGATGTTTACTATTTCGCACCGCAGAAGTGCTTCGCCTCTGACGGCGGCTTATGGATCGCTCTCATGTCACCGGCTGCGATCTATCGAACCGCACAGATCAAGGCGACCGGGCGCTACATTCCAGCCTTTCTTGATCTACAGACCGCGATCGACAACAGCAGGCAGAACCAGACGTACAACACGCCCGCATTGGCCACCATCTTGCTCATGGTCGAGCAGATCGACTGGTTCAACACCAATGGGGGTCTCGAGTGGTGCGTTGCCCGCACGCGTGAATCGTCACAAGCTCTGTACGACTGGGCGCAGGCATCTGACTTCGCAACCCCATTCGTCAGTGACCCAGACCTGCGCTCACAGGTGATCGGCACCATTGACTTCGACGATGCGATCGATGCAAGCGAAATCTCCAAGCAGTTACGAGCAAACGGCGTGGTAGATACTGAGCCCTACCGCAAACTTGGCCGCAACCAACTACGGGTTGCCATGTTCCCCGCGGTTGACCCAGATGATGTTCGACGACTTACCGCATCGATCGATTACCTTGTTTCGGCCATGACGTGACGAACCGCGACGTTATCGCCGTTGCACATCCCACCGTCGTCCACACGCGCGAAACGTGGGTGTCTTACCTACAGCTATGCATGTGGGGGCTGTTCCTCTTCACATTCGCGCCCGCCACGGCGATTCTGCGTGATGAACTTGGTCTATCGCGTACGGTCGAAGGCTTATACGGAACTGCATTGGCAATCGGCGGGATGACCGGTGGTTTCTTGGCTCCGCGCATCGTTGCGCGCATTGGTCGCGGCCCGTTGATGCGAATTGGATCGATCATGGCGATTGTTGGACTTTCTGGTTTCGTTGGTATTCACGTTTTCGCGGTGACCCTGATCAGTCTGGCCATGGCCTGCTTCGGGGCAGCAATCTCGATGGTCGGAATCAACGCTTTCATCACCGAACAGCAAGGATTAGCCGCGCCGCGATCCCTCGCTGAAGCAAATGGGTTCGCATCTGGCTTGGGGTTACTCGGCCCGCTGCTTGTCGGCGGCTGCGTCGCGCTCGGTTGGGGGTGGAGACCGGCTGTCATTGTGACCATGCTCGGCTATGGAGTCGTCGAGTTCATCCGCGGTCGCGATGTTGAACGCTATGACGCACGCCATGGCCACCCCGCCAGCCAACCTGGTCACGAGCCGTCGGGACCACTACCAAGCCTGTACTGGTTCGCCTTTGCCGTCATCGTCACGATCACTGGCACCGAATTTTGCATGACGCTGTGGGGCTCAGATCTACTTCGCGATCGCGCGGGCATGGGCCAGGCCGCCGCTGCCGCATCCCTCGCCAGCGTTGTCGGCGGAATGACCTTCGGTCGACTGGCCGGCGCGCCATTTCTATCCCGTTACGATCCCGAACGAGTGCTGATCAGCGCCTTCATCGTCGCCGGCCTTGGCTTTGGAATTGCGTGGTTTTCAACCTCGGCGCCGATCATGCTGACTGGATACGTGATCGCCGGCACGGGCATCGGACTTCATTGGCCACTTGGGGTGGGACGGGCAATCCGAGCATCCGCGGGCCGAACCGACCGAGGTGCCGGATTCACACTGATCGCCTCGAGCTTGGCTAGCGGGTTGATGCCGCTGATCCTCGGAGCGCTATCCGATCGGGTGGGTGTGCACACCGCCTTCTTAATTGTGCCGGTGCTCATCGCTACTGCTTTGGTGTTGATCACGCTAAAGCCTGTTGCCGCATTGATATCGGACGATCCCGAATCCTGACGCTTGGCATCGTTGACCCGGACTCGAAAGGACTACGTAGCCAGGCGATCTCGGCCTAACGCGATCTGTGGAGCGATCAAGTGTGCTAACCGCGGCTCAATCCCCCAGTCGGCTATGAGCGCATCGTATTCGTCGACATCGCGACGGCGCGGCGGGGCACCAGTCCTGATCGCTCGAATCATGAGATTCCGGTTCGTGTGCTCATCACTGACGTACTCAATGACGTCGACCCGATAGCCAACGCACCGTAAGAGTTCAGCGCGAATTGAATCGGTCAGCACATCGATGAATCGCTCCCGCAAAATTCCTGAACCCGTTAGCAACCCATAGGGGGTGGGCGCACGAGTCCCTATCTGCCGCTGCAGATCATGATGACAACATGGTGAGGCGAGAACCACCGAGGCTGAGCTTTGAACGGCTCGTGCCAATGCATCGTCCGTCGCGGTGTCGCATGCGTGAAGCGCAAGAACCACATCGGCAGCCCGATCCTTCGCCTCGCTGATGTAAGCGGCTTCGAAGGTGACGTTTGGGTCGATTCCTAACTTCATCGCCAGTTCAGAATTGCGTTGGAATGAATCCTCCCGCACATCAACACCGTGCACGCGCACATGCTCGCCTCGAACCAAGCCGAGAAACACGTACGCCGCCATTGTTAGATAGGCGTTACCGCAGCCTAAATCCACTAAGTGCCATGGCTTTTCCGCCGATGACTCGCTCAACGAGCCAGCGATGAGAGCGTCATTGACGGCAACATCGAGGACGCGGACGAACTCCTCGATCTGTCTGTACTTGTCCTGCCGACTTGGCTTAATCCGTCCTTGGGCGTCAGAGATTCCGACAGCAGTCAGGAATCGCTGAACGTCCGGGTTTTCCGGATTAAGGCGACGCACCTTCACACGATCGTGGGCAGTGGTCGTCTCGCTTACCGCTTCGGAAGGCTTCCCTCGATGAACGAGAGCATCGCCCTTCTTCGTCACCCGTAACGCCAACTGTTCATCGACGGTATCTACGTGCCAGTGGCCAAAACCTTCGTCAAGCAATTCGTCGATCACCGCCAACCACTCGGTCGTCTCGAGGTTAGTGGTGTGCGCTTGACGCTCGTCGAGTCGCACAACTTGAATACGTCGACCCGCCTTGATCTCGACCGGTCGAATCTCGATCCGACGCCATTGCGGCTGGCTTCCACGGCGACGACCCGAAGCAATTGCGCGCACTAGCCGATCGGAGTTCGCTAAGACCACGTCGAGTTCAGCGCGAGCCTGCTCCCATGACATCTGCATGTGCTGTTACATCCCCGTCGACGACATCATCGCGTCTGTCGCCAAGCAGCGAAGATCACGAGCACCAAAGACAGGCCGAGAACTACCTGAGTGACCAGTCGGCGGGTTCGGGGATCCATGTACTCAGCCTAGAGCCGTCAACACGATACGCTCACATCGTGTCTACGAATCCTTCGTCACAAGAGCCGGCGGAACGTGAAATCCCGCCCGTTGATGTAGACGGCGTGACCGCGGTCGCACTAGGGAGTGTCGCATTCGCCGTCGCATTAGTGGCGTGCTTAATCTTTCGCGACAAGCTCATGGCTAACGGCCATCCGTGGTGGGTCTGGGTGTGCATGACCGGCGTCGCACTGGGATGTGGTGGATTGGTCTACGTTATGCGACGCCGAACTGCCTACCGGGCACATCGCGCGAAGCAGTAACGCACGGTAGTTCGTGAAGTGGCAGAGGTTTTTGACCTAGCCGAGGTTAAATGAAGTAGCCGTCGTGTTCGACATCGACGAGATCATCCGCGTCGCTTTCATCGTCATCATCGTCATCATCGTCATCATCGTCAACATCGTTTTCGTCTTCCTCGTCGTCTTCGTCCTCGTCCTCGTCGATCAAGAGATCGTCTTCGTCGTCGACAAGATCGTCGCTTTCATCATCCTCATCATCGATGAGGATGAGCTCCTGACCGACCGAGTCATCATCAACTGTGTCCTCGTCAACGGAGTCTTCAACATCGTCCGTCACAAACACAACATCTTCAATGCCTTCAATCCCGTCTGCCCGAGCAGGCAGTTCATCCTCGACCAGTGGATCAAGCACGAGGGTGTCAGCGAGGATCTCGTCGATCGCCATCTCCGTGACGGGTATTCCGGTGCCCTCGATCGGACGAACACTCGAGTGGGCACCGCAGCCGTACTTCAGTGAGACGACTCGTCCATCAGCGCCGAATGCGTTGGCGCACAGGCCAAATGCCTGCCCGAGTGATCCACCAATGCGCAGCACGAACCCACACGATTGACACAACCCAGGAGCAGCCTTAGCCATTGGAGAGTCCGGTCCGAAATCACCGGCATCCCAGCGGTCGGCCGCATCGTCGCGACCCCATGCAGACAGAACCCGCTCGCGGCCAAGACCTAACTGCCACTGCTCCGGACGTAGCGGACCAAGAGCGGTGGTCAGATCGTCGATCTCATCAAGTGCATCAGTGCCGGTGAACCCTGGCTCCAGTCGTGGATCTTCCAGTTCGGTCGGCAAGAGATCACCGGGCGACAGGTCACCAGGGCGGACTCGCTCATTCCACGGTACCCAAGCCGGGGCAAGCAGCGATTCAGTACCGGGGAGGAGTACCACCTCGTCGATCGTGACGAGGTCCGATTCGGGTACTCGTACGAGCGTTACGGCCCAACGCCAACCACGATAAGCCAGCGAAGTGTTTTCAAAATAGTGAGTCACCATGAACTCGCCATCAACGGCTAGATCAACATGCGATCCCACCACGTCTGCGTCTGCGGTCTCCAAGGCGGCGGCACGTGCAAGTTCGATCGCACCGGCCAAGAGGGAGTCAACGTCAGAGGTCATACGTCCATTGTCACGTACAGACCCCACAAATAGCGAGGCGACCCCTTGACGGGATGGCCTCAACTACGAAAGTTCAATGAACCTAGGCGTCGAGATCGTCAGCAACCTTACGCATCATCGCAGCGATGTTCTTCGACGACTTGTCATCGGGGTAGCGGCCCCGACGCAGCGAGTTGGACACGTTGTCGAGCAGCTTAATGAGGTCCTCGAGGATGACGGCCATGTCATCGGCGGGCTTACGTGTGGTTTTGGTGACGCTAACCGGGGCATCTAGAACGCGGATCGACAGTGCCTGCGGACCGCGCTTTCCATCAGCGATACCGAATTCGACCTTCGAACCGGGCTTGAGCGCCTCGAGACCGGCGGGGAGCGCGGAGGCATGCACGAAGACCTCGTCGCCCTCCTCCGTTGCTAGGAAGCCGAAACCCTTTTCCGTGTCGTACCACTTAACCTTGCCAGTTGGCACCGTACTCACGCGTCCTTACGCTGTTCATCTCGCCAGATCACTACCCGAGTGGGAATTGGATCTGCACAGCCCGGTTTCGGGCGTCCATATAGGTTATCTGGACAAACCGAACACACCAACCTCGTATTCCGAGGAATGTGCCGTTACCCCCGATTTTTGGCTAGTGCGCCGAGTGCCAGGCCACCAAAAGGGCGGCTTCACGCTCGTCGGAAAGCCGCGTGCTTGGTTCCTCGGGTGGGTTGGAGGCAAGGTGAGACAGAATCTCGGCCGAACTCTGGCGAATCGTGCGAGCAGTCAGACCGGTTGCTATCGCCGCGGCGGGATCGGCCGTCATGACATCGATCGCTGGATCATCTCCCGCCCACAGCGGGAAATCGTCGTAACCAACGCCTTCGGCTAGCAGCCAAGCGGTGTCAACCCACGTCAGACGGGTTCCAGGGGGGCCAACGGCCACCATCACATCGTTGAGCATCTCGCCGAATGTGTACGAGGCAGACGGACTAACGGCGTGGAAGACACCATAGGTATGCGATTCGACTAGCCGCATAATCCAGTCGCCAATGTCCCGCGCATCGATCATTTGTGTCGGATCGCTCGCAGCACCGGGTGCCAGCACCTCCCCGCCCGCGGCAATGCGTTCAACCCACGAGGTGAATCGACGCGTGTAATCCCAAGGACCGATGACGTATGTGGGACGCACGATGGTGAGCTCCTCGCCATAAAGTTCACTCGCGACCTGCTCGCAGGTAACTTTCAGCGGTCCGTAGGTGTCATTGGTGATCTCGTCTACATCTTCTGCGGCGGGCGCAAGAAGGGGTGACGATTCGTCGTAACGGCGCGCCAAGGGCTTGTCGTATACCGAGACAGTCGAGACGTACACGTAGTGACCGGCACCCTTGCCGAGGGCAGCAGCGAGACTGCGTACCTGACGTGGAAAATAGGCGCTGACGTCGATTGTTGCATCAAACTGACGTCCCGCCAGAATCGACAGATCCTCATCGCGGTCGGCGATTAGATGTTCACTCGTCGGGAAGAGCTCGGCCCCGGACTTACCTCGGTGCAGGATCGTCACCGCGTGTCCGTGAGCAAGTGCGGCCTCAACAATGTGTCGTCCGACGAAGCGAGTGCCACCAATTACGAGGATTTTCATAACTACCCCTTCAGGCCACGGATTACTCGCGGAGGATCGCGATGTGACAGCACCCTAGGCCGTCACCACCACGTTCGGGGCCGATTACCGACTGGCACTGTTGGCTTTGCGCCCGTAACGTAGTGCAGATGGGCAACGGGAGTACTCCGGAGACGGCCAGTGGGCGTTCGCCGCGGAAATCCCGACCTCGCTCCTTGGCCGAAGACCTTCGCCAGCGCACCGACGAACAGTTGCAGTCGCTGCTCTCTCAACGCCCCGATCTTCTTCATCCGGTCCCCGCGGACATCAGTGCTCTCGCGACACGGGCCACGAGCGGACCGTCGACCAGCAGGGCGCTTGATCGGCTCTCGACGTTTGAACTCCAACTCCTTCATGCTCTCGCTAGCCTTGGCGATCCTGCCAAAAAGGAAGCGGCAGTCGCTGGCCTACCCGATGTCGAGGGGTCGTACATCGACGAGGCGATCGACCGCCTGCGCGAGATGGCACTGCTGTGGGGTAACGACGACGAACTACACGTGATTCGACCCGTGCGCGAAGCCCTTGGAAATTATCCAGCGGGCCTCGGACCGGCAATGGCAGACGGTCGACGTCAGGTGGCGGTGTACGCCGAGGATCCTTCCGAACTCGATCGCGTGCTCGTTGACGCCCCGGCCGAGGCCATCGACGCGCTCGACAAACTTTCGTGGGGACCACCCGTCGGGCGCCTGGAAGGAGCCGAACGACGTGTGAGCGTTGACTCGGCTCGAACCCCGATCGAGTGGCTGCTCGCTCATTCGCTTGTCGTGCCCATAAGCGCCGATACGGTGGTTGTGCCTAGGGAAATCGCGATGTCGCGACGACACGGCGTTCTGATTCGGTATCCGCAGCCAGTGCCTCCAAAGATCGAGGTAACGCAGCGATCAGCCGACCTTGTTGACCGCACCGCGGGGCAGCAGGCGCTTGCGTTCACCCGGCAATTGGAAGATCTGCTCGAGTTATGGTCGGCCGCTCCCCCTGCGGTCTTGCGAAGTGGCGGACTAGCTGTACGAGACCTGACTCGAACTGCCGTATCCCTTGATGTAGACGAAGATGCGGCCGCGTTGCTCATCGAAGTTGCATACGCGGCCGGATTACTTGGAGCAGACGGCGACATCGACGAGGCATGGACGCCAACACCGACGTACGACGCGTGGCGAGATCAGCCGGTAGCCGAGCGTTGGTCGTTCATTGCTCAGGCTTGGTTGCTGATGACTCGCACACCAGCGCTCGTCTCGGGACGCGATGAAACTGGCACGCGCATCAACGCACTTGCCCGCGACCTCGATCGATCCCTAACACCAGATGCGCGGCGCTCGGTTCTGGAAGAACTCGTCGAGCTCGGCCCTGGCGAATCACCTGCTCACGCATCTCTGATCGAACGTTTGCAATGGCGGCGTCCACGTCGAACCTCGGATCTCTGGCAACTCGTCATTGAAACGACGCCAGCTGAAGCCGAACGTCTCGGCGTAACGGGGCTCGGGGCGCTGTCTGAACACGGGCGCGCCCTACTGCGAACAACCTCGGCGCAGGAGGCCGCCAACGAAGCCCGTGCTGCGCACAGAATGGCGGGCGTTCCGTCCGGTTCACCGGATGTAATCGTCGCGTTGGAGAAGTCTCTACCCGCTCTCGTGGATCACATTCTGCTGCAAGCCGACCTCACGGCGATTGCCCCTGGGCCTCTTGAGCCAGAGCTCAGCCGAGACATCGCACTTATCGCAGATGTCGAGTCAACCGGTGGCGCAACGGTTTACCGCTTCACGGATGCAACGATTCGTCGCGGATTAGACGCGGGCCGCGGACCTACTGAGATATTGACGCTGCTCACCATGAAGTCGCGCACGCCGGTGCCACAACCCCTTGAGTACCTGGTTCACGACGCCGCGCGACGCCACGGTTCCCTCCGGGTTGGGGTAGCGACGGGCTATATCCGTTG
This sequence comes from uncultured bacterium, assembly GCA_903826575.1. Classification (GTDB taxonomy): domain Bacteria; phylum Actinomycetota; class Actinomycetes; order S36-B12; family CAIYMF01; genus Longivirga. The sequence continues at coordinate 19,033 of CAIKEU010000098.1, forward strand.
CGACGATCCAACTGTGCTGACCGAGATTATGGCCGACCGACGTCTAACCAACCTTCGCTTCATCCGACTGGCCGAAACCGTTGTGGCTACATCGAATCCTGTCGATAACGTCCTTGAGCGATTGCGCGATGCGGGCTTTGCGCCAAGTGCGGAGAACTCAGAAGGCGCAGTCGTAGTGCGGCGGCCGAAGGAGCGACGCACTCCTCCTCGCCCACGTCCGCCGAGGCTTTCCGTCGAGCCACCTGCAGCGTCACCCGCACTCACCTCAGCGGCGGTGCGGGCATTGCGTGCCGGCGACACAGCCAGTGAATCCAAACCAGCCGATATCCCAGCTGCTATCGGGTCAGGTCGCCTTCAGCGATCAACCACAGTCGAAACCATCGATGCATTGCGGGAGGCGATGGAAGCGTCGCGGCCACTGTGGATCGGTTACGCCGACAACTCTGGAACAACAACGGAGCGAGTTGTCGAACCCATCAAACTCGACAGCGGATTCCTGACCGCGTACGACTTACGATCCGCTGAAGTGCGCACGTTCACTGTTGCGCGCATTACTGGCGTCGCGCCTGTCGCATCTGGTTGATGCTGGTGAAAAGTTAGGCCAAGACCTCAGTAGCAACGGTGATTGACGTTAAAATTTCAGGGATTGGCAGTCGCGAGATACCGGGCTCTGTTGGCACCTGCATCATTCCGTCCGCGCCCATAACAAATGGTTCGGTGACGTCAGGGGCGTAGAAGCGGTCCGATCCACTTGTGTCACCTGGCAGGGTGCAGCCTGGAAGTGAAGCAAAGGCCATGTTCGCTGCGCGGCCCACGCCAGTCTCTTCCATGCCACCGCACCAGACCGGAATCCCGCGTTCGAACGCCATGTCGTGAATCTTTTTAGCCTCGAGATACCCACCAACGCGGCCGGCTTTGATGTTCACAATCTCGCAGGCGCCAAAGTCGATGAGCGATTCAGCATTGTTGACCGAGATCACTGATTCATCAAGGCAGACAGGCGTTTCGATGCGATCTGCGAGCCACTTGTGAGCGACGAGATCGTCCTCATGCATCGGTTGCTCGATCAGCAGCAGGTCGAACTCGTCGAGCCCGGCAAGATAGTCGATGTGATCGCGACTGTACGCTTGGTTGGCATCAACTTGAAGTGGGATTTCCGGCCACGCTGAGCGAACAGCGCGAGTGGGTTCGATGTCGAAGCCAGGTTGAATCTTCAGTTTGATGCGTCGGTAACCCTGTTCGATGTATCCGTTCACATGATCGAGCAACGTGTCGATCGAGTCGTCCACCGGGATGCCGACCGAGACGCCACAGGGAATTTCCGTTCGCGTAGATCCAATGTAGGACGCGAACGATTGGCCGGCGGCCCGCAACTGCGCGTCTAGCGCGGCCATTTCAAGCGCACCCCGCGCCATGGGATGCCCACGAACAGGACTGAACACATCCGGAACATCCTCGGCAGTGAACTCACGGCCAGCTAACCGAGGAAGCAGGTGATCTCGCATGGCTAAGACGGCCGCATCGTTGAACTCATGGCTGTACGTCGGCTCAGGTGATGACACGCATTCACCCCAACCAACGACACCATCGGTCGTCGTAAGCTCAATGAGCCCAACATGTCTGACGTATTCGACACCGAATGACGTGCGAAATGGACGTACGAGCGGCATCTCAACGTGATGAATGACAACCTTGTCGATCTTCATGATGTGACCTCCACGACGTAGTCTCCTTCCTGGGTTAGACCGATGAGCCGACCGCCGGAGCTGATCACCGGGTGAAGGGCAGCACGAACAGCCAGCCTCCACCGTAGCGCGGCCTCGGCATCAGCCTGACGGATCGCAACGATGTCGTACGGCAGTGCAACAAGCTGCAGGTCACCATTTGTCGTATGCGTGATTGGCACCTCGTCCGCAGACGAGGAAACGGCAATCTGAGCTCCACGCTCAAGCCAGTCCGCTCGCGGCCGAGGCGCGAGTTCACCACGCATCGCACGCTCCACCCGATCCGACGCAATATCCCAGGCGAGAACGATTCGATCACTTCGATCATTCGCGTTGATCGAGTCGGACATCAGCCCGTAGAAATCCTCGATGTAGTCGACGCCCGCACCACCGAGTTTGGCGAGATTGAACTTTGCATTACGTCTCACCAGCGGATCGAACGTCCAATCAATTCGATCGAGATCATTCTCTAGCGCCCACGCTCGCTGATGAATCTTCATCGCCGCGCCAACTCCACGATCTGCGAACTCGGGAAGTACCGCTGCCACGTGTGAGTGCAAGTGGGTATGCCAACCGATATCAGTACGGCTACGGCCCACAACTCCGAGCGTCGCTCCAACGACACGGTCGTCGGCGTATGCCGCGCCCACGTAACCACCCGCGTGCACGAGAGCTTTAGTCAGCGGGGACGAAATCTCGGTGCCGCCTGGCTCAGTCGGCCACACCTCATCAAATACCGCCCGCACCTCGTCGAACTGTTCGATCGTTGACATCAGGCGAATAACGACGTTGGAACGGTGCGCAGCCGCGTCAGCGTCGCGCCACGCCTGAGCACGAAGTTCGGGGGTAATCATCGAAAAGGACTTCACAGGCCAACCGTATTAGGTTGACGACGCTGCAGCCCGCATAACGCCGATTAGTGCACCCGCCGTACCGATGCGACACTGATTGGATGACTGACGGACCCCTGATCGTCCAGAGTGACAAAACGCTGCTGCTCGAAGTTGACCACGAGCTGGCCGCTGAGTGCCGTCATTCAATCGCACCTTTCGCTGAACTCGAGCGCGCACCCGAGCACATTCACACATATCGGCTCACCCCTCTTGGGTTGTGGAATGCTCGCGCCGCTGGACATGACGCCGAGAGCGTCGTCGACGTCCTGCTGCGCTATTCCCGCTACGCCGTTCCTCATGCGCTATTGGTAGATGTCGCAGACACGATGGGCCGCTACGGCCGCCTTCAGTTGCAGATGGATCCGGCTCACGGCCTGGTGCTTCATGCCTTTGACCGCGCCGTTCTCGAAGAGGTGCTGCGCGCCAAGAAGGTGCAGCCCCTTGTGGGCGCGCGGATCGACGAAGACACAGTCGTCGTACACCCATCAGAGCGGGGCCACCTCAAGCAGGTGCTGCTCAAGCTCGGCTGGCCGGCCGAGGACCTCGCAGGTTACGTCGACGGTGAAGCCCATCCGATCGCCCTACAAGAAGACGGTTGGGAGGTGCGTCCGTACCAAAAAGAGGCAGTCGAAGGTTTTGTTCACGGCGGGTCGGGCGTTGTTGTACTCCCCTGTGGTGCGGGTAAGACGATCGTTGGCGCAGCAGCAATGGCCGCTGTCGGAGCCACCACCTTGATCCTCGTGACGAATACCGTGAGCGCACGCCAATGGCGCTCGGAGTTGCTCAAGCGAACCTCGCTTACCGAGGACGAAATCGGCGAATACTCCGGTACTACCAAAGACATTCGACCCGTCACCATCGCGACATATCAAGTCATGACGACGCGACGTAAGGGCATGTACCAACACCTCGAGCTGTTCGACTCACGCGACTGGGGACTCATCGTTTATGACGAGGTCCATCTATTGCCCGCGCCGATTTTTCGTTTCACTGCTGATATTCAGTCGCGGCGACGCCTCGGCCTAACAGCAACTCTCGTCCGCGAGGATGGCCTCGAGGGAGACGTGTTCTCTCTCATCGGACCAAAGCGTTACGACGCCCCGTGGAAGGACATCGAGGCTCAGGGCTACATTGCCCCTGCAGACTGCGTCGAGGTACGCGTAACCCTCGATGAACGTGAGCGTCTTGTCTACGCGACCGCCGAACCAGATGAGCGCTATCGCATGGCCGCCTCGACAGACCGCAAGTATCGCGTCGTCGAAAAACTGATCGAGCATCATCCTGAAGAACACATCTTGGTAATCGGTCAGTATCTCGATCAGTTACACGAGATGAGCGCTCGCTTGAAAGCACCACTGATAACCGGTGAAGTTCCGGTGAAGGAGCGCGAGCGGCTCTTCGAAGCATTTCGTACCGGTGAAGAGCGGGTGCTGGTCGTTTCCAAAGTGGCGAACTTCTCCGTGGATCTTCCGGATGCCGGTGTGGCTATTCAGATTTCCGGATCTTTCGGCTCACGCCAGGAAGAGGCTCAGCGACTCGGCCGAGTATTGCGCCCAAAGGCCGACGGCCGTACTGCTCGCTTCTACGCCGTCGTCGCCCGCGACACGGTTGACGCCGACTTCGCCGCACATCGTCAACGGTTCCTCGCTGAGCAGGGGTACGCGTATCGCATCGTCGATGCGGACGACATCCTCTACGGAAATGCCGATCCGAGTTCTGGCGCAGGCGAGTAGCGCCGAATCACGATCTTAAGCGACGAAAACGGTATCGTCTGAGCGTGTTTCCTTGGCAGCAGAACAGCACCAGCCTGAGCGTGACCGCGCCGGACGTGATCGCGTTGTCGCTAACGATCATCATCGCGATGTTCGTTGCAGTGGTTGGATACCGGGCAATTCAAAGTCCACGGATCGTCTTGACCGAAACGCAAGACGGTCAGTGGCGTGCGAGTCGGCGTGACGTCATTCAGTATCTGATCAGCATTCCTTTCCTGTTGACTGCGTGGAATTTCTTCCTGCTGATGATCCTGCTGAGCGGGGACAACTGGCTCAATGCACGGCAAAGTCTGATCGTTGCTGACTCGGTGATCATTGCGGCCCGAATTCTGGCGCACGTGAGTCCCGAGCGATCGCACGAATTGGCTAAGTCAGTACCTCTGACCCTGGTCACCCTGCTTTTAATCAGCGGAGGGGTCCGTACACCAAAGGAAATTGTCGCCATTTTCGACCAGTGGACGCGAGCCGATATCAGCGGACCCGCACAAGCAGTGATGTACATCTGCGAATTTGGGGCGGCTGCATTGTGGTACTGGCTCGGCGTTCGGTACCTGTGGCAACGCGGCTTTCGAGTGCCAGGCATGCCCGTGCCGCCTAACCCGCGGCGCCGCAGCCGAACCACTGACCTCCCCTAAGAACGGTTTGAGTTTTCCAAGAACTAGTAAAGAGTCTCCGCTGAGTTAGCCCATTGGGTCGTTTGGGCTTGAGTTCCGCCGCCCTGTCTGTCGAAGGTGGACGTAGTGACGGCTAAACATCCACGTTTGGCCTCGAACTGGAGGACATCAATTATGCGAACCACAATTCGCCGCACAGCCCTTGCCGGCGTGGCAACCGTTATGGCCGTTGGCCTGATGGTCCCTACTGGCACCGCTTTTGCTACACCCGGACATGGCCATGGCAATGGCAATGGCAACCATGGCGGCAATTCCGCGCCCGCAAACGATCCGGCCAGGCACGCGCTTCGTGACGCCATCAAGTCAGCCAACACCACCTACCGCAACGCGGTTCACGCCGCTCGCGACGCCTTCAAGAGTGACCCCGTCGTGATCAATGCCAAGGCTGCTCGCGATGCGATCGTCAAGACCTCCGGAGATCCAGCGGCGATCGACGCCGCGAAGCTGGCATTTGCTTCCGCAATCGTCGCTCCGCTCGCCACCCGTGACGCTGCGATCTCGGCGGCAGCCGGCGTATGGCAGCAGTCAGTGGACGCCGCGTTCGCCACTTTCGACCTGGCTACCAACCCAACGGATGCTGCTGCCCTCGGCACACTCCGCACCGCGATCCACAATGCCAACGCGCAGTCGCGCACTGACATGAGGGCCGCGGATCAGGCATACCGCTCAGCAATCACGCATGCGGCATCTGTTCGTCGCGCCGCGGTAAACAACGCGATCACCGCATGGAATGCCAGCGCGAAGGATTCAGCAGCCGCTGATGCCTTCCACATGGCTGTTGTCGCAGCCAAGACCGCCTTTGACGCCGATCCGACCGTGATCGACGCTAAGACCGCACGCAGTGCAGCAACCACCGCCGCAAAGACCGCACGTACGACCGCCATCGCTGCCGCACGTGCCGCATTCCTTGCCACCACTGGTCACGAAGCACCGAAGCACCTTGGCCAGCACACACCACGCGTGTAACACCTGATCTAAACCGTTGGCCCTCGACTCACATGAGTCGGGGGCCAATGTGTTTTCACATCTGTCGAGTCCTCCCCATGCGATGCGCATGGAACAAACGTCTCAACTGGCACTGGCTCCGATCTGACCCGGTTCGATCAACGGGAGTCACACCCGCATGCATTCTTCGATCGAGACCCACATGTCGGTAGAGTCGGGGCACGAGCCGGCGCGATGCTTAGTCACGCGAGGTAGAGCACAGAGTTAGGCGTGGAGATGACTAGTGGGATCGCGCGACGACGCGCTGCGGCTCGCGAGGAAAAGAACAACCCCTCCTACATGCAACGTCGGCAAGAAATCATTGCCGCGGCCGCCAAAGTCTTTAAGCGCAAAGGCTATGAGAGCACAAGTCTCAGCGATATCGCCGAGGAATTGGGCACCGATCGTGCGAATCTCTACTACTACATCGCCGGCAAGCAAGAGCTTTTCGAGGAAGTTGTGACCGAAGCGATCACGAACAACTTGGCACGCGCCGAAGAAATTCGGGACGGCGACGGCACACCTCAAGTAAAGCTACGCAACATCATCGAGCAGTTGATGGCTGCCTACGCCGATAACTATCCGTTTTTGTATGTATACATGCAGGAAAACCTGAGCCACGTCAGCAGTGGACGGGCCAAGTGGGCCACGTCTATGCGTTCGATAAACAAGCGTTACGAGGACCTCATCATCGGCATCATCGAACAGGGATACGCACAAGGGTCATTGCGAAACGTTGGGCCAGCGTGGGTCGTGGCCTACGGAATCCTGGGTGCAGTCGGCTGGACCAATCGCTGGTTCGATCCGCAGAAGAGTAAAGCAACCGCCACCGAGATCGGACGCACGTACGCAGACATGATCCTTGAGGGCCTGAACGCCGCCTGAACCCCTTGATCCCCCGTGATTGACCCACAACGCCAGTAGCATCATCGCTGCTACCGTCGGTTGGCCCGTGATCAGAACGCTAGATTCATGGCGCGACTACCGAGACGAATCGTTGAACGAACCAACAAAGATGACATGACGAAGGGCCCCCTACCGAAGTAGGAGGCCCTTCTGAGTTCGAACTGAGTGTATGGACTAGAAGTCCATACCGCCCATGTCGCCGCCGCCACCAGCCGGTGCTGCAGCCTTCTCAGGCTTGTCAGCAATAACAGCTTCGGTGGTCAGGAACAGCGCTGCGATGGACGCCGCGTTCTGCAGGGCAGAGCGGGTAACCTTCGCAGGGTCGATGATGCCGGCTGCGATGAGGTCGACGTACTCACCATTCGCAGCGTTGAGGCCCCAACCGGTTTCGAGGTTGCGAACCTTCTCGACCACAACCCCGCCTTCGAGGCCGGCGTTGATTGCAATCTGCTTGAGCGGAGCTTCGACCGCGACGCGAACGATGTTCGCACCAGTGGCCTCGTCACCCTCGAGCGAAAGCTTGGCGAATGCTGCGTCACTTGCCTGAATTAGGGCCACGCCACCACCGGCGACGATGCCCTCTTCAACTGCAGCCTTCGCGTTACGCACTGCATCTTCGATGCGGTGCTTGCGCTCCTTGAGTTCAACCTCAGTAGCCGCGCCAGCCTTGATGACGGCCACGCCGCCAGCAAGCTTGGCGAGACGCTCCTGGAGCTTCTCACGGTCGTAATCGGAATCCGTCTTCTCGATCTCGGCACGGATCTGGTTGACGCGGCCAGCGATCTGCTCGGCGTCACCTGAACCTTCGACGATGGTGGTCTCATCCTTGGTGACAACGACCTTGCGGGCGCGGCCGAGGAGTTCGAGACCAACAGTGTCGAGCTTGAGGCCGACCTCTTCAGAGATGACCTGACCACCGGTGAGGATGGCGATGTCCTGAAGCATGGCCTTACGACGGTCACCAAAGCCTGGGGCCTTAACGGCGATCGAGCGAAAGGTGCCACGGATCTTGTTAACGACGAGGGTGGAAAGTGCTTCGCCCTCAACGTCTTCGGAGATGATCATGAGCGGCTTACCCGACTGCATGACCTTCTCGAGGATCGGCAGCAAGTCTTTGACTGCTGAGATCTTCGAGTTAGCAATGAGGATGTATGGGTCTTCGAGGACTGCTTCCATACGCTCAACGTCGGTGACGAAGTAGCCGGAGATGTAGCCCTTGTCGAAGCGCATACCTTCGGTGAGCTCAAGCTCAAGACCAAAGGTGTTGCTCTCTTCGACGGTGATGACGCCTTCCTTGCCGACCTTGTCCATGGCCTCGGCGATGATCTCGCCGATGGTGGTGTCAGCGGCACTGATCGAGGCCGTGGCCGCAATCTGCTCCTTGGTCTCAACCTCCTTGGCCATTGAGATCAGCTCATCGCTGACGGCTGCAACAGCCTTCTCAATTCCACGCTTGAGTGCCATCGGGTTGGCACCGGCGGCAACGTTACGCAGACCCTCGCGAACGAGTGCCTGCGCAAGAACGGTGGCCGTCGTCGTGCCGTCACCGGCAACGTCATCGGTCTTCTTCGCGACCTCTTTGACGAGTTCGGCGCCGATCTTCTCGTATGGGTCTTCGAGCTCAATTTCCTTCGCGATGGAGACACCGTCGTTGGTGATGGTGGGTGCGCCCCACTTCTTTTCAAGAACGACGTTGCGGCCCTTGGGGCCGAGCGTGACCTTAACCGCGTCGGCCAGGGTGTTCATACCCCGTTCGAGCGCGCGACGGGCGGTCTCATCGAACGCAATGATCTTCGCCATGTGGCTGCTGATCCCTTTCGCAACTGATGGAGTGCGACCCTGCAGTGCCCGCGACGGACGGCCGTGCTTTCCCGGCTCTGGTCGCCGGCAAAAACTCGACCTCACTGAAAGGCCACGAATGCCCACCCGAGTCTGAGCAAGTGACGCGAGCCGTCTGAGACGACCGTTATCACTCACCCTCGTCGAGTGCTAATCCCATTGTTGGCACTCTAGGGGTCCGAGTGCAAGCCGGACGCCTGAAAATCGGAGGTTTGACGCCGTGATTCATGCCATTTTCCACCCCGATTAGTGGCCGTTCGGCCAATCTGCAACGACGGGGTCAACGGGTCCACAATGGGGCTATGAGCACCCATGAGCGCGATACGGACAGTGCCAACGTCGAGTCCTACGACGGTCCGGCCTACAAGGGCCGTGGTCAAGCTGGCGACGAGGTCGCTGACGCGCTCACCCGCGACTTAACCGAGGAGTTCGGCTCCGACGATCCAGCCGCCGAGTTTGCCCCGCACCGAGAAGACGTCGTCGGGCGTCTGGTCGAAGACAAGGGTGCGCTCCGGAGTGAGCATGACGACGTCACAGCCTCACGCGCTCTCGAGGACGACGACCTGACCGCCGAAGAGGCCGCCCTTCACTACGTCGACCCCGAGAACGACCCAATCCCGGAGTAACCAGCCCGCGGGCTTAGGGCTCGTCTGATGAATACATGTCAGCGATCGCCTTCGACGCAGGTGCCCGCTGACCTCCGTAAAAGTCGTCTATCTCGCGCAAAGCACGCACGACCTCCGGCCGCCGGTATTCGTCTAGTGCTTGAGCATTCTTCTCGAGTGCGAATTTAAGACGTTCCTGAGCCGCCGGCTTGAGGGCACCGCCGGGGTAGTACTCCTCAAAAATCCGTTCAGCGACCTCAAAGTCCGTTATCTTCAGCGCACTAAGAAGCCAGGCAATGTCCGCCGTGTCTCTTGCCCGAGCAGCATTCAACTTCATTGCCAGTAGAGCATCGGTTTTCGCTACGTTCAAGACAACGGGTCCTTCTCGAACAACTTCGCGCCACATTTCTTGCCCAGCGATCGGCGGCTGGAGTCCTTGCGCCCTCCAGTTGAACCAATCGGACGTGAGGCCGTAATCCCGCGCTAACTCATCGAGCACATCATGCGCATCTGCAATACGCATAAATCCGTCAACATCCTGCGTGGCGACTCGATCCGGATTGATCAGGGCGATTGCCGCCCCGCCGATCACGTGGATCGACCCCGTGTGTCCACCTGCCGCAAGCCGTTTTACCAGCTCGGTGAGAATCTCGCGAACCTCGCTGGGTGTGAGGACTCTTGACGCCATCAGAGGTTCACCAACTCCATCGGATCTAGAAAGACTCCGTGGCGCGCAAGCGCCGCGGGCGTTCGACTTCGAGCACTTGCCTGCAAAGACGGCACGGGTTCAACGTCCCACGGTTCACCAAGTCGCCTCGAGTCTTCCGACAGCCACGTCGGGAGCGGTAGGCCTTCTCCGCTGAGCAGATACTCCACAATCCCTGCGATCAATGCATCAAATCTAGGGTCCCCTGTGGGTGCAGGCGGAGTTACGCACAGGGCAACCCGCAGAGCGGCGTCCGCTCGCCCAAGGTCGTCGGCCAATTGCCAGACAGCACGAAATGCCGCATCGAAATTTTTCGCCCGAAGAAACCACCGAACATCCTCACCAGCAGCAGCCGCGGTTCCTAAACGAGTAGGTAGAACAGTCACCTGGTAGCCCAAGCACGCCAGAACCCGATCCAGACGATCTGTCGTAGCGTCAGAGTTTCCATTCTCTAGATCGACAAGTCCGGCTTGGCTGCAGGACGCAGACCTAGCAAGCGCGCGACCAGAGACATTGCGGTGTCGACGCGCTGACGACAGCAAACCTGCAGCGATTCCCACAATGAACCTCCGGTGACACTCTATAGAGTATCAGCCTGAGGTAACAAAGCCCCGCGGCACCAGCGCTGATTAGCCGCCGGCTACTGCGGGGATGATCGAGACGGACGCCTTCTCGCCCACGGGCGTCGCAAGCCCGTCAGTGAAACGAACATCATCGTCATCGACGTAGATGTTCACGAACCGACGAAGCTGGCCGGACTCATCGAGCACGCGAGCCGAGATCCCTGGGGCAGCGACCTCGAGAGCGTCGATCACCCCAGCAAGGGTCGGCGTTGACGGCTCGACCGTCACTTCACTCGCGCCATCGGTGTATGTGCGCAGGATCGTAGGAATGCGAATTGATACGGCCATGCCAATCAACGTCCTTCGATTGAAGCGGCAGCAGCGCGGACAAGAACAGCGGTGACCTCGTCCACATCGGGTTCGATGATCGCGGTTGGGCCAACCTCTGCGGCGATCGCATCGAGCGTCTTGAGTCCGTCACCGGTATTCAAGATGACCGTCTCAGCCGCGGGATCGAGCTGACCGGAGGCGAGCAGTTTGCGCAGATTCGCGACCACAACTCCGCCAGCCGTCTCCGCGAAAATCCCCTCAGTCTCAGCCAACAAACGAATACCTTCGACGATCTCGACGTCACTGACATCTTCAATCACGCCACCCGTGCGACGAACAACATCGAGTGCGTACGGGCCGTCCGCCGGGTTACCAATGGCGAGCGACTTAGCAATCGTCGACGGACGAACTGGGCGCACGACATCGTGGCCAGCGCGGAATGCCGCGGCCACGGGCGAGCAGCCAGTGGCTTGGGCACCAAACACGCGGTAGGCCGTGTCGTCAACCAAGCCGAGCGATACGAACTCGCGGAATGCCTTGTCTACCTTGGTAAGTAACGATCCCGATGCGATGGGCGCGACCACCTGCTGCGGCAACCGCCATCCCAATTGTTCGGCAATTTCGTAGCCAACAGTCTTCGAGCCTTCGGCGTAATACGGCCGAAGGTTGACGTTGACGAATCCCCAGTCAGCAGTGAGAGGGTCGCCGATCAACTCTGAACACAGCCGATTGACGTCATCGTAATTGCCCTTAACCGCAAGCAAAGTGCCGCCATATGCTGCCGTCGTCAGGATCTTGCCCTGCTCGAGATCGCTCGGAATGACGACAACGGACTGCTGTCCACCACGAGCGGCTGCAGCGGCAACGGCGTTTGCCAAGTTGCCGGTGGACGCGCACGCGATGGTGTTCAAGCCGAGCCGACGAGCGGCGCTTTGCGCTACTGCCACAACGCGATCCTTGAACGAGTGCGTCGGATTGCCACTGTCGTCCTTGACCCACAGGGTGCCGGTCATGCCGAGTGCGCGGGCAAGATTGTCAGCCTTAACCAGGCGCGTGAGCCCTGGGTTCAGATTCGGCTCAGTGCCCGCGTACGACGCAACCGGCAGCAGACACGAGTAGCGCCACATGGACGACGGACCAGCTTCAATATCGGCGCGCGTGACCGTACCGAAGTTGTAGCCAATCTCCAGCGGACCGAAGCATTCGACGCAGGCATAAGCCGCACCAAGTGCGTAGGAGGCACCACATTCACGACAGACCAAACGATCGGCCGGACCGAAGTCAGGGGTGGGCGGAGCAGCGTCAAGGGACGCATCAGTGGAAACAGAAATAACAGACATAGCGAGGCCTTTCCCCTCATCTTTCCGATCACTGTGATCGGACGGAGTTGGCACCTTCACCGGTCGGCCTCGCGAGCGAAAATTCGCTTCACGAAGAGGTGTCCGGTTGGTTGCCGGGGCTTCACAGGGCCGTATCCCTCTGCCCCTCTGGATGAGCTACATATGAAGTTGTGTGTGACATTCTACCTGCCGGACCGATGCGCGAACACCCCGGTCTTGAGTCAGACTGTACGACAGCGTCATATTCTTGATCGACTCGGTTCCAACATATGAGACACACTCTGGTGAGGAGGCTCGGTCATGCGCGCTGATGCGGCAGCTTGGTTCGAAGAGCGCACCAGTAAAGCTGAAGACTGGACGCACGATCTGCTGCTCGACACCAAAGGCAACACCACAGTGTCCGTCGTCCTGCCGGCCCTCAACGAAGAGCCCACGATCGGTCGCATCGTTCATCAGATCAACCACGTTTTGGGCGCCGCCGCCCCCAAACACCGCCGTCTTGTCGACGAACTCGTGGTGATCGACGGCGGATCGTCCGATCGCACGGCCGAGGTGGCCGCTGCTGCTGGCGCCCGCGTCGAATCTCGTGCCGACATCCTTCCTAATCTGCCGTCCGTCCCGGGCAAAGGTGACGCGATGTGGCGCTCACTCGCCGTCACGACCGGTGATCTCGTCGTTTTCGTCGACGCCGATCTGCAGTCGTTCACCCCGTCCTACATCACCGGGCTCATCGGCCCGCTCATCACCATCCCGGAAGTGGCACTCGTTAAGGCCGTGTACGAACGGCCTCTTGTCGAGGGATCAACAGTGGTCAGCGCAGGCGGTGGTCGGGTGACGGAGTTGATGGCGCGACCGCTATTGAATCTGCTGTGGCCTGAGCTTGCGGGCATCATCCAGCCGCTCGCCGGTGAGTACGCGGCTCGTCGCGAACTCCTTGAGCAGTTGCCATTCCCCTGTGGTTACGGAGTGGAAATCGGATTACTCACAGACACCCTCGATCGCACGGGGCTCACGGGCCTTGCGCAGGTTGATCTCGGCGTCAGAGTCCATCGCCATCAGGACGAGGTCAGCTTGTCTCGGATGGCTGCAGAAATTTTGCGCACCGCATTTGAACGGCTCGAGCGCCGCGGAGATCTGACGAGACTCGATGAGTTCGGCACCACGCTCACCCAGTTCGCCCGCGGCGCTGACGGATTCACCGCCACAGTCAGCAAAACGATGGCCACCGAACACCCGCCTATGAACACGGTCACCGAGTATCTCGACCGGGGCCGTGAATTCGCTACGTCATGAAGGCAAGGCACCGCATTCGTCAATGGGTGAACGCCCTGAACCTGTCCACCGTGGCGGGGATGGCGATTGTGAAAGTGCGCGGTGGATCGCTGACATCGGGACCTGACGGATTGGTCATCGCTACGAACGTAACGCGTCGATTCGCCTTCGCCGGTGGAGTGACAATCGGCAATGTAGTGATCGTGCCCGAACATATACCGCTCACAACTGAGCTGTTCGAACACGAAGCCGCACACGCATCTCAGTGGGCGGCGTGTGTGGTGCTGTTCCTACCGCTGTACTGGCTCGCTTGCTTGTGGTCGATGATCCGCACCGGGGATTACTACAGCCGCAACGTATTTGAGCGACGAGCAGATCTGGCAAAGGGCGGCTACGTCGAACAGTCAACCCGCTCTTGGAGACGGCCTTAACCGTCGACATCGTCCGTAGCCAACGCCGCTTCCATAAACCAAAACCAAAGGGCCCCCGAAAGGACCCTTTGTGAGCGGAGCCGGGATTCCACATGCGTGGAGCAGCACCGCTCCCCAACGTTAACAAACACCGACGACTGCAGCCATTCATTTATGCACAGGGCCTCCGTTGACGTCCCGCACCGCCAAGAAGCTTGAGTACCAAGTGGCCAACAACGGACGGGATTCGCTTACCTGTTGAAATGCCAGGTAAGCAACCCAGTCCGCCATCATGATCCATTGATTTGAGTGAGATGGCTGGTACCACGGATCTTCGAGTACGCGCCGGGAATCAATCGGCAATGCACGATGCGCCTCAAGGTACACGGGGTCAGTTCCGTCGCCGTCGATCATGACCAGTGCATGATCGCCGCTGGCGATTAAATCGGCTTCAAGATCACGAAGGGCCGCTACATAGACATTTCGTCGATCATGCCCAAGCCCGTACACCACACGCCATTGCACAGGGAGGCGAGCCAACGCGTTGACCACGGTTAGTCCCGCAGCAAGGCGTAAGTTCGGCCGCCTGTTCCACGATTGATCAAGTGATGGGTTTCCTCTGCCCGCTAAAAAATCAACTGCGTGCAGTTCATCCCTGACGGGGATGGCAAGTTCGTCCCGCAACTGCCTTCGCATTCGCAACCATTGTTGGAGCACGGTTCCCCAGTCATCCGGGCATACCTCAAGCATGGCGTAGAGCGTTATCCCCGAATTTCCCGAATCATCAACATAAACCATGCGCACGCGCGAAACGCTAAGGCCCAAGCCTGACAATCGCCCACGGCTTTCCACAGGTGATTTTGGTCAAATCGAGACGAGGGAGACCGTCGCTCAACCGATGGAACTACTCGCTAAGCGGAGTAGTCCGAGCCGATCACCAGCGTGATTTGTGACTTCGACATGCCCGGTAGCGGCTTGTGCGTCAGTGACGCTTGCGGAACGTCCCTGCGCATGGTGCCTGATGCTGTGCGCGGCCCCGGCGAGTAGACGACGGTTTGTGCCGATGGACCCTTGGCGTAGTTACCAACAGACAAGATCTTCCAGCCCTTTGCACGCAGATCATCGGCGACCTTCGCGGCAAGCCCGCTCGTACCCGAACCGTTGAGTACAACAACCGGAACGCTGCGGTCACCGGCAACGACGGGAGCCGCCGATGATGCGTCGGGGGTCGGAACTACCGGAGCGGACGTGGGGATTGTTGGGACGATCGAGATAACCGGGGTCGGAACAACTGGGACCGGCGGCACGATCGGTGGAGTGGGGACCGTAGAAGCCGCAGGCTGATTCGTCGGAGCGACAACTACGTTGGTGTCAATGTTGCTGTTTTGGAAGTGAGTCCAACCAGCAATGAGAGCCATAATCGCCACGGCACCAAGGGCAATCGGCACGAGTAGCTTTCCCCAACGCGACGGAGTTCCGCCGACAGGGACGATACCTTCGCCTTTGACGAATGGCGGTTCGACGTACCACGCATCGCCTGGGGCTTCGGCGGCGTAATCAGGGATCTGCCCAGTCGAAGTCGACGGCGCGGAATCCGCGTAATAGGACTCGAATTGGGAAGTGTGATCTAGCGCCGGGCTGGCGGCATCCATCGTCTGAACTGATTCCTCGAGCCCCAGAGAGTTGTCGGCCGGCGCCACAGCCTCACGCGGCGCAAAAATCGACGGATCGAAATCCTGATGAACCGCAGCCGCGACGACAGGAACGGCAGCAACGAAAGTATCCGCATCGTCGAACTCGACGGGCGCATACATGGGCCGCTCGAACACCGGGCGTTCGTCGATGGGCCGCTCAACAACCTGCTCAACGCCGGGCTCGGCGGACGTTGCATGGTAAATCGCGGTGTCATAGGAAACCGCTGGAATCATTGGAGCTTCGGGCGCGACAGGTTCGGGTATCTCAACCCCATGCTCAGCAGCAAGGCTTGCAGCAATCGGATCGACGTAGTTCGGCGTGACGTGGTGTGACGTAACGGTCACATGCTCGACGCGCATCGGCGGCGCGGAGTCAAACCCATCCTGCTCGCGCAGCTGCGAGACGTCGATTGCCCCCGTTTCAAACCACGTGCGATCAAAGAACGAATCAGCATCCGAGGACGGGTAAGACACGGGCACCACGACGGGAGCTGGCTCAGCCTCAAGCGGTGGCGCATCCATAAACAACGGCGTCTCTCGCTGGGCCTTCACCGCATCAGGGAGGGTGTCGAAGCGCTGGGCAAGTGTGTCCGTCTGCCAATCGACAGACGGATCCATTGACAGGTCAGGCTCTGCCACACGCGGAATTGCTCCGGTGTCGTGAATATCTGTGCTCACAGCGGCCCCCCGGCGGCGGGAGTTAGTTACAGCTCGATGCCAAGACGGCGGGCGGAACGGGCACGCTGACGTGAGGCGCGCATACGACGAAGGCGCTTGATCAGCATCGGGTCGAATTCAAGGGCAGCCGGATCATCCAACAAGCCGTTGAGAACCTGGTAATAGCGGGTTGCACTCATGTCAAAAAGCTCGCGGATTGCCTGCTCTTTGGCACCTGCGTACTTCCACCACTGCCGCTCGAATTCGAGAATGGCACGGCTCCGCTCAGACAAAGCGTCACCCGACCGCAGGGGGTCGACGGCGTGTGCGGCGTCCATCCAGCGTTCTCCTGACTTTGTGGGATACGGATCCGTAGGCGCAGATGTCACGCGGGGCCGGCAGACCTCCCGCAACGTCTCGAGAACACTCTACGGGGTGAATCCCATCGATGTCATTCACCCCCCACTTAGCGGTGTCGGGTCGTGTCTGAACGGGGATATCGCATGTGCGCAGGCGCCGAGGCTCGCGTGGTTGCCGCCTCATGGCCGCACCACATAGACCTTGCGGATGGTCTCGTGCACCGTCCACGTCGACACAATTCCGGGCGGATAGGAGCACACGTCACCGGGGCCGACTTCGAGCGTCGGGCCGTTTTCGATCTCGATCGTCGCGCGGCCAGACAGGACGACAAAGATTTCGTCCGCTTCCACGTCTGAGCTGACGCCAACCCCGTGCTGCCAGATGCCAACGGTTACATCGTCACCTTCATAAATGCCCTTGTGAAAGACCTCAGGCTCCCCCGAAATGATCGTCGCTGGGTCGAGAGGCGCCGAATCAAGTTCTGAATCAAGCAGGGCGGAAGCGGAAATTACGCGAGGCTCAGACGAAAACATGAGTCGAGGCTAACTTCCGTCCCTCTCGATCTCCTCAGCAAATTCGCCAGATTTAATCCCACTCGCGGACGTATTCGTCGTGGCCGTAAGCGCCGCGAGCGCCGTTTCAATACGAGCGAGGCGGGTTTCAATGTCACCCATCGAGACCTCCGTCTCCTCAGCTGCGACTGCATTGGCGGGGCCGCTGACAAACCTGGACGCGATGGTCGCAGTAACGATGGAGATGGTGGCCAAACCGGTGAGTATGACGATCGTCGCCGCCACGCGCCCGCCGGTAGTCACTGGCGTGTAGTCACCGTAGCCAACCGTGGCGATGGTGCACACTGCCCACCACAGCGCTTGGCCATAATTCTTAATATTCGCCTGAGGGCTCTGTTTTTCGAATGCCAGCACAATGATGGCGCCGAAGGTGATCACCAGAATGGTCAGGTAGAGCGAATAAAGAGAGAGCCGGTTACGCAGTTGGGCTGGGGACCGAGCGAGGCGCACAACTACATAGCCGATAAGGACGACGCGAAGCGGCGGCACAACGACGGCCAAAATGAGTAGCCAGTGACGGTGTAGGAACGTGCGTCGCTCGCCATCGAACACCCATCGCAGGATGAGGTCAGCCACGAAACCGAGCCAACCGATCACGAAAATCGTGTCGCCCTCAGCGGTGTCGAATTCACTGCCGAACTTGAGGATCATGCCGACGAGGATGAACATCCCGAACATGAAGATGGGCAGGCGAGAAATTCGGTCGTAGGCGTCGAGCTTGGACTCCCCCTCGCGTCGACCGAGAATCAGCTCACGTCGCCCACGCGCGCGCTGCCGTTCGCCTTCCAAAACCTCGAGCTGTTCTTCGATGTCGTGGGTTAGGCGATTAGCAGGTGAGGCGTTCGTCTCCGGGTCGTCAGGTGGATCGGAGTGAATCACTCTCCTATCTTCTCGCCGCCCTCAGCCGTTCAACGTCTCCGACACTCTGCGCGCTCGCTTTCGCCGTGTTCGCGGTGCAAGACCCACGATGACGGATCTATCTTTCCGTCGCCTCACGCGCATCGCGTAGTGAACGCAGATAGGGCAGGGCCCGTAGATCCTTCTGTCGTCCAGCCGCTTCTTTGGACACAATAATGTCTGTCAAGGATGCCACTCGGATTGTTAATCCGTCTGCGATCTTTTCATCGGTAGCGGCCTCGTTCCAACCAGCGAAGCCCACGAGCGGACCCGACGGCTCGAACGTGAGGTCGACGACGCCAAAGTCGGTAACCAGATTCAGCATAAACGGCATGTTCAACAAGAACGGTGCGTCGATGCGTACATCGACCGGTTCGTCTTCGGTTCGGATGCGTGCGTTCATGCGCGTCAAAGCAACTGCCAATCGCTCGAGGTTGGTGAACTCACGATTGGGCAGGACATCAATGTCTTCGGTCGGGAGAGGTGAGCCAAGGATTAGTGACGCAAACCCGCCTACAACTAGGTACTCAACACCCTCTTCACCTAGGATCCGGCACACGGAAATGGGGTCAAAGTTCAACGACGTGAAGCCTCTGCGTTATCGGCGATGCTGCGAAGAACATTTGCGACCCGGACCATGTGGGCCACGCGCTCTGCGGTCGTCATGGCCAAGAGCTCTCGAATGCGGGCGATATCGACGCCCCGTTCATCGTCGATCGCATACGTGTCAGGCACGTCTACAGTCTACGCCTCTTTCTCTGTTGCAACCGAAAATAATCACTGGAAGCAGGATTGCGATCGACTAGCTAGGGGTGCGGGAAGATCGTTTCAATTCGTGGGCCTTGCGTTAACCAAAAGACCTTGTAGGGGAAGTGCCCCTGAACGGCGAGCCGTAACATGACGCCGTCGTTCGTGGTGATTGCCGATGAACGCATGCGGGCGTGATTTGGTAGACGAAAGATGAGGTCGCACGTGTCGAGGATCGCGTTGTAAAGAGCAGGATCTGGCCCGGCTACCTAAACGAGAGAACCTTGACGCGCAGATCCAACGTTTCCCAGTAGAGATCGCCACCCGTAATTGGCAAGTCGAGCCGCTCTGCCACAGCGATGCACAGTCCATCACCCAACGACAGCGAACCCGCGGGACTCGAAGCCGATTTACTCGCGGCGATCAATTCAGACGCCCGAATCGCGTCTTGAGTGAACACTGGCTCGACTTGCGCACCCATCGTCATGAAGGCGCCAGCCAACTCAGACGCCGCAAGCCCATGCCCACGTAGCCGAGCGATGTAAAGCACCTCCGCTAGACCTGAGGATGGAACCACGGCAACGGGAAGCAGTTTGTCGACCAGTGCCTTCGCCGGCCGTCCCAGAATCCATTCGAGAGCGGCCGACGCGTCCAGGACGATCCGCCGCTCGAGGCCATTCACAGCCCAAGTTCGGCGAGTAGCCGCTCGCCAGCAGCCTCGTCGAATGGAGTCGCCACTCTGCGCGCGATGGCCTCAAGCGCGATTTCACCATCCGCCGACCGAGCGGCGGCTACGTCCGCAACCGAATCGCCTTCGACGCCTGGTGCGGCATCCCACACCCGAGCACGCACAGATGCAGGCGTCTCAAGTATGAGACGACCCAACTCGTCGACATGACCGACAAGATCACTTCCTATGGTGATCCCGGCCGCATCCCGAAGTGCAGCCGGCAGCACAATCCGATTCTTCGGACCAACGCGCAGTGTCACGAGATCTCCCATGTGTCACATTGTAGGTCGGAGTGACACGTGATGGCCACACCCGATCGCCTTTGCAGGTGGGGAGATGGTTCCAGCCCTGCGCGCCCGAAGAATTAGTTATCCACCGGAGGCGCACGTGACGCAGCGGATCGCCCAGGGATGGATTTCGAGGCGTCCCTCGGGGATTGGGCCGCCGCAGGTGTCGCACTGCCCGTACGTGCCCTCATCGAGCTTTGTGAGCGCGCGATCAACTTCGCCGAGTTGGACGAGGATCTGTTCGTGGGCGGCGACATTCGTGAGCCGTTCGACGGCCATCGCGGTGCCGTCACCGACGCGTTTGCCGAACGAAATCCCACCGGTGTCGACCGGTGCGGCGGTAAGGCCGTCGGCCCGCGCGACGAGGTCGGCGCGCTTGGCCAGAAGTTCACGTCGAGCATCCGTCATGCGCCCTCCCCTGATCTTTCGTTGAGTCACCGTTCACTGATTGTTTCAGCCCTTGATGATGCCCGATGCGGTTACTTCACGCCCAGTGTTCGATGTTGTGCGCCGAACGGGTGAGATAGCAGACAGTTTCGCCCTCACCCATTCAGTAGTAGGCGCAACCCTCCGACGTTCTAAGTATGAGCGCGACATGGATTCGAGTAGCGGCAGCGACGGTTGGCACACTGGCGATCGTCGCAAGCGCACCAATGATCGCATCGGCTACTGAGGGCCGGCCGAAAACGTCAGACGACCGTTCGTCTGTATCGCTCCCGACGACGGGTGCAGATAAGTCGTCGACGAGCAGCGATGCTGGCAACAGTTCGTCCAAGGACGGCAACGGCACTCGTACGTCGAAATCCGATGACCATGGCACGTCGGCTGGTTCGCACGGAGATGACTCTGGACATGGCGCATCCGGCGAGGATGGCCAGCAAAATGGCGGCGGGAATGCCGGGGGCGGTAATGCGGGTGGTGGCAATGCCGGTGGAGGTCAGGCTTTAACAGCCAAGGCGACGATTTCCGTTGGTGTGCCTGCGATTGCGTTCACCAAGGACATCGTGAGTGCGGGTGGCCAGCTGCGCGCACCGGTGCTCATTAACGCCGCTGAGCGTGCCGGTACTGCAACGCTGTTCCGCGACGGAATTGCGACGTCATGCTCGGTGCCGGCCCAGCCTGGCGTAGTGGCGTGGTTGCAATGTTCACTGAACAACTCGTCAGGCCGCGACGACGCTGGATCTCAGTCGAAGTCGAATCCCAAGAGCGCCACAACCCACACGTACACGGTGGTTGTGAAGACGACGAATGGTCTGACCGCGACCCACGCAGTCACTCTCGCGTAGGCTCGCCAACTAACTCCGCCGTCAAAGTCCGCCGCGGCAATAGCTGGGGAAAATCGCGCCAACTTACGGCAGAACAACCCTATGATGCGCTATCGCTCAACAGAACGAGCGATTCCGAGACTGCCTGATGTGCTCCGCTCTGCCCCGGCTCTTTCCATAAGGATGGCCACCGGCGTGGACACTGGTTGGCATCAGCGCAGTTTCGTAAACTATCCTATTTGCAGGATGTTTTACGAAATGGGAGGTGCGTTGTGGAGTTATCTGTTTCGGAGGCTGCTGACCGCCTCCAGTTAGATCAGAGCCGCATTCGCCAGTTGGTGAACGCGGGCGACCTACCCGCTCGGAGGGCTGGCAAGGCTTGGCTCGTCGACGGCGACGCGGTCGCGTTGATGTCTCGGCGTGCGCGCCCGCACGGGCGTCCGCTGTCCGAACCACGCGCATGGGCGCTGCTCGATCTGCTGGCAGGAGGGGATGCGCCCTGGCTCGCCCCACCGGCGCGAAGCCAGGTCCGCTCGGTTGTGCGACGCATGGAGTCCCTTGGAGCAGATGAGTGGCGCGCCGCTCTTCGCAACCGAGGGCAGAAAGTTCCGGTAGGTGGACATCCGGCCGCGGTTCGTCGCCTCGTGCAGTCTCACGAGGCGGTACTCGCTGGCCCCGGCCAAGCGTCTGCCCACGGCGTCGATCTGGTGGCACTCAATGCCCGGCCGGAGGTTTACCTCGACGCGAAAGGTTGGGCGCACCTCTCACAGTCGCACCACCTAGATGATGAGGCGTGGTCGACTGCGTCTGCAGTGGTCCGGCTGGTCCATCATGACGGCATCATTGCGCGGCTGCGGGCTAACGAGCGTCTCCTTGCCCTTGCTATTGCCACTGACTGCCTCGATGACGCGAACCCTCGAGCGAACCACGCAGGTATGGAACTCATAGGTGAAGCAGCCGATCGAGCATTAGGGATGTAAACGTGACGGCGGTCATCAATCTGCCCGTATTGGGCTCGCCGACGGACCAACTTTGGGAAGTACTACTCAACCTGTCCACCAAGACCAAGTTCGTTCCCTGGATGCTCATCGGTGGACAGATGATGCTTATTCACACGCTGGAACATGGCCGCGAGCCGTTGCAGGTCAGCCAAGACGGAGACGCCATCGCCGATATCCGCGCTCGCCCCGACGCTTTGTTGGCCCTCGTTCGGATCTTAGAAAGCGAGGACTTCGAGTCCGACGGTATGAGCCCTGATGGACGGGCTCACCGCTACAGGCACATGACATTTGACCCACCGGTTTTGGTCGATGTACTCGCTCCAGACAACGTCGGGCCGCGCGCCAACCTGACGACGACACCACCGGGAAGGACAGTCGAGGTCCCTGGTGGCACCCAAGCCCTACACCGGATTGAGGAAGTCGAGGTGGTCTTGGCCAACGGTCGTAGTGGACTTGTTCCACGGCCCGATCTTCTCGGAGCCATCATCATCAAGGCTGCTGCCACATCGCTGGCTGAACGTCAGGATCGACACTTCAATGACCTTGCGCTGCTGTGCTCTCTCGTTGATGAGCCGTTTGAGATGCGTGAGCAGATGGGAACCAGCGACAAACGGTGGCTCCGACGGGCCGGAGAGCTAGCACAGGAAGACCATTACTCGTGGGCATTCATAGACCCCGCGTATCGAGCCGACGGACTGTCGGCGTTGAAGATCCTTCTTGCATCGGAAAACTGACTCCAGAGCCACGTGCCCGACACAAAAAATCTTGGACCCTGCCAGTTAATGGAGGTGACTGAGGCCGCAAACCGTTACGGCTGGTTCGTAATGATCTGTGGCTGAGTGGGCGCTGTGCTGACGGGCACCTGAGCGCTTCGCCAACCAAGGTAGCCGCACACGGCGATCGCCGCGATGAGCGGATACAGCCACCAGGCTTTGAAGATTGAGTTGCGCTTCTTCGACGCCTTCGCCTGCTCTTCTTCACGCTTACGCTGCTCAGTGCGGCTCAATGCCGCAGGGGCACCAGCCACCACGGCGGCCGGGGCGTACGACACGGGCGCGACGTAGGCAGGTTGTTCAGACTGGGCGTACTGCACGGGCTCGGCGTACTGCACCGCAGGCGCGTACTGCAGAGCCGGCGCTGCATATGGATCAACGGGCTGCTGCGCGTAGTGGACGGGCTCCACGTACGGGACGGGCTGCGCGTACTGAACAGGCTCTGGGTGATGCACTGGCGGCGCATACTGCGGGGCCGGCTGTGCGTACTGCGACGGTTGCTCATACTGAACTGGCTGCACCGGTTGTTGCGCTTCGTATGGGGGCTGCGTGTACGTGTCGGCGGTGGCGTAATAGGTCTGCGTCACGGTGGGCACGACGTAGTTGTGGGCAACCTCGTAAGCCGGCGCAGTATAGGTTTGCGACGCTGGCTCAGGCTCAGCAGCAGGGACAACGGGGGCGACGGGAACAGCAGGAGCCACGGGCGCTGGTGGAGCAACATCAGCCACCGGCTGGGCGTGTGCTGGAACGTAGCCGGGCGCGGTTTGGTACGGGTATCCCGGGATTTCAGGCATCTGCGGCTGCTGCGTCATGGCGTGTGGGTCCATCCATTCGGTGGTGCTCACAGTCTAACTCCATAACGAGCGTCGACGTCACACCGAAGGAAATGCCCCAGGAACATTAGCTTGAAGCGTGTCGACCGAAGTACTCGCGACGACGACCCGCAATGAGCGCCCCCACGCCGAAACCGAACGACAGGGTTGCGCCGAGGATCAGATCGATGGGGTCGCCACCCGTGTGTGGCAACTTCGTGCCACCGCCACCCGTTGATGGGATGGTGCCGCCACCGTTATCGCCGCCACCGGAGTTGCCGCCTGAACCCGATCCGCCGGTGCCGCCCGTGCCGCCGCCTTCGCCGCCGCCGGTTCCTGATCCGCCACTGGTGTCGCTAGGAATCGTCGTGGTGATGTTGCCTCTGCTGTTGCCAGGAACGGGCGCGGGCTGCGAGATCGGGTTGTAGACGTAAAAGACGAATGAGGCGTTGTACTTTCCGCCTTGGGCCGACATCACATACACGCTCGATGGAAGCGTCTTCGACAGAACGACGACAGTGTTCCCGTTGCCGTCCTTGTTCGTTACGAGTGCCGCGTTGAGGTTGATGTTTCCAACCGTGAAAGTAACCAGCGTGTTCGCCGGGAAGTTAGACACGATCAGGCGAATGGGCTCGCCAACCTTGATCGGGGATCCCTGCGCGACGGCTTGGCCCTCTTTATTGCCGATCGCGAGAGTGGGTGTGCCGTGAACCTTGATGGGAACGACCGTCGACGAGGCACCGGCGAAATTGAGACCCTGAGTCGGCTGAAAGGTCGCGGTGAGATTTGCCGAGCCAGCCGAGCGAGAGTTGCTCTCAACAACGGCCTGCCCGCCAACAACATTCGCCTGAGCGAAAACTTGGCCGTCGGCCAAGAAGTTTACGATGCCCTGCGCATCAGCGGGACTGACTACTGCCCGGAATGTGGCGGGCGTGTACGTCTGAAGATCTGTACCCGGCTCGACGCTGAGGGCAATCTGCGTGGGAACGATCACGTTCTGCACTCCAGCAGCAGACGAGGGACCAGAGGTTGGCGAGGCACTCGCACTCGGGCTTGCCGACGGAGACTGAGACGGGCTTGCCGAAACCTTGGGAGTCGGTGTGGGGCTTGCACTTGCAGCGGACGCGGATGCTAGCGGCGCGAGCGACATTGCAAGGCACACGAGAGCAACAGCAACCGCTGAATGTGCAGTCCGCGCCTTCTTCACGTGCCCTCCTCACTCAACGACAAGACAAACGCCACTTTTACCGACGCTCGATTCTTACTGTCTACGGTTCACTTTTAGAGCCGAATGGGTGACCGGAAAGGGTTACTTAGGTGAACGAAACGTGACGCTACGGTGAGTAACCACCGACTTGCTCTGCGCAATTCGTTCACCTAATTGGAGCAATTTCTTGTGGGACAGCGAAGGGCCGCACACCCTTCCGTGTGCGGCCCTTCGCTTGCTTAGGTGCTAGCTACGTACGTCTAACGTGCAGACAAGCGACTAGCTGATCTTCTTACCGAGCGAGACAACAGCCTTGTTGTTGTAGCCGGCACGCGTCGCGCTAACAGTTACGGTAAGCGACTTACGCTTGTCCGCTGATGTCGTCCTATACGAGTTCTTCGTCGCACCCTTGATGACAACGCCGTTGCGCTTCCACTGATAGGTGTACTTCGTTCCCGCCGGACTCCAAGTTCCATCGGTGACCTTCAGCAACTTTCCGACCTTAAGGACGCCTGAGATCACTGGCAACTTCGTGTTCTTAAAGTTCGCCTTGGCAATCAAGCCAGCCGGTGAATCGTCATACCCAGTGCCACCCGTGTTCGTGGCCGTCACCTTACAGAAGACGGGAAGACCGACCATGGAAGCCGTCAGCAGCAACTTATTCGTGGTCTTGCCTGCGATCTGGCGACCGTTGAGCCACCAAGAGTAGGCAAAGGGAGGCGTGGGGTTATTCGACCAAGTTCCGTTGACGCACGTCAGGGTCTGATCGACAACGTGTGCACCAGTGGTGGTGACGCTCGTCTGTGAAGTCGGCGGAAGAACCGGCGTTACGACGCTGTAGATCAGGTCCGTCGACGGTGCTGACGCACCGTAGCCGGGAGCAGTAGGCGTGAAAACGGCTGTGAAGTCGTGATCGCCAGTTGTCGGCGCGAATGAGGCCGTGGTTGCGACGCCAGTTGTTCCATCAACGGGGATCGCAGTTCCCTGTGGAATTGGTACGCCGTAGTCGAAGAACGTCATCGTGCCAGCAACAACCGGGGTGGCGGTTGAACTGAGCGTGATTGCAGTTCCGGCCGTCTGGGGGCTCGCCAAGGACGGCATAGGCGCCGAGGCTGTCGTACCTAGCGACGATACGACCGGGTAAACCTGCTGCCATGTGCCGGGGTTCTGAGCATCCGCGCCGAGCTCAAATGCGATTTCCATCGTCGACCAAGTCGTCGCGTTGGGGGTTTTCGTATCCTTCACACGAAGTTGAGCGTAACCGTCATAGCCAGCGGTGTGATCCAAGACCGCCACGGAGAGGAACGAGTAAATGTTGCCATCGGTGGTTCCGTTTAGCGTGACCGTGGGGCCGGTGGCACTCGTGACCACTGAAGGTGCGCCGGGGGTCGCAACCGGGAAGACTGTCGACCCAGAGACAGTCTGCGAAGCCCACAAAGTTGAGACCTTTGTGTGATCGGGAGCGGCGATCGAAAGGATGGCCTTGATAGCTCCAACGCGGGGAGTTGTCGACGTCGCCGCGTAGATCGCACCTCCAAGGTCCTTAAGCGATCCCGACGTGACGGGCGTCCCCGAAGCGTCGTACAACGTGATCGAGCCGTTTGAGGCCGGATCAATGGCAGTGTCGCCAACATAAGCGGGTGGGCTCGTGCTTACGTAAGCAGCACTCGCTGGGTTGACACTGATGAGACTTGCTACCGCGGCACCAACTGCACCGAGGGCTACTAGGCGTGAAACTCGCACGCGACTTCCCCTTCCCGTTCATTCCCCCCGCGGCCTTTTGGCACGCGAGCCGTGCTCGAAAAATCAAGATCCCGAGTGGGATCCTGGGTTGGAATTTGTGACTGCCCCCGCAGCCGCGGTGTTGCGTCGCACGATGTACGCGCCGATGAGCCCGCCGATCAGTGGAAGACCGATCACGGCGGCCAAGATTAGCGGCAACGAGGTGCCTGAACTCGACCCGCTCGAACTCGCGACGTTACTTCCCGCAGCGCCGGCGTCACTCGATGCCGCTTGACTTCCAGCAGACACGGTGGGACTGGCCACCGATGCAGGGGTGGTCGACGTCGTCGGAGTAGGCGCACCCACCACGATCGCAGACGGAGTAACGCTCGGATTCGCACCATGGAAAGTCGGCGAGGCGGACGGAAGATGCGACGGGCCGAGCATGTTCACTTCGCCAGAAACAGCCTTGCCAGCGCCGCAATCGCCACCGCCGCCTTGGACCAAGGTCCAGTGGGTGCCATCAACCTTGATGATTGCGGCGGGGTATGTCTTGCGATACGGCTGCATATTGATGTTCGTGTAGTAAACGCGGACCTGGGCGAGGCCCTGCCACAGCGGCGCAATGCTCGTAAAGTCTATAAGCGGCAGGTCGCCGTACGTTGCTTGGACGACCGGATGCTTCGGGTTCGAGTAGCGCGCGCTACCGGTCATCTGCTTGCCATTCCACAGTCCGGGATCCACCCCCTCGCGCGGCTGAAGCACGAATGCCACTGCCTTCCCAAGGGGCATGTAATAGCCCTCGGGCGCCGGTGCTGAAGAGATGTACTTCCAGACGAAAGGAATATCAGTGATGGACCCCGACGTAACTTCCTTGTCGTTCTTATCGCAAAACGTCAGCGATCCGAGGACATTACGGTCGTTGAACGGAATCGAGACCGAATCCGCGCGCGCTGGTATCGCAACGAAAGTCAACGCGCTCAGGCAAAGAGCTAGGACTGCCAAAACACGACGTACAAACATCAAACTGTCCCTGGAGTGGAGTTAGCCGACCCCGCCGATACGAGATCGGGATTGGATGAAGTGCTCGAAGCATCCGGGGTCGACGTCGGCGTGCGACGCATACGTATGAACGCTGCTCCGATCGCGGCTAGACCGAGAAGACCCGCAAGCAACGTCCATGCGATGGCCCAGAAGTTCGTCGACGCGCTGGCTACCTCTGACGCTGGATCAGCATCACCGGCTACAGCGAGCCCGCTTACCGAAACATCGGCAGTCATGTAACCAACGGGCGTTACATCAGGAACGGTGACAGATACCTTCGCCGAGTTACCGGGCAGAAGCATCGGAACGTTAGCAAGCTTCGGGGCAGAAGTTGTCGGCCCGATAAGGCCATGCACACTCACTTCTTGCTGACCGCCAAGGCGCACGTTGCCGGTATTGGTGACGGTGTACGTAACGGTGACGTTTCCCTTGCCGAACGGGTTCACGGTTCCCGCGTAGGCAGCTTGGAGATCCTTAACTTCGAGACCCGGCGTCAAAACGCCAGCCACTCGAACTCCAAGGCGAATACCAACGCGCTGCTCGAGCTTGACGTTCGTACCGCGCTCACCCGGCGTCGTTCCCTCTGAAACGAGGGACGCCACGATGCCGGCCAAATGATCACCTACGTAGGCGGTCTTTGGAATGTGCACGACAAATGGGACGTAGACCTTTTCACGTGGTGCCAAATTGACGTAACCCTTAGACCCACGCCCGCCGAAGGTGACCCAGGCAGCTGCATCTTTCGGCTTCACATAGCCGGGCTGCAACGTGAGCGAGCCGTCATCGGCGTTGAGGCCATCGGCTGCATAGAGGTTCAGAGTCAGTGGTTGGTACGTGAGGTTAACGACAGCAACCTCGTCAGAGACCAGCCCACCCTTGGGCGACAACATGTTGTAGTTCGGGCGGCGATCGACCTGATGATTCTTGCTCGGGCCGATGCCAAAAGTGACGACGGGCTTGCCAGCGGCGTCCGTAGCCGCCGAACCGCTTGGATTCGGAGACGGAGCCGGAGAAGGGGTTGTTGACGCTGCGAGCGCAGGCGATCCGGTCAATACAATGATCGAAACGGTAGCCGCTGCGGCCAGAACCTTACTTATCCTCAACACGGGTTCACCGTACCCAGCCATCTGTGGCCATAAACCAAAGTAAAGATGAACGAAAGATGACGAACGACGGGCAATCACTCACGGCCACCCCTCCCCGTTGATCCTTTAACTGCCCAACACTGAGAACGTCACCGTGCCCGCATAAGTGCCATCAAGCAGGTTCGTTGGCGCCCTGATCGTCAGAGTCGCGGCGACGACCGTCGTACCCAGACCGGAGTTGGCGTGCAGAATCGGATGTGGAGAAGATCCACCAAGACCGAGCGATCCTGGGTCCGTCACCTGAACATGGGCTGCAGATGGGTTGTTAAAGCCGGTGAAGTTTTGGCCCGCCGTCGATGTGCCCGGGGTTTGCGATCCGAGGAACGTATTCGGGGTGGCGTTAGTACTGACCAGAGACGTCACATTCCACCCGACGTTTTGCGCACTAATCGATTGATTAGCATTGGGCGCCGCCACACCCACCTTGTTCAGGTTCGTAGAGATCAAGGACAACGTATAAGGCAGGTTTCCGGGACGAGTGTCCGCCATCGAAAGGCCAGTGATGTTGAGAGACGACGTGTACTCATCCGCGGTGGAATTCAGGGTCAGAGCCGGCAGCAGCAACGGGGTGTTGATCGTCAAGGCGGTGGAGAGATCCAAGGTTCCTGCCGCAATCGACGTCTGAATGTTCTGAGGATCACCTATTAGGCCGGTGATTACATTAAACGTCGCGGCGCTGCTTGATGACGCGCAAAACGACCCGAGCCCGCCATAGGCAGCCACGATCGTGTGCGCGGTCCCTGGGCTGGATGAACTAGTCAGACCCGAGAGGTTGATCGTGACAGCACCGGTCGAGCCAGCGGTGAGGGTTCCTGTCGCGTTGGCGGACGATGACCCATCCACGTAGAACGCCACGGTACCCGTGGCAGGAGCCGCGCTCGTTGGCGTGACAACAGCGGTCGCCGTCAGCACATCCGTCGAGCCGAGCGTGACAGTTGCCTGGCTTAATGTGAGCGCGGTCGCAGGGTAAATCGCCGGCACGCGCTGAACCGTCAAGCTTGACGCACTCGAGGTGCCCGAGCCGAACAGACCCACCGGGGTGAAAGCAGCGGTGATGCTGTGAGAAACATCCGAGCCACCGGCGCAAGTGGATGTCGTATTCGTGAACATTGACGTTAGCGTGGCAACACCAGTGGTGCTGTTGTAGGTGGCTGCACCGAGATCGGTTGAGCCATCGAAGAAGTGAACAGAACCAGTCGCGCTCGAAGGCGTGACGGTCGAGGTAAGAGTCACGCTGTCACCGTTGGTGGCTGGTGAAACTGGTGA
>CAIKEU010000099.1 GCA_903826575.1 uncultured bacterium
CAGCCTGGGTGAAACGGAAGATGTTGTCGATGAAGAGCAGAACGTCCTGCTTCTGAACATCGCGGAAGTACTCGGCCATCGTCAGCGCTGACAGTGCAACGCGAAGACGCGTGCCCGGCGGCTCATCCATCTGACCGAACACGAGTGCGGTCTTGTTGATAACGCCCGACTCGGTCATTTCACCGAAGAGGTCGTTACCTTCACGGGTACGCTCACCGACACCGGCGAACACTGACACACCACCGAACTGCTCGGCGACTCGGTTGATCATCTCCTGGATCAGAACGGTCTTGCCGACACCGGCACCACCGAACAGACCAATCTTTCCACCCTTGACGTACGGGGTGAGCAGGTCGATGACCTTGATACCCGTGACGAAGACCTCGGTCTTGGACTCGAGCTGATCGAAGGAGGGGGCCTGTGCGTGAATTCCGCGGCGCTCGGTGATCTGGAGTGAAGACTCCGGCACGTCGAGTGGCTTGCCGAGGGTGTTCCACACGTGGCCAAGGGTTACGTCGCCAACGGGCACGGTGATCGCGTCACCGGTGTCCGTAACGGCAGCACCACGGGTGAGACCGTCGGTGGGCTGCATGGAGATGGTGCGGACCACATTGTCACCAATGTGCTGAGCGACCTCGAGGGTCAGCGTGCGCTGGCCACCCTCACCGCCGAAGTCCACGTCTACATGCAGTGCGTTGTAGAGCGCAGGCATTGCTTCGACGGGGAACTCCACGTCGACGACCGGTCCGGTCACTCGAGCTACGCGACCAACCGAAGTTTGCGTCGTTGCAGTCATGGTATTCCTCGACTCCTATGCGGATGCGGAGAGTGCGTCGGCGCCACCGACGATCTCGCTGATTTCTTGGGTAATCTCGGCCTGGCGGGCCTGGTTTGCCTGTCGTGACAGGTTCTTGATCAGATCTTCTGCATTGTCCGTCGCGGCCTTCATAGCCCGACGACGAGCTGCATGTTCTGAGGCTGCTGAAAGCAGCAGTGATGTGTAGACAAGATTCTCGACGTACTTAGGAAGAAGTGCATCGAGAACTGCCTTCGCCGATGGTTCGAATGAGTACAGCGGGAACGGGCCTTGGCCTGCTGCCGTTGCCTCAGCGGCGGTCTTCTCCTGGACTTCGAGGGGAAGAATGCGACGAACCACTGGCTTTTGGGTAACCATCGATTCGAAGTTCGTGTAAACGATATGGATCTCGTCGACACCACCTTCGTTCAATGGCTGATGGAACGCCTCGATGAGTGAAGCCGCGATCTCCTTGGCATTCTCAACCTGCGGCTGGTCGGTGAACCCAGTCCATGAGGCGCGAATCGCGCGCCCTCGGAACTTGTAGTAACCAACAGCCTTGCGGCCAACAAGGAACGGCACGATCTCAAGACCCTGCGACGAGAGCAGAACAGATAACTGCTCAGCTTCCTTGATCGCAGATGACGAGTAGCCGCCAGCAAGACCACGGTCCGAGGTAATGACCAATACGGCCGCGCGCTTGCGATCGACCACGTTGGTGTCAAGCAGCGGGTGATTACCAGTGTGCGTCGAGGCAGCCGCTGAGATCGCTCGGATCAGTTCACGCGTGTAAGGACTCGCAGCGTCAACACGCTGCTGAGCCTTCACGATGCGCGAGGAAGCAATCAGCTCCATCGCCTTCGTGATCTTCTTGGTCGCCTGGACGGACTTGATCCGTCGTCGGAAGACCCTGAGCTGGGAACCCATGTGTCAGCGAACCTCAGCCCTTGACCCGGGTAATCGCGGCGTGCTCGACCTCTTCTTCGGCCAGCGCAGCTACCTCAGCTTCGTTCACCAGCGAGTGACCTGCGCTGGTAATGAAGCTGCGCTTGAACGTTGCAACTGCACCATCGAGAAGACGCACACTGTCGTCGGACAGATCCGCACTGCTGCGGATGCTCTCGATGACACCTACGTGATCGCGCTTGAGGTAGTCGAGGAATTCACGCTCGAAACGACGGATATCTTCCAGCGGGACGTCATCCATCTTGCCGGTGGTACCGCACCACACGGAGATGACTTCCTCTTCCATCGGGAACGGCTGGTACTGAGCCTGCTTGAGTAGCTCAACAAGACGCGATCCACGCTCAAGCTGAGCCTTGGAAGCAGCATCGAGGTCTGAACCGAATGCGGCGAAGGCCTCAAGCTCACGGAACTGAGCCAGGTCAAGACGGAGGCGACCAGCGACCTTCTTCATGGCCTTGGGCTGTGCCGAACCACCAACGCGGGAAACTGAAACACCCACGTTGATAGCTGGGCGAACACCCGAGTTGAAAAGGTCAGACTCAAGGAAGCACTGACCATCGGTGATCGAAATAACGTTGGTCGGGATGTACGCCGACACGTCGTTGGCCTTCGTCTCGATGATGGGCAGACCCGTCATCGAACCAGCACCAAGCTCATCAGAGAGCTTTGCACAACGCTCGAGAAGACGTGAGTGCAAGTAGAAGACGTCACCGGGGTAAGCCTCGCGGCCCGGCGGACGACGCAGCAGCAGCGAAACTGCACGGTAGGCCTCGGCCTGCTTGCTCAGGTCATCAAAGATGATCAGAACGTGCTGGCCCTGGTACATCCAGTGCTGGCCAATGGCCGAGCCGGTGTACGGGGCGAGGTACTTGAAGCCTGCGGGGTCTGAAGCAGGAGCAGCAACGATGGTTGTGTAGGCCATTGCGCCGTAATCCTCAAGGGCGCCCTTGACCGCAGCGATCGTGGAACCCTTCTGACCGATCGCGACGTAGATGCACTTGACCTGCTTCTTGGGATCGCCTGACTCCCAGTTCTGCTTCTGGTTGATGATCGTGTCAATGGCCACGGCCGTCTTACCGGTCTGACGGTCACCAATGATCAGCTGGCGCTGACCGCGACCGATAGCCGTCATGGCGTCGATGGCCTTGATACCGGTGAGCATCGGCTCCTTAACGGGCTGACGCTGAACAACCGATGGTGCCTGAAGTTCAAGGACGCGGCGTGCCTCGGGGACGATCGCGCCCAGGCCGTCGATGGGATTACCCAGCGGGTCAACGACCCGGCCGAGGTAGCCATCGCCAACCGGTACCGAAAGGATCTCGCCGGTGCGCTTGACCGACTGACCTTCCTCGATCTTCGAGCCGTCTCCCAGGAGAACGACACCGATCTCGCGTACATCTAGGTTGAGCGCCAGACCCAGCAATCCGCCCTCGAATTCGAGCAACTCGTTGGTCATCGCCGAGTGCAGACCCTCTACGCGCGCAATTCCGTCACCGGTCTCGACAACGCGCCCAACAACCTCACGGGTTGTCTCGGGTGCATACGACTCGACGTTCCGCTCGATCGCGTCGCGGATGTCCTCCGGCCGGATCGTTAGCTCCGTCATGGTGTCCTGCTCTCTTCCTCGCGCCGTTGTTGACGCCATCAAATCTGGTCAAGTCTTTGCTATGTACAGGTCGTGCTCGTTCAATTCACTCAGATCGTGCAGTTCTTTCAGGGAATCAGTTCGTGCAGTGCGTTCGGTCGTTCAGAGCGCTTTACGGTCAGACCGTGACAGCGCGGCGAGCTTGTTCAAGACGTGCGGCCACACTTCCATCGATGACATCGTCACCGATCCGCACGACAATCCCACCCAGTACCTCAGGGTCGATGACGACGTTGAGGCGAACCTGGCGGTTCTGCAGCGTGCTCAGTGCCGCAGTGAGCCGTGACTTTTGCTCATCAGTGAGCGCGATCACCGTGCGCACCTCAGCCAGAACCTGACTGCGCTGCTCACTGGCGATGCGGCCCAGATTCTCAACGGCCGAGGCGGGTCGTCGACCGTAAAGGTTGCCGGCCAAGTACGTGAGAAGTTCCGTCGTGATGGGGCTCGCCGTCGGACCAACGATGTCGCGAACAATCGCGCCCTTGCGATCCGCACCCAGTGACGGGTCAGTGAGCGTCATTTGAAGCTCCGCTGACTCATCTACGGCGCGACCGAAGGTGAAGAGCTCATCCTCGACTCGATCCAGAACACCCTGCTTCTCAGCCTCGATGAACGCAGCCTGTGCACCCGTTGATTCCACTGCCTCAACAAGGTCCAGCTCACTAGACCACCGTGCCAACACGACGTCCTTGAGAATGGCCAGTGACACCGGATTGATCCGCGAAGCGAAGAGTGACTCCACGATTCCCGTACGTACCGGCGCTGCCTGACCAGCGTCAGCCAGGGCCACGCTGAGCGACTTCTCGCCGCCCAGAACACCAGCCACGGCAAGCAAGTCAGGAGACACAGCATCAAAGCCCGGCTCGTCGCGACGGGCATCAACGGATGCCTGCAACGCCGAGAGGGATTGACGCGATGAGCCGAGCATCAGTTCGACGCTCCGTTCGCCTGTGCTTCGAGATCAGCGATGAAGCGGTCGACCGTTGCACGAGCACGCTCGTCATCGGCTAGCGACTCACCAACCACCTTGCCTGCAAGCGTGATGGCAAGGGTGCCAACCTCACGACGAAGTGAAGCCAACGTCGAGGCGCGCTCGGCGCTCAACGATGCCTCTGCTCGCGCCGTCACTGCCGCAGCAGCATCGGTCGCTTCCTTACGTGCACCATCAACGATGGAGGCACGATCGGCCTGCGCAGTGGCAATGAGTTCACTTGCCTGACGTCGACCTTCTTCGAGTGCAGCACGGCGCTCAGCGTCGGCAGCAGCAGCGTCGGCAGCCGCCACATCCGCAGCCTCAAGTGAGGTGCGGATCTGGTTCTGCCTGTCCTCCAACGCCTTATTGATGGGTGGAAGAATCCACTTCATCAATGCAAAGACGATGAAAAGGAACACTGCCAACTCGACAAAGAATGTGCCGTTCGGCAGGAGGAAAATGTCCTCAGCTATGTTTCCCACTTCAACGCTCTCCAGTTCGGTTCCAACTACGTCGTGCTCTCAAATGCCAGTCCGGGACTGGCGTAAGCCAAGGTTCTACTTTGCAGAGAAGACGTAAACGAAAACGACCATGAAGAGCAGGTTGATGAAGTACGCAGCTTCAACCAGACCAACGGTCAGGAAGAAGTACTGACGTGCCTTGCTCTCGATCTCTGGCTGACGAGCAATTGCCTGAATCGTCGAGCTACCGACGAGACCGTCACCGATAGCTGCGCCTGCAGCACCACCGGCAAGCGCCAATCCGCCACCGATGAGGGCGCCCGCGATACGGATCGCGCTATCGAGCCCTGGGTCTGCCATGTCTTCCTCCACTGTTCGGTTCGTGCATTGACTGCTGTTGCTTAGGTGATCGTGCTGATAATTCCGTGCAGTTCGTTCAGTTTGAGCTGTCGTGCCGTACATCCGACACCTCGACGAACCGGGGTGTCGGTAGATCTTAGTGTTCCTCGGTTGACATTCCGATACCGAGGTAGATGAGAGTCAAAAGCGTGAAGATGAAGGCCTGAATACCGCCGATGAACATCGCGAATGGCTTCCAGATCAACTCGCCGATCGGGACGGCCCACAGTGGCAGCAGCGCGGTCAGAACCGAGACCATCAGCACACTGGCGAAGATGTTTCCGAAGAGTCGGAAAGTGAGCGTAATCGGCTTGGTGACCTCTTCGATGATGTTGATCGGCAGCATCACCGGGTACGGAGTGAGATAGTGCTTGAAGTAGCCACCAACTCCACGCGCCTTAATCGAGTTGTAGTGCACCAGGAAGATCACCGTGACGGCCATGGCCAGCGGAAGATTAACGTCCGCCGTTGGCGCCGGGAGCCACTCAGGATTGTGACCGCTCGGAATCAATTCCATCCAGTTACACGTCAAAATGAACGTGAAGAGACCCACTGCGAGTGGGACGAACTTCTTGGCCTCCGGGCCGATTGCTGACTCAGCAATCCCACCGATCTGTTCGACAAGCATTTCCCAGATCAGCTGGAGTTTGCCAGGTACGCCAGAGGTGACGCGGTTACGAGCAATGAAGCCAAAACCAAGGACGACCGCGGCGGCGAATAGAGTCGCCCACACGATGTCCATGTTGATCTTCATACCGAAGACCTCGATCTGAACCGCGTGACCGCCGACGTCAATAGTTGAGTCGGCGAGCAATGCGCTGGTCAGGAAGTTCACTGGCTACCTCTCACCCGGTCTCTTCTGGCGCTGACACGGTACCGGACGCGGACGTCGGACCCGAATCAGTAAGCAGTGCGCGTGACGAAACCACCGCTCGTCCCGCATTTACTACGAATGCAATCTGAAAAATTACCAGCCCAACCATGGCACCAATACCAAGAGGGGGCATCCAGAGCACTAACCCAATCACAATGGCAGTGATCAGCACCAACCGCATCGCCGAACTGTTGCGGAGAAGTCCCTTGATTTGCTTGCCGTCGGGCTCGTCGGTTTGAGCCTTCATGACTCCGCTACCGAGAATCCGAACATTCAAAATCGCAACCCCAACACCGAATGCGATTCCGTAACTTGCCAGCGGTGCACCGAGCCACCAGGCGATCAAGGCGGCGACAACACCGATGCCGATCGCGGCAAATACCGTGGGGCGTAAGATCTTTTCGAGAGTGCCGGCCTGAAGGTCGGAGAAAGCCACGGTGATCTCTACCCCTTCAGTTATGAGCCTGTGCGCGGCTCATGCGGATGAATCTCGGACCAAACTTTCCGACAGAACTTGGTGCGTCTCGAACCATGTCGTTCACAGGTAGCGACGAACCTGGCCGGCCACAGCGGCAACTGCTAGAGCCGATCCAATCACGACACCAATGACCAATCCCCACGGGGCACTGCCCCAATGTGAATCTGCCCATAATCCCAATCCGACACCTAATCCGACCGATCCCGCGATGGTCGTACCCATCCCCACAAAGGCTAGGGCTCCGGGTAGTTCCTTCACGGGAGTCGGCTCATCCGGCGTTGGTTCCTGCTCAGTCATGGACTGCCCCAGAAATTGCCGAAGGTGACGTTTGATACCGGATCATACACGCCAAGGCACCGGGTCGATGCCAGTGGTCGGCGGTCGCAAGATCCAAGAAAATCAGGCCTCAGAACGGTAATCGGCCCATGGCCGGGTGGGTGATGTGCCAGCCACGAGGTACATCGGAAGACCCGCAAGCACCTACTGGCGAGCCGCCTGCAACTTCGGCCAGCGCACTGCCAAGACCAGAGCCAGGAAACCGCAGGCAAACCACAGGGCCGCCACTCCCGGCGGTACAAAGGCAAGGCTGACCGCGCTAAATGCCAGCAGTCCGGTCCATGCGTACATGAGCCAGACTGCGCGCCGTTGGCTGTGGCCGAGTTCGAGGAGTCGGTGGTGCAGGTGCTGCTTATCCGGCGTGAACGGGCTTCGGCCAGCCCTGGTACGTCGGATGATCGCCAAGAGCAGATCGGCCATCGGCACCGCCAAAACGGCGGCGGGCAGAAGGATCGGGAGAAGCGCGGGTACGAAGGACGGGCCTGGGATGACATTGGGATCGAGCTGACCCACCAGCGTGATCACCGAGGTGGCCAGCAGCAGACCGATCAGCATCGAGCCGGTATCCCCCATGAAGATCCGAGCCGGATTCAGGTTGTGCGGCAGGAATCCGGCGCACATACCAGCCAGGATCGCCGAGGTGAGGGCCGCCAACGTCGCTCGTGTGAACCCGTACTCGTACGACAGCAGATACGAGTACGTGAAGAACGCCAGCGAACCAATCCCGACGATTCCGGCGGCCAAACCATCCAAGCCATCGATGAAATTGATGGCGTTCACGGCCACAACGACCACGAGAACCGTCAGCAGGACGGAAGTGACGGGATCTAGAACGAATGTGCCGCCAATGGGCAGCCAGACAATGGCGATCCCCTGCATGGCCATCACAGCCGCTGCGAATGCCTGTCCGACAAACTTCGTCGGAGCATCAAGGCCCCACTTATCGTCAATCATGCCAAGTGCCACGAGGATGCCGGCACCCATCAGGAGAGCTTTGGGTTCGGACGAGCCGTGGAAGACCGTACTCATGAGTGGTAGTTCGCGTGCGACTGCCATCGCGGCAATCAGTCCAGCGGCCATAGCCAATCCACCCATGCGCGGTGTCGGCTCATCATGGACATCCCGGTCGCGGACCTCAGCCATTGCGCCCCAGCGCATCGCCAGTGCCCGAGCGACCGGAGTCGTCAGGTACGTCACCGCAGCAGCGATGACCAAGCACAGGAGGTATTCGCGCACGTATCTAGTCTCCTACGAAATTCTCTCTATGAGGCATAAGCGGGCTTACTAGCCACCAATGTTGAGACTTCTTCGGCCACCTGCGCGATATCCGAACCATCGGTGTCCTTGACCGCTCGCGCAATCAGGGAGGCGATCAGGCGCATGTCGGCCTCATCCATTCCCTGCGTGGTGGTCGAAGGAGTACCGACGCGAATGCCGGAGGCAATGCTCGGTGGCTGCGGATCGTAGGGAATAGCATTCTTGTTGAGAACGATGCGGGCCGCGCCAGCACGTGCCTCGGCCTCCGCGCCAGTGACGCCGATCCCCTGTAGGTCTAGCAACGACAGGTGAGTGTCGGTCCCGCCTGAAACAGGACGCATCCCTTGCTCGGCCAATGCATCGGTCAGCGCGATCGAGTTCGCGATCACCTGACGGGTGTACGCCTGGTATTCGGGAGTTGCGCACTCCTTCAGCGCAACTGCCTTCGCCGCCACGCCATGCATGAGCGGACCGCCCTGCATCATCGGGAATACGGCCTTATCCAAGGCCGCCGCATGCTCTGCCTTACAGACGAGCATCCCACCGCGTGGCCCGCGAAGGACCTTGTGCGTGGTGAACGTGACGACATCGGCGTACGGCACCGGGCTCGGAATCGCCTTACCGGCAACGAGTCCGATGAAGTGGGCGGCATCAACCATCAAGATCGCACCAACCTCATCGGCGACCTCACGGAACGCAGCGAAGTCGATCAACCTCGGAATGGCAGACCCACCGCAGATGATCATCTTCGGACGGTGTTCGCGGGCAAGATCGCGCATCTGGTCGTAGTCAATGTCTTCGGTGGCCTGGCTTACGCCGTAGTGCACAGCGTTGAACCACTTACCGCTGAATGAAACTCCCGCACCATGTGTCAGGTGACCACCATGGGGAAGTGCCATCGCCAGAACAGTGTCACCGGGCTTGCAGAACGCACCGTAGGCCGCGATGTTGGCACTGGCACCGCTATGCGGCTGGACGTTCGCGTGATCTGCACCGAACAGCTCCTTGGCCCGGTCGATCGCCAAGGTCTCAGCCTCGTCGACGACCTCGCAGCCACCGTAGTAACGGCGACCTGGGTAGCCCTCGGCGTACTTATTGGACAAGGTCGATCCAAGTGCTGCAAGAACTGCCGGCGAGGTGAAGTTCTCACTAGCGATCAATTGCAGGCCTGCATTGAGGCGGTCACGCTCGGCCAGAAGGATGCGAGCGATGTCTGGATCAATAGCCTGGAGGGCGGAAAAGTCCGGGCCCCAAGCAGGTGTCGGCGTCGTCATGCAGGCAGCCTAGTCGGAAAGGATGTCCGGACAGACAGTGCGTAGCGTTTCGAGATCGATGGCACCCAGTCGAACCACCCGCGGCACCGCTCCCGTCACATCAACGATGGTGCTGGGAACTGGCTCGCCGCAGGTACCAGCTTCGAGATAGATCGAAACAGACTCCCCTAGCTGTTCGAGTGCCTCCTCTGCTGTGGTGGCAGGTGCAGATCCAGAACGATTCGCACTGCTGACGGCCATGGGTCCAGTACTTCGCAGTAGCTCGATCGCTACCGGGTGCAGTGGCATTCGAATAGCCACAGTGCCATCCACATCGCCTAGATCCCAAGCAAGGGAGTGCTGGGCCTTCACCACCACGGTCAACGCACCTGGCCAGAATCCTTCGATCAGATCTCTCGCTGTCTGAGTGAGGTCATAAGCAAGCCCGTCCACGACATTGGGATTTCCCACGAGCACCGGAACGGGCATATCGCGACCACGGCCCTTTGCGGCCAGCAGTTCGGTAACCGCCTTGGGTGAGAAGGCATCACAGCCAATCCCATATACGGTGTCGGTGGGCAGGACGACGAGA
Source organism: uncultured bacterium (assembly GCA_903826575.1). Lineage (GTDB taxonomy): Bacteria > Actinomycetota > Actinomycetes > S36-B12 > CAIYMF01 > Longivirga. The sequence continues at coordinate 10,031 of CAIKEU010000099.1, forward strand.
TCGCCACGAGTTACCGCCGTCGCAGCCGCTGAGATGCCACGGATCCGGTCGACCGGGTTATCCATATAAAACGTTAGGGTCACAGCACGATCCTGCCGTACCAAACCGCAATCGGCAGTTTGTCGCGGCCGTTGCGGGGCAAAATTACGGTCGACGAGCCGTCGTCACGCGATCTCGTCCAGCCAGGTCAACGTGGTCCTCAACATCGTCAAAGCCCGCTGCCCGAAGTACATGTGGGACGCCAAGTTCGGCGCCCGACTCACCTTGCTGATCGCTGTGCTCGACGACGAGAACTCCACCGGGTCGAAGCAGGGACAGCGCCGTTTGCGCCAGACCGCGCACGATCTCGAGCCCATCTGCGCCACCGTAGAGCGCTGAAGGTGGATCGTAATCACGCACTTCAGGGTCACGCGGGACGGCCGCTTGCGGGATGTACGGAGGATTCGTCACGACAACATCAACGCGACCATTGAGATTGGCGAGTAGATGTTCATGCACCGTCGTGGCATCAGCATGATGAAGTACGACCTGAGAATTCACGGCGACAAGTTGATCGTGCAGCGCATCGATATTTCGACGGGCCCACGTCACTGCATCTTCTTCACTCTC
>CAIKEU010000100.1 GCA_903826575.1 uncultured bacterium
GATTACCCGTATTCACGTCAGCGGCCGTCCCAACGAGTGTGGGGACGAACTCGGAGGATCTCGTCTGGGTTCTCGACTCGCGGCAACTCTTGTTATGGGAATCTCAACAGGGACCGGGTGTGACAGCGATCCGGTTCGACCAGACGAACGCGAGCAACTTGCAGTCAACGTACATCGCGTACGAGTACTGCGCGTTCACAGCGGGCCGGTTCCCCGCATCCATCGGCAAGATCGGTGGACTCGATACGGGTGGGACTGGCGCGTGGGGACTCGTCGCACCAGCGTTCTAAGAACAAACGACATAGCCCCGACTCTCCTACGAGGGTCGGGGCTATTCGTTTGTCCCTGGGGTCCACAGCCAGAACCACAACAGTGTCGTTTGATGTAGCGTTCAACGCGTCAAAACGCGGGCAATTGGCCCAAGGATTGGCCCGAAGCCGATCCATGAAAAAGGCCTACCGCCGCAATCTCTTGCGACAGTAGGCCTTTCAGCGTCGGGCTGACAGGATTTGAACCTGCGACCCCTTGACCCCCAGTCAAGTGCGCTACCAAGCTGCGCTACAGCCCGCCACGAGCACCACCTGCGCTTTTCCGCGCAAGTAGCGTGAGCAGGTTACCGTAGACATCCTCGATCGTTGAAACCGACGCCAAGAGTGACTGTCGCCGCGCCTGCAATTGCACTCGACGTTTCGCACCAGGGTCGACCCTGACGCTATAACCTGCCCGTAGGACGACACAACGACCATGCGGTCAGCAACCGGCAAGGAAGTTACCTATGTGGCCAGAATCCAAGAAGTGCGCAGCCGTAATCAGTTTTGACTTCGACGCCGAAGAGGTCTGGATCGGAGAAAATCCCGAGAATGCTGAACGTCCGGGGACGCTAAGCCAGGGCACCTACGGCGCAAAGGTGGCGGTCCCAGCGATCCTGGCCATGCTGGAAGGGCTCGACATCACGGCATCGTTTTTCATCCCTGGTCGCGTCGCGGAGCGTCACACAGCGCAGGTTCAGCAGATCATCGCCGCCGGCCATGAGGTCGGTCATCATGGTTACACCCACACCTCCCCCACAGAACTCGGCGCCGTGGCCGAGGAGGCGGAACTCGTTAAGGGTCTCGAGATCCTCAATTCGCTGGGTGCCAACGTGCGCGGCTACCGTTCACCCGCTTGGGATTTCAGCCCGTACACGCTCGACCTGCTTGTCAAGCATGGCTTCACTTACTCGTCGAACCTCATGGACGACATCAAGCCGTATCGACACCCAAAACAAGGCATCGTTGAACTACCGGTCCATTGGACATTGGACGATGCTCCGCATTTTTGGTTCGACGGTGCGTCGTGGAACAAGACCATTCGCACCGCAGCTGAGGTACGAGCGTTGTGGGCTGAAGAGTTCGCGGGCGTCAGAGCGATGGGGGGCCTGTTCATGCTGACGATGCATCCTCAAATCATCGGCCGCCCCGGTCGATTGCTCATGCTCGAAGAATTTCTTGTCTGGGTGAAGTCCCACTCAGACGTGTGGATCGCAACTGCCGGAGAAGTCGCCGACATCGTCGAGTGACTCAGTCTTCCCACATCGTCTTGATGTTGTTCCAATCCGCATCGGACGGATCCGGCGACGGCGCGAAGTAGCGGGCCCCCTCGTGGGCAGTGGCGGGTGGTGTCCAGCTGCCGCGCTCTTGAAGGCGACGAATGTTTGAGCGATACACCTCATCGACTTCGGCGTGCTGCTTCGGGTCGTCATTGAGCCATAGGTTCGGTGGGTGGATCGACTGCGAGTACATATCGCGGAACAGTTCAGTGCGTAGATCCTTCATCCAGTTGGAGTTCAGGTTCATCGCGCGGAACTGCCGAAGAGCTTCGATATCAATGATTCCCGCGGTGAACGAGTTTGCGCCGCCGCGAGCAAGTCCGAGCACATTGCCTTGGTAATCAACGACATGTCCGTTGCCACCACCGATGTCGTACGGATGCTCCATCTTCGGATGCACGTATACCGGCCCAACGTTCGGGCACACCATGTAGACGTTGTTGAAGTGAGCATGTGCCCTGTTCTGCAGCAACCACGTGCCACCGGCATCGGGGCCAAGTTGCGTCATCGGAACCGCTTCTGACGGACGGTAAATCACCTCAGCACCGTTGAAGGCCAACGCGCGAACAGCCTCCGGATACTCACCATCCGAACAGCAGATCGTTCCGATGTTACCGATGTCGTCGGTGCGCAACACGGGATAGAACGACTCGATGCCGTCGCCAAACAGCTCGACCCAACGGTCGTAAATATCGTGCGGTGTACAGGAGCGCTCGCGACACCACAGATGGTTCTTGGGTGCCTTGTGAACGATCTCGCCTTGGGGAGAAATCACGAACAACATATTGAAGAAGCGGTCGGGCATCACCTCAGGCCAACGAGCCTTGCACTGCACGACGATGTAGGTGTTGTAGAGCTTCGCGAGTCCTGCCAACCGCTCCGTCTCGGGCCCCGGCAGATCAATAAATAGTTCTCGCGCCGCTACGACGTGCGGAATGTCGAAAATTTCGTCAGTGAAGCCTGTCAACGCACCTTCGGCAAGGGCGATCATCCGTACCGGCATATTGATGCCGATGATCGACACGGCCGCATGAATCGCATCTTCAATGATGTCTAGATTGCGATCGATGTCCTTGCGAGACCCAATCCCATGAACGACGGTAGACAAGCCAACCGCCATGTAAGGGGCAATGGGCTGTTGCTTCTTCTTCGGTGTGCGTGTGGCCATGGATCGCATCCTCTGACGTGGACGACACAAGGGCAAGTGCGCGCGCCGATGCGACGACGTCGGATCATCGGTTTGATCATCGGACGCCCGAGTTAACCCCAAACGATGGACGGATCAGGACTTCTTCATGCGCTTCTGCCTCACCCGCAGGTTAATCCGGATCGGAGTCCCGTCAAAGCCAAACTCCTCGCGCAGACGACGTTCGATGAATCGCCGATAGCCCGCCTCAAGGAATCCGGTAGTGAAAAGAACAAACGTCGGCGGGCGCGTTGCGGCTTGAGTTGCAAAGAGAATGCGCGGCTGGCGGCCGCCGCGCAGCGGGTGCGGATGCGAGGCAACCAATTCAGCCACGAACGCATTCAGCTTCGACGTCGGAATGCGTCTATCCCAGTTACTCAGCGCGAGGTTCAGCGCCGGAACTAGCTTTTCCATGTGCCGACCGGTGCGCGCACTCACGTTTACCCGTGGCGCCCACGAAACCTGATGGAGGTCGCGCTCAATCTCGCGCTCGAGGTAGCGCTGGCGCTCCTCATCAATCAGATCCCACTTGTTGAACGCCAGAATCAAGGCTCGTCCAGCGTCAACAACCAGGGACAGAATTCGGGTGTCTTGCTCCGCCAGCGGTTCCTGTGCTTCCAGCAGTACGACCGCAACTTCAGCCTTCTCCAACGCCGACTTCGTCCGCAGAGACGCGTAATATTCATGTCCGCTGGCCTCATTCACGCGCTTGCGGATACCCGCGGTGTCAACGAATCGCCACTCGGTTCCAGCGATCTCGATCAGTTCGTCCACTGGATCAACCGTGGTGCCAGCTACCGCATCAACTACGACACGATTTTCGCCAGCCAGTTTGTTCAGCAAACTCGATTTACCAACGTTCGGCTTGCCCAAGAGTGCAACCCGTCGTGGCCCAGTCTCGGTGTTACGCCCCGTACCTTCTTCAGGCAGCGCAGCGACAATGACGTCGAGCAAGTCACCGGATCCCCGGCCATGTAACGAGGAAACGGCATACGGCTCACCGAGACCGAGCGACCACAACATCGCCGCGTCGGCATCAGTGCGATTGTCGTCAACCTTGTTCGCCACCAAGATCACCGGCTTCTTAGCGCGCCGGAGAACCTTAACGACATCCTCGTCAGCATTCGTCGCGCCAACAGTGGCATCGAGGACAAAAGCGATCACGTCCGCCTCGTGCATCGCTCGCTCCGCTTGCGCCGTTACCTGTGCGGCCATCCCCTGCGGCTCACGTTCCCAGCCACCTGTGTCCATAAGCAGGAAACGACGACCAGCCCACTCCGCCTGATACGTAACGCGATCCCGGGTTACCCCCGGAACATCTTCAACCACAGCCTCACGACGACCGATGATGCGATTGACGAGTGTGGACTTGCCAACGTTTGGACGTCCTACGATGGCAACCAATGGCAGGAACTCGGGCTCTTGCTCATCACCACCGCTGAAGTCTGATGTCTCAAATCCCCACTGACGAAGACGCTCGGCTGTTTCCGCGTCGTCGTCCCAGACAGCCTCGTCTTCGTCATCGTCATCAATCTCTTCAAACTGTGAGAAGTCGACAATCTCAATGACGCTGTCACCATCCCACGCCGCGTCATCGTCCTCGGACAGGAAAACGGACTCGAGCGAGACATCATCGTTGCTCGCATCATCGTGAGCGCTCGGCCCTTGGGGTCGATCTGTCATGACTGCTCCTTTGATGTGAGGTTCGTTTCAGTGCTTTGCGCGTCGATGAGAGCCACGACCGAGTCGATTACTTGGGTGAGGTCAAGGTGTGTTGCGTCAAGGCCAACCGCGTCATCCGCCTGACGGGTTGGAGAGTCTGCTCGAGACGAGTCTGCCGCATCCCGTCGGGCAAGGTCGGCAGCCATTTCCTCTACGCCCACTGCGCTCGCTCGTCCGGCCGATTGATCCTCCGCGACGCGGCGCGCAGCACGCACTGTGGGATCTGCGTACAGCCACACCTTAACGTCCGCCGACGGCAAAACCACGGTCCCGATATCGCGACCCTCCATCACCACACCCCGACCGGCTGCCTGGGCCGCCTCGACTGCGTTTCGCTGGCGAGCCACAAGCGCCGCCCGAGTAGCTGGAACAGCGGAGACCGCAGAAACCGCGGCGGTGACGTTGGGTTCACGGATGGCATGTGTGATGTCGACGGCTCCGATGGAGATCCGCGGCGCCGTCGGGTCGGCGGACCATGTCAATTCCGGGGCTACCTGCTGCGCACATTGGCCAATTTTTGCTGCATCGGTGAGATCCACGCCCTCCTCGAGTACGGCCCAGGTCACAGCGCGATACATCGCACCGGTATCGACGTAATCGAAGTCGAGGAGTTTTGCCACACCCTTAGCAACCGATGACTTGCCGGAGCTAGCTGGACCATCGATGGCCAGCACAATCGGCTTTAAGCCCCGTGCGCTCACCATCACTCCTTATGTCGTGTACGCCAGCGATCTGCAGACCAGTCACGACAGGTTCAGCCCGCATAACCACAATGCCCACGCGTGGGATTTCAAAGAGTATCTGACGATCGATTACCGTCCCTGCACCTCACCATAAGAATAGAGAGTTGGGCACTGACGCCACACACGTGACGATGACTGCAATGAGGCATAACCGCTGAACAAAACCTATTTATAGACAAAGCTACTAAGACACCCGCTGGAACAGGTTACGTGTGCCGACAAAGTCGACTTATCTACGGATATACATACTGACTTTGTGACCGATATCGCAGGTCAGCGACTTACACGCAAGCGCTTAGCGCACATCCCAGCCAGCCTTACGAAGACTGCTTGATAGGACGTCTGATGACGATGGTTGAACCTCGAGCTCGACCATACCTGTTGGCCTGCCCTGCGTGTGTTCAATCCGAACGTCTTCAAGGTTCACGCCCGCAGCGCCAATATCGGCAAAAAGTCGGCCGAGTTCCCCAGGCTGATCGGCAACGACCACCGGAACAACCGCGTAACGCGTTGCTGCCGAGCCGTGCTTACCGGGAACCCTTGCGTAGCCCTGGGCACCGGCGCGAAGACCGCCGGCGAGCGTTTCCTGATCCGGAGGGTCCGCCGAGAGCGCGTTCCGAATGATCGTCAAGCGCGCAATTAACCCCGTCAACGATTCGGCGACCGGCACTGCGTTGCTTGCCAAGATCTCAGACCACATGCGTTCATCAGACGCCGCCAATCTGGTGACATCGCGCAGGCCTTGCCCGGAGAGCGACACGCCGATGTCATCGAGGGGCTCGAGGCCCGCCGCGACTAGTGATGCAACTACTTGGGGAGTGTGGGACGTCAACGCGACCGCACGGTCATGAGCATGCGCAGAGGTCACCAGCACTGTCGATCCAAGTCGGGCCACAAGTTCTTCGATCTGGCGGAGTCTCGTGGAATCAGTGTCCGGCGTCGGGGTAAGGGCCCAGATGCGATCTGCAAACAAATCCGCACCGGCAGCTCCTGGACCAGACAATTCTCGGCCGGCCATAGGGTGCCCAGGAACAAAACGTGATAAATCGCCACCTAAACTCTGTACGTCATCTATAAGTTTAGACTTTGTGCTGACAACATCACTAACTGTCGCATTCACATATGAATTAAGTGAATGTGCTATGACTTGGGCCGCCTTCAGTGGTGGAACAGCCACGAAAACCACACTCGGATCACCATAATCGCCCGTTGATGGCAGGCGCTCACCGGCTCCGCGGCCGACGGCAACGCTCAACGCTGACTCATCTGCGTCCTGCAGCCACACCCTCTCCCCCGCCCGGGTCATGGCCAAGCCGATCGAGGTACCAATCAATCCTGACCCGATAATCAGGATTGATTGGTCACGTTCCACGTGTTCGTTGGTCATCGGAGACGCTTACTGTGCCAAGTCTTGGCGGAGCACTTCGGCGCCGCGCAGGTACACGTGCTGGATCTGTTCACGGGCAAGATCCAGTTCGACATGCGCAAGCACTCTCACAACCCGACTTAGGGCTCCCGGTACGGCGATCTCTTGGGCGCAGATTAGGGGGACGTCACCTAAGCCAAGCCCTCGTGCAGCGGCCGCGGGGAACATGCAGACCAAATCCGGGGTGGAGGTGAAGATCATCGAGATTAGCGACTCGGAGGTCAGCCCGTTGCGCTGGAGCATCTGGGTGACCAGCTCTTCGACCGCCGCCGTCATCTCGGTAGCGTCGTCTAACTCCAAACGAGTTGCACCCCGTAGGGCTCGAACTGGCACGGCAACTCCCTTCAACTCGGCGACCCCTAAGGCTAGCGAATCGTCGCGAATTTTCTGGGAGCGACTCACCGACCTCTCGCTACGTTTCTTACTCGACTGATCAATTTATCGACATATCTGTATAGGGTCTTAGCATTAAGAGGCTTCATGCCTACGAGAAAGGTGTTCCGGCTGCGACTCCCCCTGGAAGGTCTGTCTGTTACGGCGAGGCAGGCCTCGTCAAAGAGAACGGCCTACACAACTTCTGCAGCCATCGGAGCCACTGGAGAAACCAAAGTCTTCTCACATCCTGGCGAGACCGCGCAGCCACTTGCTGTACGTCGTCATACGTACGCGGGAACAATCGCGCTCTGAGACAGGGATTGTCGATAAAGCTACACACGATGCGCTAAAACTTGCCCGCAGCAATCGTCAGCTTACGAATATAAGTCGATAAATGGACAGATTGAAATAACCCTAACAAAGCCTCTATGTCGATAAAAACACTTTAGGCTGGGCAGTTAAAAAAACCGGCAGATGGCTTTGTCGACATCTCAACTTGGTGACAAGGGACTAAAGATCCACGGCTCCGTACAGTTCACCGACCTCTTGGATCGACAAGGTCCGCACCTTCCCCGGCCGCAAATCCCCGAGCCCGATGGGGCCAACCTTGACCCGAACGAGCCCCTCTACCGGATGCCCGGCAGCGGCAAGCAGTCGTCGAACGATGTGCTTTCGGCCCTCATGAAGCACCACCTCAACCAGCGCCCTACCAGGCGCCGAGGTGACGATTCGGAACCGATCAACCCGCACGAAGCCATCCTCGAGCTCGATACCCTCGCGAAGCCGCTTACCCATATCGCGCTCGATGGTTCCCTTCACCTGGGCAAGATAGGTCTTGTCCACACCAAACGAGGGGTGTGCGAGGCGCTGAGCGAGATCGCCATCATTGGTCAGCAGGAGCAGGCCTTCGGTGTCGGCATCGAGACGACCCACGTGGAAAAGCCGCTCTCGCCGGCCCTTGAGGTAATCCCCCACACAGGGCCGACCCCTCTCATCGGTCATCGTTGAGTGCACACCTCGAGGCTTATTCAACGCGAGTACTACATGTCCCGGCGCCGTCGGAATGCGCATTCCGTCAACCTTGATCACCTGCCGCTTGGGATCAACCCGAAGTCCTTGTTCCAGAACAATCGTGCCGTCGACCTCGACCCGGCCCTCATCGATGAGCTCCTCACATGCGCGACGACTGCCTACACCAGCCTGTGCGAGCACCTTTTGCAGACGTATTCCGTCCTCTGACTCGCTCATGGTTTCTTTTGTCATAATTGTCTCGATGTCAACTTGAGGTTTGGTCTAGAAAGTCTTCCAACGTATCTAGATTTGGTAAGTAGTCCATGACGGGTGGTAATTCGTCCAGCGACACAATCCCAAGCCGATCCAAGAACAGATCCGTGGTTTGGTAAAGCAATGCTCCAGTACCTGCTTCCTGCCCTGACTCCACGATGAGCCCTCGACTAGTCAGCGTGCGGATAACGCCATCAACACTGACGCCACGGATAGCCGCAATCCGAGACCGGGCAACCGGCTGCCGGTACGCAATCACCGCCAGGGTCTCGAGTGCGGCTTGCGAAAGCCGAGATTGTTGGCCATCGCGGACGAAGCGTTCAACAACTTCCGCGCAATCGCCGCGCGTGTAGAACCGCCATCCCCCAGCTACATGTCGCAAGTCAAAACCACGACCCGCCTCGGTGTAGTCGGCGGCCAGGAGTTCAAGCACCTCTGCCACATCCGATTCAGGACACCGCACCAGAGCCGCCAATTCGGCAGCATGCATCGGCTGCTCGGTAACCAAGAGCAACGCCTCCAAGGCGGACGACAGCGTCGGGGCCCCTAATCCGTCGTCGAGGACATCCGTTTCGTCAGTTCCATCGGCCTGTTCACTGTCGAGATCGGCGGCATCTCCGACCATCTGGCTATCGGCCGTCACTGCGTCTACGTCAGCCTCCGGTGCCGATTCGACGACCGTCGATTCACCCTCCACCACAACGGTTTCGTCTATCGAGTCAGCATCCGGCTCTCCGATTGCGGCGACGGTGTTTTCTTCACCCGCTTCCTCAGCTGTCTTCACCTGGTCATCGGCGGTTTGGCTCAGTTCTTGCTCGCTCACAAGTCCTCCTGATCGTGCACTGTCACGTTCGCTTCCGCATCCGAAACCTCGTAGGAGGCAGCGATCGGTCCTTCGTCTGCCACGTCGACATCTGCGTCCGCAACATCTTCGTCCACGGCAGCCACGTCTGCGATTAACGCACCGTCGTACTCCTCGGCCGCTACTGGTACCTCGCCTTGAGCTGGCCCCGTCCAACGGATGTGCAGTTCACCTAGCGGAGTTACCTGATCGAAGGCGACCGAGCCATCTCGATACAGCTCCAGCAGCGCTAAGAACCGAGCAACCACGAGCAACGTGGTGTCGCAATCGGCCACCAAGCTGCGGAATGTCGCCATCGACGTTCGACGGAGCCTCTCAACCAAGACGGCAGCCTGTTCACGCACTGAAACGCGAGGTGCGTGCACATGTGAAATCGATACGGTAGCAACGGGTTTCGGCGCTAGCGCCCTTCCAGCGAGCTGCGCAAACTGCTCAGGATCTTGGGCAATCACAACCTCAGGCAGCAAGCCTGCGAAGTTGGGGTCAAGGCCAGCAGTTCGCGGGCGGCTGCGCGAGCCAACCCGTAGAAGCTGCCCCAGCAAAACTGAAACTTCCTTGTACGCCCGGTACTGCAGCAACCGTGCGAACAGCACATCGCGTGCTTCGAGCAGCGCCAGATCTTCCTCGTCCTCGACCTCACCGGAGGGCAGCAGTCGCGCGGCCTTGAGGTCCAGAAGGGTGGCGGCAATAACCAAGAACCCCGATGCCTCGTCGAGATCCCATTCAGGGCCGCGGCTTCGGATGTGCGACATGAAGTCATCGATCACGGTGTGGAGAGCAAGAACCGTCACATCGAGTTTGTGCTTCGCGATCAAGCTCAGAAGCAGATCAAACGGCCCCTCAAACTCGTCTAGACGCACCGAGAAGGCCGCAGCGCCGGCATCCGAGGTGATTTCCGGGGACGGCCCATCTACGGCCGCTGAGGCCGCGTAAGAGCCGTCAGGGGCCGTTGTGTCAGTTTCAACAACGTCCATCACGTCCGAGAACGTACCCGCCGCGGGCCGCCGCCGGCGCGTAGGGTGCCTTCGACACGCTTAAATATCGATAAATAGCTCTATATGTTTAAGACTATGTCAACAAGTACAAGGCTGTGATCTGCGGTGATATTCCAGAAGTGGGCAACACCTACTTAGGGACGGATTTACTACAAACCGCGGAGGCGACGAACCAAAATGCTGTCATCGCCCTTCGTCTCGAGGTCTGCTATCAACATTGCCAACGCCTCGCGCACGATGCGACCCCGGTCGACGGCCAGACCATGCTGGGCACGAAGAATCAGTTTCGCCTGTTCGAGGTCGACGAGTTCCTCCGGCGACACGTACACGGTGATCTTTTCCTCGTGACGTTCACGACCGGTCGGTCGACGATCCCCCGCGTTTCGGGTACGTCGACGAGCCGCCGGACGCACATGTGTGACGTCAGTGGTCTCGCCATTCATTGACCCCTCAATCGTGGCGGTCGGAGCGGCTGCGGCGACCAACGCTGGGGAACTCGTCACGCGCTGCACAGGCTCCCCCGACGATGGGGTTGCCACCGCCGTAGCTAGCTCGCCGGAACCACCGGTGCTAGCGGGCTCAGGCTCGACATCGGAAGTTCGACGGAACAGTTCGTCTGCACCGGGCAGACTGGCTCGACGGGTCATGGTGCGAGTACCTCCCTGGCGAGTTGACGGTAGGCAGTGGCCCCCGTAGAACTCGAGGCGTAGGTTGTGATGGGTTCGCCTGCGACGGTTGTTTCTGGGAACCGCACGGTGCGGGCGATCACCGTGTGGAAAACCTTGTCATCGAATGCCTCAACGACGCGAGACAGCACTTCGCGTCCGTGAAGAGTCCTCGAATCGTACATAGTCGCGAGAATTCCCTCAACCTCTAGTCGAGGGTTAATGCGTTCCTGCACCCGATAGATAGTGTCCATGAGAAGGGCTACCCCTCGAAGGGCGAAAAATTCGCATTCGAGTGGGATAATGACACCGTCTGCTGCGGCTAACGCGTTGACGGTTAGCAGGCCAAGCGACGGCTGGCAATCGATCAAGACGATGTCATACTCGCCCACCACGGGTGCCAACACCCTAGCTAAGGTTTGTTCGCGCGCAACCTCACTGACCAGTTGGACCTCGGCGGCCGACAGGTCGATGTTGCCCGGGAGAAGATCAAGTCCAGGGATAGCCGTCTTCAAGAGCACATCGTCGATGCTGATATCTCGCTGCATCAACAGGTTGTAGATGGTCAGGTCCAGCTCATGGGGGTTGACCCCAAGTCCGACCGACAGAGCGCCTTGCGGATCAAAATCCACCAACAGGACGCGACGGCCGGTCTCAGCAAGTGCTGCGCCGAGGTTGATGGTCGTCGTGGTCTTGCCAACTCCGCCCTTTTGGTTGCACAGGGCGATGATTCGCGCCGGACCATGTTCGGTAACTGGCGGCGGCTCGGGGAACTCAACTCGCGGACGGCCCGTGGCATCTAGATCGATCGCCTCGGCAACACTTTCGGCCACCGGAGCCGTAATCGATTCTGCAGCCGAACTCACCGCAGAGTCGATGTGCGTAGCAGCATCATCGACGGACGACATTGGTTCTTCAGTCATGTCCTGCACCACCAACCCTAGTTTCGGACCCGCCGCACCCGGCTGCGATCCGGCTACGACATCATCGGCTTCGGTTGAAAAAGTCGACATAATCATAAAAAGACTCAGCGCTCTCTCGATAGGGAACCACATCGCCAAGGCGACGATTTGTCACAGTAGAGGCCAAACTAGGTTTGTGGCAACCCCACCCGTCACATCCGTACCATGCGTTCATGCGGGTAACGATTTGAAAATTAACTATCGCCGCAGGTCAGAAGCGTGCGCGAGGGTGCGCAAGGGAATAAACCTCTCGCAACTTATCTACGGTGACCAAGGTGTAAATTTGTGTGGTCGTCACTGACGCGTGGCCAAGTAGCTCCTGCACAACTCTGACGTCTGCACCTCCATCAAGCAGATGGGTTGCGAATGAGTGCCGCATTGTGTGCGGTGAAACCTCCACTCCGATCCCGGAGCGTTTCACCGCTTCAGACAGCAGGACCCAGGCACTTTGCCGGGTAAGCCGGCCGCCTCGGGCGTTCACGAAAAGGGCTCCCCCGCTGCGGCCGGATGCGGCAAGGATCGGCCGTCCACGAACAAGGTAAGCATCCAGAGCCTCAAGTGCCATACGTCCAACCGGTACAACCCGCTGTTTACCGCCCTTACCGTGCAAGCGAACGGAGGCTGATTCTGCGTCCACATCATCAACAGCCAGGCCGACGATCTCTGAAATTCGCGCCCCAGTCCCGTAGAGCAGCTCCACGAGCGCGCGGTCACGAAGACCGCGTGGGCCCTCCACGGCAGACGCCGCTTCCAAGATTGCCTCCACTTCAGCGACCGAGATTGCCTTGGGTAGCCGGGAGGTGACGGTCGGCGGCCGCACCTGCTTTGCTGGATCAAAGGTGCTAAGCCCTTCACGAGCTGCAAATTTGTGAAATCCCCGGACAGCCACCACGCAGCGGCCCGAGGACGACGCTGCAAGCGGCGAGTGCTCACTGTCACCCGTTCTCATCGCAATAACAAAATCGGCGAGGAGCGCATCGTCGACCGCGGCCGGGTCGGTTACGCCTCGGCTTAGGCAGAAGTCCTGATAGCGGGCCAAATCTCGGCGATACGCCGATAAAGAATTAACGGCCAGACCACGTTCAACAGTCAGATGGCTTAAGTACAGCGAAATCCCGCGCTCAAGAGGCGTAGCACGATCAGACACATATGAACCCTACCTGACATAACGCAGCTGATGAGCTGCCCCTTTTCACGAACCGCCCATCCCAGTTGCCAGGCTGCGCGCCGCCATCACCGACCGGGAAAGCGATCAATCGAACGCCTCTCCCGACAAAGAAGGGTCCGTCGTCACCGCACATTGCACAGTGACGACGGACCCGACGCGAATCTTGCGGGCGCGCGCAAATTAAGCGAGAGCGGCTTCCAGTGAGATCGCCGGAAGATCGGTAAACGCTTCTGCTACAGCCGGATATGTGATCTGCCCCTGGTGGGTGTTCAAACCCAAAGCTAGTGACTTATCGTCGCGGCAAGCCTGAGCCCACCCCTTATTCGCCAATGCAACAGCGTAAGGAAGTGTCACGTTCGTCAGCGCGTACGTGGATGTGTTTGGAACTGCACCCGGCATATTCGCAACGCAATAGAAGACCGAGTTGTGAACGGTGTAAGTCGGATCCGCATGCGTCGTCGGACGCGAATCTTCAAAACATCCGCCTTGGTCGATCGCGATGTCGACGAGCACAGAACCGGGCTTCATCCGCGAAACCAATTCGTTGCTGATCAGCTTCGGCGCCTTTGCCCCGGGAACGAGTACGGCACCAATCACTAGGTCTGCATCGAGGCACGCGCGCTCGATTTCGTAAGCGTTCGACGCGATCGTCTGCATGTGGCCCTGATAGATCGCATCCACTTGGCGCAAACGCGGAATGTTCAAGTCCAACAAGAGAACTTCCGCCTGCATGCCGAGTGCGATAGCTGCAGAATTCTGACCCGATACACCCGCGCCAAGCACGACAACCTTAGCGGCATACGTACCGGAGACGCCTCCCATGAGGACACCTCGACCACCGTGTGCACGCATCAACGCATGTGCGCCCACCTGAGGTGCTAGGCGTCCGGCAACCTCGGACATCGGTGCAAGGAGTGGCAGTGACCTATCTGGAAGCTCGACCGTCTCATATGCGATCGCAGTGACGCCTTGGTTGATGAGCGCCTCAGTGGTTTCACGCGATGCAGCAAGGTGCAGGTACGTGAAAAGGGTCTGGTCCTTGCGCATGCGGTGGTACTCCTGCGCGACCGGTTCCTTAACCTTCAGAATGAGATCACCAGTCGCCCACACCTCGTCGGCGGTTGCGAGGATTGTGGCACCAGCGGCCACGTACTCTTCATTTGAAATTGATGAGCCGACTCCGGCGTCAGACTCGATGTAGACCTCATGGCCATTTCGCACGAGTTCGAATACACCGGCGGGCGTGATCGCAACGCGGTACTCGTGGTTCTTTACTTCACTAGGAATTCCGACCTTCACTATCGGTCCTTCTCGCGCACACGACGCGCCATTGCGCCGTTGGTGGTGGCAACCGGACGTTACACGTCAATCAACGACCGGTCTTTTCACATGCTTACCCTTGGGAGTAAGCATGACTAGTACTGAAGAAACTGTACTAGCCTCCAAGGGGTGGTTTGACCCAAACGTGCTAGCGGGCGCGCCCCGATTCCATGACATGCGTTCGGCCTGGCCATGGCGCAGTGTCCGGGCGCAGCAACTGCCAGTCAGCATTGCGATGAGTAATTGCCGCAAGCGCGCCAGTCACCGTCGTCGGGCAGGTGAAATCACCCGCGAGAACTTTCTCGACGACCTGCTCGAGCGGCATCCACACAAGAGGCAGGTCGCGCTCCTCCCCCGAGCCCAGCGGACGTCCACCTGCCACCGGGCTCAGCCGCCGGGCCAAATACATCCGGATCGTTTCGCTCGATCCGCCTGGGCTTGTCTCGAAGTCGACTAGCGTGTGCCATTCATCGGCGACCAGGCCCGCTTCCTCGACAAGCTCTCTGGCCGCCCCGGTGCGTGGCGATTCGTCGGCTACGTCAAGCAAACCAGCGACTGGTTCCCAAAGCATCATTCCGACGGGGTGACGATACTGACGTATGAGCAGGACGCGATCAAGTTCGTCGAGAGCCAGCACGCTCACTGCCCCTGTATGCACGACGAATTCGCGTCGCACTGTTTGCCCATCGCCGAGGTCGACGTCGTCACTTCGTACATCCCAAACGGCGCCGGAATGGATCTCGCGTGAATCCAACACGGCGTTGTCAACGGGTGTATCTCGCAAGGAGTCAAGTGATTGAGCCCACGTCGGCTCAATGACGAAAGGCGTCATCGCGGAACTACTACTGAGTCACATCTGCGAGATCAACAACATGCGTCTCGCGTCGCTCCAGAGCTGCGGCAATCAGGCCGCGGAACAGCGGATGCGCCTGCGTGGGACGTGAGCGAAGCTCTGGATGTGCTTGCGTTGCAACATAATACGGGTGGACATCCCGCGGCAATTCGACAAACTCAACGAGCCGTCCGTCCGGCGACGTGCCCGAAAAAACCATTCCCGCCGCTTCCAAAGTTGCACGGTAGTCATTGTTAACTTCGTAACGGTGACGGTGCCGCTCATCAACGTATGGCTCACCGTAAACCTCACGCACGACGGTACCTTCGCCGAGTTTTGCGGGATACAGACCAAGACGCATGGTGCCGCCCATGTCACGTTCACCGGCCACGACATCACGTTGATCAGTCATCGTGTGGATGACGGGATGCGGGGTGGCTTCGTCGAACTCTGCCGAACCAGCACCTTCTAGGCCAGCCATGTTGCGCGAGTATTCAATAACCATGCACTGCAGACCAAGGCACAGCCCCAGCGTCGGAATGCGTCGCTCACGCGCAAAACTCAGTGCCGCAAGCTTTCCTTCGATTCCGCGAACACCGAACCCACCCGGAACGCAGATCGCATCGACGTCCCCGAGTGCCGTTTCGGCGCCCTCAGACGTAAGACAGTCGTCAGAGGTGACCCAACGCAAGTTGACGCGCGCATCATTGGCAAAACCGCCGGCGCGCAATGCCTCAGTGACCGACAGATACGCATCGGGCAGATCAACGTACTTGCCGACAAGAGCAACCGTCACTTCATGGGCAGGATTGTGGACACGACGTAGGAGTTGATCCCAATCTGTCCAGTCAACATCGCGGAACGGTAGTCCAAGGCGACGCACGACATACGCGTCCAGTCCTTCTGAATGGAGGACTTTAGGAATGTCGTAAATACTTGGCGCGTCCACCGCAGCGACTACGGCATCGACATCAACGTCACACATCATCGAGATTTTGCGTTTGATATTGGCCGGCACCTCACGATCGGCGCGCAAGACAATCGCATCGGGCTGAATACCGATACTGCGAAGTGCAGCGACCGAGTGCTGGGTCGGCTTTGTCTTCAACTCACCGGACGGACCGATGTACGGCAGCAAAGACACGTGCAGGAAGAAGACGTTATCTCGGCCAACTTCGTGACGGATCTGACGGACGGCCTCGAGGAATGGGAGCGACTCGATGTCACCAACTGTGCCGCCGACCTCGGTGATCACAATGTCAACCTCGGGCCCAGCCATCCGGCGGACCCGTGACTTGATCTCATTGGTGATATGCGGGATGACCTGCACGGTATCGCCGAGATACTCCCCGCGCCGTTCTTTGGCGATTACGGTTGAGTACACCTGACCGGTCGTCACATTCGCTGAACCGTGCAGATCAACGTCGAGGAAACGCTCGTAGTGACCGATATCAAGATCGGTCTCTGCCCCATCATTGGTGACGAAAACTTCACCATGCTGGAACGGGTTCATCGTGCCTGGATCAACGTTCAGATACGGGTCCAGTTTTTGCATTGTGACCCTCAACCCGCGCGACTTCAGCAGGTTTCCAAGGGATGAGGCCGTGAGGCCCTTGCCCAGGGAGGAGGCGACTCCTCCGGTGACGAATAGATGCTTTGTCGTCTGCGGCTTCACGGGAGATCAGATTAACAGTTCGTGACCCGCGATGGGCACGATGGTCGGGTGTGTTGAACCGTTCACGCTGATAGCGTGGGCGCAGTCGTCACGGTTGGGACGGGAGTGACGGAAGGGGTCGCAGACCCTGATGGCGAAACCGACGGCGATGGCACCGGCAACGGCGGCGCGACTAAGGCCGAAGCCAATGATCGAATCGCCCGAGCATAGATTTTGGCCTGTGTGTGGCTCACGTGACGCGGTAGTTCCACCGTGATCGCCGCCCCAACGAATGTGGAGTTGAACCAGCCCGTCATCGTCCCCCTGCACTCTCCGTTGCAGGGAATGTTCTTGATAGGCAGGCCGGTTGCAGCCGACAAGACATCGATCCAACGTTGCGCCTTCGGCGGACCGAGGTCTACAGCGCGAAAAGCTTGATGAAGGGAGACGACGACATCGGGTCGAAGTTCGTCAAGGAAGGCCATAACGGCTTGTGTCTCGGACTCGCTCGCAGCGCGCACTCCCGGGAAGTACGTGGCAGATTTCGGATTGGGCTTCCACAGGTGAGGGAAGTTACGATTGAGATCAACGTGTCGCGCATTAGCCCTTGTGTGCGCAGCAAAGCCATCCGGGTTCATCGTGCTGATCGTCCAGACTTGAACTCCCTTGGGGAAGATCAGCTGCCGCACCTCTCGAACAACATCCACGCCACGTGGTTCCGAGCCATGCATCTGGCCGACGATGAGAACAACCTGCGCGGCATCAGGCGAGCCTTGACGGTGAGCCACAATCGCCCGCCCCCGTTGGGAGTACCCGATCGTCTGTGTGGCCGGCGCTGTAAGTCGCCACGCCAGCACTGCGGGAGACAATCCCCTAACCACCGCAGTTGCACTCGACGCCGAAGCCAGCGAGCTCCCAGCGGGAACCATGCTGGCCACAAGAGCGACGACAGCCGCGAGCACTACGCCCAGAGCCGAGCGCAGCGATGGTCTCGAAGGGTTCATGCCTTCAGAGTACGACGTTCAACTCCTTTGCCGCGCCCACGCAATTGGAGCGAACTCCGCTGACATCGTTATCGAGGCGTCTTGGCCCTCTTCGTCACCTTCACAGTGCGCGTTGACGACCGGTCGTTGCGTTCAGCAGCAGCCACGTCGAGCAGTTCCTGAGCGTGGGCAGCCGCGGACGGCGACTCAGAGAGCCCAGCAAGCATCCGCGCCAATTCGATTACGCGCTCGGATTCGGTTAACACCCGAACACCAGAGACAGTAACTTCACCATCATCAGATTTTTCAACCACAATGTGCCGATCTGCGAACGCTGCTACCTGAGGTAGATGCGTGACAATCAATACCTGTGCAGACCGAGCAAGTCGCGACAGTCGGCGGCCGATTTCGACCGCGGCTCGGCCACCAACCCCTGCATCCACCTCGTCGAAAACTAGGGTTGGCACAGGGTCCGTTCCAGCGAAAACAACCTCGATCGCTAGCATCACTCGGGACAGTTCGCCCCCCGATGCTCCCTTCGAGATTGGCCGCGCCGGCGCGCCCGCATGTGGGCTAAGGAGAATCTCGATCTCGTCAATTCCACTGGGACCAAATGCACAGCGACGACGAACTCCGTCGATCACGACGTCCACACCATCTACATGATCAGCGTGCCGAATATCCACGCTCACTTGAGCATTCGGCATTGCCAGTTCGGTGAGTTCAGCGGAAACGGACTCCGCGAATGACGTGGCGGCCGCACCTCGCGTAGACGACAGAGCCATAGCCTGCGATGCCACCTGCTCGCGAACATGCAGATGTTCACTACTCAATTCAATGAGTCGATCGTCGTCAGTTTCCAACTCGCTAAGACGCTCCTGTGCCGCGAGACACCAATCAATAACTTCATCAACCGTCGGCGCGTAACGGCGCGTCAATGCATTGAGAGCAGCCGTTCGTTGCTGACGCGTTTCTAAGGATTGTGGATCCGATTCGACCGACGACACGTACGAGGCCAACTCAGATGCAATGTCAGTGAGCAGCGCAATCACCTCGACCAGCGAATCGGCTAACCGACCCAACTCGGTGTCGTGGACCCGCTGAGACTCCAGGGCTCGACGGGCGGCATCCAACTGACTGAGCGCATCAGACTCGCCGATCGAATCGGACGAACCACGAATAAGCTCATGGGCACGATCGGCAACTTCTTTAAGCGATTCGGAGTGAGATAGACGAGCGGTGATGGCAACAAGGTCCTCCCACTCCCCCCGCTGCGGGGCAACAGCACTGATCTCGTCGATTCCAGCCCGAAGCAAGTCGGCCTCTCGAGCACGTTCCCGGGCCTGCGACGTGATGGCCTCGATCTCAGCCTCGATCTCGCGAAGTCGCTCATACGACAGACGATACGAGGCCACAAGATCGGTCACCTCGGCACCGGCAAACCGATCGAGCGCAGCGCGCTGCCGGCTTGGGGCTAAGAGCCGCCTCTGGTCGTTTTGACCATGTACCGCGACGAGATCATCACTCAACTCTGAAAGGACAGAGACTGGGACCGCTCGACCGCCGAGAAATGCTCGACTGCGACCCTCTCGGGCAACCGTCCTGGCAATGAGCAGTGCCCCCTCATCGATCTCTCCGCCAGCCTGCTCAACCCGCTCACACACCTGAGGTTTCGGATTAAGAAACCGAGCATCGACTTCAGCCTTTTCGTGCCGAACAACCCCAGAATCAGCCTTTCCGCCGAGAACGAGATCCAGACCCGTCAGAACCATCGTTTTACCGGCTCCGGTTTCGCCCGTGACGACCGTGAATCCCGAGTGCAGTTCCAGCGTCGCATCGGCGATCACGCCGACACCGCGAATTCGGAGTTCCTCAATCACCGCGAACCTCCTGCGCGTCGACGCTGCACACCCCAGCCGTCCACGGGCAACTCGAACTTTGCGACGAGCCGATCAGTGAATGGCGCACTGTGAACGCGGGCGAAACGCACTGGCTGCGCGTGACGAGTTACCTCTACGCGACTTCCCGAGGTGAGTTCGACCGAGCGTCGACCATCGCACCACATCACAGCGCCAGCATTATTAGAACCAAGAACATCCACGGCGATCGTGCTCTGCGGAGAAACGACCAGTGGACGCGAAAAAAGGGCATGTGCGCTGATCGGCACCACGAGCATCGCCTCGACCTCCGGCCACACCACCGGGCCACCAGCGGAGAACGCGTAAGCCGTTGAACCCGTTGGGGTTGCAGCCACGACACCATCGCAACCCCAGCGGGAAAGTGGCCGTCCATCCACTTCGACGAGCACTTCGAGCATGCGCTCGCGGCTCGCTTTTTCGACAGACGCCTCGTTCAACGCCCAACTGCGTTCCGTTTCAACACCATCTACCCGAACAACAACCTCTAGCGTCGTTCGCTCCTCAACCGTCCATGCGCGATCGACGATGCATGCAACGACGCTTCCCTTATCGTCCACCTCAGCCTCAGCAAGAAAGCCGACATGGCCCAAGTTGACACCGAGAAGCGGTACGTCGAACGCGCGCGCGAGCTCGGCACTTCGCAAGACCGTCCCATCGCCGCCGAGGACCACGACCAGTTCACAGCCCTGGGCAGCGTGCGGAACAGAAACAGGTTCGATCTCTGGAGCACCCACACTGCGGGCTTCGGCTTCAAGCGCGCAGACCTCGATTCCAGCCGCCGATAGTTCGAGCGCAATCTCCCGAGCCAACTCACGTGCATCGTCTCGGCCAACATGGGTCACAAGCAGTACTCGACGTACAGTCTGATCGGTCACTGCGGTCCCTCCTCGATGGCACGTTCTAATTCAGCGGTATCAAGTGCGCCGGCACCACGCTGTAAATGCAGGAAGTATTCGACGTTGCCGCTCGGCCCGGGCAGCGACGAAGCCACTACCCCTTGCGTGCCTATGCCCATGTCGAATGCCACATCAGCGATCCTACGGACTGCCGACGACCTCAGCGCGGGATCACGCACAACTCCACCCGAGCCGACACGCTCTTTCCCCACCTCGAACTGTGGTTTGACCATGAGGGCGAAATCGGCCAACGGTGTTGCCACCGCCGCAAGGGCTGGAAGGACCGTGGCCAATGAGATGAACGAAAGGTCGGCCACAATGAGATCCGGCCTATACGGCAAAGCGTCGATCGCCAACTCGCGCACGTTCGTACGTTCCATAATCGTCACACGTTCGTCAGATCGAATGGGCCACGCCAACTGCCCGTAGCCAACGTCAACGGCAATCACACCGGCGATCCCGCGACGGAGTAGAACATCGCAAAATCCGCCCGTGCTCGCTCCCGCGTCCAAGGCCCACCGGTCAGTGACATTGATGGCGAACGCGTCAAGTGCGCCGACCAATTTGTGAGCGCCACGCGATACGTAGTCTGGTCCGGTTTCTCCTTGGATTACAACGATGCTCGCGTTGTTTTCCACTTGGGTCGCGGACTTTTCAGCGACGTTCCCATTCAAACGCACTCGTCCGGACTCAATAAACTGTTGAGCCTGTTCGCGTGAGCGCGCTAAACCTCGGTGAACGAGTTCGGCATCGAGACGACGGCGAGTCATGCCTGGCGGCTAGCCGATCAGCGCTGGTCAGCGTCAGCTAGTGCATCCTGCAGCCGACGGTGCACATCGTCATAAACAGCTGCATGATCACTCGTCGGAAGGTCCACCAATTCACCAAGCCGAGCAGTTGCCGCATCAACTCGAGCATCACCGGTGACCGGGACGTCGCGAGCGTGCAGGAATGCGTCGCGCGTTGACATAGCCAGGGGAAGAGATTCGGCCGTGACGACAGGGCGAACTGATTCTCCGCCGTCGTTTACAGCCTCGATTGCAGCGTCCAATTCGGAATCGATGTCCGAATCGAAATCGCTGTGACTGTCCACCTCGGTGGACTCGAGCGTCACATCGTCATCGGCATAGTCGTGGGCGAAATCATCTGGCGCGGACGTGACGTCATCGGCTTCGTCATCGGCTTCGGCGGGAGGGTCCTCATCGGCAAAGTCTGAAGAAGATGCCTCGTCGAATGAGGTCACGAGGATTCCCCAAGATTTTCCGTACCTGGCTTCACATAGGGGATCTTGCGCTTGGTCGGAGCCCCTTGCTCGGCACGTGCCTCGGTAACGTCAGCAGCATCGCCTGCAGAGTCATCAAGCACGCCCTTCACGGCGTCAAGCGTGTCGCTCAGAGCCTCGCCGATTGATGAAGCGGCATCCTCAACGTGAGACGCTACCTCGTGCACCTGCGACGAAACAACGTCGGTAAGTTCGCTCGTTGCCTCGACAACGTCCTCAACCTTGGAATCATCAACACTGACATCATTGACGAGGAATTCAACCTTCGCCTCCGCCGCGCTGACAGACGTCGAGTCGACGGTCTCCGGCTCCGAGGTCCTAGTTGGAGCGGCCGGGGCCGCGGCCGAGGAGGTGACGGTGGCCCGCATGTCAGCAATCTGATTCTCAAGTCGCGCGATGTGACGACGCACTGCCGCTAACTCTTCCTCGCGAACAAACCCCATCCGCCCTGCACTGCGATCAACCTCGGTGCGAATAAGTCCAGTGAGTAGTTCGCGATTCTGCTTACTCGTCTCGAGTAACTCGTCAGCAAGTTCCTGAACGGAATTTGCCGCCGTCTTGGCCGCATCGACCGCTTGGTCCTTGCCCGGCACATCCGGAACGGAATCGGTATTGAGTAGCGACAAACTCTGGTTAACCAGCGACTGGGCCGCTTCCTGGGCACGCTTGACGGTGACCTCAGTTAGACCCGTCGCGAGCTCTACGTATCCCTTGATTGCATCCAGCATGACGCTACCTCCTGCTTGGTTGACACCCCGATGGAGCATCACAAAATCGCTCAAGTCCAAACTATCGCGCCCATGGCATCAGCGCAGGTGCACCACCGGCGTGCGGCGATATCAGTGACATCTGCGATAGCGTCGGCGCAGCCCTAGTGGAGGTCAGATGAGCACGAAATCCGAAGTTGAGGCAGCGATCGCTCGACTGTCTTTGACGACGACTGAGTTAGACGATCAAGCGCGCAATCGCATTCCGGATCGTTCAGTTTCTGTCCATCTGCTCGATTTGGATACCGCATATGAGGGTCTCTTGTCCGGCGGTCAACTAATCAACGTTCAGGAAACCAGTCCAGAGTCCGCGAAAGACGCAACATTTCGGCTGACGACATCGTCAGCCGACTTCATTGCGTTGATCGACGGCGATCTCGGGTTTGGACCTGCTTGGGCCAGCGGACGACTTCGAATCGATGCCGGTTGGCGGGACCTACTCGAACTGCGAAAGTTCCTGTAACGCTCTCGTGGCTAACGGGTCAGGCCGGCGCTAACGAGCGATTCGAGTGCCGCAACGTCGACATCGGCACATGGATCCTGACCGGCATCGGCTCGTGCCCAGGCTGCAGCTGCAGCCGTCAATAACGGGGCACACATACTCGGAACAGGATCATTCGCAACGCAAGCCTGATCCAGTGGCATAAAAAGTCCGCGAAGGTCGGGGGCGATGTAGGTAGGCCTATGTTGGGGAGTCGCGAGCAAGATATCGCGAACAGAGGTGACCCCTGTCATCACCAGAAGCGAGTCGATGTTCGCATTGTGAGCCGCTTCAATGTCGGTATCAAGCCGGTCGCCGATCATCAACGGCCGAGTCGATCCAACTCGTTCGATCGACTCAACAATGAGCGGACGATACGGTTTACCGGCCACGATCGGCTGACATCCGGTAGCCGCCACAACCGCGGCAACGAGTGTGCCGTTACCCGGTGCCATTCCCCGTGGCGTCGGGAAGCTCGTATCCGGGTTGGTTGCAACGAATAACGCCCCGGCTTGAACGGCATATGATGCCTCGGCGAGATCTTTCCAGCCGACGTCTGGGCCATACCCCATCATCACCGCGGCAGGCGTCGGATCCGCAGAGTCGACAGGTACGAAACCGCGATCGATGAGCGCAGCTCGAACGCCGGGCCCACCAATGGCCAGGACCGGACTCCCGGGTGGAAGGCGGTCAGCAATCACCCGCGCGGCCGCTTGGGAAGCGTTCACAACGTCATGCTCGCTCGCCTCAATACCGAGTTCACGAAGATGTTCGGCGACCATTGCCGGCGGACGTGACGCATTGTTCGTCACAAACGCGAGCGCCAGTCCCTCGCTTCGGGCCCGCGCGCACGCACTCACCGCATGACCAATCGCATGTGGTCCGATATAAATCACGCCGTCCAGATCGAGCAGAAGTGCATCGAAATGAGAGATCAGGGATGCGTCCGCGTTCACTCTGGCACCGGCGGAAACTCTGCAGATTCATCGGGGCTGCCAACCGCAGCCATTCCCGCCTCCTCGCGAGCCGCCAAGGTCGCACGAACCTGCCGCAGAGCTCGTCCATATGCTTCTCGATCAGGACGCATAACAGCAGCGATCGCCAGATGCTCTGCAGCATCAGGGAATTGCCGCATCCGCCACAGCGAAAGCCCAAGCCCGAAGTGCGCGTAATCATCGTCAGGTGCCAGTTCGACCAGGGACGTGAACTCGCGAGCCGAATCCTCAAATCGTCGTGAGTCGTAATGCGCGCGCGCCAACGCTTCACGAATACTGCGCGCCTGAGGTTCCGCCTGAGCGGCCCATGTCAGAAGTTCGGCCGCGGCAGCGGAATTACCCTGCTCTAGCAGTTCTGAGCCACGTCGGAACCAGTCATACGGCTCTCCCGAGGGAGGGTTCGGCACAGCGGCATCGAGCGGCACATTTCCTGACTGAGCAGCCGTACTACTAGTCAGGGCGGGGTCCTCGGCAGGGGCAACATCGTCGATCACTCCCATATCGTCGCATGAACGATCCCGTTAACCCTGTACGCGGGTCAACGAGTGGATCTCCACCTCGTAACGTGAAACCAGAGCGCCACCTGCCCTAAAGAACCGCCGGCGCAAGGCACCTTCGAGGTACACATGGATGCCCGGTGCCAGACGAAGAGCCTTGCGTCGTAATCCAGTGGACACCGCTACACAGTCGATCATGTCCGACGGCTTGCCACCCGCGTCCGAGGGCGAGCGATCGACAATGACTTTGAAACTCACGACACGATCCCCTGACGGTAAGACGCGTTCATTCAGCCCTTCTCCTACTCTGCCCTGCAGAACAACGTGGTTTGTGAGGGCCTGACCGTAATCTTTGTCCACCATGTGATGACACATCCCTATCAACTCGGTGCCGAATCAAACTCGGGAGCACGGCGAGGATCGGCAATCTATGGCGTACGCCCAAGGTGGTCCTAGGCTGGAACACAGAGATCATGCGCGCGGCGACGTGAGGGAGAAATGTGGACGACCTGCCGAACCAAACCACTGGGGATGCCCGCCCGGAGCCAATAGACCTTGGTGACGAAGTCTGGCTCATCGATACCCGAATGGGCGGTTACACCGGCATCACGGCCGGCTATCTCATCCGTGGCGAGAAGCCGGCCCTAGTGGAGACAGGGGCCGCCACGTCTGCTGCAGAAGTCGTCGAGGTCCTATCCGATCTTGGCGTTGACGCCAACGACTTGGCGACGATCGTTGTGACACACATCCACCTAGATCACGCTGGCGGGGTAGGTGACTTGGCGGCTGCGTTTCCGCGTGCCGAAGTGGTCGTTCACGAGGCCGGTGCTCGACATCTGGCCGATCCATCTCGTCTAATGGCCAGTGCCGCAAGAGTTTTCGGAGATGTCCTCGACTCGCTCTTTGGACAGTTGCGCCCCACTGATGCACAGCGGATTCGTGTCCTCGAGGACGGTTCGGAGATTGACCTCGGTGGCGGACGAGCGCTGCACTCGTTCGACTCACCCGGCCACGCTCGCCATCATGTCGGTCTACTCGATTCACTTTCAGGCGATCTCTACACCGGCGATGCAGCAGGAGTCTGGACGCCCGAGACGCAAGATCTGCGTCCCGCTACGCCACCACCGGAATTCGATCTCGATACCGCGTTACGGTCCCTGGTTCGTATGCGCGAGCGAAAAGCGAAACGACTTCTGTTCTCGCACTTTGGCCCGGTAAACGATGTCGACCAGACACTTGATCGATCAGTTGAAGAGCTTAAGCTCTGGGTTGAACTAGTTCGCGAGGCTCGCCTCGACGATCTGGACCTTGATCACGCCGTTCAACGAGTAAGGGAGCGGACTGCTGATCGATACGCAGTCCGCTCCCTTCCCGATATTGAACACAAACTTGAAGTGCTCTCTAGCACCAAGGCCGATGTTGCTGGCATCTGGCGCTGGCTTGATGCTCAGTCAGAATTGGATTCCTCAGAATCGTGATGTGAGCGCGATTCAAGTGCAGCACGAGCCGCGGTAACTGCTGCAATCGCCTCTGCTGCAGCACGTTCCAAGGCTAGTGCCTCAGATTCCAGCTTCTCGAGCAGCGCATCTGCCTCTGAGATTGTCGCCGACTCAACGTCAGCCAAGTCAGCAACAATATCCTCGGCTTGTTCGTCCTCGTCTTCGTCGTCTTCCAACTCATCGTCGTCATCGTCGAACTCGTCATCGTCGAATTCGTCGTCGGTGTCGACATCGCCGTCTACATCAAAGCCAAGGTCCCTGACGCCGTCTGCGTCGATGATGACGACCTCGGCATCATCCCCAGCGTCGTCTCCGAGATCGACCCAGACGAGTCCGTCCATCTCGGCGATGCGCTCGGCGGCTTCGGTCTCATCGTCGGCGTCAACCTCAGATGCCTTAACAAACCACTCGCGTGCCTCGTCGGTGCGACCTGCCTCTAGGAGCGTGTCAGCATACGCAAACTTGATGCGCGCAGACCACGACGTCACCTCGTCACTGGACAACTCTGGGCACTGCAGTGTGACTAGGGCCGCGTCTATCTGTCCAAGATCACGACGCGCACCTGACGCAACGATCCGAAGTTCAAGTCGACCCTCGCGATCGAGTCGATCAGCTTCTGGTGCACCCGCCATCGTGATGGCGCGTTCTGGGCGACCCAAGCCACGTTCGCAATCGGCCATCACCGGCCAGTAGGCATCGGACCCGGAGATGCGTCGAGCTGCCCGGAATTGGGCCAGCGCATCTGCGTAATGCCCTGCGGCATATGCAGAAACACCCGCTGCCTCACGTACAACAGCAAGCCGGCCCCCGCGACTAACCGCTGCCTTAGCATGCCCCCAAGCTAATTCGGGGTTGTCGGCCAACGTACGTTCGGCCATCACCAAGTGCTGCGACACGAGAGTCGCTGCTTCCAAAGACAGCGTGCGCAAATCGCCACGAATAGCCTGATCTAACTCCGAGCCAGTCACGTCATCTGGAATCGCGGGGCCTGTTGGACGCGCCGGACGATCCATACGCCCTGAGCCAGTGCGACGGTCGTCACGATAACCACCACCGCGGTCTTCACGGTAACCACCGCCACGGTCGTCACGGTATCCACCGCCACGTCGGCCGGCCGACGCACCAGTGGCAGCAGCACCGCCGTAGCCACGGTTCGGTCGATCCCCACGATCGGGACGATCACCATACGAGCGCTGCGGACGGTCACCCTGGGGACGGTCGCCATAAGAGCGCTGCGGGCGATCACCGTAGGGACGATCCCCATACGAACGCTGCGGGCGATCACCGTAGGGACGATCACCACGATCGGGACGGTCACCCTGCGGACGATCCCCATAAGAGCGCTGCGGGCGATCACCGTAAGGTCGATCACCACGATCGGGACGGTCACCTTGCGGACGATCCCCATACGAACGCTGCGGGCGATCACCGTAAGGTCGATCACCACGATCGGGACGGTCACCTTGCGGACGATCCCCATACGAACGCTGCGGGCGATCACCCTGCGGACGATCGCCATACGAACGCTGCGGCCGATCACCGTAGGAACGATCCCCACGATCGGGCCGATCACCCTGCGGACGATCCCCATACGAACGCTGCGGGCGATCACCGTAGGGACGATCACCACGATCGGGACGGTCACCCTGCGGACGATCCCCATACGAACGCTGCGGGCGATCACC
>CAIKEU010000101.1 GCA_903826575.1 uncultured bacterium
ATCCCCACCGGTTCGCACCCCTACCGATAAGTCACACGCGAGAGATCACGTGTGATGCACACATCCGACGCGTCATCCTCACCCAACCCCCACCACCCGATCCCGAACAACAACATGAACACCGAGAACGACTCATCCGATGGTTACTACGCACGCCCAGCGAGATCATTGACTACGGCCGAGAAGAACGCATCGTCCCACCCGGATTACGACGCGTCCTCGCGCGCCGAGACGGTGGCTGCATCTACCCAGGTTGCACGCGCCCACCGGCTCACACACACGCCCACCATGTTCAACACTGGGCAGACGGTGGACAAACAAATCTTGCCAACCTCGCCTCCCTCTGCAACACCCACCACCACGCCATCCACGACAACAACATCACGATCACCCCAACCCCCGGCAAACAACCCAACCAACCCGGCTACTGGACCATCACACCGTCAACGCGCACCTGACGTCGACGGCATACGCCTGGCGTGCTCGCTCGGGACGAAGCCGGCGGGCGGTCAGCTCGTATCATTCTGAGATGGCCATGAGCTCGTCATTGAAAAATTCGGGGGTGCAGGCCGGACTTGCGTCCGCGCTCCTATTTGGCGCTTCGACTCCGTTGGCGAAACCCTTTGCTTCCGATTTCAATCCATTTCTCGTTGCTGGTGTGCTCTATCTCGGCTCTGGTGTTGGGTTGTTTACCCTTCGAGCCATCCGTGGCAATCCGCGGCTAGAGCTGCCCACCTCGAACCGGGCGTCCCTGATAGGGGCAGTCTTCTTTGGTGGAGTGCTGGCTCCGGTGCTCATGATGTACGGGTTGAGTTCAATGGCGGCATCAGATGCCTCGCTGTTGCTGAATACCGAAGCGGTATTTACTGCTGTGATTGCTTGGTTTGTCTTCAAGGAGAACTTCGACCGCAACATCGTATTTGGAATGCTGGTCATTGTGGCTGGCGCTGCAGTGCTGTCGTTCAGTGGCGAATCGTGGCGTTCTCAACTCGTGCCGACGCTAGCTATCTTGGGCGCCTGCCTGTGTTGGGGCATTGACAACAACTTGACGGGGAACGTGGCAGCCGCTGATGCCGTATCGCTTGCGTCGATTAAGGGTCTCGTCGCCGGACCGACGAATCTGATCCTCGCCGTTGCGGTGGGTGCATCAATGCCGCCCGCACGTTCGATCGTGGGGCTGCTGACACTCGGCTTCATTTGCTACGGGTTGAGCCTGGTGCTGTTTATCGTTGCCCTTCGCCAACTTGGCACCGCTCGAGCAGGTGCGTACTTTTGCGTCGCCCCCTTCTTCGGGGCGACACTCGCTGTGGCACTGGGTGCTCCGTTTACCTGGCAGATCTTGGTAGCGGGATGCTTGATGGCGTTAGGCATCTGGCTGCACTTGATCGAGAACCATGAGCACGAGCACTCTCATGGCGATTTCGATCACGCCCACGCACATTCTCCAGACATCACGCACCGACATCCGCATTGATACCTACTTTGCGGGTGGATCGAATCGTGTCAGTCAGTCCGGGCGACTAAGGTGCAGATGTGTCCCTAGCCCTCTACCGCACGTACCGTCCCGGCCGGCTGAGCGACGTCATCGGTCAGGAGCATGTGACGACGCCGCTGGGCCGGGCTCTGGATTCGGGCCGGGCGCATCACGCATACCTGTTCACCGGCCCGCGCGGCTGCGGTAAGACATCCACGGCGCGCATCTTTGCTCGAAGCCTGAATTGTGTTCAAGGACCGACATCTGAGCCGTGCGAAGTGTGTCCGTCATGCGTCGATTTGGCACCCAACGGACCCGGGACGATCGACGTCATTGAGATGGACGCTGCTAGTCACCGTGGCGTGGATGATGCCCGTGACCTGCGCGAGAAGGCGATGTATGCGCCCGCGCTGAGCACCTATCGCATCTACATCATCGACGAAGCACACCAGCTCACGTCCGATGCCGCCAATGCGCTACTCAAACTCATCGAAGAGCCACCACCGCATCTGAAATTCGTTTTCGCCACGACCGAGCCCGACAGGATTCTCGCGACGATTCGCTCCCGCACTCACCATTACCCGTTCCGCTTGGTCAGCAGCCGTCGTCTCATCGAACACCTGGCGTGGGTGTGTGAGCAGGAAGGCGTCGCCGCGGACCCAGCAGCACTCGCCCTTGTCGCAAAGGCAGCAGCGGGGTCGGTTCGTGATTCGCTGTCGATCCTTGGTCAGCTCGTGGCTGGATCCGGTCCCGACGGTGTGACGTACGCCAACGCGGTCGTCCAACTCGGCATGACGGATTCGGCTTTGCTCGATGAGGCGATCTCGGCTGTGGCGTCTTCAGATGGGGCGTCACTGTTTTCCGTGGTGGACCGCGTCGTTGAGGCTGGTCTAGATCCCCGACGATTCGCCTCTGACATCCTCGAACGCTTCCGCGACCTGATCGTTCTGCATCAGATTCCGGATGCAGAGTCCTCGGGTTTGATTGATGCGCCCGATGAGCAACTGGCGACGATGCGTGTGCAGGTCCAGGAACTCGGCTTGGCCCAGCTATCGAGAGCAGCCGATCTGGTGAACACCGGCCTCACAGAGTTGAAGGGTGCGACCGCGCCGCGGCTGCAGCTAGAACTCCTGTGCGCCCGGCTGCTGTTGCCCACCGCAGACGATGCGGGAGTGTTGGCCAGAGTGGAGCAGCTCGAACAGCGTGCTTCGGCAACACCCGTCGCGCACGACGGTCGGCAGGCGACTCCCGTAACATCTGTGCCGCCCACGTCGCCCGCTCCACCCACGGCAGCGGCCCGGATGGTCTCAACCACACCGCCAGCGCCAGCCACACCGCCAATTCCGTCCTTGGCAGTTCCCTCGCAGGAGTCAGAGCCGGCCCTAGCGGCACCACCTACACCACCTACACCACCTGCGCCGCCCTCACGTCCTACCCGAACTGCTCCGGCTGCGGCGGCGGGCCCTGGTGTGGCCGGCGGACCCGGTGGGCCGCCAGCTCCTCCAAAGCTGTCGTCAATCGCGCCGACAACGTCCGAGGGATCGTCGGCTGGGCCACCCAGCCACGTTCCCGCGCCGGAGTCAGGTTCACAAGAACAGCCGACGGCTGCCGAGCTCTCACAGTCGCCTGTTGAAGCAACTGCGACGAACGAGGTAGCCATTGACCTTGGCGCAGTTGTGACGATGTGGCCGGCGGTACTCGAAGCCTTGAAGTCTTCAAGCAGGGTGGCGCACACGTTGGCGGAAGGCTCGGTGCCCATCAGCAGAACATCAAAGGCGCTGGTGATTGCCCATCCGGAGAAAGTGCGGATGGACATTCTGCGG
Source organism: uncultured bacterium (assembly GCA_903826575.1). Taxonomy (GTDB): domain Bacteria; phylum Actinomycetota; class Actinomycetes; order S36-B12; family CAIYMF01; genus Longivirga. The sequence continues at coordinate 3,298 of CAIKEU010000101.1, forward strand.
GGTAACAAGGGCCACGTAGAACAGCTACGCATTGCGATCTTGGACGTTGTTCGTCTCGACACTGAGATCGATTTCACTCACAATCCTGAGCCGGCCGCGATGGTCGCAAAGTCGGCGCCCACAGCCACTTCGGACTCGTCACCTGAGGTGGGCGATCAATCCAGTGACGACGGGTCTAAGAAGTCGGCGCGGGAGCGCATCGCTGAGCAGGTGCAAGATGAAGTGCCCGTAGCCGAAGACGTAGCCACCGCCGACGATGCTGACTTAGATGACTCTGGGCTCAGCGGGCTAGCCCTAATTCAACGCGAACTCGGAGGAACCGTGATGACCGAATATGACAATGATTAGCCGACCGGCTGTTGCCGCAGTGGTCGTCGTTGAGGTGGAGTAACAGGTGTACGAAGGTGTAGTCCAGGACCTCATTGATGAGTTGGGTCGACTTCCAGGCGTTGGCCCCAAGAGTGCACAGCGCATCGCTTTCCACGTCCTTCAGGCCGACCCCGCGGACGTTAAGCGGTTGGCTAATGTCCTGCTCGAGGTCAAGGAGAAGGTCAAGTTCTGTATCACCTGCGGCAACGTGGCCGAGGACATCGAATGCCGGATCTGTCGCGACCCGAGACGTGATCTCACGGTGATTTGTGTTGTTGAGGAATCAAAAGATGTTGTCGCAATTGAGCGCACGCGGGAATTTCGTGGGCGCTATCACGTTCTTGGCGGAGCTATTAGCCCAATCGAGGGCGTTGGGCCGGACGATCTGCGGATCAAAGAACTGATGGTTCGGCTGGCCGATGGCACCATCACCGAGCTCATCATCGCTACCGATCCGAATCTTGAGGGCGAGGCCACTGCCACCTATCTCGCGCGGCTGATAGGCCCTCTGGGTCTTACGGTTTCGCGATTGGCCAGTGGACTTCCTGTGGGTGGCGACCTCGAGTACGCGGACGAAGTGACGCTTGGACGAGCATTTTCTGGACGTCGCACGGTCGAGAACTAGCCGGTCTAGGTGGACTGGCCGAGAACCGGCCCGGAGGACTAGTCCACCTTGCGATATGCGCGTTTCACATTACGGACGCGACGGAACGAAGCGGTCGGCCCCGGTACGATAGAACCGTCAGAGTTGTTCGATCTGTGAGGTCGGTTCCTACCGTGGCTCTTGTAGTCCAAAAGTACGGCGGCTCTTCCGTTTCCGACGCTGAAAGCGTCAAGCGGGTTGCCCGACGTATCGTTGAAACGAAGAATGAGGGCAACGATGTTGTCGTCATTGTCTCTGCCATGGGCGATACCACTGATGAATTGATCGATCTTGCCGAGCAGGTAAGCCCGAATCCGCCTGGCCGTGAGTTGGACATGCTCCTCACTGCAGGTGAGCGAATCTCCATGGCCGTGCTCGCAATGGCCATTCACGACCTTGGAGTCGAAGCGCGCTCTTACACCGGCTCACAGGCTGGTTTAATCACCGATTCGAGCCACGGGCGTGCTCGCATCATCGATGTGACACCGGGACGCATTCAGGCGGCCCTTGCGGACGGTGCAATCCCGATCGTCGCGGGCTTTCAAGGTGTTGCTCAGGACACCAAGGACATCACCACACTTGGTCGTGGTGGTTCTGATACGACGGCGGTTGCCCTAGCTGCGGCGCTCAACGCGGATGTTTGCGAGATTTATACCGACGTCGATGGTGTTTTCAGTGCCGATCCGCGTATTGCGCCGAAGGCCCGTCAGGTGCCACGAATTACATACGAAGAGATGCTCGAGCTCGCCGCAAACGGGGCGAAAATCCTGCACCTGCGTTGTGTTGAATACGCCCGTCGTTTTGACCTGCCCATCCATGTCCGTTCGTCGTTTTCGTCGAAGCAGGGCACGTTTGTAGTTTCTGACAAGTCAGCACCCGAAGGGGAAGCCGTGGAGCAACCAATCATTGCCGGAGTCGCGCACGACCTAGGCGACGCGAAGGTCACGGTGGTTGGCGTACCCGACCGTCCGGGCGAGGCAGCGGCAATCTTTCGCGCCGTTGCCGACGCTTCGGTAAACCTCGACATGATCGTTCAGAACGTGTCGGCTGCATCTACGGGCCGAACGGATGTGACGTTCACCTGCCCGAAAGCCGATGGGCAAACGGCCCGTGCCGCTCTAGAAGCTGTTAAGGCTGAAATCGGCTTTGAAGAACTTCTGTATGACGACGACATCGCCAAAATTTCACTCGTCGGTGCTGGAATGCGTTCGCATCCAGGGGTTTCGGCAACTTTCTTCTCTGCCTTAAGTGACGCCGGCGTCAATGTGGAAATGATCTCGACGTCTGAAATTCGTATTTCGATCGTCACCCGGGCGGCCGATGCAGCGAAGGCTGTTCAGGCGGTGCACACCGCATTCGGTCTGGACGCTGACGGTGAAGCCGTGGTCTACGGCGGTACTGGACGATGAAGGCGAATCCCAACGTCGCCGTTGTAGGTGCCACCGGACAGGTTGGCGCTGTCATGCGCCGTCTGCTCGACGAGCGCGACTTCCCGCTCGGCGACATTCGCTTCTTCGCTTCAGCCCGTTCGGCGGGTTCAACGCTGTCTTGGCGCGGTCGCGACATCCTCGTCGAGGATGCGGAGACTGCGGATCTTGCTGGGCTGGACATCGCGCTCTTCTCGGCGGGTGGCGCTACCTCGAAGGCGTTGGCACCAAAGTATGCAGCGGCGGGTGTCGTCGTGATCGACAATTCGTCGGCTTGGCGAATGGACCCAGGCGTTCCGCTGATCGTGAGCGAAGTAAATCCGACTGCTATCGCGCAGATGCGTAAGGGAATCATCGCTAATCCAAACTGCACCACGATGGCAGCAATGCCGGTACTGCGGCCCCTGCACGATGAGGCTGGACTGCGCCGTCTGATCGTGTCGTCGTATCAGGCCGTGTCAGGCAGTGGTTTGGCTGGCGTTGAGGAACTTGAATCTCAGGTTCGGGGTGCACTCCAGTCAGACGTGACGGCTCTGGTTCACGATGGCACATCAGTGGTGATGCCTGAACCGAAGAAGTACGTTCGTCCGATCGCATTCGACGTGATTCCACTTGCGGGTTCCATAGTCGATGATGGTTCGTACGAAACCGATGAAGAGCAAAAACTGCGCAACGAAAGCCGTAAAATCCTTGGTATCCCTGAACTTCAGGTGAGCGGCACCTGCGTCCGCGTGCCAGTGTTTACCGGCCATTCGCTGTCGATCAATGCCGAATTTGATTCGGCAATCTCTGCCGAACGTGCGATCGCTATTCTTTCCCATTCGCCAGGCGTCGAAGTGACGGACGTGCCAACCCCACTTCAGGCTGCGGGTGCGGATCCGTCGTTCGTCGGACGTATTCGCCAAGATCAGAGCGTTGCCGACGGCAAGGGATTGGTTTTGTTCGTCAGCAATGACAATCTGCGCAAGGGTGCAGCGCTCAACGCGGTGCAGATCGCAGAGCTGCTCGTTCGTTCCTAGCGCGAGCCGACTGCGCCAGGCTTAGTCACTAGTTCAGTTGGGCGGAAATCGTCTGAGCTCCGGTGACTGCGTCCTCAACGGTCACCGCGAACCGACGTCCGTCCTTGAGCAGGAGTTCAATGCCGGGACCTTTGCGAATAACTGCGGCCGATGCTTTTGCCCACGGAATCCATCGATAGCCCCAACCACCCCACTTCATGGGGTCCACCATGATGGCATCGGCCGATTCGATGTCTGCGTATGCGATGACGCGACCAGGCCAGCCGAAGGGTCCAAACCGAATCGAGACGGCAGTTTCCTTCGCATGTACACGCAGCGAGGAGAAGTTGTACGCGAGGAAGGCAACAAGTAAGCCCACCGCTATCGAGAACCAGCCGGGCCAGGCTGGTTCTCGGGTCCCCCTGAATGCCAATAGCGTGAAGGCGCCGATCGCTACCGCGATAAGTGCAACGCCGACGCCCAAGAGTGCGGTGCCTTTGCTCGAGCAACTACCGGTCCAACGCATAGGACTAGTTTAGTTGGCTCTTAGGTCAGTGTGGTGAATCGTCGGTCGTGGTAGAGCAGCGGCCGTGGTGCAGTGGCGTCGGGCATCACGACGTCATGCACCTCGCCGACTATGACCGTGTGCGTAGCCTGTTGCATCGAGTTAACGATGCGGCAGATACACGTGGCAACGGCTCCCGTGAGCACCGGCGTACCGCTGTGATGAGCGGTCCACTGCGGGCCGAATCGATTTTCTCCGCTGAGCCCAGTTCGGCCTGAGAAGTCTGTGGCAATGCCCTCTTGGCCCGCCGCTAAAAGGTTCACCGAAAACCAGCCCGTCGTGCGTAGCATCTTGGCCAGGCTTGACTCGCGATTGAGGCACACGACCATCATGGGTGGCTCAGTAGATAGCGAACATACCGCGGTAGCGGTGGCACCTGTTCGACCCGCGGTGGGGCTAGCTGCCGCTGCAATCGTGACGGTCGCCGCGAGTGAACCCATTGCCCGTAGGAATTGATTGGTCAGTTCAGGGTGGGCCGGCCGAATCGACTCGTCGTAGACCCATAGGTCGTCGCTGGTCATCCTTAGTAGACCCGTCCATACGTGGTGACTTCCCAATCGGTGACGGTCTGCTCCCACCGTGCGATTTCTGCGCGCTTAATGGTGGTGAAGACGTTCGTCAGATCTTCGCCTAGTGCGTCGACAAGGACCTGGTCGGCCTCGAGGGATACCAGCGCTTCGCCGAGACTGGCGGCAACTGCTGGCACCTCCCCCGGGTTTTCCTCGGCATTGCCGGCACTGGGGGCGGGGGGTTCGAGTTTGCGTTCGACGCCATCGAGCGCAGCGGCGAGAAGCCCGAGCGAGGCTAGGTGTGGTGAGGCGGTGCCATCCGGTGTTCGATGTTCGATCCTCGTTGCGCTACCGCGTTGGCCCGGAATGCGAATACTGGTGAGCCGGTTGTCGAGCCCCCACGTACCGTAATAACCGGCGAGCATGCCTGGCCGCAATCTCTTGTACGAGTTGATAGTTGGAGCGAAGAGCGCCGAGAGCGCGGTGTGATGCTCGATCAAGCCCGCGATCGCGTGGCGACATAATTGCGAAATGCCATCAGCTGCTGATGTGTCTGCAAATGCGTTCGCACCCGTCGAATCATTAGCGCTCATGTTCAGGTGCATACCGTTGCCGACGAGTCCGTCGAATGGTCGTGCCATGAAGGTTGCACCCATACCGCGCGCGAGGGCGATCTCTCGGACCATGTCGCGGAATAGGAAGGCAGCGTCCGAGGCAGTGAGTGCATCGCGGTAGCGCAGGGACGCTTCCACCTGACCGGGATGGAACTCGCCGTTAACTCCTTCGATGTCAAGGTGAGCGCGGTGACCTGCGTCATGAATCGCATCGAGTAATCCGCTCGGGTCGGCGCCGGGACCGGTGCCGTAAACCCGGTGCATCGGTACGTTGAGGGGCCCCGACTTCAAAGCTGGATCCTCGCTCAGGAAGAACTCCATCTCGAACCCGATCATCGGATCGAGACCGAGATTCCGCCACTTCGAAACCTGCTCCGCCAGACGAGTGCGAGCGCACAGTGGCAGCGGTCGTCCGTCGCTGAAGTGCAGATTCGTCATGGCGATGAGGCCGTTATCCCACGACGGACGAACCGTGGCTGGGTCGAGCCGCGCTTCCATGTCGGGGAAACCGTCACCGACGGAATAGTTCGTGATGTCGTCGAACTCAAGATCTAGGCCCTGGATCATCACGGTGATTGCGTAATGAGTGGGGTGGTCTCGGTGACTATCGCGAACAACTTTGCCGTGGCTCAATCCGAGAACGTCGGTGAAGAGCAGTCGGATCCGCTCATCGCTATCGCTCATGTACTTATCCCGTCTGGTGCTGCGAGTTCGCCCTGAAGGTGACCATTCTTCACGACGGCCACACCGTCTAACTCAACGGTGCACTCGCGCATCGGCAAATCGAAGTGGCATGGTGAAAATCGCTGCGCGTTTTCGTTAGCACCCGTGCTGTACATGAAGTTGCCCTCAAATGCGCGTGCCTCAGTGCCGTTGATATCGCTGCGATCGTAAAGGTCGATGTAGTCCCAGCGGGCGGCCGGATTCATCCCCCAGCCGAGGTGCGACGATGCGTAGGCATCTCGGCTGTTGAACGCTGACATGTAACTAGCCAGTTGCTTCGCCTCATAACCGTCACCGGTGATCTCGGTGACGTAGTCATCGACCACCGTCATCGTGATCGGTGACGTGACGTACTTCTTGAAGGTCAGGTTGATGTCGCCGGCAGCTAGGACGATCGTGCCGTTGACTGTCCCTGGCGCCGGGAATGCTAAGACGAGGCCACCGGGCCAGTGCGCGATGCTGCCGGGGCCGTCCGTTACGCCGGTTGAGCCGGCGCGGAACGATCCGTCGAGGTGCACCGTGAGGTCGGTGCCAGCCCCGCTGGTGACGCGCATCGTCGACGCGGCGCAGATCATGTCGTAGCCCTTGGCGACGCGATCGGCCATCCCCGAGTCGTGGGGGAGGCGCTCGAAATTCTCTGGGTGCTCATTACTGATCATCAGCACCCGCGTGCCAGCGCCGAGAATCGCGCCGAGCTCACGTGAATGTAGGAGGCCTTCAACCGTGCAGTCAACGACGAAATCGGCAGTTTGTAGAGCAACGATGGCGGCCTCGATGCTCCCCAGTGCAAGGGACGTTCCTGTGGAGCGTAGGGCGACTGGTCCGGGGTTTGCAGGTGTTGGCATCACCACCTGAAAGGTGTCGGCGCCTAGGGCTTGTGCGGCGAGTACGGCAGTGTCGACGAGTTCGCGTCGGCTACCCGTTTCCGACAGAACGACACAGGTTTCCGTCTCATTTAGGCCGCACAACGCGAACTGCTGCCGAAATCTTGAGAGCCAGCGCCATTCAGTGTTCACCTGAGCAGGTTATCCGGTATGTGCCTGCGTTCCCATCCCGAAGTCAACGGTGTTGACATGGTTCGGCGGACGGAAGAAACTTGCCACTATGACGACTCTTGCTTCCGTTGACAGCCCCGCGCGCGATCGCGTCGAGTACCGCGATGCTCTCGTAGCCCAAATTCGTGCCCTTGGCCCAGTTTTCGCTGAGCGAGCCGTTCGCTATGACCGAGAAGCGTCGTTCCCGTTCGAAAACTTTTCTGATCTTCGCGATATCGGGTTTTTGGGCCTGTGCGTTCCGACCGAGTACGGCGGGCTCGGAGCCACCTTGGCTGACTACTCGCGCGTTTCCGCCGAGATTGGTCGCTACTGCGGTGCGACAGCGCTCACGTTCAATATGCACAACGCCACCATGATCTGGGCCGGCGAAGTTGCCGACATGTTGGATATGACCGATGAGGCGCGAGCCCTGCACAACGAGCGTCGAGCAGAAATCTTCCGCGGTGTTATCGAAGACGGGATGATTCATAGTCAGCCGTTCAGCGAAGGTGTGTCTGCCGGTGCGACGTCGGGCGTCATGACCCGCGCGGAAATTGTTGAGGGCGGCTACCGCGTCTCGGGTAAGAAGATTTTCGCTTCGCTGTCAGGTGCAGCCGATCGCTACAACATCACCTGTCAGGTACCGGGTGAACCGTTCATCCGCCTTCTGTCAGTGGACAGTAACGCCGAGGGTGTCGAGATTGTTGGCGAGTGGGACCCACTCGGCATGCGCGGTACGGTTTCGCGCACGCTCATCTTCACCGACGCGTTCGTTCCCGCAGATCAAGAAGTTCTGCCGCCCGGCTCCTATGACGAAGCGGCGCAACGCTTCCCGTTCGTCTTCATGTCGCTTGCACCGTCTTACCTCGGTGTGACGCAAGGGGTTCTCGATTTTGTGCGCGGCTACCTTCGTGGAGACATTGCCGGCACACCTAGTGGGCCGCCGCGGCGCGATCTACCGCAGAAGCAACACGGCTGGGCGCAGTTGCAGATCTCGTACGAACAGAGTCGCGCGCTGCTCTACGACGTCCTCGATAACACTCGTATCGATCCTGACGAGGAGCTACTCGCACGTGCGTGGGCTGCGGTATACACGACAATGGAAACCGCGAATGAGGTTGCAGCACTTGGGGTCCGCGTGTGCGGCGGGCAGTCGATGCTGAAGCATTTGCCACTCGAGCGTCTCTACCGCGACTCCCGTCTTGGCGCGCTCATGCTGCCGTGGAGCGGCGAGGTGTGTCTGGACAGACTAGGAACAGCAAAGCTTTACGACTAACGATCATGGGGTACCGTGGCCATTGAGGTCACTCGGGGGTGCCCATGGGAGCGAAGGATCATTCGGTTCTTGGGAAACGATTGGTAAAGCAGCCGTTTCCCGATGTTCTAACGCTCGTTGGCCGTGAATTGGCACAGGCCGTGCTCGTTGCTGCGCCGTCGGCGCAAGCGGGATCCGATGAGGGAATCCATGTACAGCGCGTGGCGGTTCGACGCCTTCGCAGTCTGATCCGTTGTTGTGTGCCCGTTCTTCGTAGCTCCGATATTGATGAGTTCGCCGAAGATCTGTCCTGGCTCGGGTCAGCACTTGGTGCGAGGCGCGACGTTGACGTCCTTGAGAATCACCTCCGGTCCGCGATCAATGCGCTACCGCTTGATGATCGAAGCGAATCGGCCGCGCGTGTTGATGAGTATGTGCTGAAGCTCTATTCAGCGGCTGATGTACGGCTAGGCGAGGTGTTCACTTCGGAACGTTATGCCAACCTCGGTGAGCAGTTGGTGGCTGTTGAACTCGGCGCCTTCGTTCGGGCGGATACCCCGGTATCGGTTGAGACGGTCGTCGGAGAACTGATTCATGGCTCATGGCGGCGGCTGGCAAAGTCAGTGGATCACATTCACAGCGAATCGGATATCACCGAATGGCATCGGGTGCGTACAAAGGCCAAGAAGCTCCGCTATGTGGTGGAAGTATTCACCCCAATCTTTGGTAGGGATTATGAACGTCTCGGCCGACGCCTAGCTGCCGTGACCGACGAACTTGGCGAGCAAAGAGACGCGTACGCCTGCTCCGAAGCGCTGGCCGAAATTGCAGGTAATGTTCCGGGGCACCTAGCGTTTGAGTTCGGACGGATGGCCTTTATTCAGGAGATTCGGAGCGTCACTGCGGCCGAGGAGTTTCCTGCGCTGTGGCGCAGAGTGCGCAGTAGTTTCGAGTCGGCGGTCTAGTGCGTCAAGGCTTGAACAGCACGCATTCTCTCGCCGACTAACTGAGCATCGAGTTTAGTGAACTCTTGGCTGTTCATTGAGATAATTTCGTTTTTGTATCCACTTTCGACTGCGTACCAAATGCCAACTAAATTAGTTTTGTCTCGGCAATGGGCGTCACTGGTGGCAGTGCGAAGCTCGTCAGTCGTGGGAGGTTCGTCCATCTTCCAGCCCGCATCGTTTGCTTGCCAAGGCGAACTGAATTTAAGCCCAAAGCCGGCCATGCATTCAGACCAAGCCCGCCATGCAACTTGAACCCGTTCGTCGTTCTCTGCGAAAGTCGACGCATCGTGACTACGTGAGTTCGCGACCTCGGGGTCAAGTGGGTTCGGACCAACTAACTGAGACCACGCTTGGGTGTAGCAGCCCCCGTTAGGGAGTGGATTAACATCCCGATCTTTCAGTGCGTCCGCGCCCGGCCCGGTCCCGTACGCTGTCAACTCTTCAAGCGGCGACGGAGTCCATGCGCTGGACGCCCCCTTGTCGTTGGAACTGCTGGAGGGATCCGCTGCCGCAGGCGCGTGGTAACCGAGAACTTGCGCTTCGGCCAGCGATGCAATTCCGTAGTGACGACTATTGTCGATTGGAACGGTTGTTATGTTGCCAGAGTTGCTGTTCGCAACCCCGAAACGGTTCTCACATGCGCTAGCTAGAACTATGGTTGCGCGGCTCATCAGTAGTTGATCGTCTGGTGAAAGTTCGTATCTGTCCATGGGGTACGTCAGCGCCGACGCGTCGCTGACCCTGGGTGGTGATGACGAGATGGTTGGGGGTGCTGGTACAAGGTCGCCTGCCGAAGCGCCCACTTGTCCATTGATCGCAGCAATTCCTGCGCCGGTTGCCATGACTGTGAGGCAAATCGTGACGGTTGAACTCGAAAAAAATCGTCGGCCGTGTCCCATATCATCACCTTAAGAAACGTAGAAGGACGAAATTCGGTCGTTCCACCCGGCGGCAGTCGCATCCCAGCTTGCGCCCATGTCCTTGTAATGAGGACTGCTCGTTGGATAGAAACTGCCACCGTAATTGACGTTCACATATATCTGCACGTCGCAGCCGTTGAAGTCCTTACCTGAACTTATCTGATCATTCCAAGCGTCCGAGACATACGAGATTGAGTCGTCGTGATCGGTCACCTCTGGCGTGCACGCACCTGTTCCGACAACCTTGAAAAGACCGCCGGCGAAGCCGGCATGTTCGAAGAATTGAACCCTAGTTAACGAACCGCTGCCAACCGTTCTGTTGGCGACTGCGTTGGCACTTGTCGAGGTAACGAAAATGGAGGTCAATGCGCTGACAATGGCAATCCCGAAAATTATCGGCGAACGCATATCATTCTCCAGCAGTCGCGCGGAAGTTGAACATATCTGATGTATATCCGTATATTTACAACATGTCAAGAAGGTCTGACAAATAGACACATTCATCGTTAAGTTGCGCAACAAGAGATTATGAGAAATCTAAAAAGACGTTTTTGCATGCCACTTTTCATCACGTATGAGTAGCGCAGGAATTGGACTCAATGCAAAAACTGGCCGACCCCAAAGGGTCGACCAGTTTTTAGTCGGGGTGGCGGGACCCCGTCGAGGTGCCTGGCGGCACCTCTTCCTCCTCGAATCCCCGGACCCCAAAAAAATGATGGCCGGCCCCGTAGGGCCAGCCATCATTTAGTCGGGGTGGCGGGACCCGTCGGATCACCTTCGGCGCTCCTCCTCCCGAATCCCACTCAGCTCGATTAAAAAAACTGGCCGACCCCAAAGGGTCGACCAGTTTTTAGTCGGGGTGGCGGGATTCGAACCCACGACCTCTTCGTCCCGAACGAAGCGCGCTACCAAGCTGCGCTACACCCCGGTGGAGCCTGATGAGTCTACGGGGCCGACGCCGCGCTACCAAAACCGGTCTGCTCAAAACGACGCGTGACCGAACTGAGAAGTTAATCGAGACTCCCGGTGAGTGTCAGCAATGTGGCCTCGGGAGGGCAAGCGAAGCGGACAGGTGCATACGGCGAGGTACCGAGTCCAGCGCTCACGTGGAGATACGCACCGGACTCATCATCGGCTGGATGTCGGGATAAACCCTTGGCGCGCTTGGTATCTAAGTCGCAATTCGTCACTAGTGCACCAACGCCGGGAACGCACAATTGCCCTCCATGGGTGTGGCCAGCCAGGATTAAGTCGGCGTGGTCAGCCGTCATCGCATCCAAGACGCGTAGATACGGGGCATGGGCGACCCCAAGTCGAAGGTCAGCATCTGCATTGAATGGCCCAGCCACAACGTCGTAGCGATCCCTTTGAATATGTGGATCGTCCACTCCCCGCACATCCCAGTGCCGCCCCGCGACGTCGATAGAACTTCGGGCATTCGATAAATCGTGCCAGCCTGCGGCTGTCAGTCCCTTAATCAGTTCGCCCCAGGGAAGTTCGGGCCGCTGCGCGTCCATCTCGGATGGGCCGCGCAGGTACTTCCACGGTTGCACTGGCGTCGGTGCGTAGTAGTCGTTAGAACCAAGTACAAATAGGCCGGCAATCCCAAGCAGCGGGTCAAGGGCGTCCATCACAACAGGTACTGCCCGCTGATGGGCAAGGAAATCGCCGGTCACAACGACCAAATCCGGTTCCAATGCGGCGAGTGACTGGACCCAAGCTACTCGACCCTTATGGCGCGGTGTTAGATGCAGATCCGATAGGTGCAGGACTTTGATCGGTGCCCCATGAGCCCGGCCTAGTGGAACATCCACGCGACGCAGGATGTAGCGGTGTGCCTCGGTAATGGCATAAGCCAAGCCCGCAGCACCAACGGCCGACGCGCCGACAAGTCCTTTCACCACTGCACCCACGGGCTAAGGATCCCATGAACACGCCGTCTCAGCGCTACACCGCCGCGTCGGATCGAGGGTGGGCGGGCGCTACGTGGCTAAAATCTGCGATCGAGCAGAGCTCGAGATGCGAAGATGTCCATATGAGTTCACTTGAGCAGCAGTTACATGACGACCTAACCGATTCGATCCGTTCCCGTGACGAAGTCAGGTCGTCGACCCTGCGGATGGCACTCACGGCCATCAAGAACGAGGCTGTCTCCGGCGACGAGGCTCGTGAACTCTCCGACGCAGACGTCATTGCGGTGCTCGGACGCGAGGCAAAGAAGCGACGCGAGGCGGCGACCGCATATGACGACGCAGCTCGACCGGAATTGGCCGCGCGCGAGCGCGCAGAGCTCGAGGTACTTGCTACGTACCTACCGGCCCAACTCACCGATGACGAACTAGCAGCGCTTGTTGCGCAAGCTATTGTCGAAACTGGTGCGGATTCACCTAAGCAGATGGGTGCAGTGATGAAGGTGCTCACCGCGCGAATCGCTGGCCGGGCAGATGGTGGACGAGTCTCGTCAGCGGTTAAGACCGCTCTCAATCACTAGTACCGCATCACAACAACCAGACACGCGTCACCGGGCCCGTAAGGCTGATCACCCGGTTGGTGCCGGTGTTGGATTCTTAGTTGGCGGCTTAGTCGGTGGCTTGCTGGGCTGCTTAGTCGGGCTCTTGGAGGGGTTCGGCGAAGACGGCGTTGGTGTTGGAGTGCGCGAACTCTGCGATGGGCTCGGTGTCGAGCTTGGCGCAGGTGTTGGCGAGTGGCTGCCGCCTCCCGACGGCGACGGTGTCGTCGATGGCCCACCGCCCGGAGAGGGTGAGTTACTCGAAGTTGGTGAACTACTGGGGGTTGGGCAGGCCGACGGTGCGGTCGACGCATAGTACGTCGGGGTAACCCCACCGCTGTTCGAACACTGATTCGGGGGCGGCGGCGTGTAGTAGGCCAACCCGTCCATGGCTAGGAGGTCGAAGGGAGTCGCTGGGGTTCCGGCCAGCGCGGCGGTCATCGCATCTCGCCAGATTGGCCCCGGCAGCGTTGATCCGAACACTTGGGAAAAGTACTGGCCACCAATCACAACATCTTTCATCGGGTAGCCGTACCCACCCCGCGGGTCGTAGGTCGCGACGGCAGTAGCTAGGTCAGGCGTGTAACCGACGAACCAAACGGCCGCGGAGTTATTGACGGTTCCGGTCTTACCAGCCGCTGGCCGGCCGAGGGACATTGCAGCACCGGTACGTCCGGGCAACGGTCCGTCGATGACCTGACTCAAAATTGTCGTAACTGAGTCGGCGATACGTCGCGGGATCACCTGCTTGCAGTTAGCGCTGGGAACTGGAAGTTCCTTACCGTTGCGATCCACGATCTGCGTTATGACGATCGGGTCGCAATGGATGCCGTGGTTGGCAAAACCTGCGTACGCCGTCGCCATTCCGAGCGGCGTAACCTCTTGCGTACCAAGGGTAAACGAGGGCACACGTTGCAACTTTGTTCCGTCGCCACGATACAGGCCTAACTTCTGGGCAATCGAAGCCGGCTTACAGATGCCGGTACGCAGTTCAAGTGCCATGAAATATGTGTTGATCGAAAACGCCGTGCCCTGGAGCATGTTGAACGCGCCCGCTCCGGTGGAGTTGTTGACGGTATACGGGGCGAATGGAGTGTTGTCCGAGCAGTTTGTAAAGCCGTCGAAAGTTGCGCGCTGTGGAGCGTTGATCACCTCATAAGGTGAGATCCCAGAAGAGAGCGCGGCGGCAAGAGTGAAAGCCTTAAACGTGGAGCCAGCCTGGGCACCGATGCTGCCGCCATCACCGACACCTACGTTGAAGTTGTATGTCGTAAATCCGCGGCCTTTTACACCCCAAGACCTGTTCTCTGCCATGGCGACGATCTCGCCCGTGGACGGGCGAACCATCGTGATTGCCGCGACCTTGCGGCTTCTATCCTTCTGCGGAATGTGTTTTTCCGCTGAATCCTGAGCTGCCTTCTGCGCGACCGGATCTAGGCTGGTTTTGATCGTGTAACCGCCGACTTTTAGAAAGTTCTGACGGTCCGCAGGTGTCTTGCCGAAGGTAGGATCGTTGAGCAGGGTCCGGTAAACATAGTCGCAAAAAAATGGTGCGTATGACGTGGTGCAACCGTTATGTGGCCGACTTGGGTGCAAAAACGATTCCGTAGGCGTTGCACCGGCAGCGGTCGCCTCAGCCTGAGTGATGTACCCCATCGTTACCATGCGGCCGAGTACCTGTAGTCGGCGCTTGCGTGATGAATCGGGATTACGCAGCGGGTCGTAAGCCACGGGCTGTTGCACCGCTCCGGCGAGCGTGGCCGCTTCGTTAAGGGTCAGGTCCTTCGCGGGCTTGTTGAAATATCGGCGTGAGGCCGCTTCAACTCCATATGCCCCAGCGCCAAAGTAGGCAATGTTCAGGTAACGCTCGAGGATTTGGTCTTTGCCCAGTTGGCGCTCGATCGCCATCGCGTAACGCATTTCTTTGAGTTTGCGTCCGAGATTGCGTGCACGAGCAGCTGAAGCGTCTGCATCGGTGGCAGCGCTTTCAACGAAGACGTTCTTCACATATTGCTGGGTGAGCGTTGAGCCGCCCTGGGTGACTCCGCCTGCTCCACCAGCATTTCCAACAAGTGCACGCAGGACGCCGCGAGGATCTACTCCGTGATGCTGATAGAACCGCCCATCCTCAACGGCGACGATCGCTTGACGCATTACTGGTGCGATATCAATGAGCGGCACCTCGACGCGATTTTGTTCGTAAATCGTCGCGATTATGGATCCGTCCGACGCAACTATTCGAGTGCGCTGAGGCAATGGTGGCGTCGTGAGATGGTCCGGAAGTGATTCGTAACCGTTAAACGCAGCTCGCGTTGCCAGCCCGATACCACCGACGAACGGCACGACAGCCACCGCCGTCAGAAGACCAGCGATCAAACTAATCACGACAACCAGACCTAGTCGCGTAAACGACGAGGCAAGGGTGGGCGAACGTCTGGGGTCAGAAGTCATCTCATCGGCAATTCTACGTTGTCATATGGGCTGGTCGTGTCTATGTCGCTGTTCACCAACTGCATAGCCCTAGTGCTGTTCGTGCTGTGCGCATTAGCCACTACGGCTAGAGGCGGTCTTGCAAGAGTTTCCTCGAAAGTTTGGACGTACGTCTCGGGAGCATCGTTCCCCATCCCCGACCTGAACAAACTCACCCCGAGAGCTCTGTCTATAGTCATTTATGATTAGTAAGGATAGTATTTAATGACCTAACCGAAGTGGCTTCAGGTGCGTAGGTTCGGCAGTGACGGAGCAAACAGTTCCGGTGCGATAGGCGCCAGTGCAGGTCAGGTACCTGATGGGGAGATCGCAGACGACGAGCATGGGGGTGAGTCCCGCGGTGACATGGACATCGGAGTGGACATCGGTTGCTGCGTGCAAGACGACCGATCCGGACGAATTGTTCGTTCAGGGTGCGGCGCAGAACAGAGTCAAGACCATTTGTGTCTCATGTTCTGTGCGGACGGAGTGTCTGGCAGATGCCCTCGATAACAACATCGAATTCGGTGTTTGGGGCGGTATGACGGAGCGAGAGCGCCGCGCGCTGCTGCGTCGTCGCCCGCATGTGACGTCATGGCGTCAGCTATTGGAAACTGCCCGCACTGAATACGACGTCACGATTACCGATCTCACTGAACTTGATTTGCGCGCCAGTCGCGCTGGTTAGACGTGCGCGTCTCGCGTGACGAATGGCGATCTGAACACACAGTGCTATCCGTCTGCGAGTGCTTGACCAATGGCCCGTAAGTCGGCCAAATCCGTCACGTCAGCCGGCATTGTGGGTACGACGGCGATCGGCACATGGCGATGAGCGGACGTAAATCGTTCTGCCAATCTGCGTTGTCTGTCCTGCGTCGCGACGAGTTGGGCATGAATTCGCAGGACCGCGGCGCTGGTATCAGCACCTAGAGCCGTTAAGCGCGCGGCGGCAGATGTTGCTGTTGCCGCGTCGATGCTCAATCCCTCGGTTGAAGCGACTCGGTTCAGAACTAACCCCGCAAGGGGCATCTCGTCGCCGTCGAGACGTTCGACGAAGTATGCGGCTTCGCGAAGGGCATCTCTTTCAGGGGCTGTGACAACGACGAACGCTGTGTCGTCGGCCTTGAGCATCGCGTACGTTTCGTCGGCTCGTTCCCTGAACCCACCAAATAGCGTGTCTATGGATGCCACAAATTGCTGGACGTCGGTGAGTACCTGGCCGCCGAGGATTTTGCTCAGCACTGAGGTGAAAACCCCGAAACCGGCTGATAGGACTCTCATATATGCGCGTCCACCTGCCTTCGCGGGTGCTGCCAGAAGTCGAATGAACCGTCCGTCGAGGAACGAGCCAAGCCGCCGCGGTGCGTCGAGGAAGTCAAGCGCTGAGCGGGACGGGGGAGTGTCGACAACGATGAGATCCCAACGGTTGTCAACCACTGCACTGCTGCGTAATTGGCCAAGCTTTTCCATGGCCATGTATTCCTGCGTTCCGGCAAATGAGCTGGAAAGTGATTGGTAGAAGGGATTAGCCAGGATCGCGGCCGCGCGTTCAGGATCTGCGGCGGCCTCCACGAACTCGTCGAATGTTCGCTTCATGTCGAGCATCATCGCGTCGAGCGAACCGCTTCCGTCGATACCCACGACGGGACGGGGTTCATTGTCTAGGTGGCCGAGGCCGAGTGACTGAGCAAGTCGTCGTGCCGGATCGATCGTCAGAACGACGACCTTTCGCCCTTGCTCAGCTGCGCGGACGGCCAATGCCGCGGCAGTTGTTGTCTTTCCGACGCCACCGGCTCCACAGCAGACAATGATTCGAACCGTCATGTCGCCGAGCATTGCGTCCACGTCGAAAACCGGGCTCTTGGGTACTACGGCATGTGCGTTGTTCATGCCACGCCCTGATCACGAAGTGATTCGGCTAGGTCATAAAGAATGCCGGGATCGATGCCATCTGGACGCAATGGCAGCTCGTACGTCGGCCGGTCGAGTGCCGCTATCACGATTCGTTCGCGCTCCTCCAGTGCAACCCGCTCGGCGTGGTCTGCTGCTTGGTTGCCAAGCGCTGTCAGGATTGAATCAGTGGCCGTGATGCCAACGGACTCAAGGTCAATTGCGAGCTGAGCGAGATCGATAGCGTGATCGGTGGCCTGTGCTTGCTCGGCTTCAGTAAGCAGCGGGATGCGAACCTGATTGACGATGATCGCTCCGACGGGTAGTCCCGCTTCGATCAATTCGGTTATTGCGTCACCTGTCTCTTGAACGGGCATTTCCTCAAGAAGAGTCACCACGTGCACCGCTGTCGCAGGAGAGGCGATCACGGCCATGACGGCGTCGGCTTGCGAACGGATCGGCCCCGTTTTAGCAAGGTCCCCGATCTCGCTATTGACGTTTAAGAACCGGGTGATTCGTCCGGTCGGCGGCGCATCCATAACGACTGCGTCGTAGACGTAGGCATCACCCGACTTGCGACGGACGGCCTCCTTGGTTTTACCTGTCAGCAGGACGTCTCGAACGCCGGGTGCGATGGTGGTGGCGAAGTCGATTGCGCCCATCTTTTGTAGGGCGGATCCGGCCCGACGCATGTTGTAGAACATGTCGAGGAACTCCAATAGTGCTTCCTCCGAGTCGAGCGCATTTCCGAAAACTTCACCACCACCGGGGGCCGATGCAATTCGCCGATCGTTGTGATCCAGTGGCGGCACGTCGAAGAGTTGGGCGATGCCTTGGCGACCCTCGACTTCGATAAGGAGAACTCGCCGTCCGTCTGTTGCCAAGGCGAGCGCCAACGCGCCGGCAATCGTCGTCTTACCGGTTCCGCCTTTGCCGGTCACGACGTGAAGGCGAACGCCCCCCCAGTCGGTGTCGGATTCTCGGGCCACACAGTGAGCGTACGCGGCAGACACGAACTCGGCCTGATGGGAGGGCGATGTGGCTACGAGCGGCCGGAGGCTTTAGGGTCAGGCCATGACCACATGGGAGTACGCCACCGTGCCGCTGCTTGTGCACGCGACGAAGCAAATTCTTGATACGTGGGGACAGGATGGCTGGGAACTAGTCCAAGTCGTCCCAGGCCCGAATAGCGAGTCGATGGTGGCCTACCTCAAACGACCAAAGGCGGGATGACGCTATGAGCAATGTTGAACAACGACTGGCCGAGATTGGCCGAACTGTGCCCGATGTTGTACCGCCAGTCGCTGCTTATATCCCGGCCGTGCGCAGCGGTTCCTACATCTACACCTCAGGGCAGTTGCCGATGGTTGCCGGTGCGCTTACTGGCACCGGCAAGGTTGGTGCTGAGGTAACGGCCGAGGATGCGAAGGAACTCGCCGCGACGTGTGCCATCAACGCCATTGCCGCCGTGAAATCGGTTATCGGCGATCTCGACAAGGTTGTACGAGTGGTCAAGGTCGTTGGGTTCGTTGCTTCGGATCCATCATTCACTGGTCAACCGGGTGTAATCAACGGTGCTAGCGAATTGCTCAAGCAGGCCTTTGGTGATGCAGGTGTTCACGCTCGCTCAGCCGTTGGAGTGGCAGTGCTACCGCTAGATGCGCCGGTAGAGGTTGAAATCATCGTCGAGGTTGCCGACTAACAGTTTCGGGTCGCTCTAACTGCCGATAGTGAGCGTGGATACCGTGAGCAATGATCAGGTAGACGAGGTGTGGATACCCCCTACACCCCGTCATGCGTCGACGGTATGCCTTGTTCGCGATGGCGCAACTGGCGTTGAAGTCTTCGTCATGCGTCGAAAGTCGTCGATGAAGTTCGCGCCCCGAATGTATGTGTTTCCGGGGGGAGCAGTTGAGTCGGCGGATAACGATGTGCCCCTCACCGGATCCGTCGATCTCGTTCACGCTTCGCAGCAATTGTTTAGCGAGTCCCCAGCGGCTGTGATAGCCGCCGGGGCGCGGGAAACCTTCGAGGAATGTGGCGTGTTAATCGCCACGTCCGCGAATGGAAGTCCACCAGTATTCGACGAGAGCCTCATGCGCGACCGTGCGGCACTCGTGGCACATGAGATGTCCTTCACCGATCTCTTGAGCCAGCGACATCTGCTCGTCGATGACTCTGCGCTTGTGCCGCTCGCGCACTGGGTCACCCCCGAAAACGAACCTCGCCGGTTCGACGTTCGCTTCTTCGTGGCGGCTCTCCCAGAAGGTCAGCACACGTATGAGGTGGATGAAGAGGCGGATCGAACACAATGGATTCGACCGACGGACGCGCTCGACGCGTGGCATGACGGAACGTTAGAGATGTGGATCCCCACGGCCTCCACGATGAGATTGCTCATGAACGGCGATACCGCCGCAGACGTGGTCAACAACTCGCGCGGGCGCCACATCGTTCCGCTTCGTCCCCATGAGGTGATCAATGCCGACGGTGAACTCGCCTGGCATCTCGTTCACGATCGGACGATGGAAGTGCTCGAAGCGATGGATCCGAAAGACATGGAATCGGAAACGGCCGTGGTGCGCCGAACATGAGTTACTCACACACATGAGCGGCCGATTGGTTCCCCTCGGTGGAACAGATGTGTGGCAGGGGGGATCGGTTTCGATCCGAAGTCAGTGCGTCTTAGCACCCAACGCCTCGCCCATGACCTTGGACGGGACGAATACATGGCTGCTGCGCGAGCCGGGGGCGCCCGACTGCATCGTGGTTGATCCGGGACCGGATGACGATTCCCACTTCGACGCAATCGAACGTGCTCTCGATGGAGCCAAGGTCGCGCAGATCCTGTTGACCCATGGACATGAAGATCACTCTGAAGGTGCTCGTGGACTGGCTGATCGCGTGGGTGCGCCGATCGCGGCGTTAGATCCGCAGTTTTCGTACGGTTCGCAGGGTTGTCATGATGGGGACATTGTCGCTGTGGGCGACCTAGAAGTTCACGTCATTTCCACGCCGGGTCACACGGCCGATTCACTGTCGTTCTATCTGCCCGCAGACGCGGCACTGTTAACGGGTGACACCGTCTTGGGTCGAGGCTCCACGATGGTGGCTTATCCAGACGGTGATCTTGGCCAGTATCTTGACTCACTGGACGTCTTGGAGGCTCTGTCGAGGGAATCCGCAGCGCAACTTCTGCTACCAGGACATGGTCAAGCGCTGCGTGATCCGGCCGAGGTGATTAACGGCTATCGCATCCATCGCCAGCTTCGTCTAGATCAGGTTCGAGCGGTCCTTGACCTTGGTGCGGTGACGGCAGAAGACGTCGTCGCGGCTGTCTACGCAGATGTGCCCCGAGATTTATGGCCCGCGGCTGCCGTAAGCGTTCGCGCTCAACTCTCCTACTTGGGCCGACTAGACATCAACTAGCGACGAACAACGTTCGGCGTGACTCCGACCGGCGTGACCTCAAGCGGCTCGGCTAGCGCGCGCGACGTTGAAGTCGTTCTGTGTCGATCAAGACGACCGATCGAGACTCGAGTCGCAGCCAACCACGCGATACGAAATCGGCCAACGCCTTGTTGACTGTTTCGCGTGATGCACCCACCAGTTGGGCGAGCTCCTCCTGCGTCATGTCGTGGGTGACGTGAAGGCCGTCCGGTTCCATATGGCCGAATCTCTCGCCGAGATCCAAGAGCGCCTTTGCCACTCGACCTGGGACGTCGGAGAACACGAGATCTGAGAGCGTTTCGTTAGTGCGGCGTAGGCGCCGAGCCAGCGCCTGAAGGAGTGCCTCGGCTACCTCAGGGCGTCCGGTCAGCCATGGGCGTAGCGCTTGATGGCCGAGGCCCAGCACAGCGACGTCGGTGAGCGCGGAGGCGGTTGCCGTCCGCGGTCCAGGATCGAACAGGGACAGTTCACCAAACATCTGTCCCTCGCCCATGACGGCAAGTAGTGTCTCGCGTCCGTCGCCTGATGAGTGACTCAGTTTGATTTTTCCCTCTGTCACGACGTAAAGGCGATCACCAGCGTCGCCTTCAGAAAACAGAGTGTCACCCTTGAGAAGTCGGGTTTCTTCCATCGACGACTTAAGTGCCGCGGCACCTTCTGCATCGAGCACAGCAAACAACGGTGCTCGCATCAGGACGTCATCCACGAATGTCCTCCGAGAGTTCAGGGCCACCTGACAGCAACACGTGGCTCGCTTTATGTTTTCTGGCTCGATCTTGCCAGAAACAACATATGAACAACAGTGTGACGTATGAGGCCACTGCGCGGGTCACAAGGGCGCAATTTGGCGTGTGGAGACCATGTGAAAAATCGGTCCGCGCCGTGTCGCCGGATCGGGCGTTGCCGCCAGGTGCCAGTGACGCTTAGTGGTGCGCGGTTACCGAAACGGATCCGTCGGCAGGATTTGCAGGGCCAGAAGCGGCTGCTCGCGGTAGCGGGCGATCAGTTCATTCGTGGCTACTTCGATGCCACGAAAGAGTTCGCTGCGGAACTTCGACAACTTATCTTCGGCTGATTCCAAATCTGAGATGAGAGCCGTGATGTTTTTTACGTCGCCGGGCTTGACTTGGCGAGCCCACATTTCAGCCAGATCTGGCAGCGGAGGGATGTCGTCGATGGGAAGAACTGAGATATGAGCCAGGCGTCTATGAGCAGAGGTCGCCTCGGTGAGCACCTTTGCCAAATCAGTGACCGGCGAGTGATCTGTGACGTCGGAACGTAGGACGTCGAGCCGCGCTTGGATGATTCGGCGCCAGTACGACACGCGGGTCTCTTGGTCCATCAGTTCTGTGCGCAGCTCGCGAAGATCTTCCAGACTCATGTGATCAAAAGTTATGTTGCGCTCAGGCGGTAGCACGGCGGCGCGGGCAGCCTTACGAGCCGCGCGGCGCTGCGCGGCCTCGTCTGTGACAACGTTTACGTCGTCCCCCATGGCTCCTCCTCGAGCGGGAAAGTCTTGCGACCTCGTCGTTACCCTTCGACGGCGTCAGACAACGAATCTCAATCAAGACACGTGGCCTTATCTTCATCTTCGGCATTCCCCGAAAAACCTTTAGCGACCGTCGCCAGATTCTTCGAGTCCTGCGTTGTGGCAGCGGCAACGTACGCTGGTCACGTGCCTTCAGTACCCGCTGCGCAGCCGCCGCAAACATCTCGCACCTCTTTGGTGCGGCGTGCGCGTCGCATGCACCGAATTTTGGCCGCTGCCTATCCCGACGCACATTGTGAGCTTGACTTCACGAGCCCGCTCGAACTGGCAGTTGCCACAATCCTTTCGGCTCAATGCACTGATCGTCGGGTTAATCTGGTAACACCAATTCTGTTCAAACGCTACGTCGATGCTGCCTCCTACGCGTCAGCCGATCGGGCTGAGCTTGAAGACATCATTAAGTCCACCGGCTTCTTTCGTGCCAAGGCCAACTCAATCATTGGGTTAGGCCAGCAATTGTGTGATCGCTTCGACGGTGAATTGCCCAACAAGCTAGATGAGTTAGTTACCCTGCCGGGCATCGGACGAAAGACCGCCAATGTCATTTTGGGTGACGCATTTGGAGTTCCGGGCATAACAGTTGACACCCACTTTGGGCGCCTGAGTAGGCGGTTCGGGTGGACTGAATTAGAAGATCCCGTCAAAGTGGAGTTTGAGGTTGGGAAACTCTTCGAACGACGAGATTGGACGATGTTGTCGCATCGAGTCATCTTTCACGGGCGCCGCTGCTGCCATGCAAAAAAGCCAGCCTGTGGGGCTTGCCCACTGGCTCAGTTATGCCCGTCGTTCGGTGTCGGCCCCACGGATCCCGCGGTTGCTGCCGCGCTCGTTACAACGCAGGGCCCGCGTTGACCAGCCACGGTGGCTCTCCCGGTCTCAACACCGAAAACGATGCCACTGCCACGGTGAATTGCGCGGGTCAATCTCGTACCCCGCTTCCGGCGATGCCGCCCTGGATTGCAGACCTTGAGCGGGTAGTCCCAACGGTTCGCGCTGAGCAACTGTCGCGATTTTTGCCCCCCGAGCAAGGTGGCCGTCAGGCGGCCGTGTTGATGCTGTTCGGTGATGGCCCGCGCGGTCGAGATATCGTGCTGATTCAGCGAGCAGCGACTCTGTCGAGTCACGGCGGTCAGGTCGCATTTCCCGGCGGTGTTGTTGATCCGGAGGATGCCGACGCCGTGGAGGCTGCATTACGTGAAGCGCGCGAAGAAATTGGTGTAGACACAAATGGAATCCAGGTCCTTGGCAGTCTGCCCGATCTCTATGTTCCGCCGTCAAACTTCGTGGTTACTCCTGTCGTCGGCTGGTGGCACACGCTCTCGCCCATAGATGTCGTGGATGTTGGCGAAGTTCATCGGGTTGAGCGGGTGCCGTTCGAGGAGCTACTCGATCCGCGCAATCGGTTTACTGTGCGCCATCCGTCCGGCTTCACCGGGCCGGGCTTTGAGGTTCACGAGTTGTTTGTGTGGGGCTTTACCGCTGGCCTGCTGAGTCGAATGTTTGCCCTGCTTGGCTGGGAACGGCCGTGGGATGATCAGGAATTCCGGGATTTGCCGGAGGCTGCACTGTGAATATTGCTGATGCAGTAGTGATTGGTCTGGCCTTACTGGCTGGGATTTCGGGTTGGCGTTCGGGAATTTTGCGCAGTGCGTTCTCAGCAGTCGGCTTCGTGCTTGGGGCACTCCTAGGTCTAGTGCTCACTTCACGGCTGCTCGCAGGCATGAGTGGCTTCATGTGGTTCATCGCGGCGGCGGCGCTCGTAGTTGTAAGCGCGGGAATAGGCCAAGGAGTTCTTGGTCTTCTAGGCACGTGGCTCAAGGGCAAACTCTCGTGGAAGCCGGTCCGGATTCTCGACTCAATGTCGGGATCCCTTTTTGCCGTGTCAACGGTTGCGCTGCTCACCTGGCTGCTCGCAGGAACATTCGCCCTGCTGCCGTGGCAGAACGTCTCTCAACAGGTTGATCAGTCAGTAGTCATTGGGCGACTCGACAATTTGCTCAGCACGCCCGGGGCCAATTTCCTTGATGGGATGCGGGCCCGACTCGAGGCAATGGGGCTCCCACCTTCGTTGGCTACATTGCCCTGGGGAGTGTCGGCTAACGTCGATGCGCCGGATCCGGCCCTGCTGAAGAACCGCGCGGTTCGACGCGCCTGGGGCTCGCTGGTCAAAGTTGAGGGCATTGCAACGTCATGCGACGCACAAGTCGACGGCTCCGGTTTCGTTTATGCACCTGACCGGGTCATGACCAATGCACACGTTGTTGCTGGGGTGGCGCATCCTGATGTGATTGTTCGTGGAACCGGCAAAGTCTGGTCGTCATCTGTGGTCTTTTTTGATGCCAATCGTGACGTGGCCGTTCTATACGTTCCTGGCCTTAACGCTCCGGTCCTTGAGTTTGCGCCTGCGGCCAAACATGGCGATGCTGCCGTGGTTGCGGGCTTCCCAGGTGGTGGGAAGTTGACGGTCTCGGCAGCACGCATCAGAGCCCGTGTGACAACTCGCGGTTCGGATATTTACGGTAAGCCCAGCGGGCCGCGCGAAATCTATTCGATTCGCGGAAAAGTACGCCCGGGCAATTCTGGTGGGCCACTGCTATCGCCTGATGGCCATGTCGACGGCGTCGTGTTTGCCACCGCCGTGAATGACCCGCAAACGGGTTACGCCTTGACCTCCGCGGAAGTTGCAACCGCGGCCGCTAAAGGTGCCGTGCGCACTGAGCCGCTACCCGCCGGTTCTTGCGCGACGAAGAACGGATTCGACGAACTGCACGCGGGATAGCGCATCGTGCGACTCGTGCGAGGCGGTAGGGCTTACGTCCGGGACCCGGTACTGCGCGAGCCGGCGTTTCCTGCTCCTGAGCGACTTGGACCGGCCCCGACTGGCCCAGCTCCGACGGGCAGTACATCGTCATCGTCGATCGCGCCAACGAATTGGGCTTGGTACAGGTCGTAGTAGGCACCCTGTCGTTCAAGTAGTTCGTCGTGGGTTCCTTGTTCGACGATTCGACCCTGCTCCATAACCAAGATCAGATCAGCGTCGCGAATGGTCGACAGGCGATGCGCAATGACAAAGCTAGTTCGATCTGCGCGCAGGTTGGCCATCGCCTTTTGGATGAGCACCTCGGTACGTGTATCTACCGAGCTGGTCGCTTCGTCAAGAATAAGTAGTGAAGGCTTGGCAAGGAATGCGCGAGCGATCGTTATGAGCTGTCGCTCACCGGTCGAGACGTTGCTGCCCTCTTCATCGATCAGAGTGTCGTAGCCATCGGGCAGTGCGCGAACGAATCGGTCTACGTACGCGGCTTTCGCTGCGTCAACAATTTCTTCCTCGCTGGCATCCGGTCGACCGTATGCGATGTTCTCGCGAATTGTGCCGCCGAATAGCCACGTATCCTGAAGCACCATGCCGATTTCTTCGCGCAGACCGGCGCGAGTCATCTGCGTTGTGTCGACGCCGTCGAGGGTGATTCGGCCGGCGTCGATGTCGTAAAAGCGCATGATGAGATTGACCAGCGTTGTCTTGCCTGCGCCCGTAGGGCCAACTATTGCAACGGATTGCCCGGGTGCGGCAACGAGGGACAGATCTTCTATCAGTGGCGTATCAGCTTGGTAACGGAACGAAACATGTTCAAAGGTGACTCGCCCATCCGGGGCGTCCACGACGATCGGGTGAGCCGGATCTAAAGACTGATCGGGTGCGTCGAGGAGTTCAAATACACGTTCTGCTGAAGCAACGCCGGACTGAAGCAGGTTCGACATTGACGCCACTTGCGTCAGCGGTTGGCTGAACTGGCGGGAGTACTGGATGAACGCCTGTACATCGCCAAGGGACATGCTGCCGGAAGCGACCTTGAGACCGCCGATGACAGCGATGAACACGTAGTTCAGATTTCCAATGAACTGGATGGCCGGCATGATGATCCCGGAAAGGAACTGAGCACCGGAACTTGCCGTGTAGAGCGCCTCGTTCTTCTCAGCGAACGTTGCGTCGGCCTCCTCTTGGTGCCCGAAAACCTTAACCAGAGCGTGCCCGGTGTACACCTCTTCGATCGTCGCGTTCAGATGGCCAGTTTGAGCCCACTGTTCGATGAACAGGGGCTGAGAGCGCTTGGCAATCATCGCCGTCACGACGATCGACAGTGGGACGGAGATAAGCGCGACAAGCGCTAAGACGGGCGAGATCCAGAGCATCATCCCAAGCACGCCAACTAGCGTTAAAACAGAGCTGAGCAGTTGGCTGAAAGTTTGCTGCATTGTTTGCTGGATGTTGTCGATGTCGTTGGTCACCCGGCTCAGTAATTCGCCGCGAGCGACAGTGTCGTAATAATTAAGTGGAAGTCGATGCAGCTTGTCTTCAATGCTGGTGCGCATTCGTAGCGCGGTTCGTTGAACAACTCCGTTAAGGACGTAGGCCTGCGCCCACATGCACAGCGAAGCCAAAACATAGAGCCCGAGTACGATCAGCAGGACGTGGGCGAGGCGTGAAAAGTCGATGCCTTGACCAGGAACCACGTTCATCCCTGAGATCAAGTCGGCCTCGCCGTGTTGACCCTTGGCGTTCAACTCCGCTACCACTTGATCCTTGCTCACTCCTGCGGGAAGCATCTTTCCGATAATGCCTTCGAAGATGATGTTTGTTGCATTACCAAGGATTTTCGGCCCAACGACGCTAAACGTGACACTGCCTACTGTCAGGATCATGACGAGAATCACCAGCGGTCGTTCTGGTTGCAGATAGCCTAAGAGGCGACGTGCTGAGGGCCAGAAGTTCATCGACTTCTCGGCCGGCTGCCCGGCCCCCATCATGTGGGCCGGGCCACGGGTGGGTCCTTGTGGACGGTTGGGGATTCGTGCGGGTGCGGGAGTACTCATGCTGCGGCTCCTGCTGGCATCTGGGATTCGACGATCTCCGTGTACGTCGGACACGTGATGACCAACTCATCGTGTGTTCCGATGCCGACGATGTTTCCGTCGTCAAGAACGACGATTTGATCCGCGTCCAGAATGCTTGAAACGCGTTGGGCCACAACCAGAACCGTCGAGTGTCTCGTCACCGGTTTCAACGCTGCCCGCAGTCGGGCGTCGGTAGCAAGATCCAAAGCTGAGAAAGAATCGTCGAACAGGTAGATCTGCGGGCCGCGAATGACGGCCCGGGCAATAGCAAGCCGCTGACGCTGTCCACCCGAAAAGTTTGACCCGCCCTGCGAAACGGGTGCTTCTAACCCTTCGGGCAAAGCGCGGACGAAGTCGTCAGCCTGTGCGATCGTCAGCGCCGCCCAGATTTCGTCGTCGGTTGCGTCTGGCTTTCCATAGCGCAGGTTGCTGGCAATGGTTCCAGTAAATAAGAACGCCTTTTGCGGGACGAGCCCGATGCGTGAATTGAGAACGTGCGGGTCCAGTTGACGAACATCAACCCCATCGACGAGAACTGAACCAGACGTAACGTCGAAAAGCCTTGGAACCAGTGAGATGAGTGTGGTCTTACCTGATCCGGTACTTCCGATGATTGCGGTGGTCTGCCCAGCGCGGGCGGTAAACGTGATGTCCGACAGCACCGAATCTGTTGCGCCGGGGTACTGGAATCCTGCCGATCGCATCTCAACACCGGTATGTGCCCCCAGTTGTGAAATCGGGTTCGTCGGGGCGACTAAGGACGAATCGGTGTCGAGCACCTCGCTAATGCGCTCAGCGCAGACTGCCGCGCGGGGGATCAAGACCAGCATGAACGTGGCCATCATGATCGACATCAAGATCTGCACAAGGTAGCTGAGGAAAGCCGTCAGCGATCCAATCTGCATATCGCCGGCATCAATTCGCGCTGCGCCGAACCAGAGCACCGCAACGCTAGAGACGTTCAGCACCAACATGACGATGGGGAACATCAAGGCCATTAACTTGCCGACGGCCAAAGACGCTTCGGTGAGTTGGCCATTGGCATCTGCGAAGCGAAGGTTCTCTTCGGGTTCGCGCACGAAAGCACGAATCACGCGGATACCGGTGATCTGTTCGCGCAGCACGCGATTGACGGTGTCGAGCCGCTTTTGCATGCGTCGGAACTGCGGCACCATGCGCGAGACGATCAGCCCAATCGCCGCGACCAAGACCACCACGCTCAGGACAATGAGCCACGCCAGGCCAACGTCCTGGCGAAGAGCCATGACGATGCCGCCGACACACATGATTGGGGCGGAGACCATCATCGTGCAGGTGAGAAGCACCAGCATTTGAACCTGCTGCACGTCGTTCGTCGTTCGTGTGATCAGTGATGGTGCCCCGAATTTAGTGACTTCACGAGCCGAGAATGTGCCCACTTTGTGGAAAACCGCGGCGCGGACGTCTCGACCAAAACCCATTGCGCTGCGCGCACCGAAGTACACCGCGGCGATCGTGCACAGCACTTGGACGAAAGTAATCGCGAGCATGATCGATCCGATGCTCAGGATCTTCTGCGTATCGCCTTGTGCAACGCCCTTATCGATGATGTCAGCGTTCAAGGTGGGTAAGTACAGCGTGGCGATTGTCCCGAGGAATTGCAGGACGACGACCACAAGCAGTGCACCCTTGTAGGGAGCCAGATAGCGCCGTAGGAGTGAGATGAGCACAGGTTCTCCGAGTCGTTAGTAGGACTCCATCATCGGGTACAACACCGGGATGATTCGCGTTCATTTCCAGATCGATCAAGATCTTTAGTGATCCGCATAGGCGAGCCACTCAAGGAGTATGTTGTTGAAGCCAGCTGGATCTTCCTCGTGCGGGAAGTGACCGACGTTGGCCATGTCCATTCGACGGTAGGACCCGCCCGCATAAGACTCCGAACCGATCAAACTACGGGGCAGTATGGCGCCATCATTGACGCCGTGGATCTGCAGGACCGGTGGTGAAACTGGTTGCGCCACCGCAGCCTGAAATTGCCGACCGTCTCGTCGTGGGATCGATCGCACTGCCCATCGATGGAATTCCACGGAGCAGTGGGCGGTGTTTGGGATGAGCATTGCCGCCCTGTACACCGCAGCGGTCTGCTCGTCAGGCCACGATGATCCAGACCAACGGCGAAGATAGTCCGCTACCGCGGCTGCGTCGTTGGCCGTTAGCTGCCGCTCGGGGATGAACGGACTCTGCAGGCCCCAGATATAGCGTGCCCTCTTACGCTGCTCGGCATCACCGACGAATGCGTTGCGCAGTAGGGCAGGGTGAGGCATCCCCACCACGCCAATCCCACGAATTAGGGATGGCTCAGTAGCTGCGATCGTCCAAGCAACAACCGCGCCCCAACCTTGGCCGACTACTACGGCTTCCCGCGCTCCGAGAGCGCGGATGATGCCAGCGGTATCTGCTGCCAAAGTTAGCGGGTCATATCCATGTGGGGTGTGGTCGCTACCACCGTAACCGCGCACATCGACGGACACGGCTCGGTAGCCGGCCTCGGCCAATGCTGTCATCTGATGTCGCCATGTCCACCAAAACATCGGGAAGCCGTGTAGGAAGACGACTAGCGGTCCGTCACCGGATTCAGCGATATGAAAGCGACATGAGTTAGCCGTAATATCGCGATGAGTCCACGGTCCGTCGGGACGGATGACCGAAAGCGGATCAGGGATTGCATTCACAGGTTTCTAGACCGCCCACGTGAGGGGTTTTCTAGGCTCCGGTTTGCTTGGAAATTAACTCGCGCGTCTTTGCCAGCGACTCGTTCGATCGCGCAAGACCTTTGACCTCTTGTAACTGCTTACGTCCAAGCAGACCAAGGATCACCGCAATGATCGTCAGAACCAGCGTAACGATGCCAAAGGCACCCCAGTTGGGAAGACCTAGTTGCACCAAAATCCATGCGAAGGTCAGGAGCAGGAACAGCCCCGCCATCGATGCCACCGCGGCAGCCCCGGCGAGTAATCCGGCGCCCTTTGACGCGACTTGAGCACTGTCGCGGAGTTCGGTCTTGGCCAGTTCGATTTCACCGCGGATGAGCGTGGACATGTCCTCGGTCACCCCTGCGACCAAATTACCCAGCGACTGCTTGTCAGCCATGGTCCCTACCTCCTTAGCTCCGCCGACTTTCGTCGACGTCACGATCTAGCACAGCAATCTCGTTTGGTGCCCTAGCGGTGCGATGTCTATACGATCTAGGTACGAGGTTACCGGGCGGGACGCCAACGCGGCCCCCCGCATACGGTCAGACCTAGTCCTCGTTCGCGTTCGCGCTCGAAAGGCCCTGACCGATCAGGTTCATCACAGTCGGATCAGCGAGGGTTGTGACGTCTCCCATGACGCGGTTCTCGGCTACATCTCGAAGAAGTCGACGCATGATTTTGCCCGAGCGCGTTTTCGGGAGTTCGGGTACGACGAGAATCTGGCGCGGTTTGGCGATCGGGCCAATTTCCTGAGCTACGTGATTGCGAAGCACCATGACGATGTCGTCTCCGACCTCGGCGTCTGAGCGCAGAATGACGAATGCCACGATGCCTTGGCCCGTCATTTCGTCGTTCGCGCCAACAACGGCCGCTTCAGCAACTGCCGGGTGAGACACCAGCGCTGACTCGACTTCGGTGGTTGAGATTCGGTGTCCAGAGACGTTCATGACGTCATCAACGCGACCCAGTAGCCAGATCGCGCCATCTTCGTCCAGCTTTGAGCCATCACCAGCGAAGTACTTGCCGGCAAAGCGCGACCAGTACGTCTCTACGTAGCGATCGTTGTCTCCCCAGATTCCACGAAGCATCGACGGCCACGGCTCAGTGAGCACTAGGTACCCGCCACCACCGTTTCCAACCTCACGTTCCTCGTCGTCCAACACGGCCATGCTGATGCCAGGAATCGGAATCATTGCCGATCCTGGTTTGGTCGCGGTAACGCCCGGCAGGGGGCTGATCATGATGGCGCCAGTTTCCGTCTGCCACCAGGTGTCGACGATGGGGCAGCGATCGCCGCCGATGACGCTGCGGTACCACATCCACGCTTCGGGATTGATCGGTTCACCGACCGATCCAAGGAGGCGAAGTGACGTCAGGTCGTAGCTGTTGGGGATGTCGTCGCCCCACTTCATGAACGTGCGGATTGCTGTCGGCGCGGTGTAGAGGATCGTGACGCCGTACTTCTGGACGAGTTCCCACCAGCGGCCGTTATGTGGTGAATCTGGAGTGCCCTCGTACATCAGTGACGTAGCGCGGTTAGCAAGTGGGCCGTAAACGACATAGGAGTGGCCGGTCACCCAGCCGATATCTGCCGTGCACCAGTACACGTCAGTGTCCGGCTTGAGATCGAAGACGTTGCGGTGGGTGTACGCGGCCTGAGTTAGGTAGCCGCCCGTTGTGTGCAAAATGCCCTTGGGCTTGCCGGTAGTTCCCGACGTGTAGAGGATGAACAGGGGATGTTCAGCGTCGAATGCCTTGGGCTCATGTGTTGTGGGCTGTGATCCAACGAGTTCATGCCACCACACGTCCTTGGTCGTCCACTCGACGTCCTGACCGGTGCGACGAACCACCAAGACGTTTTCCACCGACGGTGAGGCCGCCACGGCCTCATCCACTGCCGGCTTGAGAGCCATTGGCTTGCCCTTGCGGTTTCCACCATCGGCGGTGATGACGAGCTTTGCTTCAGCGTCCTCGATCCGCGAACGCAGTGCCTCAGCGGAGAAGCCACCAAAGACCACTGAATGCACCGCTCCGATTCGCGCGCAAGCCAGCATCGCCACGGCTGCCTCGGGAATCATCGGCAAGTAGATGGCGACGCGGTCACCTTCTTTCACGCCAAGTGACTCGAGTGCGTTCGCAGCCTGCGACACCTGCGCCAAGAGGTCTGAGTAGGTGATGGTCTGCGTATCGCCTGGCTCACCTTCGAAGTAGTAAGCGATCTGATCACCATGGCCGGCCGAGACGTGACGATCGACGCAGTTCACACTGACATTGAGCTTGCCTCCGTCGAACCAGCGCGCGAACGGGGCGTTGGACCAGTCCAGCGTTGTCGTCCACGGGGTGTCCCACGTGAGGTTGCCGGCCTGCTTATCCCAGAAAGCGAGCCGATCGTCCTTAGCCTCGTCGTACAGGGCCGCAGTGGCATTTGCCTGCGCGGCAAACTCAACCGACGGGGGGAAAGCGCGGTCCTCGTGCAGCAGATTTTCAAGGGCCTCGTTGCTCACGGCTCGCTCCTTCATTGTTCTGACGTCTTGGCCTGATGCATTCGTCGTCAACGCGGCCTGCCCGGTCGCGCGTTCACACTTTGTACTGGTTCACAGTAGTGCGTGTTTGGTTTTACCCCACGGAAGCCCGCTGCGGCTAGTACGCAAGATTCAAGAGTTGTGAATCACGTCGAAGGAACAGGATCTGAACTTCCAGATCGGGCAGCGTACGGTTGTCGTCGTGCCCGATGACGTTCTTGCTCCACTTGTTGATTTGCCTGGTGTGACCGAGGCCATTGAGCGTGCTCGGGCTGCGGTTGATTCGGTCCTGTGGGATCGAGCGATGCGGCAACGTGCGAGCGATATCGCAGCGCGCTCGCAGCTTCGAGGGGCATGGGCAACCTCGGCGATCGACGGGGCCGAAGTACGCCCCGACGCCCTGGTGTCGGGTGAAGCTCTGGACGGCTCTCCAATTGGCAATGTGGTTGCTGCGGCCTGTGCACTACAAGCGGAGATCCCTCGTAATGTTGATACTTTCGGCAAAGCTCCGCTTCAGGTTATTTCACGGCTTCACGCCGTCGTCTCAGTCGATTTTGTCAGCGCAGACGATCGAGGACGTGTGCGAACTGAGCGGGAGGCTGACGATCCGCTGCGCCTGCCCGATCTGCCAAAAGCGGCCGAGGCCGCTGCGCGGCTAACTGCGTTGTCTCGATTACTGGTTGCGCCAACGACCGCTCCCGCGCTGGTGGTAGCCGCCGTAGCGCACGCCGAAATTGCCGTGACTCGGCCATTCGCTTGGGGATCAGGTCTGGTCGCTCGAGCGATGACGCGATTGGTCTGTGCGTCTCGTGGTGTTGATCCCGACTGTTGGACGGTGAGTGAGGCCGGTATTTTTGCAGCTGGGCGACCGAAGTACACCGCAGCACTGCGCGCCTACCAATCAGCGACGCCTGAAGGGTTAGCCGAATGGTTGATTCTGCATGCGGATGCTGTTCGGGTTGGCGCTGACGAGAGTCGGCGAATCTTCGTCGATCTACCAGCCGCTGGGACGACCTAGGCGCTCAGCAGGCCCTTAACTCGGGCCGCCACTCCTGTCGAGATACCTCGCGAATACGACTGGGTCATGTGGTGTTGGTCGCGGTAAACGACCGTCCCGTTGTCCGCGACCTCGCGGCATATTCGGCCGGGGCAAACCAGTTCGGTGAAGTCGACGCTCGACGCATTCCCGTGACCAGCGATGGCGGCCTGCTCAGCGCCAATCAGCGTCTGTTCACGTGCACTCGTCACCCCAACGAACGCACAGGCCGATGAATCCTGCATATGTGCAGACAAGCACTCGGTTCGATCAGAGGGCGCCCATGGAGTGTCCTGCAGCAGGGCAATTCGCTTCGCTCCTCGCAGATCGCGCAGGAGGGCCGTCGTTCCGGTGGCCCATGCTGCTTGCACGTCGCCATCGCCCAACTGCTGTCCATGTGCGTCGATGACAGGTGAACCCGAGTTGCTGCCATACCCGCCTGACCGTCCAACGAGGACGAGGTCGACTCCGCCGTTGTCGGTGAGATTCTTGATCTGATCTAACACAGCTCTGCGCCATGAGTCACAAGCGGTGTAGGCACCGCCCACCTGTCCGTTGTTCACCGATACTTCAACCATCGGGCAGGCGCTCTTGGTCCATGCGTAAAGTTTCCAGCCGTTGTGTCGCGCGGCGCGCTCGAGCGCAGGAAACCAGTGCTGTGCATGCGAATCGCCGACAAGAACAATCGTTTTACTGCCACGCGGATCGCCGAAGAGGCAATCAGTTGCGATTGGGGTGGCAGGGAAGGATTGGTGGCAGTCGCGCATTCCCGTTACGCCGTCGTTGGACGCGTCTAATGCGCTCATCGCGGGGATGGTGTTAGGAACTGCGGCAAGAACGCTGGGATCAATCGAAGCGCCATCGACGGCTCCGGCCACCTGCGTGCTTGTGGATGTCAGCGGCCCGGGCAGCGGTGCCATGACAAACAAAATGGGGATTGTCGTGAGCGCAGCACCCAAAACCAAACTTGCATTGGTGCTGTTTTTGAAAAGGGCCGAGTTCCGCACCGGATCCTCGATGAATCGTGTACTGATGACTGCCATCGCGAACGATGCGAGGACGGCTAGCGCAATCGCCCACCAAGGTGCTGGAATCGGCTCACCGTCGATCGTGACCTGTGAGGTGAGGCTTCGCGCGAAGGTGAGCAACGGCCAGTGCCACAGATAGAGCGAATAGGAGATCAAGCCGATAGCCACGAGTCGTGGTTGGGACAGCAACAGCGGTGTGCCGCCGGTGCGGACTCTGACTCCGGCCATGATGACTAGCGCCGTGCCCAGAACCGGCACGAGAGCCGCAGTACCGGGATAGGTGGTGGAGTCGTTAAATCGAAGGGCGCTGAAGATGATCAGCCCTAAGCCGAGCCATCCACCAAGCACCGCGGCGATACGTGGCAGCCGGCTGACACTGCCGGTAAGGGCGGCGAGGCCCGCACCTATGGCTAGTTCCCACGCCCGGGCCTGAAGCCCGTAGTACGACCAACCAGGCTGACTACCGGTGAGAAGCGCTGACCACAGGAACGAGATCACTCCGACCGTGCCAAGCGCCAGAACTATGCGACGCAACGCAGTTGTATCGAAACGATGTGAGCGCGCGACCCCGATTCCGAGGGTGCCAAGGATGAGAATCGGCCAGAGCATGTAGAACTGCTCTTCCACGGCTAACGACCAGTAGTGCAGCAGCGGACTGGCATTGACTTGCGCGGCGAAGTAGTCAGTGGTCTGCATCGCGAAATGCCAGTTTGCGACGTAAAGCGCCGATGCTACGGCGTCGCCATTAACTCGCTGTGCTGTGAGCGGCGACATGATTGCGTGCGAAACAAGGATGGTGACTACCAGTACAAGTGCTGATGCGGGAAGAAGTCGACGAGCTCGTCTGGCGTAGAAGTCACGGATCGAAATCGTTCCGGTGCGGGCAACCTCTTGAAGTAAGAGCCCGGTTATCAGGAAGCCGGAAATGACGAAAAAGACGTCAACCCCGACGTAGCCGCCGCTAAAAAGCGGGACACCAGCGTGGTACGCGACGACCAGTAGGATGGCGATCGCCCTAAGTCCGTCAATATCCCGACGGTGGACGTTCGGCTGGCGAGTAGTGGACGTTGATGTGTTCGGTCTTGGGCGCGTCGATTGAACCTGCGGTCGATCGACGCGCAGGTGCTCACGTTCGGGAGCAATCGACACATATGAAGTGTCTATGACACCGGCCGCAGGATTCGGTAACTGCGTAACGAGTCGCGCGGTGTCATTGAATTTTCCGCGGCTCAGGTCGTCAGTCTTCTAGGTGTTCGATGGACCGATCGCTTTTAATGCCGTCAGATCGCGTCAGCGCGCCGCCGGCTAGCCAGCCATGCGATGCCTGCAGCAGCGGCTGCGCTACCCACCGCTCCGCCGACAGCGAGTGCATTGCGGCGGTTATCGGGGGTGTTGAGGTCACTGGTCAGTTCGCTGAGGCGGTGGCGCGCTGATTGCAACCCCGCTGGCTTGGTGAAATCACGGATCGGCCACCCGCGCTCTGTAGCGATATCTCGAAGCCGTGAATCGGCGTTAACCGCGGTTGGAAAGCCGACAGCGTCGAGCATCGGTAGATCGGTGTGACTATCGCTGTATGCGTAGGACAGGCTCAGGTCATAATTGAATTCCTGCGCCAGACGTGCCATCGCGTCAGCCTTGCCCTGGGCATAGGCGTAGAACGTGATCTCGCCGGTGTATTTACGGTCGACGATTTCGACCTTCGTACCCACGCAGCGATCCACCCCGAGGCGCTGACCAATGATGTCGACGATGTCATGGCCCGATGAACTGATGATGATGACATCGCGCCCGGCAGCCTTGTGCTCGTCGATGAGATCAACTGCTTCAGGGAAAACGACTGGAGCGATGATCGAGTCGTACGTCTCGTCCACGATCTGTCGAACCTCGTCGACATCCCATCCGGTGACGAGCGCAGAAAGGTAACGCTTCATCTGCTCCATTTGAAGATGTGTCGTATCACCCGTGACGAAGGAAAACTGGGCGACTGCGCTGCGTACGACGTCAGCTGGGCCGATGAGGCCGCTGCGGTAGAACGGCCGTGCGAAGGCCAATGAACTCGACACCGCCAAAATGGTCATGTCGAGATCGAAAAAGGCTGCACTTCGCTTCGTCACATCTCGATGGTAGGCGCGGTGCTGGCAGTTGGCAGGTTGGAGTCACAGGGTCTAGCCCAAGCGTGTCGTCCACAACGAGGGTTTATGCACATCTGACGTGGGCGGCGTGGCCGTGACTATCGATGTGTGACCAAAGCACAAACGTCCCGAGCGATCCGCCGAGTCCTCATCGTTGGTTCTGACGTGCGGGTCACCGAAGAAGTTCGTCGATGTGCCATCGCCTCGGGGTTTGAAACCGATGAGGTTGCTTCACTTACGCAGGCGCGCTCGCGATGGTCTTCCGCTGACATAGTCGTTGTCGCTGATGATCAAAACACAGGCCGACTTTCCGATGCTCTGCCGTCAAGGCCGGGGGTTGTTGTCGCAAGTGCTGACGTGACTCGCTCATCCCCGTGGCGCCTGGCCGTCTCGCTTGGAGCAGCGAGAGTCATTGATGTCGTATCGGAGCAATCCGCCTTCGTAGAACTGTTGGCATCTCGTTCAGCTGTGAGAGCCAAGATTCTGGCGGTGACCTCTGGGTCGGGTGGGGCGGGTGCAAGTATCACCGCGGCCGCGTTGGCTGTCACCGCCGCGATTCAGGGCCTGCAAACGGTGCTGCTGGATGTCGATCCACAATCACCGGGTGCCGACCTACTACTGGGGTTGGACGAATCACCCGGTTTACGCTGGGGCGATCTCAACCCGACGGCCGGTCCCCCGCCTGGCGAACGATTCTTCGCATCACTGCCTCGGTCAGGTGGCTGTGCGGTCCTAACCCGAGATCGGACTCCGCAGGCGCCTCCGGAAGTGCCGTTGGTGCAATCGACCATTTCATCGTTGTCCTCGGCAGTTGACTTGATCGTCATCGACTTCGCGCGTGGCCATAGCTCGCTTTGTGACGAACTTCTGCCCGCATGTGACGTTGTGTTCGTCGTCGTCACATGCGATGTCCGCGGTGCGACGAGCGCGAGCGTCTTGATCGAGTCCATTCGCGATCGCGCCGAGTTGAGGTTGCTGACGCGATCTAGGCCGGGCGATTCACTAGATCCCGATGACGTGGCGGACTGGCTGAACGTGTCACACGCTGGCTGTCTTCCGCATGAACCAGGACTGATTTCCATGATTGACCGCGGTGAGCCGGTGGCCGGTCAGCGTCGCTCCAAGTTGGCGGCAGTGTGCTCGGACGTGATCGGTGGGATCGCCCCGTGAGCGCAATTGATCCGGCCGCAGTTGACCGAGTTCGGCATCACTTGGTAACCGTCGGGAAGACGCCCACCGTCACAGATGTGGCACGGGCCCTTCGCGACGATGGGGTTCTGCTCGACGCCACAGCGCTGTTAGAAGAGGCGGGCAAACTGTTTGCCGAGTTGGCTGGGGCTGGTCCGTTGACGAGTCTTCTGACCGATCCGCTCATCACCGATGTTTTGGTCTCATCGCCGGAACATGTGTGGATTGATCGGGGGAACGGAATTGAGCGAACCGATGTGACATTCCCCGACGACGCGGCCGTCCGCCGACTCGCTCAGCGGTTGGCAAGTGCGTGTGGCCGACGGCTCGACGATGCGACACCTTTCGTCGATGCGCGCCTTAGCGATGGCACTCGCTTTCACGCCATCCTTTCTCCCATCGCACTGTCAGGTACCTGCATCAGCCTGCGAGTGCCTCGCCGGCATGATTTCGATGTGGCTGCACTCGTCGCCGCCAAGTCCGTACCGCAGCGCATAGTGCCGTGGATTCAAGCGATCGTCGACGCTCGCCTGAGTGTGTTGCTCACCGGTGGCACCGGTTGTGGCAAAACCACCTGGCTTTCGGTGCTCCTGGATCTCGTCGACGCCGACGAACGCATCGTCTTGGTTGAAGACTCCGCCGAGCTACATCCGGCTCACGCACATGTGGTCCGGCTGGAGGCGCGGCCACCAAATATTGAAGGTTCGGGAGCCATCTCTCTTCGCGATCTCGTGCGTCAGGCACTGCGCATGCGCCCGGATCGACTCGTTGTGGGGGAGGTCCGAGGGGCTGAGGTTGTGGACTTGTTAGCCGCTATGAACACTGGGCATGAAGGCGGTTTCGCAACCATTCACGCGAACTCGGCCGCTGACGTGCCCGCTCGGTTAGAAGCACTCGGTCAAGCTGCGGGGCTTGATAGAGCAGCAGTGCATTCACAACTGATTGCAGGCGTCGATGTGGTTATCCACCTTCGTCGTGACCGTGACGGGGTACGGCGCTGGTCGTCGATTTCGGTAGCGAGCCGAACCGATACGGGGTGCGAAATTCGCGATGCCCTCCTGATGCATAACGGTCGGTTGTGTCGAGGTCCTGGCCTTGCTCAACTCCAGCAGCGGCTAGGTGACTATGCACCAGACCTTTAACTCCGGCTGGCCGATGTTACCCACCCTCGTCGGCATTCTCGTTGGCGGATGGCTGTGGTTACTGACCATGCGACCGACGTTGTCGAACACTGGCTCAACCCGTCGAATTGATCTCGCGACTGTCATTCCCCGACGCCGAGGTGGACGAGTGCAGCGGCAAGCTGAACGCCGCTGGATCGACACGCTCATCGGCGAGCTAACCGTCGGTCGCGATCCCGTGGGTGCCTTGGTTATCGCGTCTGATTCGTCGCATCCCCAGGTTGCATACGACGCGTGGGTTGCAGCGCGAATGGGTGGTGATGTAGCGGGCGCGCTTATGGCGGACCGGTCTGAGCTTGTACGCAGTGTCGGTGCTTGCTGGCTCGTCGCTGCGAACTCTGGCGCCGGCTTGGTGAAGTCGTTAAGTTCAATTTCTGAGTCGGCCCGTGAACGTGAACGAATGCTTCAACAGGTTGAGGTGGCAATTGCCGAGCCGCGCGCTGCAGCTGCAGTCGTGGCGGTGCTCCCGGCAATTGGGCTAGGCATGGGATCGCTCCTTGGTGCCAACCCACTTGGCTGGCTCATCAACACCACGGTCGGAAGGTTGATCCTCCTCAGCGCAATCACGCTCGAAGTGGTGGGTTGCCTGTGGGCATGGAGAATCATCCGATCAGTGGCTGAGCCCTCATGAGCGGATCAGTTTTCCTAACTGCACTGTGCGTTTCGCTGATGATTGCACTCATGTTTGCAAATCCTTTGGCTAAGCCGCGCATACGGGAACCCGTCCGATCTCGCGCCCTGCCAAGCTGGTTACCACCATTGCTCGTTCTGGTCGGTAGTTCGGTTCTGATTGGTGGTGCACTCGGCATTGCCCTTGGCGTCCTGTTGGCTATCGCATCGGGTTTCGCTCTACCAAGATTCGAGTCGGCGATAGGGCGTCGGGACCGGTTAGCCCGCGAGCGGCAGCTTCCGCTGTTCGTCGATTTAGTTGCTGCTTGTCTATCGGCCGGCGTGCCGACGGATGATGCCCTGATGGCTGCTGGGGCAGCAGTCGGCGCCCCTTTGTCGGAGATCGTTACCACCGCAGTCACGTCCATTCGGTGGGGCGCTGAGCCCGTTCGAACCTGGTCATCTGTGCAGTCAATCGACGGGATGGGCCAGCTCGCGGGTGCGCTCGTTAGGTCGGCGGAGTCCGGCGCGCCGCTGGCAGAGCTGCTGCCGGCGCTCGCGCAGGACGCCCGCGAGATGCGGCGGGCACGAGTCGAAGCCAAGACCCGCACCGCCGGTGTGCGGCTTATGGCGCCGTTGGGGCTCACCTTTCTTCCGGCCTTCATCCTGCTCGGCGTCGTGCCCGTTGTGGCGTCATGGGCCACATTGCTGCTCGGTAACAACTAACACGATCATTTGATGACGTGAGTCTGACGGTCCAGTCGTCCACAGCCGCATCTAGCGCGCGTGTCGCGCGCAGCCAACCTCCACAGATCTGCTGCACCCCAACGGTTTGCGCGAGGTTAGGTACGTCGGCGAAGGACGCCAGACATTAGGCAAGGAGGACTGCTATGACCCGCGAACTCGAATGTACCCTCAGTCAAGATCTCAGTGGAAGTCTGACGAGGAATCGCAGCGCGCTGCGTGATTCTCGAGGGCTTGTCCGAGCAAAGTTGGCGTGGACGCGTCAGTGGTTGGGGCGTGATCGTGGGGCGGCTACTGCGGAATACGCGGTTGTGAGTGTTGCCGCGGCTGGTCTCGGCGGAATCCTGATCAAGTTGCTGACCAGCGACTGGTTTCAGGAAATTCTCAAGACCATCCTCAATTGGATCGTGCGCATCGCCTTGAATTTCTTTGGTTTCGGCGGCTGATCCATGCAGATTCACCGACTTTGTGCGCGACGTGTGAACGTGGCTGCTCACGATGTCGGCTCGGTTAGCGTCGAGGCCGCCATGGGGATGTTGGCGATTTGCTTCGCCCTGCTCGTGGCGGCCTGGTGCGCCGGGTTGCTCATTGCCCAACTCGCTGTTGGTGAAGCGGCTCGCGCAGGTGTACGCGTGGCAGCTCGAGGCGATGCAGCGGGCGCGGTCTCAGTTGAGGTGCACCGACTCGTCCCCGAAGCCGATGTTGCCGTTACACATGAGGGTGCTGACGTTCGCGTCGAGGTGAGTCGCGTCGTGCGCCCGCCTGGAATGTTGGAACATCTCGGTGATGTTCGTTTAAGCGCATCGAGTTATGCAGCAGATGAGACCCAGTCATGAGCGCCAAGGAGTTGCTCGCGCTCGCGCGTCGCGATGAAGGGATGGCGATTTTTGGTGCCATCTGTTCGGTCCTGGTGCTGTTGTCGATGCTCCTTGCCGCAACGACCTGCGCAGATCTTCTAGCAGCTCGGCAACGGGCGGCGGCTGCGGCTGATGTCGCGGCTTTGGCGGCTGCACCCGATGCAGTCCTATCGCCGGATGATGCTTGCATACGAGCCCGCGAGATTGCTGCTCTAAATGATGCTCGACTTATCAGCTGTCAAGTCCAGAACGAAGAGGTTGTCGTGCGAGCAGTGGCTTCACCACGGACGAACTGGGCTCGCTGGATCGAGCACGTGGTGAGCGATTCGACCGATCCATCAGTTTCTGCACGGGCGACGATGTCAGAGTCGGCATCGTCAAAATGAGCCGCTGGAACTTTTTTCTCCAGCTCAGCCCGCAGATGCAGCCGGGGACTCCGCGGTCTGCTCGTCGTCAGCTGCTTAGGTCACATGAATAGAACGGTTGGTTGCTCGATCTCTACGCGATCGCATCGAGCTCTGGCGCGTTGGCCAGAACTGCGTCGAGCAGCATTACCGAGCCACTCTTGTCGAGCGGGTCGTTTCCATTTCCGCACTTTGGCGATTGAACACAGGAGGGGCAACCATCTGAGCATTCACATGAAGCGATGGCATCGCGAGTGGCGCGAAGCCACGTCGCAGCTACCTGAAACCCGCGTTCAGCGAAGCCCGCGCCACCGGGATGTCCGTCGTACACGAAAGACGTGAGTCGTCCAGTCTGCTCGTGTAACGCCGTCGAGACGCCGCCGATATCCCAGCGATCGCAGGTGGCCACTAGCGGAAGTAATCCGATCGATGCATGCTCGGCTGCATGTGCGCATCCGGGTAAGTCGGCGTCGGCTAATCCAATGGATTGGAGTTTCTCCGGGCTTACTGTCCACCACACGGCAGTGGTGTGAAGGTTTCGCGGTGGTAAGTCAAGAAGTTCTTCACCGAGGACCTCGCCAGTGAGGTAGCGACGTTTCAAGAAGGCGACAACTTGTGAGGAAACGTCCACCTTTCCCAAGTGGACATCCGCATCGCCCCACTTTTGGTGCTGTTCCTCCGCTGCGATGGTGATGTTCGTTATATCGCGCGCGGTTGTCGTGTAATCAACCTCCTCTCGATGGACAAGAGCGACGTGATCATCGAGTGAGAGATGGTCCACAAGGTACGTGTTTCCCTGGTGTACGTAAACGGCGCCGCGATGCACGGTCGAGTGGGCCGCGCCAGGATCGACAGTGCCAAGTAGACGACCTGTTCCATCTTCGACAACCTTGATTACGCCGCCTCCGATCCCGCGAAGATCGGTGAGGTCACTGGCCCTTTCCGGGCGCGTCCAGAACCAACCGCCAGGTCGTGCCCGAAGTAGTCCGCGGCTGACCAATTCTTCAACCGCAGTACGTGCGGTTGGCCCAAATAGCGGTAGGTCGGTCTCAGTCAGTGGCGACTCTGCGGCGGCTGCGGCCAAATGTGGAGCCAGCACGTAAATATTGCTGGGATCAAAGACCGTGGCTTCGACCGGCTGCCCAAAAATGGCGTCGGGATGATGAACGAGGTAGGTATCAAGGGGGTCATCGCGGGCAACCAAAATGCTCAAAGCGGCATCCCCGGATCTGCCGGCTCGGCCGGCTTGCTGCCATAGCGATGCTCGGGTGCCAGGCCAACCGCACATCAGCACCGTGTCTAGGCCGGTGACATCGATACCAAGTTCGAGCGCGTTAGTCGCGGCAACACCGAGTAGTTCCCCCGATCGCAGCGAATGCTCTAGCGCGCGACGTTCCTCCGGTAGATATCCGGCTCTATACGCGGCAACGCGACTACTGAGATCTGGATCGATCTCGGCCAACGTGTCGCGCGTGGTCATCGCTACGGCCTCAACTCCACGACGCGATCGGACAAATGCGAGTGTGCGAGCCCCCTCAACGACGAGATCGGTGAGTAGTGAAGCCGTTTCGGCCGTGGCACTGCGCCGCGTCGGTGCGTCGTTCTCCCCACCATGTTCACGAAGAGCCGGCTCCCAAAGAGCAAAGGTGATCGGACCTCGCGGGGAGGTGTCCTCGGTGACAGCGTGAACCTCTCTACCAATCAGCCGGGTTGCCGTGAGCGCCGGATCTCCTGAAGTGGCCGAGGCCGCAACAAACGTTGGGTGTGCACCGTAAAGGGCAGCGACCCGCTGGAGGCGCCGCAACACTTGAGCAACGTGTGAACCAAAGACCCCTCGGTAGACGTGGCACTCGTCGACGATGACATAGGTGAGTGCACGTAAGAACGACGACCAACGTGAATGCCCCGGCAGCAGCGAGCGGTGCAGAAGGTCTGGATTGGTCAAGACGTACGAAGCATGTGAACGAATCCAAGTTCGTTCATCCGATGGGGTATCGCCGTCGTACGTGGCGGCACGTAAAGCGTCGATCTCTAGTTCACGCAGCGCCCGCAACTGATCATTTGCTAAGGCTTTCGTTGGTGAAAGGTAAAGGACGGTAGCTCCGCGACCATTCGGGGCCCTACTGCCTTCGAGTGTGGCCGTCAGCGCTGGCATCAAAAAGGCCAGGGACTTTCCGGACGCGGTGCCGGTGGCCACCACGACGTCACGTCCGCTCCAGGCCAATTGGGCGGCGTCCGCTTGGTGTGCCCACGGGTTCGTGATGCCGCGTCGGCCGAAGGCATCGCGGGCCTCGCCGTCCACCCAGTCAGGCCAGCCCACGGCTGTGCCCATCCGCGCTGGCAGGGATTCCACGTGCACGAGTCGTTCGGGCGCAACCCCGGTTAACCGACGCAAAAGTGCCTGCGGATCAGAATGCACCCCTAGATCCTCGCCGACGGGCGCACTTTTTGCTCAGCGGTGTGTCAGAGTTCAGGTGTGGAATTAGATGTCACTACGCGTCAAGAGTCCGGTTGCACCGTCGTCGCGGTCGCAGGTGAGGTCGATGTATACACCGCGCCCACGCTTGACCAAGCGCTGTCGGCGACGATCGCCGATGGTTGCACGTGTGTTGTCGTCGATTTAACCGGCGTTGATTTCCTTGATTCAACAGGGTTGTCAGTGCTGGTCAAGGCCCTCAAGCGAATCCGTGAAGCCGATGGCTCACTCGATGTCGTCGTCTCGGCGGATCGCGTTGCCAAGGTGTTTCGCCTCACCGGTCTCGACAAGGTCATTCCCCTTCATGCGGCACTCGTCGATGCGCTCGAAGGCGATCGCGCCGATGTACCCGCAGCCAATGACGACGAATCCATCACCGGTGGGGAAGCCTGATCGTGTCGGGCGCCACGCTGACGATCCCTCCCCTGGCAGAGCACGTCCGGGTTGCGCGAGTCGTAGCGGTGGCCGCTGCTCGGCGAATTGGCCTCGCGCCCGAACAGCTCGATGACGTTCGACTCGCCGTCGGTGAAGCTGTTTCACGTGCGGTGAGCCGGCATTTAGCCGGAAATCTTGTCAGGGACATTTCTATCGACATCACCGAGGTGGGCTCCGAGTTCACGATCGTCATCA
Organism: uncultured bacterium; assembly: GCA_903826575.1. Taxonomy (GTDB): domain Bacteria; phylum Actinomycetota; class Actinomycetes; order S36-B12; family CAIYMF01; genus Longivirga. Next base: position 47,664 of record CAIKEU010000101.1, read on the forward strand.
CTGATCATGGTGACGCAGGGCTGCCAGAAACCGATGATGGAGTGGCATTAGCCCTGATCAGGGCCCTCGCGCCGCAGATGCAACTCCATGGTTCCGTCTTAACCGTGAGCTGGGCTACGGCCGCTTAGGCTCGCCAGCTGGCCGGATCGGCCCAAATGTGACCTAAACCGCAGCGGTAATCGCCGCTGTGATGGTGGTCCAGATCACATTTCCCCATAGACTTCGGGCCATTCGCGGGTTGCTCACTTTGGGCAGACCCCTCTTCGTAAGCCAAGGAGTTCATGCATGTCTTCGTCCCTGATCGCCGCTGTGACGGTCTCCGGAACGAACCAGACACTCGTCATCATCGTTGCGCTCATTGCGATCGCTGCGCTGGGAGTTGCCTGGGTTCTCGTCCGTGAGGTTCTGTCTGCTGACGAGGGAACCGAGAGTATGAAGGAGATCGCGGCTGCCGTTCAAGAAGGCGCGGCCGCATACCTTTCTCGGCAGTTCAAGACCCTCATCCCCTTTGCAGCGCTGGTCTTCTTGGTGCTGTTCCTACTTCCCGCTGACACCACGTCTGAGAAGATTGGCCGTTCGGCCTTCTTCGTCATTGGTGCACTGTTCTCGGCCATCACCGGTTACACCGGTATGTGGTTGGCAGTTCGTGGCAACGTCCGCGTTGCCGCTGCTGCCAACACCACCGGCGAGCAGGACGCAATGCGGATCGCTTTCCGTACCGGTGGAGTAGCTGGAATGTTCACCGTTGGTCTCGGCCTCTTGGGCGCCGCAATCGTGGTTCTGGTCTACAAAGATCAGGCTCCTACTGTCCTTGAAGGCTTCGGCTTCGGTGCAGCGCTACTCGCCATGTTCATGCGTGTTGGTGGCGGTATCTTCACCAAGGCCGCTGACGTTGGTGCCGACCTCGTCGGCAAGGTTGAGCAGGGCATCCCCGAGGACGACCCGCGTAACGCCGCGACGATCGCGGACAACGTTGGTGACAACGTTGGCGACTGTGCCGGCATGGCGGCAGACCTTTTCGAGTCCTACTCCGTCACTCTCGTTGCCGCGCTGATTCTCGGCAAGGCAGCGTTCGGATCATCTGGTCTTGTGTACCCGCTCTTGGTGCCGGCAATCGGTGTCATCACCGCGGTCATCGGTATTTTCGCTGTGGCACCGCGTGCCGGCGATCGCTCAGGTATGACTGCGATCAACCGAGGCTTCTTCATCTCGGCCGTGATCTCCGCTGTCCTCGTGGGAGCAATGACGTGGATCTACCTGCCCGATTCGATGGCGAAGTTCACTGATATCGATCCACTTGCACTCGGACTAACGAATCCGGCTTCGGTTAACCCACGAATTCTTGCCATCAGTGCAGTTCTGATCGGAATTGTTCTGGCCGCTGCCATTCAGCAACTGACCGGCTACTTCACGGAAACGGATCGTCGTCCGGTTGACGACGTTGCAAAGTCGTCACTTACCGGCCCAGCGACCGTCATCCTCAACGGTATTTCAATCGGTCTCGAGTCCGCTGTGTACAGCGCGCTCCTCATTGGCGCTGCCGTTTACGGTGCGTATCTCCTCGGTGCAGGCTCGATCACGCTGTCACTGTTCGCCATCGCACTCGCCGGCTGTGGCCTGCTCACGACCGTCGGCGTCATCGTTTCGATGGATACGTTCGGCCCCGTGTCTGACAACGCTCAGGGCATTGCCGAAATGTCTGGCGACGTTCACGGTGATGGTGCACTCGTCCTTACCCGCCTCGATGCGGTCGGCAATACGACGAAGGCAATCACCAAGGGCATCGCCATCGCGACGGCAGTCCTTGCGGCTACGGCCCTGTTCGGATCGTTCCGTGACGCCGTAGTGAGTGCTACCAAGACCGCGATCGACGGTGGCGGAGTCGTTGTACCTGACATTGTCGATCGTGCCCAGTACGGTGCGGATCTCGACGTATCGAACCCGCGTAACCTTGTTGGCCTCATCATCGGTGCGGCAGTTGTGTTCTTCTTCTCTGGCCTTGCCATCAACGCGGTATCCCGCGCTGCCGGCGCGGTCATCTTCGAGGTGCGTCGCCAATTCCGCGAGCACCCCGGAATCATGGAAGGTACCGAGAAGCCGGAGTACGCCAAGGTTGTCGACATCGTTACCCGCGACTCCCTTCGTGAGCTCGCGACCCCTGGTCTGCTCGCGGTCCTGGCTCCGATTGCCGTTGGCTTCAGCCTCGGTATCGGTGCGCTCGGCTGCTACCTCGCTGGAACGATTGCCACCGGAACGCTGATGGCCGTCTTCCTGTCGAACTCCGGCGGCGCATGGGATAACGCGAAGAAGTACGTCGAAGATGGCAACTTCGGTGGCAAGGGCTCTGACGCCCACGCTGCAACTGTCATTGGCGACACTGTTGGTGACCCGTTCAAGGACACCGCGGGTCCGGCTATCAACCCGTTGATCAAGGTCATGAATCTGGTTGCGCTCCTCATTGCGCCAGCTGCTGTGTCTTTGGCCCTTGGCGGACATACCCTGCTTCGCTGGGGCATTGCCATTGGTGCACTTGCGATCATCGTCATCTCGACGCTGATCTCAAAGCGTCGTGGCGTCGCTGTGGAAGCCGAAGAAATCGCAGTACCCGTTTAGTCACGGCTGACTGTGGGCCCTCGAGGATTCCTCGGGGGCCCACAGTTTTGTGTTCCTGCGCAATCAGGGACCATGACGAGAGAGACTGAAGACATGCTGACACCTGATGATCGACAGATCGCTGCGCGTCTACGTCAGACACTGGTGGCCGCTGGGTTCACCGCTGATGGTGTTCTCAACCTGATTGGAGCACAGGCGTACTCGGCCCTGTCCCGCGATGAGTTTGTTCCGGCCCGTCGGGCCCTTCGTGGCACCGTGAGTGTGTTGGCTGACCTGGTTCGGCTCTTCGTCATTGACGAAATGATTGACGTCGATCAGTTGGCGCCCGGCTTTCCCCTAGATGACGTCCGCAGGCTTGGCCTTATCGAAGGTGCTGAACAAATTCACGCCGTTGTAGATGTTCGACCCTATGGCGAGCCGGATACCGACTGGTACGTCGTTAGTGACCACTCGGCTGGCCGAGGCGCGATGGCTAAGTCTGAGGTCGATCCAGATCACGTCCTAGGTGTTGGCGGGGCCTCACTTACCTTGGCCCGAATAACTCCACGCAGCCGCGTCACTCGGGCGCTAGATATCGGCACTGGTTGTGGGGTGCAGGCCTTGCACCTGAGCCGACACTGTGACGAGGTCGTCGCTACGGACAACAATCTGCGCGCCCTGCGTTGTGCGGCATTGAGCGCCGCGTTGTCTGACTGCGAGTGGGATGTGCGGGCGGGATCGTTCCTTGAACCCGTTGCCGGCGAATCATTCGATCTGATTGTCAGTAACCCACCATTCGTCATATCCCCGGGGCGCCGCTATACGTATCGAGATGCAGGGTTTCCGGCCGATGATCTGGGTCGGCAACTGGTTGCTGACATTCCGGGCTACTTGAGTCGTGACGGCGTCGCCGTGTTACTCGCCAACTGGCTTCATGTGCAGGACGAGGACTGGCGTGAACGCGTTACCGAGTGGGTCACGGGAATTGGTTGCTCGGCCTGGATCGCTCAACGCGACGTGCAAGATCCGACGCAATACGTAGGGCTGTGGCTACGTGATGCAGGGGATGCGGGTTCCGATCAGGACGAGCGATACAACCAGTGGTGTGATGCCCTTGCGTCGTGGCGTACGGAGGCGATCGGCTTCGGCTGGATTGTCCTGGCTACGTCGGATCGCCCGTGGATTCATGTAGAAGACGTGTCACGGGCGAGCAGGCAACCCACAGGCGCCGAGGTGCTGGCCACCATGCAGGCGTTAACTGTGTGTGAAACCACCGACGCGCTTGCCTTGTTGTCGAGTCGCCCTCAGATCGCTCAGGGTGTGGTTGTCCGCTCAGAAGATCACTACGTCAAATCGGGGAACTGGGCCAGCGGCCCGACGTTGTTATCTACCCCCGAAGGGTGGCGTGAGGACCAATTCTTGGACGTGGTTACCCGCGAATTCATCCGCAGATGCGACGGGGAAAGTACCGTCGAGGGACTAGTGGACGACATTGCTGTGGATTTGGCGATGGACCCTGATGACGTGCTGGCTGTCGGCCTTTTTCGGCTGCGTGAGCTCATTGCTCAAGGGTTCGTGGTGCTGCCATAAGCCAGTTTTGCGCAAGCCTGTGACCTGCGACGATACAAACCTATTCGCTAGGGTTTGACAGAGCACCCCCTAGGGCGGCCAGACTCCGGCACATACGTGTTTTCAGATGATCGGTTACGGTTGCACCATTCACGTCGGTGAATACACCAGTTAAGGAGAGCTTGTGGCTGCTAAGGGCACATCCACGAAAGGTGATGGGGCTGGTACCCGTCGCCTGGTCATTGTGGAATCCCCAGCCAAGGCAAAGACGATCCAGGGCTACCTCGGTGACGGTTACGAGGTCGAGGCGTCGGTCGGTCATATCCGCGATCTACCCAAGCGTGCGGCCGATATCCCCGCTCAGTACAAGGCGGAGTCTTGGTCGCGCCTAGGCGTCGATGTCGATAACGGCTACTCGGCCCTTTACGTGGTGGACGCGGACAAGAAGACCAAGGTCGCTGAGTTGAAGAAGAAGTTGGCAGATGCCGACGAACTCTTCCTCGCCACCGATGAGGACCGCGAGGGTGAAGCAATTGCGTGGCACCTGCTTGAGGTTCTCAAGCCCAAGGTGCCGGTTCGCCGGATGGTTTTTCACGAGATCACCAAAGATGCGATCCAACGAGCTGTCGAGGAAACTCGCGACCTCGACACCAGTTTGGTGGACGCGCAAGAGACGCGACGAATCCTTGACCGCCTGTACGGCTACGAGGTTTCTCCCGTGCTGTGGAAGAAGGTCATGACGGGCCTTTCGGCCGGCCGGGTTCAGTCGGTGGCTACGCGCTTGGTGGTGGAACGCGAACGCGAACGCATCGCGTTCAGCGCGGCGTCCTACTGGGACATTGAAGGACTTTTCGATCCAGGGGCATTCACGGCGAATCTCATCGCCGCCGATGGTGCGCGCGTGGCCACGGGTAAAGACTTCTCGCAGCAGGGCCAACTTACTCGTGCGGGTGCGGCGCATCTGTCCGAGTCTGACGCTACGTCGTTGGCGGCCGGTCTTGTCGCTGCAACGTTCACCGTTCGGTCGGTCGAGGATAAGCCCTACCGTCGCTCACCGGCCGCGCCGTTCATGACGTCAACTCTTCAGCAAGAGGCCAGCCGCAAACTTCGCTGGGGTGCGCAACGCACAATGCGTGTGGCACAGGGCTTGTACGAGCGTGGCTTCATCACATACATGCGTACAGACTCGACGACGTTGTCCGAATCGTCCATGACGGCAGCTCGTTCGCAGGCCGCCACACTGTACGGATCTGATCACGTGAGCGAAGTGCCCCGTCGCTACGACCGCAAGGTGAAGAACGCGCAAGAGGCGCACGAAGCGATTCGTCCGGCTGGTGATGTGTTCCGCACTCCGGCCGAGGTGGCAGGTGAGCTTCGCGGTGATGATTTCGCACTATATGACTTGATTTGGAAGCGCACTGTTGCGTCGCAGATGGCTGATGCGCGAGGCCAAACCGCGACCATCAAATTGGGGGCTGTGTCTACTGACGGGCGCGATGCCGAGTTCTCGGCGAGCGGTACTGTCATTACATTCCGCGGATTCCTTGCCGCATATGAAGAATCAGTGGACGAGGAAGCCGAGCGTGATGGTGATGATGCTGAGCGTCGACTCCCGCTGTTGGCGGTAGGGGATTCTGTCACTGCCGTCCGTCTCGACCCCGATGGCCACTCAACGACCCCGCCGGCGCGCTTCACTGAAGCATCGCTGGTTAAGGCTCTGGAAGAGCGTGGTATCGGTCGTCCGTCGACGTACGCCTCAATCATGGGCACGATCGTCGATCGTGGCTACGTCGTCAAGCGTGGCTCTGCACTGGTGCCATCCTTCTTGGCCTTTGCGGTAACGCGATTGATGGAAGAGCACTTCACCAGCTTGGTCGATTACGACTTCACCGCGCGGCTCGAGGAGATCTTGGACACCGTTGCGGCAGGTGACAGCAATCGTGTTGAGGTTCTCGATCGCTTCTACCGCGGTAGTGGGAACGAAGACTTCGCAGGGTTACACACTCTTGTTACAGGTCTTGGCGATATTGATGCGCGCGAGATTTCATCGTTTCCCATTCGCGACTCGGATATCGTCCTGCGGGTTGGCAAGTACGGCGCGTACATCGAACGCGATGGTGAGAGGGCAAACGTTCCGCCGGAGATTGCGCCTGACGAGCTGACCGCTGAAAAGGCCGAAGAACTCATGGCTCTGCCGTCGGGCGATCGCGAGCTGGGAATTGATCCGGAAACCGGTCGGATGATCATGGGCAAGTCGGGACGATACGGCCCGTATGTCACTGAGGTGCTTGAAGAGACGGCGCCAAAGTCGGCAAAGCCGCGCACAGGTTCACTTTTCTCGACCATGAACCTCGACACCGTGGACTTGGAACAGGCACTGAAGTTGCTCTCGCTGCCTCGAGTGGTGGGTGCGGATCCGGCTGATGGCGTAGTGATCACGACACAGAACGGTCGATACGGTCCGTACCTCACGAAAGACAAAGACTCTCGCTCGCTCCCGGATGAGGACTCAATCTTCTCCCTGACGATTGATGAGGCGCTCGCCATCTTGGCGCAGCCGAAGCAGCGTCGCGGCCAAGCTGCGGCCAAACCGGCTGTCATAGTTGGCGTCGATCCGTCAACGAACCGAGAGGTTCAACTTAAGGAAGGCCGTTTCGGCCCGTATGTCACCGACGGTGAAACCAACGCGTCACTTCGACGAGCTGACGACCCTGCAACCATCTCAATAGATCGCGCGGCAGATCTTCTGGCTGAGCGTCGCGCCAAGGATGCTAGCGATCCTAAGAAAGTCAAGAAGGCAGCGGCCAAGAAGGCAACAGCGAAGAAGGCGCCAGCAAAGAAGACCGCAGTTAAGAAGGCAACAGCGAAGAAAACCACCGCCAAGAAGGCTGCTGCCAAGGCTTAGTGTTTGTCGCCCGGTTCAACGGGGTGCACTTCTGGAGGATCAATGGTTGTCACCCGTGGATTCGTTGGGCGGCGTGGTGTCGGTGCTCGCAATCTTCCGCCGGGACAGTACGACGTCGGTGACGATTGGCCTGTACTCACTGCCGAGGTCACGCCGAATGTTCGCACCGAATCGTGGACGATGACTGTTGATGGCCTCGTTGAGAGGCCGGTTACGTGGACGTGGGATGAGATGTTGACACTTCCTACATCTGACTACCGCGGTGATATCCATTGCGTCACAACGTGGTCGAAGTTTGATACCCACTTCACCGGCGTGAGTTTGGATGTCTTGCTCGAGGCGGCTGGTCCACTGCCTAGCGCAGGGTTTGCCCTCGCCCGATCGACGACGGGGTACACAACCAATATTCCCCTGAACGATCTCGTCGATGGTAAGGCATGGGTGGTCTGGCTTTACAACGGACTGCCGTTGACCTCACATCACGGTGGCCCTGTTCGACTGCTCGTTCCGCATTTGTACTTTTGGAAGAGTGCGAAATGGATCACCCGACTGACGTTGCTTGACGAGGATTCGCAGGGCTTTTGGGAGGTTAACGGTTATCACGATCGTGGAGATCCGTGGCTTGAGCAGCGGTATCAGGGAGATTGAGATGACTGATACGACCATGACACCGACGGCCGATGCGCCATATGGTGGCTGGAATCGGGCCGTCGTCCGCGAGGTTATACGTCCGACGAATCGGCTCGTCATGATTAATCTCGATGTCGAGCATCGCATGCCTCATATGCCGGGGCAGCGCTACGTTGTGCGACTAACCGCAGAGGATGGATACAGCGCGTCGCGGTCCTATTCAGTGGCGTCTGCTCCGTCGGACTCGCTCGTCGAGATCTGTGTGGAGCGAGTCGATAACGGCGAAGTCTCCTCGCATCTTGTCGATGTTCTGGAGGTGGGTGACGAGTTGGAGGTGCGCGGTCCCATTGGCGGCTGGTTCGCATGGGATGGGGTAACTCCCGCATTGGCGGTGGGTGGTGGAACGGGTGTTGTTCCGCTTGTGTCGATGTTCCGTCAGGCCCGCAACGTCAATCGGCTAGATGACCTGTGCCTGATCGGTGCGGCGCGTACATATGACGAACTGCCGTACGCGGATGAAATCGCGCAGGGTTGCAGCGTCATTGCGCTGTCGCGGGAGAACTCACCTCATGGCCGTCCAGCCGGCCATATCCGCGCAGAAGATCTCGCGCCGCATATCGATGGACGAGAAGTCTTCTTCGTATGTGGGTCGACGCGATTCGCGGAGACTGCAAGTTCGCTATTGGTCGATCTCGGGGTGCCCACCCATCGAATCAGAGTTGAACGATTCGGCTCGCTAGCCTGAGTCTGGAACACCTCAGTTTCGCGGGTGCACAGCACGGTCGCAGCCATACGGCGACGTTGTCGGACCGGGTGTCATAGGGTCGGGGGGTGACGAACACGGCTGGGCTCTTCATCGCCCTTGAGGGCGGCGATGGGGCGGGTAAATCCACTCAGGCGCGGCTCCTCGTCGATTCACTCACCGGGGCGGGGTTTGACGTTGTTTTGACCCGTGAGCCGGGGGGTACCCCTGCGGCCGAAGCGATCCGATCTATCGTTCTCTCACCCGATTATGCCGGTCTTGACCCGCGTGCCGAGGCGCTGCTTTTCGCTGCGGCTCGAAGTGAGCATGTGCATCGACTCATTCGTCCAGCCCTCGACCGCGGGGCGATTGTGATTTCTGATCGCTTCGTTGATTCGTCCATCGCCTATCAAGGCGTTGCTCGGGGGCTCGGGGTGGACGTCATTGCCGAGATCAATCTGTGGGCGACTCAGGACACGGTGCCTGACCTCACTGTGTTGCTCGATGTCGATGCGTCCACCGGCCTCGGGCGTGCCACCGATCCGAATCGATTGGAGGCCGAGCCGACCGCGTTTCATGACGCGGTCGTTGAGGCATTCCGAACACGCGCGGCGGGTGACCCAGATCGCTATCTGGTGATCCCAGCGTCCAATGCGCCCGAATCGATTTCCGCGCAGATACATGATCGGGTTTTGGTTGAGTTGCAAAGGCGCACCCAGTGACGAATCCCGCCGAGGACGTGTTTGGCGAACTGATCGGTCAAGATGCGGTCGTCGCTCAACTGCGAGCCGCTGCCGCTGACGCACCCGCCGCCCGCGCCGGTCAGCCTTCGACTGCGATGACTCACGCCTGGCTGATTACTGGCCCGCCCGGAAGCGGACGTTCCACCGCGGCACTTGCTCTTGCAACCGCCCTAGTTTGCCCCACTGGCGGCTGCGGAACATGTGAGGAATGCATGCTGGTTCGCCACTCGAGCCATGCCGACGTGGAGCACGTCATCCCGGAGGGGGTCGACTACCTGCGGGCGGAGGCCGATGCGCTGATGCACAGTGCTGCTTTGGCGCCTACTCGCTCGCTGTGGCATGTCTTTGTGTTGGAGGATGCAGACCGGCTCACCGAGGTGGTTGGGAATTCGATGCTCAAGAGCATCGAGGAGCCGACGCCGGGAACGGTGTGGATTTTGTGCGCGCCAAGCGCCCAGGACGTTCTACCGACCATTCGTTCGCGCTGTCGTCACGTCACGCTCGCAACGCCCAGCACGACTGCTGTAGCAGCTGGTCTTGTTTCGTCACTGGGCGTGGATCCGGCCATGGCCTCGTTCGCCGCGCGGGCTTCGCAGGGCCACATCGGGCGAGCGCGCGCACTGGCCACTGACGAAGCCGCACGTCTTCGTCGGCAGGACGTTCTGCGAATTCCTCTGCAGCTCGGCGATCTTGGATCATGTCTAGCACTGGCAGCGGACCTCGTCGAGACGGTTAATGCGGATGCGGCCGCGATGTGCGATCCACTAGATGCGCGCGAGGATGCTGCCCTCCGCGCTGTTTACGGCGATGGGGCTCAGGGCAAGGGACTTGGGACGGTAGAACGTCGTGCGAAGGGTGCCTTCAAGGACATGCAGGAGCGTCACAAGCGGCGACGTCGTCGAGTTGTGCGCGACCAGTTGGACCGCGCCATTGTTGATCTCATTGGTTTCTATCGCGATGTGTTGGTGATCCAACTGGGTGCTCACACCGAGCTTGTCAACGCGGAGATGCGGCCACAGATCGAGCGAGTTGCATCGGCGTCGCAGCCACCTGAAACCCTCCTGCGCGTTGATGCCCTGGAACGTACTCGCAATTTGCTCGCGGCAAATGTGCCCGCACTGCTCGCATTCGAATCGCTGACCGTCACCTTGAAGGATCCGTCGCTCGCCTCATCAGGTGCGGTACGCCGTGATCGAGTTACTGGTTAGCTGCGACCCGTAGACCCTCGGCGTACGACGACAACGCGTCGGCCGCGGGGCCAAGCACATCTTCGGCGGACCGACCAAGATCTGGGGATGCCAACATGCTGGCCGCTGCTGCCAGTAGTCGGTCGTAGATGTTGACTCCCTCGGCTAGTCGCACCTGGACCACCCGCGCGGACTGCTCAGCGGCCGCAGCGGCGGCAGTCCCGGGTAAGTCGCGACGCATCTGATCGAGCAGAACGAGCCGGCCGATCTGGGATGCCAGTTGCGGAGCGGCTTCGTTGTCGGCGTCGCGCAGCTCGCGCCCGGCATCGGTGTGCAGTGCGCTAACCGCGGGGATCAAGGTGATCACTTGTCGTCGAACGGTTTCAACTCCGTTGGCTTCAGCAGTTCCGATCGCGTCTTTTCGCAGGTTGCGGGCAGTGCCCTGCGGCATCATCTGGACAAGTTGCGGCGGGCTGATCGTTTCTGATTCCTGCTTCGCGCGCACAGCGATAACTGCGGAGAGTGCAGAGCCGGTCAGCAATGCCCATGGGGCAAAACCATCCGTGGCCGCATCGATCACCCCGAGTACTGCGGCAGCTCCAGAGACTGCGCTCATGGTGACCGCCCGGGACTTGAGGCGATTAACCCGTCGGTAGTGCTTCTTGACTGCCTTATCGTGGCGCTCGAGCGCCTTGACCTGCTCGCGGGCCAATTTAGTGTTCGAGGCCTGTACGACGGCATAGGCCTCAACGACGTCAAGACCCTGCGTAACGAGGTTGGTGACCCGTTCCGCGAGCCGTGAGATGTCGTTCGGAGTGCTCATAGGAACACGTTAAGCCAGAAACGGCCGTAGTCTCGACCCGTGCCGGTAGAAAATGCTGAAATCCACCTCGACGATCCCGTCTGGGGTGAGCTCGTATTTGACGCTGTGCGAGCAGGTGCTGACGATGGTGAGCCAGTTCTCCTCCTGCACGGATTCCCGCAAAACAGCGGCGAATGGGCAGGTGTGCTGCCTGCTTTGGCTGCCGGTGGTTTGTCCGTCGTGGCACCAAATCAGCGTGGCTACTCATCGGGGGCTCGACCAGATCAACCCGAGGCGTATCAAACTGCGCTGTTGGTGAACGACGTGGTTTCGATCATTTCCGCCCTTGGCTGGCAAAGCGCGCACCTTGTGGGGCATGACTGGGGCGCCATTATTGCCTGGTGGGTTGCGGCTACCTGCCCGGATGTTGTTCGCACGCTGACGGCGCTGTCAGTGCCTCATCCGGGGGCTTTCGGTTCAGCTCTAGTGCAGGATCCCGTTCAACGCGAGAAGTCGGGCTATATCGGCTTCTTTCGCAACGATCCGACGAAGGCTCGTGATGTTCTTCTCCGTGCCGATGCCATAACCCTGCGAACGATGTACGGGGGAGCGGTGTCGCCGGCTGATCTGGATGATTACGTGGAGTTCTTTGCAGATGACGAGGGGGCGGCGCTTGTTGCTGGGATGCGTTGGTATGAAGCGATGTCGGAGCGGGAAATGATGTCGGTGCCGGCTGTTTCGGTGCCGACCACGTTCGTGTGGGGTGACGACGATGTAGCGATCGGTGCGACGGCGGCCCACGCGTGTGCCCAGTACGTCACGGGTGAATTTGATTTCCGGGTGCTCGAAGGCCGCGGACATTGGCTGCCCGACGAGGATCCGTCAGCCGTGATCGATGCCATTAAGGCAAGAGTAGGAGCGTAAATGCCGAACATGCTTGCCGTGACGTTCTCCTCCAACGGTCGGCTCTACTACCTTGACGCTGCAGACGTACGTCCCAAGGTGGGTGACCGAGTGCTGTTTCCAACGTCGGTGGGTACCGAGGTAGTTCAGGTGATCTGGGGCCCGGAGTGGGTCGAAGAACCCATCGGTGGTTTACCGATCTGCGCCGGTATGGCGTCAGCGGCGGACATCGAACGTGATGAGACGAATCGGCTTCGTCGAACTGAGATCAAGGTGGCCGCTCAACGATTGATCCGAGAGCAGAAGTTGCCGATGAAAGTCAGCGGTGTCGACTGGGTGGACGAGGGTCACGAATCGGGACGACCGACCGCGACGATCTACTTCACCTCACCAGGACGAGTGGACTTTCGGGATCTTGTTCGTGAGCTTGCGAACAAGATCGACGCGAAGGTCATGTTTACGCAGTTGTCGCCTCGAGACGATGCTCGAGTACAGGGCGGGATCGGATCGTGTGGTCGCGAGACATGCTGTTCGACGTTCCTGGTGGATTTCGAGCCAGTCACGTTGCAGATGGCTCGTGACCAAGATATTCCTGCAAACCCACTCAAGATTTCAGGTGCATGCGGCAGGCTCATGTGCTGTTTGAAGTACGAACACCCGATCTACGACGAGTTCAATTCCACGGCGCCGGGTATCGGTGAACGGGTGGCCACCGAGGATGGTGACGGCCGCGTGATCGGCCATGATGTGCCGCGAGATCAAGTGGTGATCCGCCTTGACGCTGGGGGTCAGCGAACCGTGTGCGATCGGGCCTCGGCTTGCTCGGCGCGTGCGGCGTACGAGTCGCGCACGTGAACCTGCGGCGGACGTCAGCGCGCGATGCTGCATGTGCGCAACGCCGGTGAGGGAACTCGGCGACCCGGTGAGGCGTCGTACTAGCTGGACGTGACAGGCTCGTCCATGACTGAATCTTGTCCCGAGGGGGGTTTGTGCGCTCGTATCGCGTAGCTTCGCGTGCTGCAGTGGCTGCGTGCATGGCGATCGCGCTTGCCGCGTGCTCGGGAACCATTGGAAACGTTTCTCATTCGGGTTCGGCTGGTGAGTGGGTTCCGTCGGCAGCTCCGACCGCGCCGACGGTGAACCCGTCCACTGATCCCTCCGCTCAGCCCTCCGAATCGCCCTCGGGCTCGGCCGAGCCGCTGGCGCGTTTCTATCAACAGCATTTGGCGTGGACTGCGTGCGGCGGCGATTTCCAATGTTCGAAACTTGTTGTCCCGGTCGACTATGCGGCTCCGAACGCAGAAACAACGAAGGTTTCTGTCATTCGGTTGCGTTCGTCGGATCCGGCGAATCGCATCGGCTCTCTGGTTATCAATCCTGGTGGGCCTGGCGGCTCGGGCGTTGATTTCGCCCGGGCTGCGCGAGGTATTTACTCGCAAGCGATCCTTGACCATTACACGATCGTCGGCTTCGATCCGCGCGGCGTGGCGAGTTCAGATCCTGTCCAGTGTTTGAACGATCCACAGACGGATAGATTCATCGCCGCGGACGGAACACCTGACACTCCTGCGGAAATTTTGCAGCTTCAGGCGCTTGGCAAACTCTTCGCCGATTCATGTAAGGCGCGCTCACCAAAGCTTTTCGCTCACGTCGATACCCGCTCGGTCGCACGTGATCTCGATGTGCTTCGCGAAGCCCTTGGCGATAAGAAGCTCAACTACTTCGGTGCGTCGTACGGCACCTATCTCGGCGCAACGTATGCAGATCTTTTCCCGACGCATGTCGGTCGGATGGTTCTCGACGGCGCGATAGACCCAACGCTGACGAACGTGGAGATCACCCATCAGCAGTTAAAGGGGTTTGAACTCGCAATCGGACGCTTCATCGAAGACTGCGCCAAGCAGTCAAACTGTCCGCTTCCGGCCGGGGTCGAAGCGGGTAAGGCGAAGCTTGCGGAGTTCTTCGCCGGACTCGATCAGACTCCGCTTAAGACGAATGACCCCAAACGCCCCTTGAACGAGGCGTTAGCTGAAAATGCGGTTCTGTCGTATCTCTACTTCCCGCAGAGTGACTATGGCCAACTTCGCGATGGTCTTAAAGCCGCACTCAATGGCGATGGGTCGGTTCTGCTGGACCTGCTCGATCAGCGGATCTCTCGAGATAGCAATGGGCATTACACCGATAATTCGAATGCCATGCTCTATGCGGTAAACGCGTTGGATCGTCCCGATCGTCCGACCGTCGCCCAGTGGCAGACGTACGCGGATCAGTGGGCGAAGGAAGACCCGCTTTTTGGTCGGTTTTTCGCCTGGGGAAACATTCCGTTCGACTACTGGAGCGCTCCTGCCACAAACACTCCACATGAGATTCATGCTCCCGGCTCGCCGCCCATTCTCGTCGTGGGCACCACCTACGATCCGGCAACCCCGTATCCGTGGGCTCAGGGGCTTGCGAAGCAGTTGTCGCAAGGGGTTCTGTTAACCCGAGTGGGTGATGGCCATACCGCCTACGGAATGGGTTCGACGTGTGCAGACGACGCGATTGACCGGTATTTGACCACAGGGGTGACGCCCCCGGTTGGAACTGTCTGTCACTGAGGTATCCTTGTGGATCGTGCCGCTGTGACCCTCGGGTGCAGATGTACGCCGCCTTAGCTCAGTCGGTAGAGCGTCTCACTCGTAATGAGAAGGTCAACGGTTCGATTCCGTTAGGCGGCTCCAGATGTCACCGTTCTTTCGGCGCTACCTTCAAGCGCTCACGTACTTCGTCTAGTTGGTGATCAGCCAGCGCAAGGTGATCAATCGTGGTGAAGTCGACGCCGCAACGCGCGCCTCGATCCAGTGCGGATGCCCATAAGTCTGATACCCCGGGGCGGGCCATGACGCCGATCTCTGGCTCTTTGTGATGAAAGTGAACGAGTCCGGTTTCGTGGATCGCTAGGTTGGCGATGCACAGCATCCAGTTAGCGTCGGTATCGGCCAAGCCCATCTGGAATGCTCCTAGCGCCATCTCACCCTCAGCCGTTGCTTCATATCCGGCAATCACGTGATTCATATCGTGGGCGACGAAGACGTAATTGACGGTGGAAGGTGCAAGCCCGGGAACGCCAAGTCGATTCCGGTGATAGAAGTCCAGCAGTTCACGCCCGAGGGTTCCCTCAGGGAGGGCTTCGAAACTCAGAAGTAGCTTGGCGAGGTCGGGGTCGGTCTTATCCGCAAGCAGAATCCGATCGCGGAGGGTGACTTCACGCTGATTGATTTCCAGATCCCGTTCGAACCGCTTGAAGTCCTCTTTAGCGCGATCCATTCCTTCGTTGACCATCGTCCGCGTCAGATCAAGCCCCGACCCAGATAGCGACAGCGCGCGAGCGTATTCATCGACGCGGTCGACCTGAGCCGTGCTGAGCGGATGGCGGCACTGTTCCAAGAACATAAGGAACAGATGAAAGCGGCGCACAGCCGGGTGATCACCAAGCTGGCGAGCGGTATCGGCCGGGCTAAGTGGCGTGAGGCTGGAGAGGTCGAGGCCGTCAAGATGGAGGTCGTGCTTGACGATCGCTTCCAGCAGTGCCACCTGTTCATCGGTTGCTCCGCCGTCAACGTCAATCGCTCCAAGTAGCCCTCGAAATACCGGTACGGCGAGGTCGTCGGCAATGAGGCGAGGCACGCGGCAAGTAAACCACGCTGTAATCACTGCTGTTCCGTGGCCGGTTACATCGTTGCAGGCTCTATGGCGTCCACCCGCTGGAGCAATGAGTGTGCTACCAGACGTGCCAGCCGTCGGTGGCGTTTGCTGGCGGACGAACTCCGTACTGTTCGCGGAGTTGCTCGAGTGGTTGTGCGGCGATAGCGAAGTGGTCGACGGCGGCGAAGTCACCAGTGACCGCTGAACCTCGGGCGAATGATTCGCCGAGTAGATCGATGGCACCCGGACGGGAGAGCGCTCCCTCGGTGACAACAATGTTGTCCACACCACTAATGCCAGTCTCATGAACGATGATCGGCGATAGGAATGCAAAGGCGTTGACGGGATTGTCATCCATCGCCATTTGGAACGCTCCAAGACCGATCTCGCCCGGTCCCGTTGGCTCGATGCCGGAGAGCACGTGGATGAAGTCGTGGGCGACATACATATGGTTGACAGTTGATGCGCGAACACCAGGAAGCTCTAGGTTGTTGCGCTCGTAAAAGTTCAGGAACGCGCGACCAAGGCTGTCATCGGGCAGGTCAGCGAAACCCTCAAGAGCCCCAACGATCGCAGGCTCCGGCGTCTCCTTCTGAATCGGCATACCCTTGAAGCGTTGCTCGGATCGGCCGATGATCATGTCATCGAAGTAGCGGCTGAAATCTGCAGCCGCGCGCTTGGCGCCTTGGTCGATGAGATCGCGGAAGATTTCCAGATCGCGTGGTGCCAAGCCGATTGCGGCCGAGTACTGCTCTACCCGTGATACTTGAGCGTCATCGAGTGGGTGCCTGCACATCTCCAGCGTCACGAGAATTTCGTAGAACCGACGACGTGCCACCGGATCGGTTACCGCCGCGGCCAACTCGTCGGGTCCAAGACCGCCAGTGGCCTTGAGATCGATATCCGGGCGGCCCCAGACCGGGCCAACAACTGCGGCCAGGACGTTCAGCTGCTCTTCGGTGGGCCCATCGCCTACGTCAATACCGCCAATGAGTCCGCGCACTACTGGGTCGACAAGTTCTGGTGCGATGGCGAAAGTCATGAGCCAAGAGTAAGGGACTGTCCGCTGCGGGAAGTCTGCTGAAGATAAAGTTTGGGTTAACCCTTGCGTCCGACGATGAGGTCAGCGATCAAGCCTGTCCATCCCGTTTGGTGCGAAGCGCCCAGGCCCCGCCCGGTATCGCCGCAGAAGTATTCGTGGAACATCAGATTGCTACTCCAGCGCGGATCGCTCAGGAACTTTTCGTCGCCGGTGAAACATGTCCGCGCACCGTTGGCGTCAGGTAGGAACAGATCCAGGAGTCGTCGGCGCAACTCGCTAGCGACCTCGTTGAGATTCATATACGTACCCGACCCTGTGGGGCATTCAACGGTGAACTCCGGGCCAAGGTAGAGGTAATAGCGTTCTAGTGCCTCGATCAGCAAATGGTTGATCGGGAACCACACCGGGCCGCGCCAGTTTGAATTACCGCCGTAGATCGGTGAGGTTGACTCGGCTGGCTCGTAATCGATTCGAAACTCTTGGCCATTCACCGTCACAGCGAATGGATCGTTTCGATGTCGAGCCGATAGAGATCGAATGCCGTACGGGCTAAGCATCGATTCCTCGCTCAGCACTTCGGTGAGCACGCGGCGAAGTCTCTCGCTGTCGACGACGGACAGCAACATGCCACCTCCGTCGATGACCGATCCGGTGATCGAGACGAAGCCTGCCGACATGGGATCGTCCATGCCACGGTGTTTCAGGAATGAGTTCCAGCGGCGTTGTAGTCGATCGGCAGTCAGCTCATCTCGTCGATCGCCGGTGATGTAAGCCGCAGCTAGGACAGGGATGATGCCCACAATCGACTTCACTTTAAGTGGCACGCGAACACCATCGGGGCGAATGAGTTGATCGTAGAAGAATCCGTCGGCAGCATCCCACATGCCGCTAGCCGTTACTCCGTCGGTGATTTGGACGAAGTGTTCGATGAACTTCGTTGCCATTGACTGGTACACATTGTTGCGACGGGCTAGGCGCAGTGAAATGCGCAGCATCATCTGGCAGTAGAACGCCATCCATGCGGTGCCATCGGCCTGTTCGACTTCGTAGCCGTGAGGGACTTTCGATCGGTCGATTGCGCCGATGTTGTCAAGGCCAAGGAAGCCGCCACCAAAGACATTGTTTCCACCTTCGTCAACTCGGTTGACCCACCAGGTGAAGTTGATCAGGAGTTTATGAAAGACGCGTTCAAGGAAGTCGAAGTCTTCACCGCCATCAATTTCGAAAACCCGCAGAGCGGCCCATGCGTGCACCGGCGGATTTAGATCGTCGAAAGACCATTCATACGAGGGGATTGCACCGTTAGGATGCATGTACCACTCGCGAAGCATGAGGACGAGTTGGTACTTGGACCACTCCGGATCGATATGTGCGAAGACCACCGTGTGAAACGCCAAGTCCCAGGCGGCAAACCATGGGTACTCCCATGGATGCGGCATTGAGATGATGTCGTCGGCGAACATGTGTCGCCAGTTCCTGTTGCGAATATGTGCGTGGCCCGACGGTGGCGCGGGTTTACCAGGGTCTCCGTCGAGCCACCGGTCAACGTCGTATCGATAGAACTGCTTGCCCCAGATCATCCCGGCGAATGCCTGGCGCATGATCTGCATCGTGTCGGCGTTGGTCCCATCGGGCGCAAGTTCGTTGTAGAACTCGTCTGCCTCTCGCTTGCGCTTGATCATGAGATCGTCGAAATCGCTTTGCGCCCAGCCGGGATGGCTGACGTCTCCGTGTGTCGGTGACCAGAGCCGAAGTCTCAGTTCGACCGTTTCGCCTGCGGGAACTTCGAGCCGGTACCACCACGCAGCCTTGGTTCCGGTGTTTTCGGGATTGACGGTGTTGGCGCCGTGGATCACGTGGTCGTTGATTCCGTCTTTGGGGTAGGGCGTCGTCGCTGCGACGGCTGCCCCCCAAATCGCGGTCGCATTCGTTTCGTTCTCACAAAACAGTGCGCGTGGAGTCTGGCCGTCGGGGCCGGGCATCGCCGCGAGGTGGTAGGTGCCGGTACGCCAGTGCTCGGCGCGAATCACGTCACCCGCTAGGTCGACGTTGGGACGCACCGTGTCAGGGCTGGCGAAACTCCACGTATCACGAAGCCACATGTGCGGTAGTACGTGAAGGGTGTCTGCGTCGGGCCCGACGTTGGTGATGCGGATCCGTATCGAGATATCCGTTGGGTCTGCCTTTGCGTAATCAACGTCGACGACCCAGTAGCGGTCTTCGTCAAAGGCCCCAGTGTCGAGGAGGTCGAATTCAGGTTCGTTGCGGGAGCGGGCTGCATTTGTTCGCACCAGCTCGTCATAAGGAAACGCACATTGCGGGTAGTGATAACGCCAGCGCAACCATGCATGGGACGGCGTTGCGTCGAGGTACCACCAGTAATCCTTGGCGTCCTCTCCATGATTACCTTGATGGCCGTTTAGGCCAAACATTCGTTCTTTGAGGTGGCTATCGCGGCCATTCCAGAGGGCCAGTCCGAGGCAGAGATCCTGCGAGAGGGTGGAAATCGCCGCCATCCCATCTTCATTCCAACGGTACGCTCGCGAACGGGCGTGCTCGTAGGGAAAGTAGCTCCACGCATCCCCGTCGTCGGAATAGTCTTCGCGCACGGTGCCCCAGGCGCGCTCGGCCACGTAGGGCCCCCATTCATACCAGGGTCCAGCATCCGCAGGGCCGTGCAGCAGTCGACCGGGATTCTCCATACGTTGGCGCTCACTCACCGTCCGATCATCGCATCCCGGTGCGTTGTCGACAGGGCCTCCGAGGTGAATTTCGGGCGAGGCAGTATTCCCCCAGCGTTACCGAATTGTTTTCAATTACGTGCATATTTTTTCGAAAACATCTGGCGGGAGTGAAAAGCCACGTGATATAAGCCACTCTCGCGACGGGGGTTGGTAACCCTGCCGTCACATGCATGTTCGAATGGAGACACATTCACACGTTAGGAAGGTGTCATGAGAACCACAAGTGATCAGTCCACCAGTCAAAATCCGTCTACCAAGACCCCCTTTGCGGTTACATCCGGAACATGGTTCAGCCGCTGGGGTAACTCCGCCTACGAGTTGTCAACCGGTGTCGATTACGACCAGGCAGTGCGCATGGCCACCGAGTGGGCCACTCGCAATCTCGACTCAACTGAGGCAGTAGAGGTCGAAATCGACGTCATGCCTATCGGTGACGAGTGGGTTGTCGATGTTGTCGCCTACGAGGTTGACAGCACCGTCCGACCGATCGGCTCGCGCCGCGCCCGCATCACTAGCGCGGGACGACTCGTCGCGTAGTCCGCGTCAGACGTTCGCACGGCTTGCGCTTCGAAAGAAGCGGTGACGATGCTCATGTGTCGTCGACATCCATACCAGCGACCACACAATCGTGATGGCACCTCCCAAGATGGTCGCGAGGATGCGGTACTCCTCAGAAGAACCAACAGGCTCTCCGATGAGGGTGAACAGGGCGATCAGGAACACCGTTACGCCGGCGACGGCGATCATGTAATTAGCCGCGATGAACATCATCGTGATAAGTGCGCCAAAGCCGATGAGTACTGAGGTCTGATACGGGCCAAGGTGCCCTAACTCGATCGCGGCCGTGACGACTGCGATCCCGATGATCGTTCCGAAGATGCGTGCAGCGATTCGAGTGGCCGTTCCGCTGAGGTCTGGAACGGAGGCCCACGCTACCGTCATTGGAATCCAGTACTGATGCGGCCATTTCACGCATTCGGCGATAATCGTTGCCGTAGTGAATGAGCCGGCGAGACGTACGCCGTGCCGCAGGAAGTCGTCACGGGGGTTCAACCGCGGATGAAGCTGTGCGATCACACTCGGCGTTCGTTTCGGTGCGCCCCACATGCGTGGGCGTTTGAACACGGCGCGTAACACGATGACCCAGCCCATTATCAGGATGCCCCCGAGGCCAACGAGAAGGCTGTCTGCGACCGCACTGTCACGTGCAACGGGCATGCCTAGGAAGATTGCGAAAAGGACCAGGGACAGCATCCCTGAGGTTCGCGCATTTGGCCCCGCCCCACCTACGAAACCGCAGGCGAATGCTAGGACAGCGCCCACCAGGACGCCGGCCATCATCGTGAACGGAAAGTCAGACGACAGCAGCCCACCCAGAAGGGTTGCCAGCATCAGCCACAGTAGCGTCCACAACTGCGTAATCAGGCGCCGGTTGGGTGGGTCGTACGTCCCGGAAATCGGGATGAACAGTGATGCTGCCGCTAACGGCAGCGTCTTGTCTGCCCATCCGACGGTAAGGAAACCAGCAATCATGAGCGTAACGGCGACGGCGGCGGCTAACGGAACTCGCCAGGCGAGCTTGTCTCGCTGTAGGGCGATGGTTCCGACTGTGACGGTGTGCAGCATCGAATTCGTTCTGCTCACAGGCGTGCGCCAGTGATGTGCGCTGCGTCCATCGTCACAGTGTGGCGTATCGGGTCACAAGGGCTGACACACACATGTCAATGGCGGTATCTGGTTGTGTCAGATACCGCCATTGACTTTGTGTTTCTTGGATCAGTTGCTCGACCGACTACTGGCCAGCGCCTTCCCAGAACATGGCATCGCCAACGAGGTTTGCGGTGCGGTGGAGACGTCCATCGAGATGCTCAGCAACGAACTCTGCTGCGGCGCGGGTGGCTGCCTCAGCTTCTTCGTGGGTTTCCCACACAGTGATGGAGATCATCGTGACCGGGTCTACCTCGATGAGTGAAAACGCTCGGAAGCCAGGCTGTGCGGTAAAAATGTCGCGGGTTCCGCCTGGTCCGAGAGCGACCTCGGCGATGTCTTTCGCGGTTCCGTGGGTGACATCGTAGGTAGCGATACGGACGTGATTCATGTGAGTGCTCCTTTGTGGATGCTCCGGCGGAGCGTGAGGCTCCCGACTCTAGCCGCTTCAGGTGGTGGAGATAGCCACGCCTGTCACGACGAGTAGCCCGCCGAAGATGATCCCGAGTGTCAATGATTCACCGAGGAAGAGCGAGGAGAAGATCACTCCGAAGACTGGAATCAAAGTCAGGCTGGCACCTGCCAGTGTTGGGCTGACGTCCTGCAGGGCTCGGTTGTAAAGCAGGAAGCCAAGTGCCGAACCGAAAATACCGGTCGTAATTGCCGCACCAATTTCCAACGCAGTCGCCCCCGCGATGATGCTCTGGTGACTGTTGTAAACCGACAACGAAATGAATGGAACAAGTGCGAGCGAACCGAACAAGAACTGGTAGAACGTAAGTTCCACGGAGTCGTATTTCTCAGCAACGCCATGGGCAACAAGGATGTACGCGGCCGCGCACAGCACTCCAAGAAAGACCAGTGCGTCGCCGACGAACGTCGGTGTGCCACTGCCTTTGGTTGTTGTCACAGCAATCAGACCGACTAGTGCAAGTCCGAGTCCGAGCATGACGCGGCGGGTGGGAATGTGCTTATGAAATACCGCAGCCATGATCACGACGAGCAACGACTGAAGTCCAATAACCAGCGACGCATGAGTTCCCGATGTTCGAGCCATTCCACTGTTGATCAGTATGTAGGCCAACGTCGGTTCGAGAAATCCAGCAAAGGCCAATCCCCAACTCGGTTTGTTGAGTTTCACTCGCCCAATGATCACAACGCCAGCCAAGATGATCAGTGTTGTCGTTAGTTCGATGGCGGTGACAGCCCACGGCGTGAGTCCGCGCGAGGCGATCTTGATGGTGACGACGGACGATCCCCAGCAGGCGGTCGCGGCGACAAGTGCGAGCAGTTCCTTACGCACTCGCATTGTTAGCCATTCGTAAGTGAGTTGGTGGGTGAAGTCATTCGAAAGTCATCGCGGTCATTCAAGGTGATCGCGATCAGACTCGTTCCTTGTCGTTTACCGATCCGCTGTTCGCTGTCGATTTCGGCACGGCCAGCCGATAAGCGATAGCAGCCCCGATCGCTGCCACAGCAAATACGGATGGCCACGCGCCGATGAGGTGTCCGAGGGGGTGGGAAAGCACGAATAGGCCGAAGGCGATCGCTACCACTGCGAGGGTTCGGCCAACGCCAGAAAACTGATACATCCACCATGCGCACAGTACGCCGCCGGACACTAGAACAACCCCGCCAAGTGCGCGGTTGCCGGTGAAGGAAGCGACAGCAAAACCAATGATCAGCGTTGCTGCAGTGAGTACCGAAATTCGCTTGCGCATGTAGCCAGCCTAGCCGCGCAGGTCTACTGCCCCTTAACACGTAGTCTGTTCCGACAACAGGCCCTCATGGAACCGATCCTTGATCGCCCGCGTCTCAGGCCCGTGACTACTTCTATGAGACCTACTGGGCGTTTTTATGCGCTGACCGCGAGTTCGGCGCTCTGCGCCCTACTCCTGGCAGGTTGTGGCAGTCGGACAGCGACTACGTCATCGGCCTGGTCGACTCCTTCGTCTAGCCCTGAGCCGGTCACTTTGCACGACTCGGATAACGGCAAGACGATCAACGCGTTCGTCGGACAACAGATTACGGTTCGACTCGGGGGGCCGACGGTTGCGGGCTCGACGTATTGGCAGTTTGCGACCGTTCCGTCGGGAGTCTTGACCTCTCAGGGCGATCAAGTGGTGGACGCGGCCAGCCAGTCTGCACAGCCAAGCGGCGGTCTGATCAATCCGCCCGGAATGGGCATGGGCACAGTGAGTCTGACTGTTCAGGTCGCTGGTGTTGGCACGCAAGTTATAACGGCACACCGAGATTCTTGTGGCGAGGCGTTGATGTGCGCCCCAGGAATCGGCGATTTCAAAGTAACGATCAACGCGGCCGGCTAGTAGGTCTGCGCCCTTGTCGCATCAGCCGCACTGCCATGTGAAGCCAGTAGTGGAGATGCTATGCGCCGTTAGTTCACTTGATGGCCGCTCCCAGTACAAGATCCCCATGTCACCCCACATCATGTTGGCGGCGTGATCTGAGTCCACCTGAGCGAGTAGCTCAAGATCCTTGGACAGGATTCGATAGGAATCTGAGTCTCGGGTGAAGGTGTCGGGATCGATGGCACGGCCCATGGCCTCGGCCGCCTCGAACTCGACCGCATCCTGAATTGGATGTGCCTGGCCGCCGAGTTGGTGCCTGCCGCCTACCGAGTGCATCAGGTCGCCCAAAGCGGCCTCAAACGTCTCCATGTTCTCTGGAGTGACTGTCCGCCACCCGTCACCAAGAACCGGGTGGTTGTACGACGGCGGCGTAGCGATGACGACTCCGGTCAGTGGCACCTCGGTGAAAACTGTCAGCCCCTCGGGTACTGCGGCGGCAGCGCCCTGACCATCGGTCACATGAACAATCCGCTGACCAGCCTGAGTCGACGGATCCCAGAACCCAACTGTTCCGTAGTCGTTGTTGAAATGACCGTCGAAGTAGAAGAACGCTAGGTGTCCTGACGCCGGAAGGCTCAGGTCGACGAGAAGTTCATTGGCCATTGCGCAGTCGACGGTTAACACGTGACCAAGTGGGCCATGTCCATCCCAGATCGGCCACGGCTGTGATCCAAGGGCAGGCACACCACCCAACTTTCCCAGGACCCTATCGCCGGGTTGAGCTGGCTGCAGCGAGATCGCGGGCTTAATCAGCGCTGACCAAGCTTCGGCAAAATCTGCCGGAAAGTGGGAGGCTGCCAACGAGGTCAATTGCTCCGCGGTAATTGTCATAAGACGAATCTAAATGGCGACGGTCGTCACTGCACGGTGTCTTGACCGTGTGTGCACGGTAGATTCACGTGGCCCGCCTAGCGAAATGAGGATCACGGCATGACCAGTCAGCAGGTACCCGTCGTAACAATCGATGAGGTGCTGCCACTTCGACGAGGTTCGGGAACGGGACCCCATATCGCTGTGGTGGTCTCACTCAATTTCCCAGATTTGATTGATTCGGTTGCCGAGCTTGTGCGCAGGTACGGTCGAAGCGCTCTTCAATACCTGGAAGACAACGACGCTGAGTGGACGCTGTTTGATACGTCTGGGGCGCTACCTGATTCGGTCGATCTGGAGAGTTTCGACGGACTGCTTGTTTTAGGTGGTGGGGATGTTGACTCTGAGATCTACGGAGTTGCCGGGCCCGTTCCGGACGAATACGGCGTCGATGCCGCGGCCGATCACTTCTCACTGGAGCTCATTAGGAGGGCCATTGACGGGGGAGTCCCGACCCTTGGTATCTGTCGCGGCTCTCAACTCATGAATGTCGCGTACGGTGGGACGTTGATTCCCGATATCGCTGAGACCGGAACTCATCACGGAAAGCACGACGGCGAACTCATGATTGATGAGACGGTGGCCATCAATCCTGACTCGAGACTCGCGCAGATCCTGCGAACGTCGACGGTCGTCGGTAAGACGGGTCATCATCAAGCGGTTGCGACAGTTGCAGCGGACTTTCGAGTATCGGCCACTGCGCAAGATGGCGTCGTTGAAGGGATTGAACACATGAGCTCTTGGGCTATCGGTGTTCAGTGGCACCCGGAAGACACCACCGCACGTCAAGATTCTGCGACGCCGCTCTTCTCTGCCTTTGTTGATGAGTGCGCGCGACGTCAAACCTCGGCCTAGTGGGTCGTGGCCCAACGTCATAGAGTGGGGGCATGAACGCTGGTGCTTGGGGACTTCTGCTCTCGTCGTTTCTTGCCTCAGCGGTCGAGACGGTCGAGGCATTCACGATCGTGCTGGCGGCCGGAATAACTCGTGGCTGGAAGTCCACGATGTTGGGCGTTGTTGCAGCCCTCGGAGCGCTTGCAGGTCTCGTCGCATTGCTTGGCCCAGGGCTTGTCGCGATCCCAATCGACGTATTGCGTCTCGTGGTTGGCGCGCTCCTGCTGATCTTCGGTTTGCAGTGGCTGCGTAAAGCAATCCTGCGCGCTAGTGGATATAAAGCCATGCATGATGAGGTCGCCATTTTTGCCCGCGAGGCCGCCGAGGCGCGCGAGAATCCGCCAACAGATCCGTCAGCATTCGATCAGTATGCATTCAGCCTCAGTTTCAAGGGTGTCTTTCTTGAAGGGCTTGAAGTCGTCTTCATTGTTCTGACTTTTGGGGCCATTCACGGAAACATCCCGTTAGCCGCCCTTGGAGCTGGAATCGCAGTCCTCCTGGTCGTCATTGTTGGGCTAGCCGTACGCGCGCCACTGTCCAAGGTGCCGGAGAACACTCTTAAGTTCGCCGTTGGCATCATGCTGACCTCGTTTGGAATTTTCTGGGGTGCTGAAGGTGCTGGGATCACGTGGCCGGGTAACGATGCGGCACTGCCTGCGATTGTTCTCGTGACTGCCGGTTGTGCACTCGTAGCGGCCGCAGCGATGAAGCGTGAACGCGGCGGCGTGGCGGTAACAGCATGACTGCAGTTAAGAACTTCCTTGCCTTCCTCTATGACTTTGTTGTTGGTGATGATTGGCGGATGTCACTGGCGGTGATCGTTGGGCTGGGGTTCACGGCCGTTGCGGTGCGAAGTGGATTGAACCCTTGGTGGCTCCTGCCGCTGTTTGTCATTGCAGGTCTGGGTATTTCACTGCGTCGAGTCGTTCGTAAGAATAGAGAATTGTGATGTCTGGGTCGGGTCGCCTCGACGGACAGATTGCCATCGTTTCCGGTGCCAGTAGGGGAATTGGCCGCGCTATCGCGATTGCTTTTGCCACGCAGGGAGCCAAGGTTGCCGTTCTTGGGCGCACGGTTGATGGACTTCACGAAACAGTTCGCCAATGCGCGGGCCTGCCAGGGATGGCGCTGGCATTCGCTTGCGATGTTCGTCGTGAGGAAGACATTGAAGCTGCGGTGCTGTCCGTTCAGCAAACGTGGGGTCGCATCGACATCCTGGTCAACAATGCGGGCATCGACGACGACACCTCGTTCCTAGAGGTCGATCGGGCCCGTTGGCGCGACATCATAGATACCAACCTGACGTCCACGTTTGTTTTTTCTCAAGAAGTCGCTCGGGTGATGAAACAGCAGGGTGGTGGAGTCATCTTGCATACCGCATCGATCGACGGCAGCGGCGGTGATGGCCCCTTCGCGGCGTACAACTCGTCCAAGGCCGGACTTCTTGGATTGAATCGCACGATGGCCCTTGAACTGGCGCAATTTGGTATTCGCTCGAATTGCGTCAGCCCTGGCTTTACCAAGACGGATATGACAGCTGCTGCCGCGGGGCCCGAACTCATGGACTACCTCGAGAATTCATTCGATCGCGTTCCGATGCGGCGACTTGTTCTGCCTGAAGAGGTTGCGGCAGCGTTCGTCTTTCTCGCCAGCAGCGAAGCCAGTGCGATTACCGGAATTGATTTACGAGTAGACGCGGGCCTGACAGCCAACTGGTACATCTTGGAGACGTTGCCCAAGAGCTCGTGAATCACGCCGTTTTTAGTGGAACTTGGCCCAGTATGTAAAGATGATCGCCAAAACGCCAAGTGGGTAAAGGACTCTGGCAATGGCGTCAAGTCGGCGTCCTGCGTTCAGCGAGCCGTCCTCGTTCAGTTTGTGGCTGAAGATTCCTTCGAGTACGACGAGTGCAGACAGCGCGATGAAGGCGTAATACGCCCATTGAATGGCCACTGAGTAGTCGACGTTCGGCAACGACGCGGTGACGTCGTTGAGCATGACGGCGCCCGTCAGAATTCCTGTCACGCCGAAGGAGACTCGTGTGGCTAGGTCGCTGCCGGGTGTCCACAAAGCGATGTACGTAACCAACACGAGCAAAATGAGTGGAAGAACGTTCTTCACCAGGAACGAGTTAACGTCTCGGCTGATGGTCGTCTCGGTTACGAACTGGGAGTAGGTCGTCGTTGTTGTTGCAGTATCTACGACCGTGGGATCGCCGAGCGCCGCGGAACTGCCAATGGACTGCTGGAAGAAGTCGACACTACGGGCTTGCCAGTTTGGAATGTTGTCGATCGTTTTGCCGACGTTCACTCCAGATTGCAATCTGTCTGTATTGGACGTCGTTAGCAAATCCGGATCGGGCGCGTAGATCAACTGCGTCGCGGGTGCGTCAACGTTTTGGACGGTGATGTCGAGAATCTGGGTGTCGAATGGGAAGTCAGAGAAGTCCAACTGCGCTTTGAACGTTCCTTGAATTCGATAGAGGTCGTAGTGTTCTCCGATTGGCCCGATGACAGACTTTACCGGCTTGCCCAGGTCGATCGGACTGCTCGCGTTGACGAATTCGATATTGGGCGCGCGCTCGTCGCCGCGGTACTTAACCCAGACGAATGCGTCCGCGAAGAATGTTCCGGAACCGGTGTCTAGCTGACCAATTTCGTTGATGTTGACGCCGATTCGGACGAGCGATTGTCGCTCGTACTCCGTGCCCGCGATAGAGACGATGCGTCCCTCCTTGCGCGCTTGTGCGAGTTCCTGGTCAGTCATTTGATCGACCAAACCGAGTTGCAGATAAGCGGGCTCTAGGCTCGGCTGTCCGGTGGCCGTTGCATTCCAGCCGCGAAGAATCGCGGTGGGCATGACCGCGGAATGGTTGTCGTTAAAGTAGACCGGCGCTGAAATACCTGCGAATGCCGTCTTCGGTGAGGTTGCAGAAGCCAACGCGGCACGAATGTCTTGCCGATCTAAATCCAATGTGTCCGGCGATAGTGCTTGTTCTATCCGCAGACTCGCCTGCTTGATCAAGTCCACCGCTTGGTAGGTCGTCGGGGTTAGCCACGTGCTTCGTAGTCCGCTCTTTTCTTCAAGCTCGCGAATTACACGAACTGCTCGACCCGTCAACGCTTCCTTCGCGACGGGTACGGCGACAAAGATCTTGGTGATGTCGGTAACTGCGTTGGGGCCCTTGCCGAGTTGGCTGACAAGATCACCGGCACCCATGGAGTCAGACCCGGCGATCGTTCCGGTATAACCTCTAGCCCGCAGGGCCTTGATGAGTTCAACTCCGATGTCGACATTGGCCATCAGGATGACGGGACCGGTTGGCCCCTTGGCTTGGGCTGCCTTGAACTCACGCATGGCTCGATCGACCCATGGCTGCATCGCCGCTACCGATGAGTAGTTCGAGGGAATCAGAACATCACCGGATAGATCTCGGCCATCGCGAACGAATGCATTGGTAAATGCTCGTCGAAGTGATGTCCCGTACTCATTTCCAATGCTGATGACGAAGGCGTGCTTTTCTGCGTTGTTCGCCAAAACAATCGCCGCCAGGCCGGATGCCTCTTGGGTGTTGTCGAACACCGTTCTAAATGCCCATGGCTGCCCCTGCGTGACTTGATCGGCTGTTGCCGACGGGGTGATGACGGGAATGTGAGCTTGGTTGTAGAGCGGGAATGTGGCCAGCGAGGTGGTCGAGCGTCGATGGCCGATAACGGCCAAAACCTTGTTTTCGCTGACAATCTGCTTGGCAATGTTGACTGCTTTGGTGACATCGTTCTTATCGTCATAGACGAGAAGTTCGATCGGGTGGCCATCAATGCCGCCTTCTGCGTTGATTGCTGCCACCGCGGCCTGAGCTGCTCGTGTGGATTCCCCGTCGTTGCTTTCACCGGTGCTCGCATCGACGATGGCCAAGTAGACGGGCGCGGATGGACGACTCAGCAGCAGGTACCCGGCGAATAGTGATGCCAACAGTGCGATCGCGGTTGCGACGATCCATCGCCGCTGGCGCTTGGTCTCGGCGTGATGGGGTGCGGCGAACTCCTCCAGATTGAAGTTGTCGGGAGGCGGTTCTGCGTGGCGAATCAGAATTGTGGGTTCGACCGAATCGATATCTCCAAGGGCAGCGATCTGTTCTGCCTGAGCCTGAGAAGGTACGAAGAATTGGGCTCGCTCTAGTGCATATTTCTTCTCGGCGGGATTCGAGGACAGGGTTGCGACCCACTGCCATGCCGGAACGTACTCGTCATCGGCTCGTAGCGCCTCACGCAGAAGGATGTGAGCGTCCTCGAGTTCGTCATTACGAAGTGCGTGGATTGCCTGCACGGTGCGCTCGGCGGCAGTGTGTGTGTCCCTAGCCACGCGGTGCGCTCCTCATATCCCGTAAGGAAGAATTTCCGTCGCAAAAATGACAGACGCAAAACAACGGATCTTTCCATGGGAGATTACCGCGCACGCCAAAAAGTTGCCCCAAGGACGTACTGCTTTTGTCTGACGGTGTGGGATTTGTTATCGAGTCTTATCCAGACAAGCGGCCAATAGTCCCGTGATGACGTCGGCGGTCCCCGGACGTGCTCGCAGGAACCCCTGATACGAGGTACAACCTAAGTCTTGGGTGAGTTGTCGTTGTCCTTCGGTCTCAACGCCTTCAGCAACGGTTTCGAGCCCGAGTGCCTCGGCCAGGCCGATGATGCCCTTAACGAGGGCAGCAGTTTTATCGTCGTGATCAATCCGGGAGATGAAGAACCGGTCAATCTTCAGCGCGTCGACCGGGAATCGTTGCAGGTACGCAAGCGATGAGTATCCTGTGCCGAAATCATCTACTGAGATGCGCACGCCTAACTCATGAAGGTCTTCGACAGTTCTTGCTGCGGCTTCCGGATCGGACATCAGCGCGCTCTCGGTTATCTCTAGGCCAAGTCGTCGAGGGTCCAAGCTGTAGGCGGCGAGTTTGTTGCGCACAAGTGGCACCAGATTTGGATCGATTAGTTGGCGTGCCGACAAGTTCACGTGGATGGTGAAGTTCTCGGGTGCATGTCGCTGCCAGATGGCAATTTCCTGACACGCACGGTCGAGTACCCAGGCACCAATCTCGATGATGCTGCCACTTTCTTCGGCCGCTTCGATGAATTCACCGGGTGAGACAAGTCCCCGGTCAGGATGTTGCCATCGTACGAGAGCCTCGGCGCCGACGATATCGGCAGAGTTCAGTTCGAATTGCGGTTGATACATCAATCTAAGTTCGTCGCGGGCAACTGCATGGCGCAGTGCGTTGGTCAACTCCAGCCGGCTGGCGACACGTTCACGCATCGCTGGATCAAAGATGACGTACGTATTGCGCCCAGCCTCCTTTGCGCGATACATCGCGGTGTCAGCGTCACGTAGCAATCCATCCACCTGTGTTGTCGGTGAAATCTCAGCTGCCGCAAGGGCAACGCCCAGTGATGCGCCGAAGTACAACTCGGATCCGTCGACGACGATTGGGGTAGCCAGTGCATCGAGGATCCGTTGAGCAACCCGGCGAATGTTGTCCAATGAATCAACGTCTTCAACGACAATGACGAATTCGTCGCCACCGAATCTGGTTACACTGTCGCTGGCTCGGCACGCGCGCAGGAGGCGGCGCGAAACCGAGACGAGCACTTGGTCGCCGGCAGCATGGCCGAGTGTGTCGTTTACTTCCTTGAAGTGATCAAGGTCGACGAACATTACCGCAACCATATTGCCGGTGCGCTGCGATCGAATGAGTGCCTGCACAAGTCGGTCGGACAACAGGGCGCGGTTGGGTAGTCCTGTTAGAGCATCATGTGTTGCCCGGTAGCTCAGCTGACGCTCTAGACCCTGTTGAAGGGTGTTGTCGGCATGTTCGATGAGAACACCATCATCCTGGATGGACTTGACCGTGAGTATGTAGGACCGGTCCGACCCCAGGGATGTGGAGTCGTAGGGGAGAGTGAACCGCTGCAGCCGGCCGTTTAAGACCCCTTCGATGCCGGCCAGCGCCTCGCGTGCTGAAGGCCGCGTCGTTGCGGCTGTTCGTAGGAGTGCGAGTAAATCGTTACCTGGAGCGCTGTTGACCCACGCGCCACTGTGATCTCGCCCATCGCTGCTGCGCTGATCCCATCGAAGATTCGTCGCAACCACTCGGCCGTGGCTATCGACGATAGCCAACTCGTTATCGATGGCATCGAGGAGTGATTGCGCGCTTGCGTCAACATCACGCCCTGTCGAAGGCGCCTCGGTTTGCCGCGTCTCACCGCCGAGCACCAATCCACCGAGTACTCGGCCGTCAATCCCTTCCAGCAATGTGAGCCGCAGCGTGACATCAATGATGCGTCCATCTGCTGCCTGTTGCCGAACTCGGCCGGCCCATTCACCTTCACGCATGGTGACTCGCCAGCGCTCGTCGTCTTCGATCTGGCCACCGGGTACAAAAGGTGATGATGGCTCAATTTGTGGATCCGTAGGTACGAGTACGTCCAATCGACATCCGAGGGCATTCAATCGTGCGATCCCGTACAGATTTTCCGCACCGCGATTCCAGGATGTAACTCGTCGGTCGAGGTCCGTGGAGATGAGCGCGGGGTCGAGTGAGTCGAGAATTGCAATGTCGCGCGCTCGATTAGCTAGCGCGCAGGCCCAACCGAAATGGTCTGCAACGGCTTCGGAGA
The DNA here is from genome assembly GCA_903826575.1 of uncultured bacterium. Classification (GTDB taxonomy): domain Bacteria; phylum Actinomycetota; class Actinomycetes; order S36-B12; family CAIYMF01; genus Longivirga. Next base: position 79,718 of record CAIKEU010000101.1, read on the forward strand.
AACGGGTAAGCGTTGTGTCTAACCGGTGATCAAAGTTCGGAAACTCGGCCCGACGCAGGAGCGCGAAAGCTCCGATTACTTGACCGTGGGAGGAGATCGGTGAGATCAAGATCGAGGTGACGTTACTTCGCCGGCAGAACTCAACGTAGGGCGCGAACCCTTCGGTTAACTCGGGGCTAGCCTCGTTGATGATTTTGAGTTGGTCATTGGCGATAGTGGTTCCGATCAGGCCTTCGCCGACGTGGGGGCGTGCGCCGGAAAGCAGTCGACTTAACTGTTGGTCGCGAAGTGGTTCGTAGTCGTGCGATCCAATGGGCTCCAGTGTTCGGCCATCTGGCCCTACCAGCCACACGATCGCAGACTCGGCGAACAATTCGACAGCTACTCTGGCCAGCTCGCGTCCCGCGCTCTGCAGGTCGTCCGCCGATTCTTGCAATCGCTTTGTGAAATCGGTCAGGGTTGTATCGAGGTGGTTGTTCAGTTCCACTGCACCTAGTTGCGCGCAGGTGAGGGGCACGTGCCTGTGGCTATGTCCGCCGAGTATGGCCCGGCTGTCTCCCGGTGATCGCGTCGAGCCCACGATGCTCACTCTCCCCTTCGTCCGCTAAGGACGTCCCCAACCCCACGCTACGAGGTGAACACACCACGTTGCTCGTTTTACCGACCGTCGCTCACCGCCTTATCGGCACAGATGTGGATAAACCTGAGGTGTGTTACCAGTGGTGACAAAGGGACTGACGGGGTTACCGTGGTAGTGGCACGGGAGGTGCGATGCGACTGGCGATCAGTTCCAAGCGGTCTTTTCGATCGACGATGACGGTGGCCACGGTTCTGGTTGGCAGCCTGCTCCTAGTGTCCGTCAGCCCAGCGGTGGCAACCTCTCATAAGCCAACGCCGACCGCCCGCCAAGTGCACGCGGCTGTTACCCATGCCAGAGCTGTTGCGGCCTCCGTCGCTAAGGCACATGCGACGGTCGTTGCGGCGCAAGCGCGTCTTACTGCCCTGAGCACAGACCTCGAAGTGTTGGTCGAGAAGTGGGATGGGGCTGAAGCCGCCGTCGCCGAGGCGCAAAACCAGCTACGTGCAGATCAAGCCGCACAGGCAGCGGCGATGGGACAGGCGCAGTTTGCCCAAGGTGATGTCGATCGGCTCGCAACCTCGACGTACCAACTCGGGCCCGAACTCGCCGGTGGACTCGGTCAGTGGGTCGCTGTTGTGGACAGTATTGCTCGCTCTGGTGGCATCTGGAACTTGACCGATCGCACCGCGGACATCGGATACGTGGCTCAAGCCACCACCCGAACGATGACAAACGCGCGACGACTTCGTGCGCAGGCCCAGGCAGCCACGGCACAAACGATGCTGTCGCTTGCTGACGTCCAAGCGAAACAGGCTCAGGCCGCTGCGGCGCTGGCTACCGTGCGCACCCGCGAAGCAGCGCAGAAAGCCGAACTAGGCCGGCTGTCTAACACGTTGGCTGGGGCACAGCAGGAACTTTCCGCAGCCCAAAAGTCTGCGGCGCAACTGGCCGCGCAACGTTCGGTAGCGCTCGCTGCAGCCGCGGCTGCACGCGCGCGCGCTGAGGCCCAACGTCGTGCGCAGCGCACGCATTCCACGTCTCATTCGGGTGGTTCGTCTGGAACAGGCAACGGTGGAACGGGCGGTCGCTCGAGCGACGGTGGCTCGGCGAACAACGGTGATCGACACGATCCACGTTCCTACGTCGGTCGCTACCCGCAGGGTGTTTCACATACGACTGCGGCGCAGCGGCTTGGCGCTCTTGCGTACGCTCGGGCACACATTGGGGATCCCTATATTGCCGGTCACGATGGTCCGCACGCATTTGATTGCAGTGGCTTGACCTCAGCGGCATATCGCTCAGTGGGCTGGTCGATGATCCACTTTTCGCAGTCCCAATTCCTGGCCGGTGAAAAAATCCCGTTGGCGCACTTACAGCCGGGCGACCTAGTTTTCTACGCCACTGACCCCGCTGACTGGCACACAATTCACCACGTGGTGTTCTACGCAGGCAACTCAATGATGATTGAAGCGCCGCATACGGGAGCGTTCGTCCGGGAGTGGAGCATCTACCCCGATGGCTTGGTTCCCTACGGCGCGCGTCCGTAACACGTCTCTGGGGGCGCGTATCGAGTCCCGCTTACACCGCCTGACATTAGTCGAGATGGCTGCTCGAGTCAGCGTCAAGTGCCGGCTCCGGCTTTGGGTGGGTAGCTTCGTAACGCTCGGTTGAGGCGACGATTTCGGCCTCCGCCTCTACGCGGCCAACCCATGTTGCGCCCTCGACGCTCTTGCCAGGCTCGAGATCCTTGTACACCTCGAAGAAGTGCTGGATTTCGAGCCGATCAAATTCAGGCATGTGGTGGATATCGCGGATGTGCTCCACGCGGGGATCGCCCGAAGGGACGCACAGAACCTTGTCGTCGCCACCGGCTTCATCAGTCATCCGGAACATTCCGATGGCGCGGCAACGGATTAGGCAGCCAGGGAAAGTGGGCTCGTCCAGAACGACCAGAGCGTCCAGCGGGTCCCCATCTTGGCCGAGAGTGCCCTCGACGAAGCCGTAATCGTGGGGGTAACGCGTCGACGTGAACAGCATTCGGTCGAGGCGAATGCGACCGGTCTCGTGGTCGACCTCATACTTATTACGTTGCCCTGCGGGGATTTCGATAGTGACGTCGAATTCCACGTTTATCTCCTTTGTTACGTTTGGGCACGTAAACGTCGTTCGGCCCCAAGTTGATGTGTTCGTCGTTCAGAAGTTTAGTTCGTGAGTTTTCGGTCACGCGATGTTCGCCGCCATCGAACGTGGCCAGCGCCATAAGTGTCCCACCTCGGGGACGTGGGTTGTGACGGGAGGTAGGTCGGTGCGTGGAAATTCACTCCTAGCAGGAGTTACCGTTCCGGTTGCCCTGTTGATCATCGCTTCCAGCGGTGCGCAAACTGCTCAGGCGAGCCTGCTGTCACCTCGGACTGCCGTCGTTGCTCCACCCGGAATTCCCGCAGAGGTTCTCGCCCCGGCTGGGTCTGAGGCCGGCAGTAGTGCGCAATCGATCCCGACCTCTTTTACCGGTTCGCTGAACAGTGCACTAGGTGCCGCCCCGTTAGGTTCGGACGTCACTGGGCAAGTAACAGACGCCGCGACTGGTGCCGTCCTTTATTCGAAGTCGACCAATCGTCCGCAACATCCGGCCTCCACAATCAAGATTCTTACCGCGATGGCGATCTTGAAAGCACTCGGCCCCGACGCTCGACTATCGACGAACGTAACGTTCGACAGTGTGAGTGATCAGGTTGTCCTGCACGGGGCTGGTGACTCAACCCTGGCTCGGGTGCGGTCGGAGGCTTCCTCATGGCCTACCGGCCAGTCAGCCCGTCCGGCCACTCTGTCAGATCTCGCGGTGCGAACTGCCGCTGCTCTGCACAAAGCAGGTGCTACCAACATTCATCTTGCTCTCGACGACTCGCTGTTTGTTGGGAGTTCTTTGGCGCCGGGTTGGAAACCGTCTTTCGTCACCGCTGGTGTTGTGAGCCCCGTGATGGCTTTAAGTGCCGATGGTGGGCGAGTATCTGCGTCCTCCAATGTTCGCAGTGAAGATCCGGCCAAGGTTGCGGCCGATTATTTCGCTGGCAGATTGCGGGCATTAGGAATCAAGGTTGCGCCGATCATCACTCGAGTAGCCAATCCTGTTGATTCCGCTGGTGAGAGTCCTACGAAACCGGTGACCAACACCCCGACTCCAATGTCCACCTCGGTCGCGTCGGCCATCGCTGCGCCGGCGTCGGCAGGGGCCGTCTCATCGGGACCTAGTGTCCCGGCGCTGATGTCGCCGGGAGACGGTAGTCAAGCCCCGGCGGCCGCCGGCCCGACCGTGATTGCTTCGGTACAAAGTCCGTCGATTGCAGATCTCGTGGAGCGGATGCTCACTCGATCAGATGACGATCTCGCCGAAGCATTGGGTCACCTTGCCGGTGGAAAACTTGTGGGCTCTGCAAGTTTCGAGGGTGGTGTCCGCGCGACGAAGGACACGCTCGAGCAATCCGGGTTATCGATGAAGGGTATGCGTCTGGCTGACGCCAGTGGCCTGTCATCTTTGAATGAACTTGATTCTGCAACGTTCACGCACGCCTTGTCGGTTGTTGTGGCGAACAAGCCGTTCACTGGATCCAGCGTGGGCACGCTATGGCCGGTGTCTTCAGGACTCCCCATTGCGGGACTCACCGGCACGTTGTCGGATCGGTTCACATCGGCAAAGACGATTCGTGGTCGTGGCGTTGTACGCGCTAAGACCGGGACGTTAACTGGCGTCATTGGCCTAGCCGGAATTGTTCGTGACTCACATGGCCGGATCCTAATTTTTGACTTCGATGCCGATCACGCACCGGGGCCGATCGCAGACGCCCGAGCCGCGGTTGACCGTGCGGCCACCATCGTCGCGACCAGCTGACGCTGGGCCAACGTCACCGTCGAATTAGTCGCGACGGCCGTAGTCGCCTCGCGTAGTGTCAGCGTCATGGACGTAATTGACTGGGGGCTAGCACGGTCGGCTGGACGACGATTATGCCCACCCGGACCTAGAACATCCGCCCATGAAGCGCAGACCGCAGTAGCTGAGCTTCGTGCGCTCGCCGCCTTCGCCGTTGATCCAGTGCGAGAGCGAACTGGAATGGATGCCGGTGGTGCACCAGATGCCATCGTCGTTGATCGTCCCGACTGGGTGGAAAGCAATGTCAGGGGATTCCAGACTGTTCTCGAGCCGATCCTGAGCAGTGCTGCGGCGCAGCAACCGGCAGCGATCGCGGCTGTCTCTGCTCGGATCGCTGCCACACAGATGGCCGGCGTCTTGGCCTTCGCATCCACCAAAGTTCTTGGTCAGTACGAAGCTTTCACGCCGTCAGGTGAGGGCCGACTCCTTCTCGTGGCGCCAAACATTGTTGCCACCGAGCGACTACTCGGTGTTGATCCTCGCGACTTCCGGCTGTGGGTTTGTCTTCACGAGGAGACCCATCGCGTTCAGTTCGGTGCGGTGCCGTGGCTTAGTGACTACATGGTGGGGCTCATGCGCGAGTTCCTCGACGTCGGCCCGATGTCCAATGCACAGGCGATGGACCGCTTTCGCAATGTTGCGAGCGCGATCTTTGCGGCTGTTCGCAATGTGGACGGGCCATCAGTTATGGACGCTGCGCAGACTCCGGCTCAGCGCGAAGTTTTCGATCGCGTGACAGCGTTGATGAGTTTGCTTGAGGGACACGCAGATTACGTGATGGACGACGTCGGTCCGGAAATTGTGCCGAGTGTCGCGCAGATTCGCGCTCGGTTCGAGCGACGTCGTGAGGAGCCCGGAGCTGTCGATGGCATGATGCGACGTGTTCTAGGCTTGGACGTCAAACTTCGTCAGTACTCAGACGGACGACGGTTCGTGAGCACCGTGGTGAGCGAGGTTGGTCGCGACGGGTTCAACCGGGTCTGGTCGAGTGCGCAATCACTTCCCACCAAAGCAGAAGTTCTCAATCCGTATGCGTGGTGTCGTCGAGTTGCCCCGGATCTACTCGCGTGAGTACCGATCCGATTGTCGACGTTCGTCGGGCCGTCCGTTTTGAACTCGCCGATGTTGATGCTGCCGACCTCATCCTTGTGGCCTGTTCAGGCGGGCCGGACTCGATGGCCCTTGCCCTAGCCACGCGGCTGGAACGACAGCGAGTGGGGGCCGTCGTCATCGATCATGGACTGCAACTAGGCTCGCACGAGATTGCCGAGCGCACGGCTGCGATCTTGCGTGACCGGGGTCTTGATCCGGTTTCCGTCGAGAGCGTGGTCGTTGTTGAAAACGGTGATGGGATGGAGGCCGCCGCTCGGGATGCTCGGTATCGCGCGCTCTACCACGCGGCGCTGGGCCTCGGTGGAAGCGTTGTTTTGCTCGGACAGACCCTTGACGATCAGGCTGAAACCGTTCTCCTCGGGTTGGCTCGCGGCTCGGGAACTCGAAGCTTGGCCGGGATGCCGCGCCGGCGAGGGATGTTTCGGCGGCCACTTCTGGATGTTTCTCGCGCGGTTGTTCATGCGAGCCTGCCGGCGGATGTCCCCGTTGTCGACGATCCGCATAACCATGATCCGCGATTTGCTCGCGTGCGCGTACGCGAGCAGGTGCTGCCAGTACTCGAACGCGAACTGGGCCCCGGTATTGCCGCGGCACTAGCTCGCACGGCTGAGTTGGCCCGAGCTGATTCCGAGGCGCTCGCTGAGATCGTCGATGAAATGGGCTACGACATCATCATGGGCGCAACTGTTCCTGGCGATCTCGACGTAACGTCGTTGGAGCCGCTCGCTCGGGCAATTCGCAGTCGCATTATCCGCACCTGGCTCATCGACGGTGGTGTTCCGGCCGGCCGGTTATCTGCCGAGCATGTCAATCGGCTTGATGCTCTTGTTACCCAATGGAAGGGCCAAGGCGCGGTCGCACTACCGGGCGGTGTCGAAGTTGTACGAGACTGTGGCAGGCTCACCCTGCGACCGCTAGCACAAGGGCGCTCCGTATCCCCTGAGAAGGAGAATTGATGCACTCCGACGATCTCGGTGTTGATCTTGAACGAATCCTGGTGGATGAGGAAGCACTCAACCGTCGAATTGTTGAACTAGCCGCACAGGTTGATGCCGATTACGCCGGTCGGGACCTCATTCTGGTGGGCGTTCTTAAAGGTGCAGTGATGCTGATGGCTGACCTGTCGCGCGCAATGAAGCACCCGCTTGAGATGGACTGGATGGCCGTGTCGTCCTATGGCTCTGGGACGACGTCGTCCGGAGTGGTTCGCATCATCAAAGATCTCGACCGTGATATCACCGGCAAGCACGTGCTCGTCGTGGAAGACATCCTCGATTCCGGTCTGACGTTGTCGTGGCTTCTGCGCAATCTGAACTCCCGTGGTCCGGCCTCCGTCGAGGTGTTGACGATGCTGCGTAAGCCGGAGGCGGTTCGGGTTGCGGTAACTCCGGCCTACGTCGGCTTTGACATCCCCAATGAGTTCGTCGTCGGATACGGGCTCGACTACGCCGAGAAGTATCGAAATCTCCGGGTCGTTGCCACCTTGGCACCTCACGTTTACTCCTGAGTGCGCCTGTCCGCTATGTGCGTAGCGTCTAATGATGGTGTTCGGCGCTGAGCTGTGCCGGAATTAGATGTGCCGGAATTAGATGTGCCGGAATTAGATGTGCCGGAATTAGATGTGCCGGAAATGTGTTGAATGTGCCACATGGAGTAATCCACCGGTGAGGTGGTCGCGGTTTCGGGAACAAATCAGAGTTCGATATCGTCGTTATAACGAGACCAGCATCAGGTGGGTGCAGTCCGGCGGCGTGCGAGCGCATGTCGGTGTACCGTCGTAATGCTCGTCCACGTTCAGCCAAACCGGCAGAATCCGGTGGCGAGTTAAGTCAGGGAGGCACGGGGTCCGCACCCCGCATTATGGACATCAAGAAGCTTCTGCGTGGCCCGGCGATCTGGATCGCACTGGCCATCCTTGCTGTGATCATTGGCCTCACAGTCATCGGTAACGTGTCAGGTCCACAGGATGTAAACACGTCCCAGGTTGTGACCGCTATCCAGCAGAACAAGGTCAACGAGGCCACGATCACTGATCGGGATCAGCGAATCGAAGTCACCCTGACGGACGGGTCAAAAATTCGCTCCCAGTACGTCGAGGGCCAAGGCATTCAACTTCAGAACCTTCTTCAGAGCAAAGTTGATAGCGGCTCGCTCAAGGGGGGCTACAACGTTGATGTGCCTCATGACAGTGTCTTGATGAGTTTGCTCTACACGCTGCTCCCCATGGCGCTTGTGCTTGGCCTGCTGTTCTTTTTCATGGGCCAGATGCAGGGCGGCGGAAGCCGAATCATGAACTTCGGCAAGTCGCGCGCGAAGATGGTGTCCAAGGACATGCCGAAGACGACATTCGCTGACGTAGCTGGTGCCGATGAGGCCGTCGAAGAACTGCAGGAGATCAAAGAGTTCCTGCAGGATCCGGCCAAGTTCCAGGCTGTTGGCGCGAAGATCCCCAAGGGTGTATTGCTTTACGGCCAACCTGGTACGGGTAAGACGCTGCTCGCCCGCGCGGTAGCTGGCGAGGCTGGGGTGCCCTTCTACTCAATCTCGGGCTCAGACTTTGTCGAGATGTTCGTTGGCGTTGGTGCCAGCCGGGTTCGCGATCTATTCGAACAGGCCAAGGCCAACGCCCCAGCGATTGTCTTTGTTGATGAAATCGACGCCGTTGGACGCCATCGCGGCGCCGGAATGGGTGGCGGTCACGACGAGCGTGAGCAGACCCTCAACCAGCTGCTCGTCGAAATGGATGGCTTTGATGTCACCGGCGGCGTAATTCTTATTGCGGCGACGAACCGTCCTGACATCCTCGACCCAGCACTTTTGCGTCCCGGTCGTTTTGATCGGCAGATTGCTGTTGGGGCTCCGGATTTGGTTGGCCGCGAACAGATTCTGAAAGTGCACGCTAAGGGTAAGCCACTGTCCGATGACGTTGATCTGACGGCAGTTGCTCGTCGTACACCCGGCTTCACTGGAGCCGATCTAGCCAACGTGCTGAACGAGGCGGCGTTGTTGACGGCGCGCAACGGTGGCAAGCTCATTGACAACGCAGCGCTTGATGAGGCGATTGATCGAGTGGTTGCCGGTCCACAGCGTCGCACCCGATTGATGAGTGAGCACGAAAGGAAGATCACCGCGTACCACGAAGGTGGACACGCTCTGGTTGCTGCTGCGCTGCCACACAATGATCCCGTGCACAAGATCACGATCCTGCCGCGTGGCAGGGCCTTGGGTTACACGATGGTGCTACCCGAGTCCGATAAGTACTCGCAGACGCGTGCTGAAATGCTCGACCAACTCGCGTACATGCTCGGTGGCCGAGCCGCAGAAGAGCTTGTCTTCCACGATCCCACGACGGGGGCAAGTAACGACATCGAGAAGGCAACTGCAGTGGCCCGCGCGATGGTTACGCAGTACGGCATGACTGAGCGCCTTGGCGCCATTCGTTACGGCCAAGAGCAGGGTGAGGTTTTCATGGGCCGCGACTACGGTCACACCCGTGACTACTCCGAAGATGTTGCTGCGGCCATCGACCAAGAGGTTCGCGGATTCATTGACGCGGCTCACCACGAAGCATTTGAGATCTTGGTCGAAAACCGAGATGTTCTCGATGCCCTCGTTGTCGAGTTGCTCGAGAAAGAGACCCTCGACAAGGAAGAAATTGCGCGCATCTTTGAACCACTGAATCGTCGTCCGATCCGGCCGGCGTGGACGGGCTCCTCACGCCGAACTCCAAGTGACCGGGGACCGGTTCAGTCGGCCAAGGAAGCGGCTGCGGTTTACGCGAACGGCAACGGCCACGCTGCGACCAACGGGCATGCAACGGGTTCGCCAGCTCCGGTAGCGGGTGCATCCGAGGGCGGAGTCTAGCCGTGTCAAATCAAGATGGTGCGCGTTCTCCGATCAGTCCGGTGAGTGCAGTTGATCAGGTAGAAATCCCGCCATTTGACTATGCGCGGGCCGAGGCGGCAGTTCGTGAGTTACTGATCGCGGTCGGTGAAGATCCGGATCGTGATGGTTTGTTGGATACGCCGGCGCGGGTGGCCCGCGCGTACGCCGAAATCTTTGCCGGCTTGCGCCAAGATCCGCGTGAAGTCCTGAGCACCACATTCGATCTCGTCCATGACGAGATGATTCTGGTTAAGGACATCGAGGTGTATTCAACCTGTGAACATCACCTTGTGCCGTTCCATGGTGTTGCGCACATCGGCTACATCCCGGGCACCAATGGCACGATCACTGGATTGTCCAAGCTCGCTCGATTGGTTGACGTTTATGCAAAGCGGCCGCAGGTGCAAGAGCGTCTAACCACTCAGATTGCGGATGCTCTCGTCGATATCTTGGCTCCTCGCGGTGCCATCGTCGTCGTTGAATGTGAGCACTTGTGCATGTCCATGCGAGGTATCCGCAAGCCCGGCGCAAAGACGGTCACCAGCGCGGTGCGCGGCCAGCTGCGTGATTCAGCAACGCGCGCCGAAGCCATGAGCTTGATCCTCGGCTGACGTCAGTCACTACGCTGGTTAACGTGAGCCACTCACCTGTTCGGCCTGATGGCCTACCGCTGTCACTTGCCCAACTTGATCGCTGTGCCGTCATGGGCATCATTAACGTGACCCCGGATTCTTTCTCCGATGGCGGTCGTTGGCTCGAATCGTCCACCGCGATCGACCACGGTTTCGCGCTCATGGCTGATGGGGCAGATCTCGTTGATATTGGTGGGGAGTCGACTCGACCCGGAGCTGAACGCATCCCCGAGGACGAGGAATTGCGTCGCGTCATTCCTGTGGTGAGTGCCTTGGCCCAGCAGGGTGTGCCGGTGAGTATCGACACGATGCGGGCTTCGGTGGCGCGAGCTGCAGTCGAGGCTGGTGCCGCGATCGTCAACGACATCAGCGGCGGCGCGGCTGACGAGACAATGTACGCGGTCGTGGCAGAACTTGGGGTCCCCTACATCGCGATGCACTGGCGCGGATTTAGCAACGAAATGGAACAGCTCGCTAACTACGAGAATGTTGTGCACGATGTCATCGCCGAATTGATGGTGCGGGTAAATGCAGCCCAAGCAGCAGGTGTTGACCCTCGGCGAATCGTCATTGATCCCGGGCTGGGCTTTGCCAAGAAGGCCCACCATAACTGGGAGCTTCTTCGGCAGTTCCATCGGTTTACCGAGTTGGGTTACCCAATTCTGATTGGCGCTGCCCGCAAGAGATTCCTAGGCTCTGCTCTCGCAATCGATGGTGAGCCACGCCCAGTTGAGCAGCGTGATGCAGCCACGGACGCGGTGACTGTTCTGTCGGCCACCCATGGTGCCTGGTGTGTGCGCGTACATAGCCCGCGCGGAAGTCGGGACGCGGTCTGCGTGGTGCAAGCATGGAAGGGTGGGGATGAATCATGAACCGCGATCGGATTTCGGTGACCGGTATTTCCGCACATGGATTTCATGGGGTCTTGGACTTTGAACGACGTGATGGTCAAACCTTCATCGTCGATGTAGACCTTGGTGTTGACACTCGATCGGCGGCAGCGACCGATGATCTGAATCAGACGGTCAACTATGCCGACGTAGCAGCCGATGTGGTGTCGATCATCACGGGTGATCCACATGATCTGATCGAGACAGTGGCTCAACGTATTGCTGACGCCTGTTTGGCGTACCCACTCGTCCAGGATGTTGTTGTCGTCGTTCATAAACCGCAGGCCCCCGTTGGTGTTGCCTTTGGTGATGTGACTGTTCGAATTGAGCGAAGCCGTTGAGGCGCATCGCATTTGGTCTTGGTGCAAATCTGGGAGATCGCGTTGGGGCTCTGCAGGGAGCAGTCGACGTGATCGCTCCCAACCTGCGCGACCCTCGGGTATCGCGGGTGTACGAGACGGCACCTGTCGGAGGCCCGGAGCAGCCAGATTATGCGAACGCGGTACTCATCGGACTCAGCGATTCAGAACCGTTGGAATTGCTCGCGTTGGCACATCGAGCCGAGCAGTTGTGGAGTCGTACTCGTGAAATTCATTGGGGCCCAAGAACTCTCGACGTCGATATCTTAGACGTAGAAGGCGTGCTGAGTGACGACCCAGTGATCACCCTGCCCCATCCGCGTGCCAGCCAGCGCTCATTTGTGGTCGTTCCGTGGCTAGAAATTGAACCCGACGCGGTCTTGGCTGATTCGACGCGGCTCGCGGACCTCACTGATGTGGTTGCTGATGTGAGTCATGCCGAAATCATTCACCCTCGTAAAGATGTTGAGTTGGTGATCCCGCGGTGACGCCGACGAAGATTTCGACCCTGCTGGTGTTCGCGCTCGGCGCGGGGGCGGCCGGCTATGCAACGGCCAAACTCTTTGACGTATTCGCTAACCGAAACCTCCCTTTGTCGTGGAGCCTGCCCGGGCTGATGACGATTTTGGCGGTCGCGATCTGGTTGTGGGCACGCGGAGTCTCAGCACGCTTAGAGGGTCGTTCAGGTGCCAAGCCCATTGAGCCGCTGGTTGTTGCCCGCTCGGCGGCGATCGCTATGGCCACTTCACGCACGGGTGCGCTTATTGGCGGTTTTGTTGTGGGAGTGATCGGCGCTCTCCTTGGCGGATGGGACGTCCTGTACGTTCGCGAGCAGATCGTGTCCGGTGTGGCGACCGCAATAGCGTCCCTGCTTGCGGTACTTGCAGGGCTTGCTTTGGAACGGGCTTGTCGCGTTAGGCCTGACTCCGCTGACCCATCGTCAAGTGAAAGGCTCTAGGGTCTGACTATGAGCGATCACCACAACAGTGAAGACCAGAACACCGACGACCAGAACACCGCGCCGCAGGATGCTCTTGAAGACATGTCCTACGCCGAACTGCGCGATCTAGCCTTCTCGATAGCTGAACATCGCTTAGATATCGGATTCTTCATCGACCTGATGTCCCACACCACGGCCATCGCATCAGTGGCCGACGAGGGTGGATCGTTAGGTGACATCAGTGGCAGCCTCGTTGAGACGATCCACGCGGCAAAGCAGATCTTCGGCGCTGAGTCACTTGGTGAGCAGGAGCCACTGTTCCGGGCTCGGTACATCGAGTACATCCGCGAGCACCGCAGCTCCTGAACCCCGCCAGCGGCGATTACATCCGCGGGCGGAGCGTCTAACGATTAAACCGGGCTCCGGCTCGAATACCACCCTGCGGTGATTGGTCGAGCCAGACCGAGCCGCCACTGGCTTGGGCGAGGGCGGATACGACGGCCAAGCCGAGCCCTGATCCGCCGTCGTCTTGACGGCCACGCCAGAACCGATCGAATGCTCGCACTCGATCTTCAGGCGATAAGCCAGGCCCAGCATCGTCGACCGTCATCTGGACGTGGTGCGTTGCGGGTGTGATCGTCACCACGATTCGCGAGCCATCGGGGACAACTTCTAACGCGTTATCGATGTAGTTGTCGAGAATTTGTTCGGCCGCCGAGGGTACGGCGAAAGCGACTGCGACCGGCGGTGCAATGAGATCTATAGCGATGTCGCGTTCGGCAGCCAGTGATTCCCAAGATTCGATCCGCTCGCGGGCGATTGCACTGATATCGACGGGAGTTGGGACACTCTTTCGTCCATCCGCACGGGCAAGCATCAAGAGGCCGTCGACGAGTCGTTGCAATCGGTCGATTTCGTTTCGGGCCGCGTCAACGTGATCGACGGCAGGATCGTCCTCATCCATTAACTCGGCTGCTCGGTCCATCCGAAGACGTAGTGCAGTTAACGGAGTTCTGAGTTGATGAGAGGCGTCACCGGCGAAATCTCGTTGGCGTTCCACGAGCCCTTGAACGCGGTCGGCCATAACGTTGAAACTGGCGGCGAGGTCGGCAATCTCTCCGCCACCGGCATCCTCCACTCGGGCATTCAAGTCACCATCGGCGATTGATTCGGCTGTGTCACTGAGCCGGCGAATCCGGCGGGTAATCGCAGTGGACACCAGCCACGCGATCAGAGCGGCCGATAACAAACTGATCAGGCCGACCATCCACAGTGACCGAATGGAACTGTTGATTTGGTCGTTGAGTTCGCTAGAGGGGTACGTCAGGCGAACTGCACCGAGGATCTGCTGCCCTGCCCTCGTGGGAACTGCGACGTAGATGAGTGGTTCGCCGAGAGTGCTTGACGTGCGCTCACCGCTGACGGTGTGCCCGGTCAGCGCATCGGTAACCTCAGGACGTTCGGCATTGGAGAAGTTCTGGCCGACATCGGCAGGAACTGAAGCCGCCACCGCCGTGCCCTTCGCATCGACGACTACCACGCGTGGTCCGTTTACAGTCGAGTACGCGGTCACTGCCTCATCGAGGGCGGCCTTTGCAACAGGGCTTGGTTGCTGAAGATATTCAACGGAGTACCCGGCCAGCGTGAATGCATCCGTTTGAAGCCCAGCGATGCGGGCGTTGAGTTCCTTGTCCCTGACGAAAGTGGACAGTGGAATGTTCTGGACGAGGAGCACCAGCGTGGTGAATCCGACCAGAATGAGGACGAGCCGCCATCTCATGGCGCGTCAACCATGCTGTACCTACTCGGGAAATCCGAGCCGAAAACCCACTCCGCGTACGGCCTCAATCCAGCCAGAATCTCCCAACTTCTTGCGTATCGCAGCCACGTGTGCGTCAACAGTTTTGGTGGCGCCGTACCAGTGCCCTTCCCAAACGTGCTCGAGAATTTCAGTTCGTCGACGCACAGCCCCGGGATCCTCGGCCAGATATGCCAGGACATCAAACTCTTTTGCGGTCAGTGCGATTTCCTCGCCATCGATGTGGACGCGCTGGGATCTGCGATCGATCGTCAAGCGCCCGATCTCCTGCACCGCACTTGCTGGGGCTGCAGCAGGGGTCGGCTGGCTACGTCGAACGACGGCCCTGATTCGCGCGGACAGCTCACGCATCCCATAAGGCTTCACGAGATAGTCATCGGCACCGAGTTCTAGTGCGATCACTCGATCGGCCTCATCGTCGCGTGCTGACACCACGATGATCGGCGTTTCGCTTGTCGAGCGGATCCGCCGACAGACCTCCTGACCGTCCATGTCGGGGAGGCCGAGATCGAGCAAAATCACGTCTAGGGAACTCATCAGCTTTGCGGCCTCAAGCGCAGCAGTACCGGATACGACGTGATCGACCGAATGTCCCAAGGCGGTAAGACCGTCAATCGCGGAAGCCGCAACGGATCGGTCGTCTTCGACTAAGAGGATGTGCATTCCACCATTGTGACCTGTTTTGGCGCATCTTGCGTGCACGGTTGTGTGACACAACGTGACGTTGTGTCTGGTCTGAGGCTTTCTTATCCGTTCCTTGGACAATTCAGGGAGCAATGGAGTGTGTACTGCGAGTTACGATTGGGGAGGAGGAAGACGTGAAAAGACAAATTGGTGCGGTGACTGCACTGAGCGTGCTCGGGGTGCTTGCGTTGTCGGGCACTGCTGCAGCGATGAACGTGCGCGTGCTTAACTCATCTCCAACCGTCTCGTCCTTCGGTACGGCTGATGCCTTTGTGAGCCTTGACCATCAGCCGACGGTCGAACCTTCGTCGCCGGCAAGTGCGCAGAGTCCCACGCCCAGCACTTCGACGCCGAGTCAGATGCCATCGTCATCGCGCACTGCCAGCCCTGAGTCGTCGCTTCCCGGGGCGACTGACAGGCCGGGTGACGGGCAGTCTGACGGTTCAGTTTCGTGGCCGCTTCCGCGCACTAGTCACCCCTCCTCGACACCTGACGTCAGGACAAATCCCTCGCAGGGTGTCGCTCCAACCCACAGCGCTAACCCGACGCATACTTCGAAGCCGGCGCAGAGCGCGACACCTCGTCACAGTGAAAAGCCGTCGCGTAGTCCTAAACCAGCGCGTAGTCCTAAGCCAGCGCATAGTCCGAAACCAGCGCATAGTCCGGGTCCGACCTCTTCGCCGATTCAAACCTCCGCGCCGTCCGATTCGTCGCCAAGTTCCTCACCCTCCCGTAGCCACCGAAATGGTCAGGATGGGAACGGTGCAGGGTCGAATCGTTCGGGTAGCGGTGGATCAGGAACTGGTGGTTCAGGCAGTGGCGGGCAGGGCCAACCGCGCGACGACTAGTAACTATGAGTTACATTTCGATCACATATTGTCACAACCGTGACGAAATGCCCGACGACCGATTAGGCTTTGACCATGTTCGGCTCTGACTCCTCTCGCCACACCCGCGGTCGCGGTCGCGGTAAGGCGGCGTCCTTCGACGATGTACTGGCCGAATTGGCGCATGTCCGCAGCCAGAGTTACGTCGACGGCCTCGAGGTCGTCCGGCTTGGTGCCTTAGTCAATGGATTGACGCACCACATCGATCGACTGGGCGAAGACCTTCAGGCAGCCCGTAACGAGGCCTTGAGCCTGCGCATGATGCCAACCACAGTCGATCCGCGGATCGAGCAGATGGCCCGTGAGATTCTTCAATTGCGCGATGTCATTGCTGCCCAGCAGTCTTCGATCGTTGACATGACCACGCGGGTAGGCGACCTACTCATCCAGGTGGCAAGCGCTGCACCACGGGAGCCGATTGCTGCACCTGCTCCACCTGCCCCGGTGCGTCAGGACGCTCCGGTGACGGTTATGGCAGCGGCGCGGGCGGTTGGTTCCCCAACGTATGACGACGGCCTCCGGTCCGAGTCGGCGGCGCACGCTGCTGCATCGGTAACCTCAGACGCCGAGGTTGCAATGCTCGGAGTAGATAACTACGCCTTCGCAGTTGCTCCCTCACCATCGGCTGCTGTTTCAGAGCCGACTGGTGAGTTCGACGATGCTACTTTGCGTCGACTGCGTCTGATTCGACAGGCATTCGAGAGCTAAGCCTCACGAAGAACCGAGTTGGAC
Organism: uncultured bacterium; assembly: GCA_903826575.1. Taxonomy (GTDB): domain Bacteria; phylum Actinomycetota; class Actinomycetes; order S36-B12; family CAIYMF01; genus Longivirga. Next base: position 96,164 of record CAIKEU010000101.1, read on the forward strand.
TAGCGGTCCATATCTCCGGTCACGAGGAAAAGTGAACTGACGATTGGCGCGATTGCCTGTGTCGGGTAGCCAATAAGTGCAGGGCCCAACAGTGCTACATGTGCCAAAGAAGGGGTCCGCAGTTTGACCCGCCACGGTGTGCGTTCTCCGTGTGATGCAACGAGGTACCCGCCGATGCCCAGAGGTGTTTCGGTCCACCCGTAATGCAATCCCTCCGGTGCGCGCAAAGTTTTTGGAAGAGCAACGTTTATCGGCCCATCCAACGCGCGCAGCCGTTCGATGCAGCTATCGATCAGATCCAGTGACACGGGAATTTGTTCGCGGATCACCATGAGGCGTGCAAGTACGTCAGACTCTTCGTAACCGATGACGCGGATGGTTTCGCGGAGATCGCCGTAGGCGGCGTAAGGCTGATCGCGGCGCAGATCAATATCGATTCCGGCGGCTCTCGCGACCGGACCGCTGCCACCATGTGTGGTCACCAGTTCGCGGTTAAGTACGCCCATGGCCCGCAATGTGTGTGTCAGAGGTTCACATGTCAGGTAGGGCGCGATGTGGTCGTCTTGTTCTCGCATGGTGTTGACGAAGCGAGCCATATCGTCGAGCCAGCCCTCGGGTGCGTCCTCACGCAGACCACCGATCTGTGCGTACATGGGGTGCACTCGTCCACCGGTCAAAACTTCAAGGTAATGCTGAGCCTGTTCACGGTGGCTGACCCCGTGAACGCTGACGGCTTCTGTTTGTGCTCGCTCGTGTACATCGAGGGAATCGCTCACGGCCTCAACGGGAAAGTGATCCAGGAAGTGCAGATGACTGATGATTCGCGTTAGTTCTGCGACGAGGGTTCTCAACCACTGGGCCCGCTCGGGTACATCGAGGCCGAGCATTGCTTCGACCGCGATTGCATAGCCAAGTTCACCGCAGAAGGCGCCAAGCCAGTCATGCCGATTCGCAAGGGCGAGACCTTGTCGGTAATCGCGTGACTCAAGAAGTTTCTCAGCCCCACGATGCATGTAGCCAATTTCAGGCGTCGCCTCAACGACGACATTGTCTTCAATGTCAAGGTGAAGCCGGATCAGCCCATGGGCGGACGGATGATGACTGCTGAGGTTCAGCGTGGCGACGGGTACATCATTAGCGTGGCCGAGCGCACCGGAACCGACGTCAACAATGAGTTTCATGCGTTCGGTCACAGGAAATGTTCTCAGATCTCAGTGGCTGAACCTACTTCAGGTGTTAAGTCAATTTCTGGTCGTTCGACGATGCGTGGCCGTATCGGCGTGACGCTGTGACTAGGCTGACGTCACGATACGAGGACTTCGATCGTTGGTGACGCGATGTTGACGGGATGGCGTTGGTAGATGGGCGAGGCACCTTCGGTTAGCCCGCAGGGTCCCGTGCGCCTTCGCGTTGGCATTGTTGGAACCGGACGGGTCGGTTCGGTGCTCGGTGCTGCCCTAGCGCGTGCTGGCCATCATGTCGTGGCCGCGTATGCGGTTTCTGATTTGTCCCGGCTTCGTGCCGAAGCGTTGCTGCCGGATGTGCCCTTGGTCGCCCTTGATGAGGTCTTAGCGCAGTCTGATCTCACGTTGTTGGCTGTTCCCGACGATGCGCTCCCCGGTTTGGTATCCGGGTTAGTCGAGTCGAACGCGGTAAAGGCCGGACAGTTTCTAGCACACGTGAGTGGTCGTTATGGCTACGGGGTTCTCGAGCCGGCAATGCGCCTTGGGGCACTGCCACTGGCTTTGCATCCGGTGATGACGTTCACCGGAACGAGTATTGATCTCGCTCGACTTGATGGCACCCCGTTTGGTGTCACCTCGCCCGATCAGCTTCGACCGGTGGCCGAGGCCCTCGTCGTTGAGATGGGTGGCGAGCCGGTATGGATCGATGAGGACAGTCGGCCCCTCTATCACGCGGCTCTTGCCCATGGTTCGAATCATCTAATGACTCTCGTCGGGCAAACCTTGGACATCTTGATGGCTGCCGGTGTGCAGGATCCGGCCCGTCTTGTTGCGCCGCTTGTGTCTGCGTCCCTGGACAACGCTCTTCGCTATGGCGACCACGTGCTCACCGGTCCGGTGGCTCGAGGTGATGGGCAAACGGTGGCGGCCCACATCACGGCCCTTGGCACGGTGTCCGATATGGCACAAAGTACGTACATCACACTGGCGCGGGCGACAGCCGACCGGGCGTTGGCTGCGGGCGTGCTTCGTCCGAAGGCGGCAGAATCATTGCTCGATGTGCTTTCGGAAAAGGACGGGCGATGAACAACGCTCCGCGGGTAATCAATTCTCGAGCCGGCTTAGATTCTGTTCTCGATTCGCTCGACTCGGAAGTTATGCGCGCTGTTGTTCCGACTATGGGTGCGTTGCATGAAGGTCACGCCACGCTCATCCGTCGCGCTCGCGAACATGTTGGCCCAGCAGGTTTTGTGGTCGTAACGGTATTCGTGAATCCGACCCAGTTTGCTGCCAATGAAGACTTCGATCGGTATCCGCGGACCCTCCAATCGGATGTTGACCTGTGCGGTGAGCACGGTGCTGATGTTGTGTTTGCCCCTGCAATTGATGAGATGTACCCAACTGGTCCAACCCAGATCACTGTCGATCCGGGACCGCTTGGCCACGTGTTGGAGGGGGCCGTTCGCCCCGCACATTTCCAGGGCGTTTTGACCGTCGTGAACAAACTCTTCAATCTAACCAGAGCGCAGTTCGGATTCTTTGGTGAGAAGGACTACCAGCAACTCGTTCTGATTCGGCAGATGGCGTCGGACCTCAGCATGGGCGTCGACGTCATCGGTGTTCCGACTGTTCGTGAACCCGAGGGATTAGCGATGTCGAGCCGTAACCGCTACCTCGATCCGGCTGCCCGTGAGAAAGCCGAACTAGTGCCGCAGGGGATGCAAGCGGGTATCTCCGTGGCAGCAACCGGTGGGAGCGGGGACGACGTGATGTCTCACGTCCAGACGTTCTTTGCCGAGCGACACATCGATGTTGACTACGTCGTCGTCACAAATCCCGAACTGGGACCTGCCCCCGAATCCGGTGAGGGGCGGCTGATTGTTGCGGTTCGAGTGGGATCGGTCAGACTTCTCGATAACTGTCCTATTCACCTTGGAGTGCGTTCGTGACGATTCACCTACCGACGCGTCTAGCGGCGCCGAGCCCAGGCTGGACCATCGAAACCGATGTTGTCGTCGTTGGCTCGGGGGTTGCCGGACTCACGACAGCACTTCACGCCCGAGCCGCCGGATATCGCGTCCTACTGGTAACGAAGGCCAACGTGGACGAAGGTTCGACCCGGTGGGCGCAGGGCGGTATTGCCGCAGCACTCGCCGAGGATGACTCGCCACTTGATCATGAACGCGACACCCTCGTCGCCGGAGCTGGATTGTGTGATCCCAAGGCAGTCCACGTTCTGGTGACGGAGGGTCCGCAGGCTGTCAGACGACTGATCGCACTGGGTGCTCAATTCGACACTGATGAAACCGGCGATATCGCGTTAACTCGCGAGGGTGGTCACTTACGTGATCGCATCGCACATGCCGGTGGTGATGCAACGGGTAAGGAGATTTCGCGCGCTTTGGTCGCTGCGGTTTCGGGTCGGTCGGGTATTGAGGTCATTGAAAATGCCCTCGCTTTAGATGTCTACCGTGATCGCTTTGGCGGAGTCCAGGGACTCACACTGCACGTCATCGGTCAGGGGCAGCGTGACGGCGTTGGGGCAGTGCTGGCACCTGCAGTTGTACTTGCTACCGGGGGCATCGGCCAGATTTTCAGCATGTCGACGAACCCGTCGGTTGCAACCGGTGACGGAGTAGCGATGGGTATTCGGGCGGGTGCTGCGGTTGCCGATCTCGAGTTCGTGCAATTCCATCCAACCGTCCTGTACACCGGATCCGGTGCCTCTGGCCAGCAACCGCTGATTTCGGAGGCGGTGCGCGGTGAAGGTGCCGTCTTACGCGATGATGCCGGTGTTCGATTCATGGTAGGCGAGCATGAACTTGCCGACTTGGCGCCGCGCGATGTGGTTGCTAAGGCGATCATGCGACGAATGCGCGATTCCGGCCGCAAGCACATGTGGCTGGACGCACGAGACTTTGGCCTGGAGAAATGGGAACGTCGGTTCCCAACAATTCTGATGTCGCTGCGAGAGCATGGTATCGATCCGACCGTCGATCTGATTCCGGTCGCTCCAGCGCAGCACTACGCCTCGGGCGGAATTCGTACGGACAGCCATGGACGGTCGAACGTGCGCGGACTTTTCGCTGTTGGTGAGGTCGCGTGCACGGGTGTGCATGGCGCGAACCGCTTGGCGTCCAATTCACTTCTCGAGGGCCTCGTCTTCGCTGCACGCATCGGTGATGTGCTCGCATCGGGTCTTCCCGAACGCCATAACCCGATAGACCCCTCAGGCGATTCGGCTGTTCTAGCCGCATCGGCCCGTCGTTCACTTCAAGCGGCGATGACTGAAGGGGTGGGTGTGTTGAGATCCCGTGACTCAATGGCAACGACCCTTGGTGTCCTCAATGCGGTCGGCGAGACAACATCTGATGATCCACACGTTCAAGCCTGGGAGACGACGAACCTGCACGCGCTGGCCACCGTGCTCACGGCTAATGCAAAAATGCGCAAGGAAACGCGTGGATCGCACTGGCGAGAAGACTTCCCGAACACAGATGACATCGACTGGAAGGTGCGGTTGTCCAGCCGGCTCGGTGAGGATGGGATCCTGGTGACAGAGCGAGAGCCGTTGACCGTCAGCGAAGAAGTGAACTGGGGTACTCGATGAGCCTGACTGAATCAATCGCCGACAGTTTGCGTCATGTCGGTCTGGAACCCGAATACGTGGAATCTGTCGCCCAGCGTTCATTTGACGAAGACCTCGCCGGTGGCGTGGACGTCACCTCTCAGGCGACGGTTCCGGCCGATCAACACTCAGTGATGGATTTGGTGACTCGTGCCGGCGGTGTTGTAGCCGGAATTCCAGTTGCAGCAGCCGTTTTCGACATTGCGTCAGGTGGGGAGGCCAACGTCGAAATTGTTGCCCAGGATGGGTTCCGCGTGAACCCCGGTGATGTGTTGCTGACGATCTCGGGCACGACAAGGGATTTACTGCTTGGCGAGCGCACAGCGTTGAATCTGCTCTGTCACCTGTCGGGCGTGGCAACTGCTACTAGGCAGTGGGCAGACGCTCTCGAGGGGTCGCGGGCGAGGGTGCGCGATACGCGAAAGACGACGCCGGGCCTGCGTGTACTTGAGAAGTACGCGGTTCGCTGCGGTGGTGGCGTTAACCACCGGATGTCACTTTCGGATGCCGCGCTTGTGAAAGATAATCACGTCGTGGCTGCTGGGGGAGTTGCCCAGGCTTTCGATGCGGTGAGGTCAATGTGGCCGGGCCTGTCGATCGAAGTTGAGGTTGATTCCCTCGAAGAGCTAATCGAAGTTCTCGATGCAGGTGCCGACGTTGTTATGCTCGACAACTTCGTTCCTGATCAAATGCGCGTGGCCGTAGGAATCGCTGACGAGCACGCGCGGGAACACTCGCGTTCGCGAGTGATTCTGGAAGCGTCTGGTGGGCTCACGTTGCCTGATGCCAAGGCAGTTGGAGCGACCGGAGTCGATTACATCGCCGTTGGCGCTCTGACCCACTCGGCAAAGGTTTTGGATATCGGTGCAGATTTGCGACCGCTAGCGCACTAGGGATCAATGTCTCCCCACCCTGACTTCGACGTTCAGATAGGAAAAGGCTCATGCTGCTCGCGATTGACGTTGGCAACACAAATACCGTTCTGGGATTGTTCGATGGCCAGACGTTGACTCGGTCATACCGGGTAAAAACCGATGCTCGATCGACCGCCGATGAAATCCTGCTTACGTTCCGTGGGCTGCTGCAGGATGATCCTGCAGTTACGGGAATTTCTCTGTGTTCGACGGTTCCTGCGGTCTTGAACGAAATGCGGACGATGCTTGACCGCTACTACCGCAACGTTCCCCACGTCATCATCGAACCGGGGGCAAAGACTGGTGTCGCAGTTCTCACCGACAATCCAAAGGAGGTCGGTGCTGACCGGATTGCGAACGCCTTGGCCGCGTTCACTCTCTACGGCGGCCCCAGCATCGTCGTCGACTTCGGAACATCGACCAACTTTGACGTGATTTCCAATAAGGGCGAGTTTCTCGGCGGTGCACTTGCGCCAGGTGTTGAGATATCCCTCGAAGCACTCGCATCTCGGGCAGCGCAACTTCGCAAGGTTGAGTTCGTCGCACCGCGAAGTGTGATTGGCAAGAACACCGTGGAAGCTCTGCAATCTGGTGCCCTGTATGGATTCGCGGGTCAGGTTGACGGAATCGTAGACCGCATCGTCGCTGAACTCGGTGGTGACGTGACGGCTGTGATTGCCACCGGTGGGCTGGCTCCCGTCGTTATCCCGGAGGCGCGCACGGTGACGGTGCATCGTCCGGACCTGACCCTGCAGGGACTACGTTTGGTTTACGAAAGGAACGTCTGACTTCGTGGGGTGAGCGCAAACGGCCCACCCCACAGGGAACGTCAGAAGGCTACGAATTCAGCGGCGTCATTGAACAACCCTGCTTCTTGCCGGCGTTCCAATTCTGCTGGATCAAGTAGTTCCGAGATCCCATGAGTACGTTGGCCTTTGCACCATTGACCTGGTAAGTATCGGGGCCAAATGTCCAAGCGCACTTGTCAGCGTTCTCAGCACCGGCGCTGTCGTACCACGCATCTGCATCCGGATCTGTGACCGTCTCTACGATCTCGTGCGCGAAAATGCTGACCATTGCATCCGCGCCCGGGTTGCCGTTGGGACTCGAGGTTTGTGCACTGCACTTAGTTAATCCCTGCGTGGTTGGATCGCCGACAAAGGCGAACTTGATGTCCGTCTTAGCCAGTCGTGCGTGTGAATGCCAACCGCAGTAGGACGTTGTGAAACCGCTGCTTTCAGCGACGTCGGCGCTTGTGATGACGGTGTAGACGCCGTGATCGTCTGTCGGCAACGAACCATCTTTAAGCGCTGTGGCGACGATGCGACGTACGTCCATGTCAGTGAGCCGCTTTCCGCGTGAGTAAGCGTCGGCGATCTCACCCGCTAATGTCACGTCGCCGCTGACGGCGCCAAAATCCATCTGCATGTACGAGGCGTTGATTGCGTAGTAGGGAGTACTGCCAATCGAATTGGCGAAATCTGTCAGGATGCCCGTTGCTGAGTTGCCATCCCACGTGCCATACCAAATCAGGTAGAGATGTGTGGGGCCGGTCATAACCGGGCCACCGTGATATCGAATGGGTTTGGGTCGAGTTGGCCGTGAGACTCCGGCTCGATGACGGATGGGAAAGATCTTCTTACGAAAGGTCGTTCGAGGTTTGAGTGACTGCCGCAGAGCTGGATTTGGATGTTTAGCCACCGTGGTTACCGTGGATGCTCGGCTATCTGACACCGTCACGGCGGCTGCTGTCGGCGAGGTGCTCGCGGCAATCGCTGAAATCAGCGCGATGGCGATGAGCAGTGCAGTTGGTCTTCGTCTGGCCATGTAAACCTCCGGATGTTGGCGGGTGATGCCAGGAACGTAAACTGCCTCGGGTCTGTTGATTTCGTTTTCCACACCTCGCACTGTGATGACCCGCCGGTTTGGGGAAATCGCACTGTGACGGGTACTGCCCGTCGTACAACCGCGGACCGACACCGATAACCTGTGCTCTATGACCACTGAGCCTGACCTGAGCCACGATGAGCATGATGAGGATCTGCCTGAACAGATTCGCGTGCGTCGTGACAAGCGCCAACGCTTGTTGGACTCCGGTCAAGAGCCGTATCCGGTAGGGGTTCCGGTCAGTCATTCGATAGAGCAATTACGGGCTACCTACGCCGACCTTGAGATCGATGTTGCGACTGGTGACACTGTGAGCATTGCCGGGCGGGTGATCTTCCAGCGCAATACCGGCAAATTGTGCTTTGCCACCTTACGCGCGGGAGACGGCGCGGAGATTCAGGCCATGTTGTCCCTAGACAAGGTTGGCCAGGAGCGGCTTGCGGACTGGAAGTCTGATGTCGATCTAGGTGATCACGTTGCGATCCAAGGCGAGGTCATCACGTCACGTCGAGGTGAACTCAGCGTCTTGGCCCACACCTGGCAGATAGCGGCCAAATCTCTTCGGCCTCTCCCCGTTGCGCATAAGCCTCTCGCTGAAGAGACACGGGTACGGCAGCGTTATGTGGACTTGATTGTTCGTCCGCAGGCCCGCGAGGTGGCCAAGCTCCGAATTAGAACGGTCGCATCGTTGCGGGAGAGTTTGGCCGAACGGGGTTACGTCGAAGTCGAAACCCCGATGCTGCAAACCCTTCACGGTGGTGCGACTGCTCGCCCCTTCGTGACGCACTCCAATGCCTTCGATATCGACGTTTACCTACGAATCGCGCCGGAACTGTTTCTCAAGCGTTGCGTAGTCGGCGGCATGGAACGGGTGTTTGAGATCAACCGCAACTTCCGAAACGAGGGTGCCGATTCAACGCACTCGCCGGAGTTTGCCATGTTGGAGTACTACCAGGCCTACGCGGACTACCGCGATGTCGCGCGAACGACTCGCGAGTTGATTCAGGCAGCAGCAATCGCAGCTCATGGATCGTTGCAGTTCGTTCGGATGGATGGACAGGAACGCGATTTCTCAGGCGAGTGGGACGAGGTGTTCGTCTATCCATCCGTTTCACAAGCAGTCGGACGTGAGATAACACCGCAGACGTCCGTCGACGTGCTGACCGAGCTCTGCAAGGCCGTCGGTATCACGCCGGAGAAGACGTGGGTTCCGGGCAAGTACGTCGAAGAACTTCTCGAACACCATGTCGTTGCTCATCTAACGCGGCCAACATTCGTATACGACTACCCCGAAGATACGTCACCGCTGGTTCGGGCCCATCGTGAACTGCCTGGAGTTGTTGAGAAATGGGACCTGTACATCGACGGTGCTGAGCAAGGCACGGGATACTCGGAGTTGATCGACCCGGTGATTCAGCGCGAACGTCTAGTGGCTCAGTCTGCGTTGAAAGCTGGCGGCGATGTCGAAGCGATGCAGGTTGATGAAGACTTCCTGCGTGCACTCGAGTATGGAATGCCGCCGAGCGGCGGTGTTGGCGTTGGGATTGATCGGTTGCTGATGAACCTCACCGGGTTGAACATTCGCGAGACGATTTTGTTCCCCTTGGTCAAGCCCGAATGACGCCCGGCCTCGAACTAGCCATCAGGCCGGCGCGTACGTCGGATGTGAAAGTCATCCGCGAACTCGTCGATACGTACGCGCCAGATCGTCGTTTGCTTTCTAAGGCAACAGTCACCTTGTACGAAGATGTTCCGGAGTTTTTGGTCGTCGAGCGTGCCGGTGTTCCGGTTGCGTGCGGAGCGGTGCACGTCATGTGGGAAGACCTCGCGGAGGTGAGAACTGTCGCGGTTGCTCCGGAGTTCCGAGGTCAAGGTGTGGGTAGTTTTCTTCTGACTGCACTCATGGATCGGGCCCGCGATCTCGGTGTAAAACGAGTCTTTTGCCTGACGTTCGAGACGGACTTCTTCGCCTCCCACGGCTTCGTGGAGATTGATGGCACACCTGTCGACCATGTTGTCTTCGAGCAACTTCTCCAGTCCTACGACGAGGGCGTCGCTGAGTTCCTCGACCTCGAACGCGTGAAGCCAAACACGTTGGGCAATATCAGAATGTTGCGCATCCTGTGACCTGCGTTGAACGCAGGGTGCGGCAGTTTTTCCCGCTCGGGGTGCCATCGCGTCGCGTGGCTTCAGCCAGTGTTGCGAAGTCCGGTAGCAATTCCGTTAATCGTGACCATCAGCGCCCGTCTAAGGGTTGGATCGACCGAATCGCCGCGTGTTCGTTCCTCGCGAAGTCGGCGCAACAGTTGGACTTGGAGTAGTTGCAGGGGAAGAAGATAGTGGTCACGGGTAGCCAGCGTGGATGACAGGGACGGCTGCGATCCGAGAATCTTGCCGGTTCCGGTCAGGGCGAGCACTTCGTCAACCGTGCGTTGGTGCTCATCTTTGATTATGTCGAAAAGGTGTCGTAGTTCCGGAGGTACGAGTTCCTCTACGTACTGCCCGGCAACGGTGAGATCGGTTTTGGCTAACGTCATTTCAACGTTTGAGATGAAGTTTGAGAAGAAGTGCCACTCACTATGCATCTGGTGAAGGACTGAGCCGAAGCCGGCTTCGCGGGCTGCCATGAGACCTGATCCGACGCCAAACCAGCCCGGAACAATCTGTCGAGACTGCGTCCATCCGAAGACCCACGGGATCGCGCGGAGTGCCTCGATGCCTGCATCTGCGGCGGCCCGACGTGCAGGTCGAGATCCCAGGTGCATATCGGCGAGTTCCTCAACGGGGGTCGACATCGCGAAATAGCGTGGAAGGTCGACGTGATCGATCAGCGATCGGTACGTCGATTGGGCCTGAGCCGAGATGTGGTTCATTGCGTCATCCCAGCCTGCCAGGCGATCTGGTTCGACTCGGGAATGTTGGTGCAAGACGGTTGCTTCCAGGACTGCGGCGAGAAGTAGTTCGAGGTTCTCGCGGGCTAACTCTGGGAGTAGGTACTTATCGGAGATCACCTCGCCCTGCTCAGTCAGTTTCATTTCGCCGTTGAGAACTCCCCAAGGCTGTGACAGGACCGCATCGTAAGTCGGTCCGCCACCGCGTCCAACAGTGCCGCCGCGTCCGTGGAAGAGGCGCAGTTGCACGCCGTGTGTGCGCGCAACATCGCGTAAGCGGCGCTGTGCGAGATGGATCTCCCATTGCGAGGTGGTGATTCCGGCGTCCTTATTGGAGTCCGAGTAGCCCAACATCACCTCTTGAATATCGCCGCGCGCACTAACGATTGATCGGTAACTGGGCTCGAGAAGAAGGGCGTCGAGAATTCCGTCCGCATTTCGCAGTTCCTCAACCGTTTCCAGTAGCGGAACGAAGCCAATCAACGCTGTTCCGGTGTGAACATCAATCAGGCCAGCCTCGCGAGCCAGGACGACGGCGGCCAAGACGTCGTCTGCTCCCTGAGTCATCGAGATTATGTACGTCTCACACACATCTGCGCCGTGACGAGCGATCGCCTGTCTGATCGCCTCGAATGTTCTGTACGTTCTTAGGTCATCCCCGGACAGCGGTGGGGGATTGGACGCAAGGGGGCGGCGAGAGCCGAGTTCACGCGACAAGAGTGCGAATCGATGATCGCGTGGCAAATCTTCGTAACGCCAGCCCTGTTCGCCGAGCCGATTAATGAGTCCGGCGACTGCCGAATGATGCGCGGAGGCGTGTTCACGAATATCTAATGTCACAAGTGCCAATCCGAATGCGGCGATATTCCGGATTGCTCGTTCGACCAAGCCGTGTGCGGCAAGATCGCCACGGTTGTCGAGGAGGGAAGTGCGGATGAGTAGCAAATCATCGAGCAGTTCTCGCGTGGTTGCGTAGTCGCGTCCGATTCGATGTGGTGTCCCTGCAGCAACTCGGGTTCTCGTGTTGATGAGTTTGTGACGGATGCACGTCAGCTTTAATCGATACGGTTCTTCAGCGTTTAGCCGCCGGTAGCGAGCATCTAGATCGCTCAGCATGCGCAGGTCTCGCTCGAGCGATGCCTTTAGCTCGATCGATACCGGATTAAGTCGCTCTGAGACGGACAGGTTTTCGAGCAGATCGTCGATGATGGGGAGCACATCTCGAACAGCATGGTCCCGAACGAGATCGACTACCGCCGAGGTGACCTCTGGTGTTACGAACGGGTTTCCGTCGCGGTCGCCTCCGATCCATGAGCCGAATGACAGTGGTCGGGTGTCAGGTTCGAGGGTGATGCCCACCGTCGAGAGCCCGTACGCCAACTCATCAAGTACGGCGGCAGCAGGACCGCGGGCAAGATCGTCGAGGTAAAAGAGTGCATTTCGCGCCTCGTCCAAAACCTCGGGACTTTCAAGCCGTAGCTCATCTGTCTGCCAGAGGAGATCGACGACTTCGGCGAGTTGTCGTTTGATTCGGGGATTGTCCAGGGATTCTGCGTTGCGCTCGGCCTCGTCGAGCAGATCTGCGATAGACCGTAGTTTCAAAAGGACTGATCGTCGCGCAGCTTCGGTTGGGTGCGCGGTAAAAACCGGACGCGCGGCCAGTCGGCGGACGGCGTCGGCAACATCGACCCGACTCACTTCATTGGAATCAATTGCTGAAGCTATACGGGAAATTGCGCTGGTGATGGGATTGCCAGCTGTTCGACGGATGTGCCGCTGCACCCGCGAGCGGTGCACCTGCTCAGCGACGTTAGCCAGATGAAAGTACGTCGAGAACGCGCGCGATAGGGCGATCGCAGTGCCGAGGTCTATGTCGTCCAAGAGGTCCGAAGTCGACGAAAGATCGGTGCGCGCAAGGGCCCGAACCTGTTCAACGAGCTTGAGTAATTCCGGTGAATCTTGCCGTACCAACGTGTCGCCAAGGATCTCTCCGAGAATGCGGATGTCCGCGCGTAGAGCGGTCCGATTTTCAAGGGCCGCGGACGCGCTCGCAGATTCAGCGGAAAGGTTTGCCGGGATGCCCTCGCAGGCGCGATCGGTCTCCGGCACTGGGGTTGGGCCGGGAGGTGGGGTCATCTGAGGCGGTCCGTCTCGTCGAATTGTTCGCTGGACGGCGCGGCCGCATTGACGCACCACCTTGAGTATACAGATGTGAATCGTAAAAAGTGATGTGAGTCACTTTCTGTCCGATCATGACTCCGATCATCGGTTAAATCGCGCATGTCAGAATGCACAATTGGATAATTGATCTTGTTTTAGGGAAAGTCGTACTAAACGCGGTCTATAACGGCGGAATGTTGTGCTTAGTATACGAAGTACAAACGTCGAGTGAAGATCTGAATGGAGACTGACATGGCACAGAAGGTGCAGGTCACTTTGGTAGACGACCTCGATGGCGGTAACGCTGATGAAACAGTCTGCTTCTCGATCGACGGTGTTAACTACGAAATTGATTTATCGGCTGACAATGCAAAAAAATTGCGCGACGCTGTTGGCCGTTTCGCCGAGGCGGGCCGGCGCGTGACCGCCACCCGACGCGGCACTCGGGCGCGGTCCGGTGGCCCAAATCCAGCAGCTATCCGCGAGTGGGCCCGCAACCAGGGCATTGCGGTCAGCGAGCGTGGCCGCATTAGTGCGGAACTTTTGGCTCAGTACCAGGCTGGTCGTAGTTAGGCACAGACGGCTCGCAATGCGGCGCTGAAACAATCAGCGAGTCGAGTTAGCAACGGCTTGGGGATAAATAAGTTCGTGGCCGAACTCGCCAGCCGGTGCGGCGTGAACCTGCCAAAACTGCTCGGCGATAGCCTGGGGTTCAAAGCCTGGTTTGCCGACTAGCCCGTTGATGAGAACGGATCCGACGCGAATGTCGGTGCCGGACAAGTCTGTTGCCAGACTGGCGACCAGATTTCTCAAGGCTGCTTTCGACATTGCCAAGGCGGTGCTGGGGGGCCACGGCTTGAGTGCCAGGCCGCCCCCGGTGAACAGCAGGCTGCCGGTACCGCGCAGCCGCATTGCCCCGAGGACTTCCTGCGCCGAGATCAATGCCCCTAGTGCGCCGATCTTGTATGCGTCGAGAACCTCGCCGGCAGATATCTCATAGGGACGGCCGGCAGGATTGCTCGATGCGTTAAACAGCAGCACATCTGGATCTCCAAGTTGCGCTCTGATAGCCGCGAAGGCGTCCCTAAGCGACTGTTCATCGGCAATGTCGGCGGCGAAGCCGGCCCCGGTGATGCTCTGTGTTCTCAATTCGCTGGCGTACGTGGCCAAGGCCTCCGGTCGGCGAGCAATGAGCGCAAGTGTAAAGCCCTCGGCCCCAAATCGTTGGGCCAGAGCCAGCCCCATTCCGGGGCCAGCGCCCACCACGACAGCAATCATGATTGCCACCGTAGAGGATCGGTATTGCCCGTGCTCGAGGGAATCGGTTCACCGTGGGCGTAACCAATTCCGGAAGAGGAAAAGTGCCTTAAGAGTTATCTCAGCAAGAGCCCCGGGAGATACCGGGCTAGGCTTGACTAACACCCGCCGATTGCGGCGGTATGCGGTAGAGGAGTTGCGCATGTTCGAGAGGTTTACCGACCGGGCGCGTCGGGTTGTCGTTCTTGCCCAAGAAGAGGCACGGATGCTCAACCACAACTACATCGGAACTGAGCACATCCTGCTCGGTCTCATCCACGAGGGTGAGGGTGTAGCTGCCAAGGCGCTGGAGTCATTGGGCATCTCCTTGGAGGCGGTGCGTCAGCAGGTCGAAGAGATCATTGGTCAGGGGCAGCAGGCTCCATCGGGCCATATTCCCTTCACGCCGCGTGCGAAAAAGGTTCTGGAACTCTCCCTGCGCGAGGCACTCCAACTCGGGCATAACTACATCGGAACCGAGCACATCCTGCTCGGCCTCATCCGCGAGGGTGAGGGTGTGGCCGCGCAGGTTCTGGTCAAGCTTGGTGCTGACTTGAACCGCGTTCGCCAGCAGGTTATTCAGTTGCTTTCCGGTTACCAAGGCAAGGAGCCGGCGGCTGCCGGCGGCCCGGCCGAAGGTACTCCGTCGACATCACTGGTCTTGGATCAGTTCGGCCGCAACCTGACTCAGGCTGCTCGCGAGGGCAAGCTCGATCCGGTAATCGGCCGCGAAAAGGAAATCGAGCGCGTTATGCAGGTCTTGTCGCGCCGCACGAAGAACAACCCTGTCCTGATTGGTGAGCCGGGTGTTGGTAAGACGGCCGTCGTTGAGGGCTTGTCGCAAATGATCGTTAAGGGTGAGGTGCCTGAGACGCTCAAGGACAAGCAGTTGTACACACTTGACCTCGGTGCACTTGTCGCCGGTAGCCGTTACCGCGGCGACTTCGAAGAGCGACTCAAGAAGGTGCTCAAGGAGATTCGCACACGTGGCGACATCATCTTGTTCATCGACGAGATGCATACCCTCGTCGGCGCGGGCGCGGCCGAAGGTGCAATTGACGCGGCGTCGATCCTCAAGCCAATGCTGGCCCGTGGTGAGCTCCAGACCATTGGTGCCACCACCCTTGATGAGTACCGCAAGTACGTCGAGAAGGATGCGGCGCTCGAGCGTCGCTTCCAGCCAATCCAGGTCAACGAGCCGTCGTTGGCGCACACCATTGAGATCCTCAAGGGGTTGCGCGATCGCTACGAATCGCACCACCGGGTATCGATCACTGATGCGGCGCTTGTTGCTGCAGCAACTCTGGCTGATCGGTATGTGTCTGACCGGTTCCTTCCGGACAAGGCTATTGACTTGATCGACGAGGCGGGTTCGCGTTTGCGCATTCGTCGTATGACCGCACCACCGGACTTGCGCGAATTCGACGAGCGCATTGCTGACGTGCGTCGCGAAAAGGAAAGTGCGATCGACGCACAGGACTTCGAGAAGGCAGCGTCACTTCGTGACAACGAGAAGACCCTTCTTGCCGAAAAGGCCACTCGTGAACGTGAGTGGAAGGCAGGTGATCTTGATGTCGTTGCCGAGGTGGATGAGGATCTCGTGGCCGAGGTTCTGGCTGCTTCAACGGGTATCCCGGTCTTCAAGTTGACCGAGGAAGAAAGTGCTCGGTTGCTTCGCATGGAAGATGAATTGCATAAGCGGGTCATCGGCCAGGAGCAGGCCATCAAGTCACTCTCGCAGGCAATTCGTCGTACTCGTGCCGGTCTGAAGGATCCCAAGCGTCCCGGTGGCTCGTTCATCTTCGCTGGTCCGTCCGGTGTTGGTAAGACCGAGCTTTCCAAGACCTTGGCTGAGTTCCTCTTCGGTGACGAAGATGCGTTGATCTCCCTCGATATGAGTGAGTACAGCGAGAAGCACACCGTTTCGCGCCTGTTCGGATCCCCTCCCGGTTATGTCGGCTACGAAGAGGGTGGCCAGCTCACCGAGAAGGTGCGTCGCAAGCCGTTCTCAGTTGTTCTGTTCGATGAGGTTGAGAAGGCTCACCCGGATATCTTCAACTCGCTTCTGCAGATCCTTGAAGATGGCCGCCTGACCGACTCACAAGGTCGAGTCGTCGACTTCAAGAACACCGTCATCATCATGACGACGAACCTTGGTACGCGCGATATTGCCAAGGGTCAGAATCTCGGCTTCTCCAACTCTGAGGACACGAAGTCTTCGTACGAGCGGATGAAGACGAAGGTCAACGATGAACTCAAGCAGCATTTCCGACCTGAGTTCCTCAACCGCGTTGATGACATTGTCGTGTTCCACCAGCTAACACAGGACGAGATCGTCACGATCGTCGACCTTATGGTGGCGAAGTTGGACCAGCGCCTGAAGGACAAGGACATGGGCATCGAGTTGACTCGTACCGCCAAGGACTTGCTCGCAGAGCGTGGATACGATCCGGTTCTCGGTGCGCGGCCATTGCGTCGAACGATTCAGCGCGAGATCGAAGACGCCCTGTCGGAGAAGATCCTGTTCGGCGAACTTCGACCCGGCTCGATCGTCGTCGTTGATGTCGAGGGTGAAGGCGCCGATAGGCACTTCACCTTCCGCGGCGAGACGAAGACCGAGCTTCCGCCGATCGAAGAGATCGTCGAATCTGCAGGCTCGACGGAGTAACGCGCTTTAACCAGAAGGCTGGGATGTCACGAAAGTGATATCCCAGCCTTCTGCATTTCCCACGCCTGCTCGCTTCGGCGGAAGTGGCCGACGTCTACGTATTGGTGGGAAGCGTGAAGTGGTCGTCCTCGACCAGATCGACAAGCCCGTCGGCGATAAGGGTGTCGAGTGCACGCGCTCGCTGGATCGCATCCGGCCAAACGAGATCAAGTTCGTCCTTCGTCACCGGTTTCGCTGACTGACGTAGGACGGCCATCAACTTCCCACGCACCTGACGGTCGGTGCCGGCAAACTTTTGTGTTTTGCGTGGTGGTCCGTCGTAAGCAGGCTTCCCGGCAAGATTCCACGCACATACGTCCTGTACTGGACACTCACCGCAGTGGGGGGATGCGGAGGTGCAGATCAGGGCGCCGAGCTCCATTGCGGCGACGGACCATTGTGCAGCAGTTACGTCATCGGCCGGGACGCAGGCAGCTGCCGTGGCGCGTTCAGCGGACGTGATCGATGCTGCCGGGTACTGCGATCCAGACCAGACCCGGGACAACACGCGTCTGACGTTTGTGTCCAACACAACCGATCGTCGCCCGTATGCAAAAGCCAGCACGGCGCAGGCCGTGTAGTCACCCACCCCCGGCAGGGCTCGCAACTCATCGTACGTCTGGGGAACCTCGCCATCGAACCGTTCCACACAAACCACGGCCGACTGATGAAGCCACAGAGCTCGGCGAGGGTAGCCGAGCCGATCCCAATGCCTGATCGCCTCTGCCGGCTGATCTGCTGCCAGAGCCGCCGGCACGGGCCAACGCTGCATCCAATCAACCCAGGCCGGCTCAACACGCGCCACCGGAGTCTGTGCAAGCATAATTTCGCTGACGAGTACGCCCCAAGGGGTGCGGTCGGGGGAGCGCCAAGGTAGTTCGCGTGCGTTCTGGTGGTACCAGTCGATCACCCTGGTTTGGACGGAGTTCATCGTCAGCATCATCGCATCGGCGGCGCGAAACCGCGATATACGGGTATTTTGGTGACGTGAGTTCATTCATCTCCCCGGTAGGCCCGCAAGGTCCGGGTGTCTACTGGCTTCGACGCGCCCTAGTTTTAGTTGCGATTATCGCGACGCTATTGGCGCTGAGATGGCTGATCTTTGGTCGCGGGGACTCATCGTCTGACGTCGCAGCCGCGCCAAGCACCTCGTCTTCGGTTGCGCCGGCCACCGAATCGGCGAAACCGACGAGCTCGACCGAGCAGGCCGCCTCTTCGTCTCCGACGCCGGGGGCTTCGACCGGCACGGGATCACCTCAGTGCGCCAACTCCGACATTGCAGTTTCGGTATCCACCGACGCGGCTAGTTATGCCGCAGGATCGACGCCAAAACTGCACTTAAAAATTGAAAATGCCTCAGGAACTGCGTGCTATCGCGACATTGGCGCAGGGATGAATGAGTTGCACATCAAGTCCGGCGGATATCACGTGTGGTCCTCTGACGACTGCAACGCCGGCGGCGCCCCGAACGTCACCCTGCTACAGCCGGCACAGTCCTATTCGGTCACCGTCACGTGGCCAGGAATCCTGTCCGCGAAGGGGTGCCCACCCAATCAACCGGTGGCCAAGGGCGGGTCCTATGACCTATACGGCCGCAACGGCGATGTTATATCCGCACCGGCCGTCTTCTCGCTGACGAACTAGAACCGCCAGACTCAGACGTACCGCTCAAGAATGCTCGACTCGGCTAGTCGAGACATCCCCTCGCGAATGGACCGGGCTCGCGTTTCACCGACACCTTCGACTGCCTGCAGTTCTTCGATGTTCGCCGCGAGCAATTTTTGCAATCCACCGAAGTGACTGACCAAGCGTTCAAGAACTACCTCGGGGAGTCGCGGTATTCGGGCTAGAAGTCGATAGCCGCGTGGGCTGACCGGCTGGTCAAGCATCTCGGGTGCCGACGCGAAGCCGACCGCGCGCGCGACTGCTGACAAATCAATCAGGTCAGTTCCGGATAGGGCATCGAGTTCGCCCATCGCAGCGTCAACGGCCTTACCTCGCTTGGTTGTGGGAACGTAGTCGCGAATGATGAGGTCTCGATCCAGCTCGATCCCGGCAATCAACTCGTCGAGTTGGAGCTTCATCAGTCGTCCGTCGGTGCCAAGTTCGATGACGTAATCGGTGATCTCGGCGGAGATTCGACGCACCATCTCGAGTCGTTGAACGACCGCACTCATATCTCGCACCGTTACGAGATCCTCGATTTCGAGGGCGGACAACGTGCCGCTCACCTCGTCAAGTCGCATCTTGTATCGCTCGAGCGTGGCCAGAGCCTGATTGGCTCGCGCCAAAATCGCCCCGGCATCCTCCAGTACGTAACGTCTTCCGGCGACGTATAGGGCGATCGTACGCATCGACTTGCTGACGCTGACAACGGCGAATCCAGTCTGCTTGGAAACTCGATCGGCAGTGCGATGCCGGGTGCCCTGCTCATCGGTGGGGATCGATGGGTCAGGCAGAAGTTGTACTGCGGCGTGCAAGATCTTCGTTGCTCCGGAGTCGCAGATTACGGCGCCATCCATCTTCGCGAGCTCGCGTAGTCGTTGCGCGGAGAAGTCGACATCGAGGGCGAATCCACCCGTGGCCATCGTCTCAACTGTCCGGTCAGTACCCAGAACGACCAGGCCGCCGGTGTTACCGCGCAGGATGCGCTCGAGTCCGTCGCGCAAGGTCGTACCCGGTGCGACACGGGCTATTGCCGCGCGTAGTTGGCTTTCGACGTCCGAGTTCTTCTCGGTGGCCACAGGATTCTCCGTCACATATCAGTGCGCTGCTGCGTACGAGGCTGACTCTACAGATCAGGAGCACGTCGATGCGTGACGGTATGGCCTGTATCAGCCGACGACAACACTTAGTCGTCGTAAACGGGCCAACGCGTCGTCCAAATGGGCGACCTCAGAAAATTCCACACCGTCGATCCGAGGCAAAGTTCGTCGGGTCCCGCGGGGAACTAGAACCCGCCGATAGCCAAGGCGCGCTGCCTCGGTGACACGTTGGGTTAGGTAGGGGACGGGACGAATGTCACCGGAGAGTGCAACCTCTCCGATCGCTAGGACATCAGCAGGCATGGGCAGACCTACGGCAGCCGAAGCCAAAGCAATGCACACCGCGAGATCGGCGCCCGGGTCGGAGATTTTGGCCCCGCCGACGGTTGCGACGAACACGTCACCGGAGAGTTTTGCTGGCCCTGCCCGCTCGGTGACAGCCACCAGCATCGCCACCCGGTTGGAATCTAGCCCAGTTACTCCGCGCCGAGGCGCTGGACTCGTGGCCGTAACCAGGGCCTGGATTTCGGCGAGCATCGGACGGCGGCCTTCGATGGTGACGGTGACACACGTGCCCGGTACTGGCTTATCTCTATGTGCTCGAAAAAGGTCCGACGGATCGCGTACCTCGCGAAGCCCATCATCGGCTTGTTCGAAGCAGACAATCTCATCGGCTGGGCCATATCGATTCTTGGTTGCTCTCAGTAGACGCAGCATGGAGTTGCGATCACCGTCGAAGGTTAAAACCGTGTCGACGAGATGCTCGAGTGCACGAGGGCCCGCCACACTGTCCTGCTTGGTGGATTGGCCGACCAGCAGCAGTGGCATTCGACGACTCTTAGCAACCCGGCTCAGGACCTGAGTGACTTCAACCACCTGTGACACACCGCCGGCTCGTCCATCGATCTCACCCGATGCGATCGTCTGCACGGAGTCGACTACGACCAGCCCGGGATCATGCTCTTCGATATGGCCGAGCAGGGTGGCGAGATCATTTTCGTCGGCCAAGAGGAGCCGCTCGGAGTCCGCCCCGATTCGGCGGGCGCGCACGCCGATCTGCTCGACCGATTCCTCGCCCGATACGTAGAGAACCGTCGGTTGAGTTCGACCTTCGGCAACGTGATGAGCCACTGCTAGGAGCAGGGTTGATTTACCCACCCCGGGCTCACCAGCGACGAGGACGACCTGCCCGGGAACAAGTCCACCGCCGATAACCCGATCAAATTCGCCAAAACCAGTTTGAGAACGACTGACCTTTTCCTTGGTGACCTCAGAAACGGGCAATGCTCGCCGAGTCGGCGCCACCCCGCTGGTTCGTGACTTCAGGCCAGTGTTGGCCGTGACGGTAATTTCCGCCACCGACCCCCACGCCTGGCACTCACCGCAGCGGCCAACCCATTTGGACGACGTCCATCCACACTCCGAACAGCGGAACGCATCGGTGCGAGGTTTGGCCATATGCGAACACTACGGAATAGGGCTGACATCGCTCGACTCTAGACACAGCGGGCGAGTCATCGGGGCGCTATGAAATTGACCGGTACTTACGTGTGGTCGGTAGCCCTAGTTTGGGTCAGCAGGATGTGGCGCGAAAGGTGCCATTGCGGCTGCAGCGGCGGCTTCACTGCGCTGCTTGGAAGCAACCATGCGTGCTGCTGTTAGGGCGGCCATCCGGGCGTCACAGTGACCAGCGAGAACCTCGTACGCCTTCTTACCCATCAACTCCACCAGCGTGCCTCGCTCGGTGATGTACACCGGCTCTGCGGCGTTGTGAGCTTCACTCGAGCCGGTGCAGTACCAGTCGAGGTCGTGTCCGCCTGGACCCCAACCGCGACGGTCGTACTCGCCAATGTTGACGACTAGGACGTTGGTGCCATCAGGTCGCTCGACGTGGTCGTACGTTCGACGAATCGGCAACTGCCAACAAACGTCGGGCTTGGTTTCAAGTGGTTGCTTTCCTGTGGCCAGAGCAAGGTTGTGTAGGGCGCACCCTGCGCCACCGTCGAAATCGGGGCTATTGAGGAAGATGCAGGCGCCGTCGACAACTTTTGTCTTGCGCTGCCCGTCGGCGTCCTTTTCGACGAACCCCTTCTTGCGGCCGAACTTCTCGTTCTGCCAGTTATCGGCGGTCAATTGATCGGCAAACTTCTTTGTTCGCTTCTCATCGTCCTTGTCGGCGAAGTGTGCGCCAAGTACACAGCAGCCGGCCTCGGGCATGGTCTTTTCAATCCCGTGGCAGCCCGATCCAAAGATGCAATTCCAACGGCTGGTCAGCCAGGTGAGATCGCACCGGAAGATTTGTTCAGGATCCTTTGGATCTGGGAATTCAATCCACGCGCGCGGAAAATCGAGTGAGACCTCTGGACGCTGGGTCAGGACGACGTCGACTGGGCTTTGACGGGCCTTGGCTTTACCCGCCTTTTTGGGTGTGGACACGCCGCAACCCTAAACGTTTACCCCTCTGGTGCGAATATCGGGGCCATCACCGCCTAGCATCAGAGTGTGCGCCTTGGAGTTCTCGACGTCGGGTCCAACACCGTGCATCTACTTGTGGTGGATGCACGTCATGGATCTGCCCCCATCCCCGCGCGATCGCATAAGAGTGAACTGCGGTTAGCCGAGCACATTGGGGAAGGCGAAATCATCCTGTCGACCGGTATCGATGCGTTGGTCGAATTTATCTCCTCTGCTCAGGAAGTCGCCGAGGATCTCGGGGTCACCGAGATGATGTCGTTTGCGACGTCCGCGATCCGTGAGGCCGCAAATGGAGATGAAGTTTTACGTGAAGTGCTTCGCCGCACCGGCATTGATCTACGTGTTCTTTCCGGTGACGATGAGGCCCGGCTGACGTTCCTGGCAGTTCGCCGCTGGTACGGCTGGTCTGCCGGAAGGCTGCTGGTCCTCGATATCGGTGGGGGGTCACTTGAGGTCGCCGTGGGTGCCGATGAGTCTCCCGATGTTGCAGTTTCGCTCCCCATCGGTGCGGGCAGAATGACGCGCGCGTTCATTAGCGGTGACCCGCCGACCGTCGATGAGGTCAAGGCGCTGCGCAAGCACGCCCGGATGACTATTGCCGAGGTCACCGGACGGTTGGCCCGTGAGGGACGTCCGCGGCACATGGTGGCCACGAGTAAGACGTTTCGCTCACTCGCCCGCATCGGCGGTGCGGCTCCGTCAAGTGACGGACCGTTTGTGCGCCGCACACTTGACCGGTCAGATCTCAACGTGTGGGTGCCAAAACTGGCGGCTATGACGGTCGATGAACGTACTGAACTTCCTGGCGTGAGTGCCAGTCGAGCTCGGCAATTACTCGCCGGCGCAATTGTTGCTGAAGCTGCAATGGATTTGTTGAGTATCAATCGGCTCGAGATTTGTCCGTGGGCACTTCGTGAGGGTGTCATCCTCGAACGGATTGACAGGATTGATCCGTGACTTCAGCTGTTCCTAGTGATGTTGTTAGTCCTGTCACTGGATTGACTGCAGCCCAAGTGGCTCAGCGAGTTGCCGATGGTCGAGTCAACCTCGTCGACAATCGAAATGCCCGCAGCCTTGGCAGCATCATTCGAGCCAATACGTTCACGTATTTCAATGCGTTGATCGGTGGGCTATGGATTCTGATGCTTTTGTGCGCGCCATTGATCGATTCACTTTTCGGCATCGTGATCGTCATCAACACTGCGATCGGAATCATCCAAGAGTATCGAGCGGCACAAACCCTGGCCAAGCTTTCGCTGGTTGGCCAAGCACAAGCGCTGGTGCGTCGTGACGGAGTGGACGTCGAAATCCCGCCCGACCAGATTGTTCTTGACGACCTCATCGTTGTTCGCACTGGCGATCAGATGCTGGTTGATGCTCAGGTATTACAAAGCCATGGGCTCGAACTAGATGAATCGCTCCTTACGGGCGAAGCCGATCCAGTTCCGATGGACGTTGGATCGCCAGCACTTTCGGGATCGTTCGCCGTTGCTGGTTCCGGTCTGGTGCAGGCGGCGAAGGTTGGTGCTGACTCGTACGCGTCGGTGATTGCGGCCGAAGCAACGAAGTTTTCTGTCACTGACTCCGAGCTTCGAAACTCGATTCAGCGGTTCATCAAATTGGTGTCGTGGGCTCTGATCCCAATTGGTATCGCACTCTTTGTTTCGCAGTATCGAGCGAACGATGGTCGGATTCGCGATGCCGTGGCCGGCACGGTCCCGGGCATCATCACGATGGTGCCGGAAGGTCTCGTGCTTTTAACAAGCGTCGCGATGGCTGTGGCGACGATTCGGCTGGCTGAGCGCAAGGTCCTCGTTCAGGACATGCCAGCCGTTGAAGTGCTGGCGCGAGTTGACGTCGTTTGTGTCGACAAGACGGGCACGCTGACTCAGCCGGGCATGGCTGTGCAACACCTCGTCACGCTGGATTCCTCCGTGCCTGTGGACGATGTCCTCGGTGCGCTCGGTGCAAGTGAGCCGGAACCTAATCCAACTCTGCAGGCGGTGATCTCACGGTGGCCGGCTCCGTCGGGCTGGACAACCGAGGCGGCCATCCCCTTCTCGAGTGCGCGCAAATGGTCAGGGGCAACCTTCACCGATCACGGATCGTGGGTGCTTGGTGCCCCCGAGATGCTGCTACCCGATTCCAGTCCTGTTCGTGAAACCGCGGACGAACTTGCCGCGGAAGGTGCTCGCGTGGTGGTGCTTGGGTCCATCGATACGCAGAACCTCACGATCGACCGGCCGATTGACGGAGTTCAGCCGTGCGCTCTTGTTGTGATTGATCAAACCCTTCGTCCGGACGCAGCAGAAACCGTCGCGTACTTCCTTGAGCAGGGTGTGAAGATCAAGGTGATTAGTGGCGACAACGCCGTCACCGTCGGGGCCATTGCGGCTCAGGCAGGGATTCCGGGTGCCGATCAGCCCTACGATGCACGGCAATTACCAACCGATGTAAATGAACTCGCTGACGTGCTCGAATCGAACTCAGTATTCGGCCGGGTAACTCCGGCGCAGAAGCGTGCGATGGTTGGTGCCTTACAAAGCCGCGGGCACACAGTGGCCATGACAGGCGACGGCGTTAACGATGTGCTCGCACTTAAAGATGCAGATCTTGGCATCGCCATGGGCTCTGGGGCCGGGGCGACGCGATCGGTGGCCCAACTCGTGCTTCTCGACGATCGATTTGCTGTTATGCCGTCAGTGGTTGCTGAAGGTCGTCGCGTTCTGGGCAATATCGAGCGAGTATCTGATCTGTTCTTGACCAAGTCTTTCTATGCGACGGCCGTTTCAATAGCCACTGTGATCTTCGTCCTGCCCTTCCCGTTCCTCAATCGACATCTGACCGTCGTTACGGCTCTCACGATTGGAACGCCGGCCTTTTTCCTTGCCCTCATGCCGAATACGCAACTTTTCCGGAAGGGATTTTTCACGCGGGTCCTGCGCTTTGCTATACCCGCTGGTTTGACGTGTGCAATATCGGCGTACCTCACGTACTGGTACGTACTGCATTTCATTGACGATGTCGGCGAGGCCCGCAATGCAGCGGTAATAACACTGTTCACGGTCGCCTGGTGGGTGTTGGTGCAGGTCGCTCGACCTCTAGATCCGATTCGGTGGGCAATCGTGCTTGCGATGCTTGTTGGGTTCCTCGGAGTGCTATTTATCCCGTGGCTATCGACGCTGTTTGCGCTCACCTGGTTGCCGAATCACCAGGGCCTGGTCGCCGTTGGTATTGGGATCGTTGGTGCGATCGTCGTGACGTTTGTTCGCCACGCATCTGGGAATGTTGATGCTGTGACAAACGTTGACGTAACTGCCGGCAAGAGGAAGGTTGCAGCATGAGTGCGCTTGTTACGCTGTCGACCTCGTCCACCTTTCCGGAATCGACTGCGGCCGCATTTGAGATGGCGGCCCGACTTGGCTATGACGGCGTCGAAGTGATGGTTCTGTCCGATCCGGTATCGCAGGACCCGGTGGCATTGCAGCGCCTGGTTGATCATTACGGGATTCCCATTACGTCGATTCACGCGCCATGTTTGCTTGTAAGCCAAGCGGTTTGGGGTACTGAGCCGTGGGGGAAATTGCGTAAGGCTCAGGTTGCGGCGGAGCTCCTCGGGGCATCGACTGTCGTTGTTCACCCACCATTTCGTTGGCAGCGGGACTACGTGCGGGATTTCATTTCTGGGATTGACGCGATGGCCAACGAAACGGATGTAAAGTTCGCCGTTGAAAACATGTTTCCCTGGCGAGCAGCGTCACGTGAATTCGCCGCCTACGCCCCGGGCTGGGACGTGCGCGACGAAGATTATCGACACACCACGTTGGATCTGTCGCATACGTCCGTATCCGGTTCAGATGCACTTGAGATGGCTGATGATTTGGGAGACCGGCTCGTCCACATTCACTTAGCCGACGGCAGTGGATCGAGTCGCGATGAACACCTTGTGCCGGGTCAGGGATCGCAGCCATGCGGTGCGCTATTGCAGCGGGTCATGGAGCGCGGTTTCGACGGTCACGTCGTGGTCGAAATCTCCACGAGGAAGGCCGCTGATCGAGATTCCCGGGAACGTGACCTGCGTGATGCCCTTCGATTCGCTCGCGATCACATGATCGTTGAGCCGGTTGACATCTACGGCGGGGGCAACTGATGAGCGCAGAGAGCCAGGATGAACGGATGTCAGGTTCGGCGGCAAAGGGCGGCAAGGGTGAGTCGAACTCGGTCGACGACTTGGCGAACCTATTGCTCGACACTGCACGAACTGCTTATTCGAGCACTGGCTACCTTGGTACCACCCTGAAGGGTGTTGCGGCTGCGGCCGGAGTTGCCCCAGAAGTACTCAAAAAGTATTTCGACAATCGCGAGGCTCTTTTCGCGGCGGCTATGCGGCTCCCGTTCGATCCGGTTTCGTCGATCAACGCACTCATTGCACCCGGGATCGACGGTTTAGGCGAACGACTCGCGCGCGTAACCCTTCGCATGCTCGATGACCCGCAAACACGGTTCCAGCTGCAGGAATTGGCCACTCCGGACGGTAAGACGTCGGCGGCTGTTACGACAATTCGTGAGTTTCTCGAATCGACAGTTGTCGATCGGGTTGCGGCGGTGCTCGGTGTGGCTGACGCGCGGTTGAGAGTCAACGTGGCCGTGGCTCATCTGATCGGTGCCGTTGCATGCCGCTACGTCCTTGAAATTGAGCCGTTCGCCTCAGCAACCGAAGATGAGTTCGTCGCACTCGTTGCACCATCCATGCAAGCGGCTCTGACAACGCCCATTCCGCGCTGACCCAGAGTCATGGTGACGCCGATCTCGCTTTCAAATATGACGTGCGAGTAACCTCGACGTAGTAAGTGGCGGCGAACCATGAGGTGAAGGGGTCCATAGATGTTGCGGTCGACGTTGCTAGCGCTATCCCGCAATGGCAAGGCCGAGCAGATCGCCCGCGAGAATCCTGCAGCTCGATCCTTGGTGGACCGGTTCGTGGCGGGAACCGATATTGCCGATGCCATCGGCACCTGTGCTGAGTTGTCCGACTCCGGCCGGTTGGCGACAGTTGACTATCTGGGTGAAGACACCACTGATCTCGATGCTGCTCAACACACGGCTGCAACATATCTTCAGTTCCTCGATGCGGTTCTCGAAGCCGAATTAGCACCGCGAGTCGAAGTCTCGATCAAACTCACCGCTCTCGGGCTTACCCTGCCCGTTGACGGACACCGAATCGCCTATGACCTGGCAGCGGAGATTTGTGCCAGAGCGCAGCAGGTTGGCACCTCAGTGACCGTCGATATGGAAGACCACACGACGACTGACGTGACCTTGGAGATCATTGGTCACTTGCGTCAGGACTTCCCATCAACGGGAGTTGTCCTGCAGGCGTATCTGAATCGCACCTACGCTGATTGCATCGACCTGTCGTATCCGGGAAGTCGAATTCGCTTGGTTAAGGGGGCGTATCAAGAGCCCGCGAGTGTCGCGATTCAAGATAAGCATCAGATTGATCTTTCGTACGTTCGATGTATGGCGGCGTTACTAGCTGGATCTGGCTATCCCATGTTCGCTACCCACGATCCGCGGCTGATCGAGATCGCGAGTTCACTCGTCGTCAAAGCAGGTCGAGCGCAGGGTTCCTACGAATATCAACTGCTGCATGGGATCAGGCCAGACGAGCAGTTACGTTTGGCTGCCGCAGGTGACGTTGTGCGAGTCTACGTCCCCTTTGGTGACCAGTGGTACGGGTATTTAATGCGACGGTTGGCCGAGCGACCTGCCAATCTAGGGCTACTGGCACGTACGTTGATATCGAAAGGTTGATCATGGGACTCGTTGCGATTTTTGGGGCCGGAGTAATGGGGGAGACCCTGCTCTCAGGTCTGATTCGCGCTGGCCGACCCGTGGACCAGATTTTGGTCACCGAGCGTCGTCCGGACAAGGTTGACGAACTGAAGTCAAAGTACGGCGTGGCGGTCGTTTCAAATATCGAAGCGGCGGCAACCGCCGACACCCTAGTTTTTGTTGTTAAGCCGCAGGATATGGGCTCGCTCTGCGATGAGATTGCCGAGCACATTCTACCCGGGGCCATGGTTGTGTCGTTAGCTGCTGGGATCACCACAGATTTCCTGGAGTCCCACCTCCCGGCCGGTGTTCCGGTGGTTCGAGTGATGCCGAATACGCCGGCGTTGGTTGACGAAGGTATGGCCGCACTGTCTGGCGGTGCGCATTGCGATGACGCCCACCTCGACGAAGCTGAAGCTCTTTTGCGCGCAGTGGGCAAGGTGGTTCGCGTCCCCGAGAAGTATCAGGACGCGGTCACCGCAATCAGCGGGTCGGGGCCCGCTTACATCTTTTACATCGTTGAAGCGATGATCGAGGCTGGTGTTGTTCTCGGCCTGCCACGCGCAACTGCAAGTGAGCTCGTTATCCAAACGGTTTATGGTGCGGCCACGATGTTGCGTGAGACCGGCGAACACCCCAGTGTGCTCCGCGAAAACGTGTCTTCGCCTGCTGGCACCACCGTGGCCGCGCTGCGCGAACTTGATGATCACAAGGTTCGTGCCGCGTTCATTTCAGCCCTCGAGGCCGCGCGCAATCGCAGTCAGCAGTTAGCATCTGGCGACTGATGTGTCTCACGCGGTGGTGACAACATGACCGGTCTGGCGACAGTCGTTTGGGACGACACACTTGCAAAGTACGACTTTGGGCCGGGCCATCCACTCGCGCCGATCCGTGTTCAACTAGCGATGATGCTCGCAATTGATTTAGGTCTCATTCAACGTGAGAACGTCACTGTCGTAACACCCGACGTTATCGACGACGAACTTCTGCTCACGGTTCACGACGCGGAATTTGTTCGCGCCGTCAGGGCAGCCTCGGTTGATGCAGCGCAAGTGGATATCGTTCGCGGTCTGGGAACCCCGGATGTGCCAACGTTTCTCGGGATGCATGAAGCGGCGCGCGCTGTTTGTGGCGCAACTCTTGCAGCTACGCGTGCGGTTCACGAAGGTCGCAGCCTGCATGCAGTAAATCTTGCTGGCGGGCTGCATCACTCGATGCCAGGCGCAGCCAGTGGTTTTTGTGTGTACAACGACATCGCAGTATCCATCCAGCACTTGCTTGATCACGGTGTTGAACGTGTTGCGTACATCGATGTGGATGTCCATCATGGTGACGGAGTTCAGGCTGCATTCTGGGACGACCCGCGAGTTCTGACTATCTCCCTGCACGAGTCGGGACGATCGCTGTTTCCGGGGACTGGCTTCCCCACCGAAATTGGCGGATCCAGTGCACTCGGTTATTCCGTGAACGTTGCACTCCCGCCGGGAACGGGCGATAACGACTGGCTTCGCGCTTTTCATGGAGTGGTTCCACAGTTGCTCGAAAGCTTTCAGCCAGATTTTCTTTTTACGCAACAGGGCTGCGATTCACATGCCGAAGATCCGCTAGCGCACCTAGAACTTTCAGTCGATGGTCAGCGAGAGACCTATGCCACCCTTCATCAGTTGGCCCACACCTATGCCGACGGTCGTTGGGTCGCCGTGGGTGGCGGCGGCTATTCGTGGGTTGACGTGGTTCCGCGCGCTTGGTCGCACCTTATTGCCGAGGTGGTTGATGCAGCCGTCGATCCGGCCACTCGAATACCGGAGAGTTGGCGAGACATGGTCGCTGGAAGACTCGGCGTGACACCCCCGCGAGTCATGACCGACGGCATCTCTCCGAACGTCCGCAGGTGGGATTTGGGCTACGACCCGGCGAGCCCCATCGACGCTGCGGTGCTGCGTACACGTGAGGCTGTGTACCCCTGGCATGGCCTATCTGCGGATCCGTATCACGGATTCTGAGGGCGATTTCGGGCTATTCGGGGCTAATCGGGTGAAGGACCACACGGATTGTGACCTATCACGCCTTCCCCAATTGCCCCGTTGACCACTACTCTCCATCAAGCAACAAGTCCAGATGTGTCGTCGCGAGTGCGGTGGGGAAGCCGATCTCGCCACGTCTGGGCTGTAAAGGACGTGCGCAATGGCAAGTAATGAACGGCCTCTATCCGAGGTCAAGTTCTTGACGGTGGCAGAAGTTGCCACCGCCATGAGGGTTTCCAAGATGACGGTGTACCGCTTGGTCCACGGTGGCGAATTGCCTGCCATCCGGGTCGGTCGGTCCTTCCGAGTCCCTGAGCAGGCAGTTCATGACTACCTGCGCGACTCATTCGTTGAGACTGCGTAATACCCTCTGACGGTCGCTCCGGCATCGATCTGACCGGCCCTGATTGGGCCGGGAAGTGGACGGGGTAGGCTGTTCCCAGTTACGCGCGGTGTACATCGCGTATTTCGTCATACGGTCGCCCGCCGGGCGCCGCTGTCCGGACAAGGCAAGTGAGGTCAGCCCGTGGGCTCGGTAGTAAAGAAGCGTCGTAAGCGGATGTCGAAGAAGAAGCACCGCAAGCTTCTGAAGAAGACACGCGTTCAGCGTCGTAATAAGAAGTAGCGAGTTCTGCGCCAATGGCGCAATCGGCTCATTCCAACGGGCGATGACCTTCGGGTCGTCGCCCGTTGTGACGTATCCGTGGTGCATGATCTAGACCTAGCCGAACTGGATTGGTTGCCGTCACACTCTGGCGGATCTCGATGGCCGATGGAGGACACGTGTCGCGAGTTGTCGTTGTGACCGGTGTATCTCGTCATCTTGGGTCGCGAATGGCACGGATCCTGTCGAGGGATGCGTCAATCGAGCGTGTCATTGGGGTGGATGTAGTTCCTCCGCGTGAAGACATCGGTGGAGCAGAATTTTTCCGAGCGGATATTCGCAATCCGGTTATCTCAAAAGTTTTGACTGCAACCGGCGCTGACACCGTTGTGCACATGGGCGTCATCTCGACCCCCGTCCAGGCAGGTGGCCGGTCGACGATGAAGGAAATCAACGTCATCGGATCGATGCAGTTACTTGCCGCGTGTCAGCGAGTCGGCACCATTACGAAATTCGTTATGAAGTCCTCGTCGACGGTGTACGGCTCCGGACCCAAGGATCCGGCGCTCTTCACTGAAGACACCGAGCCGCGACACCCGCCAACTTCCGGTTGGGCCAAGGATTCGGTTGATGTGGAAGGTTACGTTCGCGCCTTCAGCCGACGTCGCCCCGACGTGTGCGTGACGACATTGCGCTTTGCAAACTTCCTCGGTCCGAAAGCCGCGACTCCGATGGCTGACTATTTCGCGTTACCGGTTATCCCGACGGTGCTCGGCCACGATGCTCGGCTGCAGTTTATCTACGAGGACGATGGACTCGAGGTAATCCGGCTGGCGGCTCTTGGCGAACATCCGGGTGTATTCAACGTGGCCGGTGACGACTTTCTGATGCTGTCTCAAGCAACCCGGCAGGCCGGTAAGGCCACTGTTCCGGTGTTCGAACCGCTTATGGCAACCGTCGGTAGTTGGGTTAAGCGTGCGGGCTTTGCTGACTTCACCGCGGATCAGATTCGTTATCTGACTTACGGCCGGGGGTTGGATACGACGCGGTTAAAGGAAAAGTTCGGTTTTACTCCGCGGTACACCACGCCGGAAGCCTTCGCCGAGTTCCTCCGGGTTCGAGAGCTGCCATACTCCCTGCCAGGTGAGCGACTTGAATCCTTAGAACGCAACATCGCCCATGCACTCGGTTCGGCGACGAAGAGTGAAGCTGCCGAGCAGATGGCCGGTGGATGATGGTTGACGCG
Source organism: uncultured bacterium (assembly GCA_903826575.1). Lineage (GTDB taxonomy): Bacteria > Actinomycetota > Actinomycetes > S36-B12 > CAIYMF01 > Longivirga. Next base: position 127,780 of record CAIKEU010000101.1, read on the forward strand.
CAGATCATTCCTTTCGAAGATGACGAGGCACGAAATCGTCGTCGACTCAGCTCGGTTGACGCAACGCCCGCCCGCGACCTGCCACAAGCGCAGCCGGGTACGCCGACGGCGGGGGCCGTTGCAGAGTGGTTGGATTTCCTACGGCGTCGGGTGACGGGTGATTACACGGTCGATGAATTTGGCTACGACGCTGATCTCACCGATCACGTACTGCTTGCGTCGTTGCGGCCGCTCTATCAGGAGTGGTTCCGAGTCGACGTGCGCGGGATCGAGAACATTCCGTCCGAGGGTGGGGCACTCATCGTCGCGAATCACTCAGGCACGGTGGCCCTTGATTCGCTGATGACGCAACTGGCCGTACACGATCATCACTCGGCGCACCGCCACTTGAGAATGCTTGGCGCAAACTTGGTCTTCTCAACACCATTTCTCGGTGAAGTGGCTCGCAAAGCTGGACATACGTTGGCGTGTAACGCCGATTCAGATCGACTCCTTGACGCAGGTGAGTTGGTGGCCGTCTGGCCCGAAGGATTTAAGGGTGTCGGCAAGAAGTTCAGCGAGCGATACAAGTTGCAGCGATTCGGGCGCGGTGGCTTCATCGCGTCAGCGCTCAAGGCGCAGGTGCCCATCATCCCAGTGTCGATTGTGGGCGCGGAGGAGACGTATCCGATGCTGGCAAACTTCACCCCGCTTGCTCGCCTCTTCAATCTCCCGTACTTCCCGATAACACCGACGTTCCCGTTGCTCGGGCCAGTAGGAATGGTTCCGCTACCGAGTAAATGGATCATCGAATTCGGTGAGCCGATCCCGACCGATCATTATCCGGTGGGTTCGGCAGACGATGCGCTTTTGGTCTTTAACCTTGCCGATGATGTCCGAGACACGATTCAGCAGTCGCTATACCGACTCTTGACCGAGCGTCAGTCTGTGTGGCGATAGCGTTCGTTGCCTAGAGCGTCGGCCAGCCGTCTTTACGCACCCGGGCGGCACCGATACCGATGCCGATGCCCACGCCGACCCCCGCGGCTGCGGCTAGCCCGGCCGGAATGTAATAGTGAGTCGCGAAGCGAGTTCGTCGGTAATCATGGATCTCCCATCCGACCGCCCTGGCATGTGAACGCAGGGCTGAGTCGGGATTGACCGCCACGGCACGTCCGACTGCAGACAGCATGGGAACGTCATTTGCCGAGTCTGAGTAGGCCGTGCAGCGAACAAGCTCGAGTCCCTCACGCTCGGCTAACGCTCGTACGGCTTCGGCCTTGGCCTTGCCATGTAGTGGTGCTCCGACAAGCCTGCCGGTGTAGACACCATCGACGATTTCACTGACTGTCCCTAAGGCTCCCGTCAGGCCCAGGCGTTGGGCAATGATCGACGCCAGCTCGACGGGTGTTGCGGTGACGAGCCACACCCGCTGGCCTCTGTCTAAATGACCTTGGGCAAGTGCCAGGGTTCCGGGCCATAGCTTGCGGGCCATCAGCTCATCGAAAATCTCTTCGCCGAGGCTCACGACATCGTCAACACGCCTGCCCTTGACGAAAGCCAGTGCTGCTTCCGTCGCTTGGGCCATGTCTTCAAGGTCTTCTGAGCCATTGATCACGAATTTGGCTTGCTTGAGGGCAAAGTCGCTGACCTCGCGAACCGTAAAAAACTTGCGGCGGGCCATCCCGCGGGCGAGGTGAAAAATACTGGCCCCGCGCATGACTGTGTTGTCCACGTCAAAAAAGGCTGCGCCGGTTGGGTCCTGCTCTACGGCGCCTGTTTGATGGACGGCGGCGGCGGCCGCAGATGCTTCACCGGCCAGCTGTGAGGCGTGCAGCAGATTCGCGTTCAGCTCGTCGTCACTTGATACGTCCACGTACGTAAGGGTACCTAGTTTCGCGTGTGACAGGATCGTTCTGTGGATCCTGAACCAATCGTCGCCCGGGTGAGCCTGATTGGTAAGCCAGATTGCCATCTGTGTGAGCAGGCCCGAGCGGTGATAGAGCGGGTGTGCTTGCAGACCGGTGAATCATTCGTTGAGCTCTCGATACTCGAGGATCCGGAGCTGGCAGACCTGTATTGGGAGCGGATCCCTGTCACGTTGGTGGACGGCCAGCCCCACGATTTCTGGCGGGTAGATGCTGATCGGCTACGTCGCGCTTTGACCGAACACTGATCAGTTGTTTGCGACCATGAGCGGTTGTGTCGCAACGGGTGGGCGGTAAGGTGTACGTAGGCTACGGTCGCGTAACCACGTTTGGAGATTCGATGCCCACCCTCGAAGAACTTGCCGATTCGGCGCAACTCGTCCGTGAGTTGGAACCGCTTGCTGCAGCGGAACTTGATCGTCACCTGTCGATGGTCAAGAACTGGATGCCCCATGAGTACGTTCCGTGGGCGCAGGGCACAAACTTCGATGGAATTTACGGCGGTGAGCCGTGGAATGAAGAGCAGTCGCCAGTAGATGGTGTCGCTCGAACCGCCCTAGTGGTCAACCTCCTAACGGAGGACAATCTGCCTAGTTACCACCGTGCGCTTTCTGACATCACCGGCCGTGAGAGTGCATGGGGTGAGTGGGTTCAGCGGTGGACCGCCGAGGAAGCTAGGCATGCGATCGCGATGCGCGACTACATGACCGTCACCCGTGCGGTTGACCCGGTAGTCCTAGAGCAGGAGCGGATGGCGCATATGAGCCGCGGCTTCGAATCGTCGAATGAGGAGCATGTCCTCAAATCCATGGGATATGTGTCGTTCCAAGAACTCGCAACGCGGATCTCCCACCGCAACACTGGCCGCCACACAACTGATGAGGGCCTAGATCGACTTTTGGCCCGAATTGCCGCTGACGAGAACCTGCACATGCTATTCTACCGCAACATCATGGGCGCAGCCTTCGATGCTGCGCCTGACGCGTCCATGGTGGCCGTACTCGACGTGGCACAAAACTTTGCTATGCCGGGCAGTGAAGTAGACGGCTTTGCCCGTCGATCGTTCGCCATCGCTATGGCGGGTATTTACGACCTGCGCATCCACCACGACGAGGTTCTCGCACCCGTGTTGAGAGCGTGGAATGTATGGGATCGCACTGACTTTGGGGCGATTGGCGAGCGGGCTCGTGATGAACTTGCGACCTTCATGGCGGATCTGGATGAGACCGCTAAGCGCTTCGAGGAAAAGCGGTCAGCGCGTGCTGAGCGGGTGGCCGCGCGCTCGTAATCCCAACGGGGATAGGCAATTTGAGCGTCTTTACGGCTCCGCCGTCTGAATGTCAAATTGAAGCACCGGGGGTTGAAACTTGTGACACACGTCACAGGGTGAGATGTCCACATCGTGGACGGATAGACCCATCTCACTTTGTGCATACGTTCACAACTACCTACGCTCGAGGGATCTACTGCCTTGGGGTTGATAACTATGCCGAACAGTCGCGCGAACGATGCGCTGCGACGTGGCATCCCCGAGGCGACCGTGGCCCGGCTCCCGATCTACCACCGCGTGCTGTCTCAGATCACTGAACGCGGAATCATCACTGTGTCGTCTGAAGAACTCGCCGCGGCCAGTGGTGTCTCAAGTGCCAAACTTCGCAAGGACCTTTCCTTTCTCGGTTCCTATGGAACCCGCGGCGTCGGATACGACGCGGCGTACTTGCTCTACCAAATCCAGCGCGAGCTTGGCCTGACGCAGGATTGGCCCGTTGTGATTGTTGGCGTGGGAAACCTTGGCCATGCGTTGGCCAATTACGGCGGCTTTGCCAACCGAGGTTTTCGCGTTGTGGGTCTAATCGACGCCGATCCCGCGCTGGTCGGTGAGACCATCACCGTAGGTCGAGATGGGCAGACACTCATGATCCATTCACTCGATGATCTGGAAAAGATTGTGACAGAGGTCGACGCCCTCATCGGTGTCATCGCCACACCCGCCGCGGCCGCACAAGACGTCTGCGATCGCCTTGTTGACTGTGGCGTCACGAGCATTCTTAATTTCGCACCGGTAGTGCTGACGACATCTTCTGCTGTCCATGTCCGCAAGGTTGATCTCGCAACCGAATTGCAGATCCTGGCCTTTCATGAGCAGCGCCGGGGCGATGCGCACGAGGTGATCGTGTGACGGTCTTAGTTGTCGGAGTTTCTCACCGCACCGCGCCGGTGTCGCTACTTGATCGGGTCGCGCTCGTCGAGCAGCAGGTGCAAGAACTCGTCATCGATTTGTTCGCCTCTCCGCATGTTGCCGAAGTGATGGTTGTCGCGACGTGTAACCGAGTTGAGGTCTACGCCGATGTCACGAAGTTTCACGGCGGCGTTGTTGATGTCACCGAACGATTGGCCAAAATGGCAGGTATCGCTCGCGACGAGTTAACCCCCCACGTTTACGTGCGTTATGAAGAGCGTGCCGTTCAGCATCTTTTCGACGTAACCTCCGGACTCGATTCCATGGTCGTTGGTGAGACGCAGATCCTGGGTCAGGTTCGTAACGCGCTTCGGTTGTCTCAGGAGTGGGCCACGATCGGCCGTTCACTGAACGATCTCGTTCAGACGGCCCTTCGCGTGGGTAAGCGAGTTCACCATGAAACGGGGATCGACCATGCCGGCGCCTCAGTGGTCACGGTCGCGCTGGATATGGCTGCAGGTGACATCGGCGGATCGCTAGACGGTCGTCGTGCATTGGTGATCGGGGCTGGAGCGATGAGTTCGCTGGCAGCGACGGTCCTGACCCGTGCCGGCGCCTCGGTAGTGATAGCCAATCGGACGATGGCGAACGGTGTACGGCTAGCGGAGTCACTGTCTGCACAGGCGATCGATTTTAAGGACATGTCCAGCGCCCTTGCCGACGCTGACGTCGTCGTGACGTGTACCGGTGCTGCGGGGATCATTCTCGACGAGCAGGTGGTTCGTGCAGCGATGGTTGAACGTGATCGGCCACTGACCGTTGTCGATCTTGCGCTACCGCATGACTCTGAGCCTGAAATAAGCCAGATACCGCTCGTCACGCGCATTGATCTGGCGTCGCTGTCAGGGGCGCCCGGCGCGCACGTCTCTGAGCAGGACGTGGCTGCCGCGCGGTCCATTGTTGCCGAAGAGGTTGCTGCATTCATTGGCGTAATCGCTGCTCAACGTGTGGAGCCAGTCGTCGTCTCGCTCCGGGCACGCGCCGACGAGGTTGTTGACGCGGAGTTAGAGCGGCTTCGACTTCGATTACCAGCCATTGATGATGCGACTGCGGCAGAGTTCGCGCGCTCACTTCGACGAGCTGTCTCGACGCTTTTGCATACGCCAACGGTGCGCATGAAGGAACTCGCCGCGGAGACCGACGGGACGCGTTTTGCGCAGGCGTTGCACCTGTTGTTTGACCTTGATCCCGAGGCGATTAGTCAGCTCAGGGCGTCGACGGACGTGAAGTTCGAGTCTTTCGGCAACCCTTCTGGCGCCGCCGCGCAGCCGATCTCGGGCGCTGCTTCGTACGACGAACTCCTTGGTGGTGTCTCATGACAGCCATTCGAGTGGCGACGCGGGCAAGCGCCCTAGCGCGCACCCAATCTCAGGCCATCGCAAATGCACTGTCGCTGCGGCTCGGCGAGACGGTGGAACTCGTTGAGATTCGAACCCATGGCGACGCGGATCAGACGACCCCATTGGCACTGATGGGTGGCGTTGGTGTGTTTGTTACCGCGGTTCGTGAGGCTGTGCTCAACGGGCAAGCGGATCTAGCCGTTCATTCACTCAAAGATCTACCAACGGCTGCGGCGCAGGGTCTGATGGTCGCGGCCATTCCACCCCGTGCGTCTGCTCACGATGTCTTGATCGCGCGCGATGGGCTGACTCTCCAGACCTTGCCGACCGGGGCTCGAATCGGCACAGGTTCGCCGAGGCGGGCCAGCCAAATGAAGGTCCTACGTCCCGATCTCGAGGTGGTTGGGGTTCGCGGAAACGTCGATACCAGAATCGCGCTCGTTGATCAGGGTTCCGTCGACGCAGTTGTCTTAGCTCAGGCTGGACTCGAACGCCTTGGTCGTCTTGCGGACGTGAGTCAGTTCCTCGATTTTGCTGACATGTTGCCCGCACCTGGGCAGGGTGCGTTGGCAGTTGAATCTCGTCTCGTCAATGACGACGAACGATTACGTACGGCCCTTGCAGAACTCGACCACGCCGATACTCGACTGGCCGTAACTGCAGAACGAGCGCTACTTGCTGCGTTGGAAGCGGGGTGTTCGGCACCCGTGGGTGCCTACGCCACCTTGTCCAACGAATCAGGTACCTCAATGCTCCACCTAGCCGGATTCCTTGGCGCAAGCGAGGGTTCAGGTCACATCCGAAAGTCCGTCACCGGAGACAGCGCAGACGCCGAGCGACTAGGCCGTGAGTTGGCCAAGGAACTTTTAGCTGCAACGGAATCCAGTACCTCACGTCCCGTGAAGGGAGGCGCCGCATGAGCGCCAGCACGTCCCGTACCCGTACCAAGCCCATCGGCTCGGTTTCGCTCGTTGCAGTCGGACCTGGTGACCCAGATCTGATCACGCTGCGCGCTGCGTCGCTATTGCGCGATGCGGATGTAGTGATTGCCGACATCGATGTTGTCGATTTGGCCCGCATGTTCGTGTCTGACGGCACTGACGTCGTGTCCGCACTCGACGACTACGGATTGCCATTGGAAAACGCGTTGCGCGCCAAACTCGTTGCGGATGCGGCGAAGGGGGGACGTAATGTCGTCCGCCTCTTCTCCGGTGACCCGTTACTCGATGGTGCCCTGCCCACTGAGGCCGCGGTTCTGGTCAAGAACAAAGTGGCATTCGATATCGCACCTGGCGTCTCGACGCTGACGGGCATCCCGGCCTACGCGGGCATCGGCTTGCTCGGTGGTAAGGCGCGTGAGGTTCGGGTTGTCGATGTTGATGATCCGGCTGTGGACTGGTCACATCACGTCGACCCTCGAGTAACGATCGTCGTGCTCGGTGGGGCCGATCGCATCGTCGAGATCGCCCGCGCCCTGGGTGCGGCGGGACGTCCGGCGACAACCCCAATCGCGATCACCCGTGGTGGGACTACGGTTGAACAACGCACCGTTGTCACGACGATCGCGGAGATTGCTGCAGCCGTCAAGGCTTCTAAGCAGGCAGGTCCCGGACTCGTTGTCATCGGCGAAACCGTCGGGATGCGCGACAAGTTGTCGTGGTTCGAAACCAAGCCACTGTTCGGGTGGCGGGTTCTCGTGCCGCGCACCAAGGAGCAGGCCGGTGCCCTATCCGAGCAGTTGACGCGCTACGGAGCCGTGGGCGTTGAAGTTCCGACGATTTCGGTTGAACCGCCTCGCACCCCACAGCAGATGGATCGTGCCATCACTGGTTTGGTGTCGGGTCGATTCCAATGGGTTGCCTTCACCAGTGTTAATGCAGTGCGCGCTGTTCGTGAGAAGTTCGAAGAGTACGGCCTCGACGCACGAGCATTTGCTGGTCTGAAGGTTGCGGCTGTCGGCGAGCAGACGGCAGCGGCTTTGACGGCCTTCGGTGTCCGGCCAGATCTCGTTCCTTCAGGTGAGCAGAGCAGTGCCGGCCTGTTGGAAGACTTCCCGGAATTCGATCCGATCTACGATCCAATGAATCGGGTATTCCTTCCGCGCGCCGACATCGCGACCGACACTCTGGTGGCCGGTCTGATCGAACTCGGCTGGGAGATCGAGGATGTCACCGCCTACCGCACTGTTCGGGCTGCCCCGCCGCCCGCCGAAACCCGCGAGGCGATCAAGACCGGCGGCTTTGATGCGGTTCTGTTCACCTCCTCGAGTACCGTGCGAAATCTTGTCGGTATCGCAGGCAAGCCACATGCCACAACGGTTATTGCCTGCATTGGGCCAGCGACGGCGAAGACGGCTGAAGAGCATGGGCTTCGTGTCGATGTCCTAGCTGAAACTCCATCCGTTGCAGTTCTCGCCGAAGCGCTCGCAGCGCATGGTGACGCACTTCGGCTTGCAGCACTAGAGGTTGGCGAGACGGTATGGCGTCCGAGTAAGCGCCGCGGTGGATCACGTCGTAAGGCGACCTGACGATGACTTTCCCGATCGAACGGCCTCGACGGTTACGGCAATCACCTGCGATGCGCAGGTTGGTTGCTGAGACTCGCCTGCATCCTGCGGGTTTGGTCTTGCCTGTCTTCGTTCGTGAAGGGCTCGATCAGCCGCATCCAATCTCGTCGCTTCCGGGAGTGGTTCAGCATTCACGTGCCTCGCTCATCGATGCGGCTCGTGAGGCGTACCTGCTGGGGCTTGGTGGCGTGATGGTGTTTGGAGTTCCGAACTCCCGTGACGCAGTGGGATCGGGGGCTAGTGATCCGGATGGCATCTTGAACGTGGCCATCGCCGATCTCAAGGGCGCATTCGGTGACGATTTGATCGTCATGGCCGATCTGTGTCTCGACGAATTCACCGATCACGGCCATTGCGGAGTTCTTGCCGCCAACGGTGCGGTCGACAATGACGCGACCCTAGATCGCTATGCCGAAATGGCCATCTCACTTGCCCACGCAGGAGCCGACATCGTTGGTACGAGCGGAATGATGGACGGTCAGGTGGGCCACGTGCGTACAGCACTCGATGACGTTGGTTGCACCGATGTGGCCATCTTGGCGTACGCGGCCAAGTACGCGTCGGCTCTTTATGGACCATTCCGCGAGGCCGTTGATTCACAACTGCGCGGTGATCGTCGTGCCTATCAGCAAGACGTCGCCAATCGTCGTGAGGCATCACGTGAGGTCCGCCTCGACATTGAAGAAGGTGCTGACATGGTGATGGTTAAACCCGCCGGCGCCTATCTCGACATCCTGCGAGAGGTCGCCGATGTTTCGGACGTACCAGTCGCGGCGTATCAGGTATCTGGCGAATACGCGATGATCGAGGCAGCCGCCGAACGTGGCTGGATCGATCGTGATCGTGCAATCACCGAGTCTGTCACGGGTATTCACCGCGCAGGTGCGGACATTGTTCTCACCTATTGGGCAGCCGAAATCGCACGTTGGATTAGCGAAGGATCATTGTGACCTACCCCGATTTGGCTCCTGAATCACAAGCGCTTTTTGCGCGTGGACGAGCAGTCACCCCTGGCGGAGTTAACTCGCCGGTGCGTGCCTTCAAGGCCGTGGGGGGCACGCCGCGGTTTATGGCGTCCGGCCACGGCCCGTACCTCGTTGACGTAGACGGACGCGAGTACCTCGATCTCGTTTGTTCATGGGGCCCAATGGTTTTAGGTCACGCGCATCCGACCGTTGTTGACGCGATTCAGCGAGCGGCCACCCATGGATTTAGTTTCGGTACGCCAACGGCAGGCGAGGTCCTGCTGGCCGAAGAGATCGTCTCGCGAGTTGACGCAGTCGATCAGGTTCGCCTCGTCAGCAGTGGCACCGAGGCGACGATGTCCGCGATCCGTCTAGCCCGTGGGTTCACCGGGCGATCCAAGGTCGTCAAGTTTGCTGGCTGCTATCACGGACATGTTGATTCACTACTGGCCGCCGCAGGCTCAGGGTTGGCGACGTTCGCACTTCCAGATACTCCCGGCGTAACCGGAGCGCAGGCGCACGAGACGATCGTGCTTGCGTATAACGATGTGGCTGCCGTGGAAGCGGCCTTTGCCGAGCATGGTTCGGATATTGCCGCCGTTATTACCGAGGCAGCGGCGGCCAATATGGGTGTGGTGGCACCGCGAGATGGCTTCAACGGGGAGCTTGCCCGGATCGCCCATGAGTACGGGGCGCTATTGGTCATCGACGAGGTTATGACTGGGTTCCGGGTCGCTCGCGGTGGCTGGCTCGAGCTGGAAAATCGCGCGGGTGCAGATTGGTCGCCAGACCTGGTCACCTTCGGCAAGGTGATGGGTGGTGGTCTTCCGGCGGCTGCATTCGGTGGTCGTGCAGAGATTATGAGTCATCTCGCGCCCGCTGGTCCGGTCTACCAAGCAGGCACACTCGCGGGAAATCCGGTCGCTGCCGCATGTGGTCTGGCCACCCTTATGCAGTGCAGTCCCGAGATGTACGAGGCACTTGATCGCACGGCTGATCGGGTCGGCCGCTTGGTGTCGGATGCGCTAGGCGATGAGGGTGTTGTTCACACCTTGGCCACGGCGGGAAACCTGTTCAGCATTTTCTTCAGTGAACAAGCACCGGACAATTACGATCAGGCCCGCGAACAGGAGGCGTGGCGTTACACCGCGTTCTTCCACTCGCTTCTCGATAACGGGGTTTACCTGCCGCCAAGTGCATACGAGGCGTGGTTCGTTTCGGCGGCGCACGACGACAATGCGCTCGATCGTCTTGTCAGCGCATTACCTGCGGCTGCGAAAGCTGCTGCCGCAGCTCATCCCGATATTGCCAAGGAGTTCGTGTGAGCGAGCAAACGATCGTCCATCTGCTTCGTCACGGCGAGGTCTACAACCCGGACAAGGTCCTCTACGGTCGACTCCCCGATTTTCATTTGTCAGAGCTGGGCCGCGAGATGGCCGAGCGTATCGGTGAAGTTCTTCAACGGCGTGATATCGCCTTGATTACCTCATCCCCACTTGATCGCGCTCAGGAAACGGCCGCGCCGCTGGCCGCCCGCAAAGGGATCATCGTTGGTACCGATGAGCGCCTCATTGAGGCCGACAATATTTTCGAAGGTCAACGAGTCGCAGTTGGCGATGGAGTTCTACGTCAGCCGAAGACCTGGCGCCACCTGTACAACCCGTTCCGCCCTAGTTGGGGCGAGCCGTACGTCGATGTTGCCGCTCGGATGCGGGGGGCAGTTCAAACTGCACGTGAACAGGCGCGTGGCCATGAAGCGGTTTTGGTAAGTCACCAGTTGCCAGTTTGGGTTGCGCGTTTGGATGCGGAGAATCGTCGCTTCGTTCACGATCCACGCAGCCGTCAATGCAATCTTGCGAGCCTAACGTCGTTGACCTTTGACGGGGATCGCCTTGCGGCCATTACTTACACCGAGCCGGCTGCCGACCTTGTGCGCAAAGGCGGATCGGCGGCTCAAAAGGCGACGGGCGCATAGGGAACGTAAAGCTGGCCTCGGGCGTCGCTTTATCTGGAGCGCGAACGATGACGGCGGGCTTCAGATAAAGACAGAAGTTAATTGTTCAGAGTTCTAGTTGGTCAGAGTCATACGTGTTCATGGACGTCGTGGTGAGGAGGGTTACGTGCGCATCAAAGTTATCGCGGTAACCGTTTTGGCCATCTCTGTACTGTCCGGTTGTTCGGCAACGACAGGATCGACGGATAACTCCGAGCATTACGTGGCAGGCGATGGTTCGACGGTGATTCTGGCTCCAGCGGAACGCGATCCCGCAATCAGCCTTGCGGGTAAAACGCTTGATGGTTCTTTGTGGAAGCTGGCAGACCACAAGGGACATGTGGTTGTAGTCAACGTCTGGGCATCGTGGTGTGCGCCCTGTCGTGGTGAGGCGGCGGCACTTGAAAAGGTGCATAGCCAAACGGCCGCGAAGGGGGTTGAGTTTGTTGGGGTGGTTTCGGGTAGTAAAGATTCGGTTGACAACGCGCGTGCCTTCGTCGATCGGTTCGATATTTCCTATCCGTCAATGTTCGACTCCGACAACTCGTTGATCCTTGCCTTCGGAAGGAAACTTCCCCCGTCGGCGATCCCGACCACGCTGGTACTCGACGCCCAGGGACGAGTAGCGGCACGGGCCCTAGGGCCGGTTGATGCCTCACGACTATTGGGCTTGGTCGAGCCAGTGGTTCGCGAGTCACACGGCTAATGTCATGAGTTCTGCAGAAACCGTAGTCTCTGGTTCTCTACTTTTGGCAGTCCCGATTGCTTTTGCAGCGGGGGCGGTGTCGTTTCTAAGCCCGTGTGTGCTGCCGCTGGTACCTGGCTATCTCTCCTTCGTCACAGGTCTAACGGGAGCTGAACTGTCTGGGGAGACGAGCGGCCAATCGGCTAGTACGAAGAGCCGAGTGCTCCTGGGCTCTGTGCTGTTCGTATTTGGTTTCAGTTTGGTATTCGTGGCCTACGGCCTGTTATTCGGCGCACTCGGTGAAGCGCTCGTTCGCTATCAACAGCCCATCACGCGCATTTTAGGCGTCGTCGTCATCGTTCTTGGTCTCAGTTTTATGGGTGTGCTGCCAGGACTGCAGCGTGAGTTTCGTCTCCATCGAATTCCCGATTGGGGAGTCTGGGCGGCTCCGGCGCTCGGTGTTTTGTTCGGGCTTGGCTGGACGCCGTGCATCGGACCAACCCTTGCCGCAGTGCAGACGTTGGCGTTCACGCAGGGAAGTGCCGGCCGGGGTGCACTGCTTTCATTCGTCTATTGTCTCGGCCTCGGGTTACCGTTTGTCATAGTCGGATTGATGTTCCGGCGGGCACTCGGCGCGATGTCGTGGGTTCGTCAGCGTAGCGATCTGGTGATGAAATTCGGCGGCGGTCTTCTGGTTGTGATTGGGGTGCTACTTGTGACGGGTGTGTGGGATAACGTCACGATCGCCCTGCGGTCATGGGCTAGCAGTTTTGGGGTGGCACTATGACCGAGCTGCGCACTGATGCCACGCACGAAGGCACGCCGCAGCTGTCGACACAGCCTGTTGAAGTAACTCAGGCTGAGTTTGGCATTGTGGGCTGGTTGCGTTGGGTGTGGCGCACGCTGACGAGTATGCGAACCGCGTTGATTTTGCTGTTCCTACTCGCTTTGGCATCGATTCCGGGATCGATTTTTCCGCAACGCGGATCTAATCCCATCAAGGTAAATCAGTACATCATCGACAGCCCGACGGTTGGTCGCTTCCTCGACAAGTTGGGCATGTTCGACGTCTTCGCGTCACCGTGGTTTGCTGCGATCTACCTACTTTTGTTCGTCTCGTTGGCGGGCTGCGTGATTCCGCGCATGATCGCCCACTGGCGCATCCTGCGCTCACGTCCACCGGCGGCACCTAAGAACCTTTCCCGGCTTAGCGACTACAGAACCCTGCCGATGTTGGCGGGTGAGTCGGCTGCTGATGTCTTGGGTCTTGCCGCGGCACACCTCAAGAAGAGTCGTTGGCGGGTTGACGCCCAGGAGTTTGACGGACAGACCGGCTGGGTGGCGGCGGAGAAGGGGTACGCTCGCGAAACCGGAAATCTGCTGTTCCACATGGCATTACTGTGTTTGCTCGCCGCCGTCGGCCTTGGTTCTCTGGCCGGATTCCGGGGGACGGTGATTGTTCGCGAGGGTTCATCATTTGCTGACACGCGCTCGCAATTCGATTCGTTCCAGCCTGGTCGGCTTTTCGACGACTCAGCGTTGCCGCCGTTCACGTTCACCCTCGATAAATTCACTGCTGATTACCAACGAGGTGGCCAACAAAATGGAGCGGCTCGGGAATTCGCCGCCAAGGTTACTGTTCGAGATGAACCGGGTGCAGCACCATATGGAAAGTTGATCCAAGTCAACGACCCGCTCGACATCGGTGGTGTTAAGACGTATCTAGTTGGCCACGGCTACGCCCCAACGTTCACGATCCGCGACCCCAAGGGTGCGGTTGTCTTTCGTGACACGGTGGTGTTTTTGCCGCAAGACGGTAATTACACATCGACCGGCGTCGTCAAGGCACCCGACACCGTCCCACAACTTGGTCTGACTGGATTCTTTTTGCCGACAGCAGCAGTGGATCAGATCCTTGGCCCGCACTCCACATTCCCAGCCCCCGATGATCCGGCCGTTTTCATGTCTGCGTGGGATGGCGACCTCGGCCTCGACAGTGGTCGGCCGCAGTCCGTCTACAAGTTGGACACCTCGCACATGCAGCGGTTGGGAATCAAGGCCATGCGGCCAGGCGAATCGTGGACCCTTCCGCAGGGGCATGGAACGGTCACCTTCGACGGGTTCAAACTGTGGTCCTCCTTCACCGTGGCACATGATCCCGGCCAGGGCTGGGCACTTGCCAGTGCGATTGCTGCCATCACAGGGTTGGCGCTGTCACTTCTGGTGCGTCGTCGCAGACTATGGGTCAAGGTGTCGACTTCACCGGGAGGCGGTACCGTTATGGAGATCGCCGGTATGACCCGTTCTGAGCATGCTTCGGTATCTGATGATGTTGAGGCGCTTGCCACGCAATTAGTCGGCCGAGCGACCTCGGTACCGATGCAGTAGGAGGACAGTTCGATGGTAAACGTGACGCTGGCGGAGTTCAGCAATCGCTTCGTTTATGCGGCGATGGTGACGTACACGATCGCCATGATCACATTCGCTGTCTCCATGGCGGCCACTCGCGGACGCGATCTTGTGCCTGCAGCCGCAGTTCCTGCCGAAGGGCAGTCCGGCGGCGTTGCCGTTGCCACGCGAGTTGAGACGACGGTGGGCGGCCCCAATGATGGCGCTCTACCCCCCGGTCGTCGCTCGGCCAACATCGCAATGTCCATCACGTGGTTGGCGACGCTCCTGCTTGGAGTTGGGGTTCTGCTTCGCGGACTTTCCGTCGGCCGCGTGCCGTGGGGAAACATGTACGAGTTTTCCATCACGTCGGCTTTCGCAGTCTCGCTGGCCTTTTTGATTCTTTCGCTAAAGCGGGACATTCGCTGGCTTGGAATCTTTGTTGTTGTGCCGGTATTGCTCACCCTGGGTCTGGCTGTTTCGGTGTTGTACACCGACGCCGAACAACTGGTCCCCGCGTTGAAGTCGTATTGGCTTGTCATCCACGTTTCGGCCGCTGTCATTTGTGGTGGTGCGTTCTGCGTTGGGGCTGCAGTGACGATGTTGTTCCTTGTCGCTGATGCGGGCGAACGGCGAGCCCTCGCCCAAAAGCCCTACATGCTCGATTGGTTGGCCCGGCGTCTTCCACCGGCCGCATCCTTGGATGCAATGGCGTACCGGATTCACGCATTCATGTTTCCGCTGTGGACATTTGCGATCGTGGCAGGTGCCATTTGGGCGGAGAGCGCGTGGGGTCGCTACTGGGGCTGGGATCCTAAGGAGACGTGGGCGTTCATCACCTGGGTTGCCTACGCCGCCTACCTGCACGCTCGTGCAACGGCCGGGTGGAAGGGTCGCAAGGCCTCGGTGATCGCCCTGATCGCCTTCGGCTGCTTCTTGTTCAACTACTTCGGCGTGAATCTTGTCATCACGGGTCTGCATTCATACGCCGGGGTCTGATGCCGCACCGCGATCATTTCCGACGTACTCTCTAGGTACGGGGTGATACCAGATGAGATTCATCATTTACGGCGCGATGTTCGTCATTTCGTTGTACGCGTTGATCGACTGCATTCAAACTCCTGCGCGGTCGGTGCGATCGCTGCCGAAGGCTGTCTGGTTGTTGGTAGTCATCCTGCTCCCGGGGTTCGGGGGAGTGGCGTGGCTGTTGCTGGGCCGCGCCCAACGGGCTGGCTCTGGGGGCGGGTTATTGTCCGGCCGCACCGCACCCACCGCGCCCGACGACGACCCCGATTTCATGCGACAGCTCGGCGATCAGACGTGGTCTCAAAAGATGAAGCGTAAGCGCGAGCGTCCAGATGACCCGTCGCAGGATGAGCCTGGGGCTGGACCAGCCGCTGCGGCCGGTTAACGCCATGTTCGCGGTTGCACGTACGGTTGACCCATGAGTTCTGCAGACGAACCCACCATGTCGGAATCAGCTGATCCGCAGGTCGGACAATCGCTGGCCGATCAACATCCGGTGCTGCTGTACACAACGTGGCGACTGGCGATCTTCATCGTCGTCCTGGTAGTGCTCTATCTCGTTGGTTTGCGCGAGGTCTGGCTCATCGTGTTTGCCTTCCTCATCTCCGGTGTTGCGTCAATTTTCGTCCTGAACCGTCGCCGGCAGCAGGCGGTCGGAGGAATCTCGTCACTGTTTGGCAAGATGAACGCGCGCATCGATGCCTCGTCGAGAGCCGAGGACGGCGATGACGATTTCCTCGGCGCAACGCCGCCGAGCGCTGCCGAATCAGGCGGAGATCACGAGCCCAAGGCTGAGTAACACCGCGAATGCAAGCAGCAATTTGCCGGTACCGGCGAGCGCGGGGATAAGGTCCCGTCCGTTGCTACCTGATCTCACAATGCGAAGTGGCGGTATCGCAAGCGGTAGCGCGCCGAGAGCGATGATCGCTGGTTTGTAACCCGTTAGCGCAATGAGCGCCGCAAGAAAGAACGGCGCAATGATCGTGAGCGAGTAAAGGTTTCGCGTGGCTTGATCGCCTATGCGCACTGCCAAGGTGCGTTTGCCGCTGAGTCGGTCCGTTGGAATGTCGCGCAGGTTGTTCACGATCAAAATTGCGACGGACAGAAGACCACTTGCGACTCCGCCGATAACAGCAAGACCCGGGAAGTTCAGTGTTTGGACGTACGTCGAGCCCATCACGGCCACGAGCCCGAAGAAGACGAAGACGAACAGTTCGCCGAGTCCGGCGTAGCCGTACGGATGCTTACCGCCGGTGTAGAACCAGGCGGCGACGATAGCTGCCAGTCCGACGAGGATGAGCCACCATGTGCCAGTAAGCAGTACGAGGATTAAGCCACCAAGGGCGGCCACACCGAAACACCCGAAGGCAGCAAATTTAACCGACTGTGGACTTGCAAGTTTCTGCCCAACCAAACGAACTGGTCCGACCCGAACTTCGTCAGTTCCACGGATTCCATCGCTGTAGTCGTTGGAGTAGTTCACGCCGATTTGTAGAGCCAAGGCGACGATCAGAGCCGTTAGGGCACGAACCACGAATGGGGCCCAGTCGACACCTGCGCTACTGCCGTGTAATTCAACGTAGGCAATCGACGTACCAATGAGCACGGGTGCGATGGCCGCCGGCAGGGTACGTGGACGTGCCCCTTCGATCCACTGATTCAAACTCGCCATGATGCGCTCAGTCTTTCAGGTCACCGTCATTGCCGCAGAGCCGCATCATCAGATGCGGGGGCCAGATTGGGATTGGGAGTTCGCCTCAGCGCATCTCGGTCGGGTTTCCCGTTGGGGGAGTGGGGAATTGATGGGACCACGACAACAGATCTCGGTCGAGCGGCGCGGCCGAGGATAGCCTCCACCTCGGCTAGGTACTCGTCGGCGGGCATTTGTGGCTCACAGACGTAGGCGGTGATCGCGCTACCCCACGTATCGTCTGGCTCTGCAAGAACGGCGACCTCCTTGCAGTGCCGTTGGAGGATCTCCTCAATAGCTGCCAGTGCCACATTGATGCCGCCGACCTGCACGACATCGTCTAGTCGGCCGATAACCTCAAGTCGGCCTTCGACGATGCGTCCGAGATCGGACGTCAGGTGAGCGCCTTCGCTGAACGCCAAGGCCGATGCCTGGTGATCGTTGAGGTAACCCCGAGCAATCATCGGCCCGTCAAGAACAATTCGTCCTGCCCCAGATTCGTCGACGTCAATCAAGCGGACGTGTGCTCCGTCGAGAGCGGTGCCGTTGTAGAACATTCCGCCGGACGTCTCAGTCATCCCGTACGTCGAGTACCACTGCACGTAGGCATCGTCCAACTTCACCGCAATTGTTTCCGGTAACCGCGCTCCGCCTATGAGTACAGCGTCAAAGCCCTGAAGCGCGGAGGTGGCCGCCGGGTGCTCGAGGATTCGAGCGATCTGCGTGGGAACCAGTGAGCAGTAGGCCGGCAGCGAAGGATCCAAAGCCCATACCTTGTCGGCAAATTCAGCGGGATCAAATCCACCGCCGCCACCGCCGATGGACGAGAGCGTGACTGGTTCGGTTTGGGCGACGAGTGACCGGACAAGTACCTGAACGCCTGCCACGGAGGTCACAGGCACTGCCAGCAGCCAACTACCCGGTCCGTCGAGGAACTCGTGGGTGGCATGGGCGCTGGCTAACAATGCCGCGGCGGGCAGCAGGACGCCCTTGGGGTGCCCGAGTGACCCGCTAGTGGAGAGAACCAATGCGATGTCAGGATCGACGACGGTCGGCGTTGAATCGTTGGCGAAGCCAACTGCGCGGCGAATACGTTCGGCGTAGTCGTCGGTGCCTGCTGGGGCTAAGGCAAGTGCGGCTCCAACACCGGCGAGTGCGTCAGCAAGCGGGGGTAGAAGTGCCGCCGCTCCAGCCGGGCCGGCAGGAATTTCCAGAAGTCGGACGGCCCGTCCCAGGTGGTTTGATTGATCCTCGCGATGCTCCATCACAAGTCTCACCCTAGGCTGGGAACGCACGTTCCACGCTATGACGCTTCGACCGGCCAATCGGCCAGTGTGAGCGAGGAAACCCGCAACGGACAAGGACGATGATGGACTCGCGAACTCGCTACCAACTCCCACCGGTAACTGCCCCCGATTCACCGGCGGCAACGAACCCTGCACATTCAAGTATCGCGCCGGGCGCGCAGTGGGAACTTCAGGGAGATTTCACCGATATTCGGTACGAGGTCTCGACCGGCGATGATGCGGGAATTGCCAAGATTACGATTAATCGGCCCGAGGTACGTAACGCCTTCCGTCCGCAGACGTTGTTCGAATTGCAATCGGCCTTCAATCTTGCCCGCGATGACGATCAGGTCGGCGTCATTATCTTGACGGGCCAGGGCGACGCTGCTTTCTGCAGTGGTGGTGATCAGCGCATTCGCGGTGACGATGGTTACATCGGCAACGATGAGATGGCCCGTCGCGGAATTGGCCGACTTAACGTGCTCGATCTGCAGGTTCAAATTCGTCGAACCCCTAAGCCGATCATTGCCATGGTTGCCGGCTATGCCATCGGTGGTGGTCACGTGTTGCACATCGTCTGTGATCTGACGATTGCTGCAGACAATGCGCGGTTCGGCCAGACCGGTCCGAAGGTTGGATCGTTTGATGGTGGTTATGGCTCGGGTCTGTTGGCCCGTCAGATTGGTCAAAAGCGGGCTCGGGAAATCTGGTTCCTGTGTCGTCAGTATGGTGCCGAGCAAGCATTGGACTGGGGTTTGGTTAATGCTGTTGTTCCGCTCGAGGATCTCGAGCGTGAGACGGTCGCTTGGGCTAAAGAGATGCTGGCAGAATCGCCACTTGCGCTGCGCATGCTGAAGGCCTCGCTCAATGCCGCCGACGATGGGCTCGCGGGTATCCAGCAGTTGGCGGGTGATGCGACCTTGCTGTTCTACATGACTGAGGAAGCGCAGGAGGGGCGCGATGCTTATAAGGAAAAGCGTCGTCCTGAGTTCGAAAAATTCCCTAAGCGTCCGTAGCGAATCGATCTCGATCCCGTGGCACCAATCTTGCACTTTGATGAAGCGATTCCTTTCGTGGTGCCGCTCAATGGGCGGTTCCGTGGTGTGACTGAGCGTGAGGGTGTTCTCCTGCGCATCGGTCGTAATTGGGGTGAGTGGGCGCCGTTCACTGAGTACGACGATGAGATAGCGGCCCGCTGGCTACGTGCGGCATTCGAAGCGGCGTCTGGTGATTGGCCGATGCCAGTTCGCGACAGCGTTGAGGTCAATGCGATTATTCCGGCCGTTGATGCCCAGCAAGCCGCAACCTTGGCGGAAAATGCGGTTGTCTTGGACGGTTGTCGCGTTGTGAAAGTGAAAGTGGCCGAATCGGGCCAGGAGTTCAGCGACGACGTAGCGCGAATAGCTGCTGTTCGAAGCGCCTTAGACGAGGTCGGGGCCGAGTCTGCCGTTATTCGCATTGACGTTAACGGCCGCTGGACCCTCGACCAGGCTCTAGATCGAATTGCGGTTCTCAACGACCTCGCAGGCGGACTTGAATACGTTGAGCAGCCCTGTCGCACCCTTGATGAGATGGCTGAACTGAAGTCGCGACTCCCCGTCCGGCTCGCCGTCGATGAGGGCCTACGGCTCGCCGCGTCACTTGATGATGAGGTTGTTGCACTGATTCGCGATGCTGCGGACGTAATGATTCTGAAAGCGATTCCACTTGGTGGTGTTCGTGCCTGTCTCGACATCGTTGCGCGTGTTGGCCTACCGGTGACGGTCAGCGGGTCGATGGACACCTCTGTTGGGCTCGCCGCTTCTCTAGCGCTGGCGACAGCGCTGCCAGATGAGCCTCTTGCCTGTGGTCTGGGTACGGGACGTCTGCTGGCAAAAGATCTCACCGAGGAGACGTTAACCCCGGAACGCGGCAGACTGTCCTTCATGCGATTGACCCCTGATCCAATCTGCCTTGCTGACGCGCGAGTTGCTCTTCCTGCCGATCGGGTTGCGTGGTGGAACGATCGCCTCATGCGGGTACGTAACCTTCTCGAGGAGTCGCTGTCGTCGTGATGAATCCCTCAACCGCGATGGCGCGAGTGATCGTCGATGAACTTATTGCCGCTGGCGTCGGCGAAATTGTTCTGGCACCAGGTAGCCGAAGTGCATCCCTGGCATTGGCGATCGCGGCGGCCGATGCTCGCGGTGAATTGCGCCTTCATGTACGGGTCGACGAACGTAGCGCAGCGTTTCTCGCACTGGGTCTGGCCAAAGTGTCGGGCGACCCGGTAGCCGTTGTCACCACGAGTGGAACGGCCGTAGCGAACTTGGCGCCAGCGATGGTTGAGGCGAGCTACTCAGGGGTTCCTGTGATTGCCGTAACGGCAGATCGTCCACCGGAATTACGTGACACCGGTGCGAGTCAGACCATCGATCAGTCTCGATTCTTCGACGGAATAGCGCGCTGGTCACATGACCTAGGTGTTGCAGAACCGCGTGAAGGCCAGGTGCGCTACTGGAGGTCGGTGGTGGCCCGCGCCGTGGCCGTCAGCACCGAAGCGGCAAACTCCGGCCCGGTACATCTAAACGTGCCGTTCCGAGATCCACTCGTCCCCAATGGTGATGACGAATGGATCGAATCACTCGGCTTGGCAGTGCCTGGGTCTGATCCAAATGAGCGACTTCCGATTGCCGCCGATGCCCGCCTTGGAATGGCTGCGGCCCAGCCACTCGACGAGATCTTGGCGCTGCTTGCCGGTCCCGATGCCGACCGTTCGCGGATTGTGCCAGCCCGTGGGGTGGTCGTCGTTGGGGATGTTGCCGATATTGAAGCTAGTGACTCGGCTATCGCCCTTGCTGAGGCGTGTGGGTGGCCACTGATTAGTGAACCAAGCGGCAACGCGCGAAGTGGTGACACCGCTATAGCCCATGGTCCGATCCTGCTGGCGGACGCGACATTCGCGCAGGAACATCAACCCGACATCGTTATTTGCGTTGGTGCTCCTGGTCTATCGCGATCGATCCTGCGTCTCATTCGTGAAGCGCCTCTCGTGCTCGTCGCTGACGGTCGAGACGCTGTGCGGCGTCCTGACCCCACACGCAACGCGACAGTCTTTGTCTCCGTCGTGCCTGAACCGCCAATGGAGTACGACGAGTACGACGACACGTGGCTCGATAGTTGGCTTGCTGCAGACGTTCGTGCGGCATCGATCATCTCAAAGCATCTCGACAACGCACCGGGGCTTACCGGTCCAGATGTGGCTCGCACATTGTGGGATGTCCTCGACTCATCTGCTCTCCTACTTGTTGGTGCCTCATGGCCGGTTCGCTATTTGGAATCGTTCGCGCGCATCCGCGAAAACTCCGAATCGCCTGCAGTCATTGGTAATCGAGGTACCTCCGGAATCGATGGACTCATTTCTACTGCGTGGGGTGCAGCTCTAGCGCATCAGACCCCACGTCAAACGGTGCACATCGATGAATCCGGCGAGGCTGATGTCATCACGCTGACCGGTGGGGTCGCTTATGCGTTGATCGGTGATCTCACCTTCCTGCACGATCACAATGGCCTGATCGTGGGCGATGACGAGCCGCGTCCCGATCTTGTGATCGTTGTTATTGATAACGACGGGGGCGGGATCTTCTCGCAGTTGGAGCAGGCGGGGAGTGAACATTTCGAGCGGGTTTTCGGTACGCCGCTGGGACTCGATCTGTCAACGGTGGCCAAGGCCGCGGTTGTAGATGGCGTAGCCGTTGTAACTGATGTGACCGAACTTGTGGCAGCACTTGATGATGCGGCCGTGTCCGGAAGTATCCGAGTGATTATCGCCAAGGTTGGCGACCGTGATGGCGAATCAGCCCTGCTGCGTGCTATCAGTGTTGACGTTGGCAAGGCAATCGTTGCGGATGCCTAGTTCGATTCCAATGCGTCACGCATAGGGACGAGCTTGGCGGCCGATTCCGCGAGTTCAGCATCGGCGGTTGATCCAGACACCAATCCGCAACCGGCGAAAAGCCTCAGTTGGTGGTCGTTTTCGATCTGTGCACATCGCAGGGCAATGCCGAATTCACCGTCTCCGCGCGAATCCATCCAACCAACTGGGCCGGCGTAACGGCCACGATCCATTCCCTCAAGCTCGCGAATGATTCCAAGTGCTCGTTCAGTAGGGGTACCGCAGACGGCGGCCGTGGGGTGCAGTGAGGCTGCGAGCCCCAGAACTGCTGCTCCGTCAGCAAGGACTCCGGACACATCTGTTGCTAGATGCTGAACGTTGGCCAAACGCAAAAGTCGTGGGCTCGCGGGCACATCAAGATCGGTGCAGTGAGCGGACAGAGCTTGTGCGACTGATTGCACGGCGTATGCGTGTTCGGCGTGGTCCTTCGCCGAATCGAGAAGTGACTCAGCAAGTGAGGCATCCGAGGTCGCATCAGAGCTGCGACGGACGGTGCCGGCAAGCACCCGGGAGGTCACGGTGTCACCGACTCGTCGAACGAGCATCTCTGGAGTCGCGCCAATGAGTCCGTCAACGGAGAAGGTCCAGCACGATGGGTAGCGCGCGGCCAACTGACCGAGAACGTAGCGGGCGTCGATCGCGGTGCTCGTCGTCGCGACGACATCGCGGGCGAGCACAACTTTGTCTAGTCCGCCTTCGTCGATCCTTCGGACAGATTCGGTAACCGCATGCCGCCATGAACTGATCGACTGCGATCCGTCGGAGTACGCCAGACCCTTTGGCGCGTCAGGAACCGCGGCCGGGTGACGCAAACTCGTGATGGTTTCGTCGATCATGCGACGTACGTCCCGTGAGTTGCCAGCCGTCACAGTGATCCATGAGATGCCGTTACGCCGTCCGATGATCGTCGCCGGAATGATCACAACAGATGTGCCCGGTGTTGAGTCGAATGCGAAACTCGCAAATGCAATCGGCCCCGAGCCGGGAAGTCGGATTGCGTCCTCAACCTCTGCGTCGGCTACCCAGTCAACCCACCATCGTTGAGCTCGCGAGAATCGCTCACGTCCCGACACCTCAATTCGAGCGGCTTCGCCCCAACCGATCAAGCCCGTATCTGAATTGGGCGCGTCGTGGACCCAGGTGTTTACCGGGGTGGATTTTGGCAGCATCGACAACAACGGCTTGGCCGCGATGTCGTCGGGCAGGACGACCGTGCGCACGACGACCGGATGTCCCGGAACAAGGTGCGCGGCTGTGGTCACTATTAAAGGTTAGGTCTAACCTCACGAGTCGGCAGCCTGACATGGCACAACGTGGCCTACGTCTCGTCTGCAATGCCAGGCTGCCGCTCAGAAAGAGTGGCGCTCGCTCCTGCTGGGGTTAACTGACCGACGCACTCGTCACGCGGGTAGCCATCACAGTCCCGGTCATCGTGAAGCCGGTAGTACTCAACGATGCGCACATAACCTGCACCGATGCTGGGCTCGACGATGTGACGGTGATGAGTGCGGGGGGCATCCAGACAACGTCATCGCGCAGATTTGCCTCCGGCTCCTTGATGCTCGGCCATGACGGGGTAAGTCGACTTGCGCCTGACCCGGCAGACAGGGCGCAGTTCAGCGTCGACACACTGGCCGATGACGTTCCGCCGGTAATGAAAACGTCGGCGAATACCGAGTAAGTCCCGGCCGGCAGACTTAGTTGCGCCAATGTGTGGGTGTCACTGGCGGTGAATGCGGTGGCGGGGCCGGTGTTGAAGAAGGCGGGGCCAGTTCCATCTGATCCGGCCGCACCTGTTGGACCCGCGGGGCCCTGCGGACCGGATGGGCCAGCAGGACCCTGAGGTCCGGCATCACCCGGAAAACCCTGTGGGCCGCTGTTTCCAGTGGGACCTTGATCACCCTGCACACCTTGATCACCTTGCGGGCCCTGCGGACCCGCCTCGCCCGCAATGCCTTGATCGCCCGTGCGACCCTGCGGACCCGCCTCGCCCGCAATGCCTTGATCGCCCGTGCGACCCTGCGG
>CAIKEU010000102.1 GCA_903826575.1 uncultured bacterium
ACTCGAAATGACGTCGCAATCTTCGACGAGACGTCGTTCGGCAAACTCCTGATCAAGGGAGCCGATGCAGAGCGCCTCCTTCAGTGGTTGTGCACCGCCGACATCGCAGTGCCGGTGGGCACCGTTGTCTACACCGGCGCCCTCAATGCCCGCGGCACGTACGAGGCCGATGTCACGGTGACTCGAACTGCCCATGACGAGTTCTTGTGGGTCACCGGCTCAGCGTCCGTCGCTCGCGATGCGTCGTGGATCAGCCGCCATCGCGAACCAGATATGCAGGTCGAGGTCGTGGATATTTCGAGCGCGTACGCAGTTCTTGGCGTCATGGGACCGGCAGCGCGATCTGTCTTGGAGTCCGTATCGAGGGCTGATCTCAGCGACGAGGGCTTCGCGTTCTCAACCTCGCAGCTAATCGACGTCGGCCCGTTCACAGTCCGGGCTACCCGCCTCACGTACGTCGGCGAGCGCGGCTGGGAACTCTACGTGCCCGCGGATTTTGCGGTCGGGGTGTACGACGTTCTCAAAGAGGCCGGTGCCGATCACGGAATTCGGGACGCCGGCTACTACGCCATCAACGCACTCCGACTGGAAAAGGGCTACCGAGCTTTCAGTGCGGAGTTGAATCCGACGTACAACCCTGTCGAGGCGGGCCTCACCTTCACCTGCAAGCTCAATACCGACATTGCGTTCCTCGGCCGTGAACAGGTGCTCGCGGCCAAAGCAGCGGGGCCATCGCGCCGGCTGGTTTCGCTCGTGCTCAACGACTCTGCACCCATGATGTGGGGCGGTGAACTGGTCCTTCGCGATGGGGTTGCTGTTGGCCAAGTGACGTCGGCAGCGTTTGGCACGACTCTCAACGCATGTGTGGCACTCGCGTACCTATGGAATCCGCAAGGCGGCGTGGTCAGCCGTGAATTCCTCGACGCCGGCACGTATGAGATCAACATCGGAGGCGAGCTGAGCGCGGCCACGTTACACCTACGTGCCCCCTATGACCACGAGAACAGCAAGATCAAGTAGTCGGAGTGACACCATGATCAGCGATGACCTTCTTGCTCGTGTGGACACCGTGGACGTCCTGGCTAACCGCACGTCTGTCCAGGAGCTGTCTGGCGGACTGACGAACGTCAACCTCAAGGTGACAACGCCGGATGGGGTGTACGTTGCCCGACTTTCTTCGGAGCAAAGTTCACTGCTCGCGATCGACCGGGAAGCCGAACACCTCAACAGCCGCGCCGCAGCCGACTCGGGTGCGGCGCCGCGAGTGGTGGCCTACCTGCCCGAGCAGAGCATCCTGGTGGTGGAATTCGTCAATGGCCGAACGTGGAGTGAGTCTGACGTTCTGAATCCGGCTAATGCGACCCGCATTGCCGCGGCCTGCCGCGAGTTACACGCCGGCCCACGGTTCTCCAACGACTTCAATATGCTCAACCTCCAGCCGCATTACTTGCAGCTAGTTCAGGAACGCGGCTTCAGACTTCCGGATCGCTATCTCGATTTCACCGACCAAACCCACGCAATTGCCGCTGCCCTGGCCGTGCGACCAGTGCCGACCGTTCCATGTAACAACGACCTTCTGGCAGCCAACTTCATCGATGCCGGCGATCGGCTTTGGGTTATCGACTACGAGTACTCAGGTAACAACGATCCGTTTTTCGAGATCGGCAATATCTGGAGCGAAGCCACCGGCAATCCTGATGACCTCCAGCGCCTTGTTTCGGCGTACACCGGATACTCGTCCCAGTCGTTGACCGCGCGCGCTCGGCTGTGGGGTCTCATGAGCAAGTACGGCTGGATGCTGTGGGCTTCGATCCAGGATGGCAGTAGCGAACTGGACTTTGATTTCTGGTCGTGGGGGCTAGAAAAGTACGACCGAGCCGTCAACGAATTCGATAGCCCCGAGTTCGGAACCTGGCTGCATCAAGTAGCGCAGAGCGACTGACCGACGTTGACGGTCCGAGTATTTTCGCCACCCGCACGAATTAACCCGCGAAAACACTCCCCAAACGACCCCTTTGCCTTGTAGGTTTTTCCAGCGTGTCGTGCACCAAGCGCCGAGTGGTAGCCGACACACTTTTGATCAAGACGCAGCGCCGCTGCATCTGACCCTGTAAGGGGTTCCCGAAGGAGGGGACACGTGACTGACATCTCTAAGTTGGACGAAGACGAACGTAGGCTTGCTGAGCTTGGCTACAAGCAAGAGCTGAGCCGCACTTGGTCGGGGTTTTCGAACTTCGCCATTTCGTTCTCGATCATTTCAATTCTGGCCGGGTGTTTCACCACCTTCGGCGTGGGTTGGAATAACGGCGGTCCGGCCGGTATCGCATGGGGTTGGCCGGTTATTGCCGGGCTCATCCTGATCATCGGCTTCTGCATGTCCGAACTGGTGTCGGCATTTCCCACCTCGGGTGGTATCTACTGGTGGGCCAGCAAGCTCGGTGGTCCGAAGGCCGGCTACTACACCGGCTGGTTGAACCTCATCGGCTTGCTCGCAATTGTGGCATCGGTTGCCTACGGTGCAGCCACGTTCCTTGACATCACATTGTCTGACTTCAGTTCAGACTGGGGCGCCGGGTACTCACTCAACCGCGTCTTCATCCTGTTCGTCATCATCTTGGTGCTCGCTGGCGCAATTAACATCTTCTCCAGCCAGCTGCTCGCGCTGGTGAACAACATCTCGGTGTGGTGGCACATCGTTGGTGCTATCGCCGTCGTCGCGATCTTGATCTTCGGCCCGAAGAGCCACCTCAGCGTGGATCAGGTCTTCGGAACGTGGATCAACAACACCGGGTTTGGTGATCCGGATAATCCGACAAGCGGAATTCCGTTCTTCTTCTTCGTCATTCCGCTGGGCTTCATCCTGACCCAGTACACAATCACCGGTTACGACGCATCTGCTCACCTAGCCGAAGAGACACACGGCGCCTCCGATGCCGCAGCGAAGGGAATCTGGCGCTCGATCCTGTACTCAGCGATTGGTGGCTGGATCTTGCTGCTGTCGTTCCTGTTTGCAGTACAGGACATTCCCGCGGTCACGAAGGGCGGCGGATTCTCGTTCGTCATCTTCAATCAGGCGCTCACTCCGGCTCTCGCGGGAACAGTGCTGCTCATCTCGACCGTCGGTCAGCTGTTCTGCACCGTCGCTTGTATGACGAGCGCAACTCGCATGCTCTACGCGTTCAGCCGTGACGGTGCTGTGCCCGGTGCGTCACTGTGGGCCCGGCTTTCGTCGACCAAGGTTCCCGTTAACGGCGTTATCTTGACTGTTATCGTCTCGCTCATCATCACGGCGCCGGCATTGCTAGCTGTCGACGTGAACGGCGTACCGACCCCGGTTGCCTTCTACGCCGTTGTGACCATCGGTGTTATTGGCCTCTACCTCGCCTTCGCAATCCCGATCTACCTTCGCTGGAAGGCCGGAGATAACTTCAAGGCTGGTAGTTGGACCCTTGGCAACAAGTACAAGTGGATGGCACCGATCGCCCTGATCGAAATCGCTGTTACATCCTTGATGGCACTGATGCCTGGCTCACCCTTTGCAATCCCGTGGGGTAGCCAGTTCGGTGGATGGCAGTTTGTTAACTACACCCCCATCGTCGTTGGTGCCGCTCTCATTATCCTGTGGATCTACTGGCAGGTTTCGGCCAAGCACTGGTTCACCGGGCCGAAGCACACCATTGATCTTCCAGACAATGTGTCGTCCGCAGATGAGATCTACCTTGAGCATCACGAGCACGGATTCTTGGATCACAAGCCAGGGGAACACGAATCCGCATCTGAGTAAGAGCGAATTTCCGCACGTTGAATCACGTGATGAGGGGCAGCCGGAATCGGTTGCCCCTCATCACTTTTTTACCAAGTGGGTGTTGCTACTGCTCTGAGCCAAGCAGTGCGCGCCACGCATTAGCTACCAATACTGGATGCTCAATCTGCGCGACATGGCCCGCATCGGGAACCACCAGCACCCGAACATCTGGAAAAGCCTTGGTATGAGCGTGAATCGGATCCACCAGTTTGTCGCGTCGCCCATAGACGAGCAGAGTTGGAATCTCAATACCCTCCGCAAGTTTCCACGGCCGAGTTTGCGAACGATCGAGATACGTTGCAAGTAACCCACGAAGCGACTGAAGAAATGCATCGCCCGCGTAAGGCAATTCATCGCGGCGACGCACCTCGTCAACCGCCTGATCCATCCGCTCCTGCGGCACCGAGTTCGGATCAGCGAAGCATACGTCCACGGTCGCTCGTGCACGCATCACTGGATCCATCTCTAGATACCGCTTGTACAAGCGCATGCCGACACCTGGAGTCGCGATCACTGGCAAGTGAGCATTGGACCGACGTACGCCAATCTTGGGCAGCGCCGGACTGACAAGCGTCAGGGTTTTCACCTGTTCCGGGTGACGCGCGGCGAGTTGAAGCGCGAGCGCTCCGCCCATCGAATTGCCGAACACGTGGGCTGGGCGCCCACCGAATCGGATCGCGATAAGTTCGGCAATCGACTCCGCAGAACGTTGTGGCGAGTAATCACCGTCACGCGGTGGCGGTGACCAACCATGGCCCGGCAGATCTACCGCCAGTCCGTCGAGTTGGTCGCGAAGTAGCGCCATGAGATCAGTCCAGTTCGACGCGTTTCCGCCCAGCCCGTGGATGAACACTGCAGGTTCAGAGTTCGGATTGATCGGCTCAGCAACGCGCACACTCAACGTGCCATTGCGAACGATGATTTCTTCGCGCGGCCAGGGCTGCGGAAGGTTATCGAGCAGGTCTTGGGTTGTGCGCGGAACAGCAGCCATGCAGTCAGTCTAGGCAGTCCAACTAGCAAGTGGCCCAGAGATATCGGCTTGTCAGACGCTTAACTGTTCAGATAAACGACGGTTTACCGAATCGAGGGTGGCGCGAATGACGGCTTGGCGCACATCGTCACGAACCTCCGATGCACCGGTCAATCGCTCGGAACCACCGACAGGGTTTCGAACCACTTGGACGACAGCAACTCGTTGGTCGTTGACGTTCGTGATCACAACCGCCTCAAGGTCAAGCAGTTCGCGATGGTTGATTGCTTCGGAAATCGCACCCAAAGTCGCCTGTGCGACGGAGCGATTCACCGCCGCGGAGGTCGACGAACCAACCGCACTGCCCACAAAGTCGATCCCGGCATGTGACAAACACACTGATGCTCGCATGCCCTTACCTTCGGCAGCGATGGTCAGGTGGGCGATTGACATCCGAGATGTTGCATCGACCCGCGACTCGCCGGCGGGAACTGGATTGTCCGTCGGGATGAACACCCGCCCACCCGACGGGTGGCGCGCTGCGGAAGTAAGCACATCGTCGTGGAAATCACCTGAGCCATCCGAGGCTGCTCCTAGCTTGCCGAGGAACGACGCGATATCGCCCTCAAGCGGAACCACCGTTGCACGATAATCCACGTCGTCATCGTCTGCTTCGTCAGCCGATTCCACGACACTCAAACGCGGGACTAGGTCGGTGGGGGTCGGTACTGAGGTCGTTGACACCTGTATCGATGCACCATCGAGCACTAGGCCGAACTGCATCCGCAGAATCCGATTTACTGACGACGCAACGAAGGACTCGTCAGCGTCTGCATCAAGAACGAGGCGTACAACATCAGCTGCGCTCGAGGAGGTCAAACTGCCGTCATTGGGACCGACGAACGCCTGGGCAACACCCGGAACAATCGTCAGAGCGGCTTCGACATCAGCGGCAACGAATCCGCGCTGCGCTCCATATGTTCCGACCATGTTTCCCACGGTAGGAGAGGTGTGGCAATCGTTGCGCGCTGAAGTAGGCCGAACACGCATAAGATTCGGCTAAATTCGGCGATCGTCACTCCTCTGGAGGATTGCGCACCACAGCACGGGAACTTACCCGCGCGTAGGATCACGGTATGAGCGCGTCGACGAGCCCCAGCCGAGCCAGCACCCGTTCCTCACGCATGCCACGTGACGAACGTCGGGCTCAACTACTACTCGTCGCTCGCGAGGTGTTTGTGGCTTCGGGCTACCACGCGGCAGGGATGGACGACATTGCCGATGCGGCCGGCATCAGCAAGCCCGTTCTCTACCAACATTTCCCCAGTAAACTCGATCTCTACCTCGCGCTACTTGATCAAGCAACGGACACACTCAACGTCGAGTTAGAGCGCGCGGTTGCGTCCACGACCGACAACAAGCAGCGTGTCAGCGCGGCAACGGCTGCCTACTTTGACTTTGTGAACGACCGGCTCGGCGGGTTCCGGCTGGTATTCGAGTCAGACCTGACAAATGAGCCCGCAGTGCGACGACGGATCGATGAGGCAACCGATCGGTACGCAGCCCTGATTAGCCGGGTAATTGCCCAGGACACGGGGCTCACCAGCGGTGAGGCGACACTGCTGGCAGCCGGCATGGCTGGACTACTTCAAACTGCTGCCCGATATTGGAGCCGCGGCGACACTCAGGTCAGCCGAGAAGAGGCGACTCGGTTGATCAGCGCACTTGGCTGGCGCGGTATTTCGAGTTTCCCGCTGTCTCACCCACCCGAGTAGCGACTACGCCGAGGGCGAATACCCAACCAATCAGGAAGCGTTCGGTGCAGCAAACCGTTAGGTTTCCATTGGCTACCTCGCACAATGCAGCCCACTGATGGGATCGATGTGTGGAGATTGCACAATAGGTATCTCATGAGTGCATCAACTCGGAGAACGTCAACAGCGGAGGTTTTCAGCGTGGAGGTCAAGATCGGTGTGCAGCAGGCTGCTCGCGAGGTTGTACTCGAAAGCACCCTGACACCTGAAGATGTCGTCGCTCTCGTCTCGACTGCTGTAACCAACGGAACAGCTCTGATCCTTGGTGACGACAAGGGTCGTACCGTCCTTGTTCCCGGCGACAAGATCGCCTACGTCGAAATCGGGGCCGGCGAGCGCGGACGCATAGGTTTCGGTACCCCAAGCTAGTTCGACGTGCGTGCGCGGATTCGACATCTACGTACTGCGGTGTCGAATCCGCGCATCATGCCTGAAGGCCAAGGATCTGCATGCGCTGACTATGCGCCGCGGTAAGTCGATCGAACATCTTGCCCAGGTCAGCAAAGTCCATCCCTGGCCGATCAGCATCACCAATCAGCATGTGCGACAAGCCATCTCGATCTGCAGCCACTCGTTGGGCTTGTGAAATTGCCTCACCAACGAATCGGCGGCCCCACAAAGCCAATCGACCCGCTAGTCGCGGATCGCGCTCAATCGCTGCGAGAATGGTCGCCACGGCGAAATTCGAATGGCCGGTGTCCCCGCAAACATCAAGAACGAGATCGCGGGTCTCCTGGTCCAATTGATGGGCGATCTCGCGATAGAAGTCGGCCGCGATCCCGTCTCCGACATAGGCCTTAACCAAACTCTCGTACCAGTCACTGGGGGCGGTTTGTGCGTGAAACTCTTCGATAGCATCGACAAATGGGGCCATCGCATCAGCCGGATCAACATCGAGTTCAGCTAACCGCTCCGCCAGCAGCGTGAAGTGCCGAATCTCTGCGCTCGCCATCAACGCCAGTGCCGACTTGTCCGACAGCGACGGCG
This sequence comes from uncultured bacterium, assembly GCA_903826575.1. GTDB lineage: Bacteria > Actinomycetota > Actinomycetes > S36-B12 > CAIYMF01 > Longivirga. The sequence continues at coordinate 7,577 of CAIKEU010000102.1, forward strand.
CTGACGACGCATCTGCAGCAAGTCGCTCAAAGGCCACCAGTTCGTTGTAAGCGAGCACGCCCAGCAGGTCGATAACACCCTCGCGGTAGAGCGGGTCCGCCATAGCCGAAGATTCGGTTGAGGTATCGGCGTTGAATTCACTCGGTGTCTGCGTCACGAACCGTGAATCTACTCGCCCGATAGGTACATCGCGGGCGAAAACTCGCATCGCACGAGTGATTTCGCCAGAAAGTCGATGGCTGGCACAGGATCCGCTGCGCAGCGGGTAGACTGGGAGGGTCCAAACCGGTCACGGTGGCTGACAATCGAATTTCTCCGTGACCACCGCCGACGGCACGTGTACCGGCGCATCACAGTTCTCGCGATTTTCCCGCTGACGAACATGTGGCTGTGCGCCCATGATGCCGGCGAACTTACGGAGTAGTTCTGAGCACCATTTCTGAGAACGATTCGATCGAGACTGACGATCCGTCGTTAGAGATCGAACCGTCAAAGCCAAAAACATTCGCCGAACTCGGCGTACACCCTGCCATCGTCAAAGCCTTGGCTGAAGACGGAATTATCACCGCATTCCCAATCCAGGAGCAGACCCTTCCGCTTGCTCTCGGCGGATCAGACCTGATCGGTCAGGCCAAGACAGGAACAGGTAAGACACTCGGCTTTGGCATTCCTGCCCTACAGCGCCTCGTAGCTCCGGGCGACGACGAATGGACGTCATTCCCTGACGCGAAAAAAGGTAAGCCGCAGGCTCTAGTCATTGTGCCGACCCGCGAGCTCGCGCTGCAGGTCGCTACCGACCTTGAAAAGGCTGGCCGACACCGCGGGGTTCGCGTCCTATGTGTTTACGGTGGTCGCGCTTACGAACCACAAGTCGAATCACTTCAGCAGGGTGTTGAGGTCGTCGTCGGAACACCTGGGCGACTGATCGACTTAGCCAAGCAGGGGCACCTAAACCTCAAGCATGTCGCGACGCTCATCCTCGATGAGGCTGACGAGATGTTGGATATGGGCTTCCTGCCCGATGTTGAGCGGCTCGTTGCCCTCGTTCCACCCGTTCGCCAGACCATGCTGTTTTCGGCCACCATGCCGGGGCAGATCGTTGCATTGGCCCGGCGGTACATGACCCAGCCGACGCACATCCGCGCATCGGATCCCAACGATGCCGGATCAACCGTCGACGCTATTGAACAACACGTATGGCGTGCACATAGCCTCGACAAACAAGAACTGATCGCCCGCGCTTTGCAGGCCGAGGGTCGCGGATTGACGATCATTTTCTGTCGCACCAAGCGCAACGCGCAAAAAGTCGCCGACGATCTCACTGAGCGCGGATTCGCCGCTGCTGCGGTGCACGGCGATCTCGGGCAAGGCGCGCGCGAGCAAGCACTTCGCGCCTTCCGAAATGGCAAGGTAGACGTTCTTGTCGCAACCGATGTTGCGGCCCGTGGGATCGATGTCGCGGACGTCACCCATGTGATCAACTGGGAATGTCCCGAAGACGATAAGACGTACCTGCACCGCATCGGCCGTACGGGACGTGCGGGCAACAGCGGCGTCGCAATCACCCTCGTCGATTGGGACGACCTGCACCGTTGGAAGATGATCAACCAGACACTCGGCTTACCATTTGCTGATCCGATTGAGACGTACTCATCAAGTCCGCACGTCTACACCGGTCTTGGTATTCCAGAGGGAACGAAAGGGCGCTTACCGAGCGCATCAAAAACTCGCGCTGGCTTGGACGCAGAAACCATCGAAGACCTTGGCGAAACTGGTGCGTCGAAGGGCCGCCGTTCAAAGAGTCCACAGCCGTCTGGTGGTAAGTCGTCTGGTGGTAAGTCGTCGGGTGGTAAGTCGTCGAGCGACAACGTGTCGAACCAGGGTTCATCGGGACGTAGTTCCTCGTCGAAATCTGGTTCCTCAAAGTCCGGTGACACAAAGTCGAGCACATCGACGTCTGGTGAATCAAAATCGGCTGACGCGGCAGCTGCGTCAGCGAAACCACGTCAGCGACGCAGGACGCGTAAGAGCCCAGAGTCCGCGCCCGCTAGCGAGTAGGTCCACTACGCTGACGTGCTATGAGCGAAGCCTGCCACGTCCACTCGTACTTATTTGTGCCTGCGTCAACCCCCGATCGCATCCCCAAAGCACTCGCAACGGATGCACACCGCGTAATCATCGATCTTGAGGATGGCGTCGGCGTTGACGACAAAGAATCGGCGCGCAACGGTTTAGCTCAACTCGACTTATCGCAGCCCGTCGTTGTCCGTGTCAACGCCATCGGCACCTCGCTGTTCGAGGCTGATGTTGAAGCGATCTGCAACCTCCCGTGGGTCGAATCCATCCTGTTGCCCAAGGTCGAATCGGCTTTGCACGTGGAACGACTGAGATCGCTCATCCCATCCCGGATCGCAATTTTGGCTCTGGTGGAATCAGCTCTCGGCATCGTGCGACTTGACGAGATCGCCGCCGCCCGGCCCGCACGACTCATCTTTGGCAGTGCCGACTACCTCGCAGACATTGGCGCCGCGTTTGGTACCGAAGTTCTCAGTTATCCCCGAACACGACTCGTGATTGCCTCGCGCGCATTTTCACTTCCCAGCCCCGTTGATGGTCCGGCGATCGTGATGAAAGACGTTGACGCAATTCGCGCAGATTCACATGACGCACGAGCCCTCGGCATGGGTGCCAAACTCTGCATCCATCCAGCCCAAGTACCTGTCGTCAACGACGTGTTCGGTGTCAGCGATGAGCAACGCGACTGGGCCGCAGCCGTTCTCGCCGAAGCACAGAACCATAGTGGCGCATTCTCGTTCGAGGGCGACATGATCGACGAACCGATCCTCAAGCGAGCCAGACTCATACTCGCAACATGAGATGACGAACACGCAAACGTCCAATAGGGTGCAGCATGACCTCGGTTAGCGACAACATGCCGGCACCCCTCGAGGGCCTGCGCATCATTGATGTTTCGACGTATGTTGCCGGTCCAAGTGGCGCGATGACGATGGCTCAAATGGGTGCCGATGTCATCCGCGTCGACCCCATCGGCGGCGCACCCGACGTTCGGCGTCTGCCACTAGCGCCAGACGGCCAGAGTTTGTTCTGGGCCGGGCTAAACAAGGGCAAACGGTCAATCGAAATCGATGTTAGCTCAGCCGAGGGCCGCGCCTTAGTGCAAGCCCTCATTGCCCAGCCTGGGGTCGAGAGCGGTTTCGTGGTGACCAATTCCGTCGGCGCAAAATGGCTTGAATACGACGAGTTGCGCAAGCAACGCGATGACGTGATCAAAGTCTTCATTCGAGGACGCAGCGACGGAAAAGCCGCCGTCGACTACACGATCAACGCCGAAGTTGGCCTGCCCTGGTTGACCGGCCCCATCGAGAGCGGTAGACCGGTCAATCACGTTTTACCCGCCTGGGATTTGATGACGGGCGTCTATGCAGCCACCGCCGTTCTGGCAGCTGAACGAGTTCGCAATCGGACTGGGCGAGGACAAAACATCGATATCAGTTTGGCGAATGTGGCAGTGGCCACCATGGCGAACCTCGGTTACACCGCCGACGTCGAAATCAACGGCACGAAGCGGGTGCGGGACGGCAACTTCTTGTACGGCGGATTCGGAATTGATTACCAGACCGAGGATGACGTGCGCATCATGGTCGTGGCACTGACTCCGCGACACTGGCGAAGTTTGATCGAACTCACAGGCGTCGCCGAAGCCGTTGATCGACTGCAGGAATCACTCGGTGTCGATTTCGCTATCGACGGAGATCGCTTCACCCATCGACGTGTGCTCAACGATCTCATTCGCCCCTGGTTCCAATCGCGCTCAGGCGACGACGCAATTGCGGCCCTTGATGCCGCGGGAGTGCTATGGGGTCGCTATCGATCCGTTGCCGAGATGGTGACGCAGCCGGACTCTCTGATGCACACGAGCGGAATCCTGCGCCAGATCCATCAGCCAGGTATCGGCACGTACTCTGTGCCCGGGCCAGTGCTGGACTTTTCCGGTTGGGATGCTGGTGAGCCACAACTCGCACCACGACTCGGGCAACACACCGACGAAGTTCTTAGAACTGTGCTTGGTTTGGATCCCCACGAGCTCAACGACTTACGCAACCGTGGAGTTATCGGCGGTCAGTCCGTCTGAGGCGTATTGAGCAGGCCCGTGTCTAGTCGATCGAGCGAGCGACGAGCTGCCGCGCGTGCGCACGATAGACCTCAGCACCACGCAGCTGCGGTGACGTACTCAGTACCGTGCGGCCAAGGGCCGGTGCCTCTGCAAAGCGCACTGATCGGGGAATCGGCGGAGTAAGAACAGGCATGTCGTAACGAGTGCCGATGTCAGCAAGAACTACCTGCGCGTGGGTTGTTCGTCCGTCGAACATTGTTGGAAGAAAACCCAGAACAATCAGATCAGGGTTGGACACCCGCTTGACCTCGGCCACAGTCTCAACTACCTGACCGACGCCGCGATGGGCAAGCGTTTCACATTGAAGCGGCACCAGCACTTCGTGTGCGGCCGTCAAAGCATTGACCGTCAAGATGCCAAGAGTCGGCGGACAATCAAGTAGGACGATGTCGTAATCATCATCGATCATGACTAAAGCGCGCTGCAGGGTGAAGACCGCATTTGATTTACCGACCAACGTCGATTCCGATTGCGCAAGAGCAATCGTGCTTGGAAGCAGATCAACCCCTTCAACGGTCGACACGATCACATCGCTAGCACTGCGCACGCCGGAAATCACTTCGTGAACGGAGGCCGGGAGATCTTCTGGGTCGATGCCCATCGAAAAGGTCAAGCACGCCTGCGGATCGAGGTCGACGAGCAAAACTCGCTGTCCAAGTTCGGCCAGCGCCACGCCAATCGAGGCCACCGTGGTGGTCTTACCCACTCCACCTTTTTGGCTCGCAACCGCAATTCGACGTGCCATGTGCTGTCGAACTCCTTTGCTAACTCTCGGTTGGCGGGAAAACGCGATTGATACCACCTTATGCAATCACGCCACCGCGTGCGGCGATCCACGACAGGACCGTACGATTCGTTATGTGAGTACCCCACCTGCAGCGACTTTTCCAGACGGCACGGTGCGCCTGACTATCCCCACCCGACGAGGTCAGCTTGCTGGGGTTCGGCTTGATCCAGCCGTCAGCGCACGCGGCACCGTGATTCTCGTGCCTGGTTTCACCGGGTCTAAGGAAGATTTCATTGCCGTCTTCGAGCCATTGGTCGAACTCGGTTGGTCGGTGGTGTCCTATGACCAACTCGGCCAGCACGAGTCCGCAGGCCCGGATGACCAGACCGCGTACACCCTTGACCTCTTCGCCCAAGACCTACTCGACGTCGTCAGCGAGGTGGCTACCGGTCCAGTCCACGTGGTCGGCCACTCATTCGGCGGGCTCGTCGGTCGTCACGCCGCCCTTCAAGATGGTGGTGCATCGTTTACCTCTTTGACCCTGTTCTGCACCGGGCCTGGTCCAATCAGTTCAACACGGCACGACGATCTCACTGCATTGGTTGATGCTCTGCCGCACACCCCGTTGCCACTGATCTACCAGGTCATGGACGCAGCTGATCGCGCCAGCGGGTGGGAGCCCCCCAGCCAAGAGGTTGCCGACATGCTGGAAGGGCGATTCCTAGCAAATTCACCGCACGGGTTGCGAAGCAAAGCCGCGATCTTGCTGACCGCTGACGACCGCACCGCCGAACTTGTCGCGCTCGCCCAAACCGGCCTCCCCATCTGGGTTGTGTACGGCGAGAATGACGATGCATGGCCAACCGCGGAACAAGATCAGGTCGCCGCGGCCCTCGGCGTATCCCCCGTTGTGATCCCCAATGCGGCACATTCACCAAATGCGGAGAACCCGCTGGCAACGGCCGACGCGTGGAACGAGCTTTTCTCGCGCTAGGCCGCGCTCATTAAAATGTGTCAAAACGGGTGTGGGATCGACACGAGTGGGGTAGAGAGTTATGGTGACGACACTTTCGCTCGACCTAACCCCCGAGCCAATGTCCGCACCCCAGGCCAGAAATGCGATCCGCGAGTTTCTCGTCGCGGCATGGTTGGGTGCCGACGTTGCTGTTCTCGCGACCCGCTTAGATGATGCCCTTCTGGTCACCACTGAACTGGTGAGCAATGCGATTAGGCACGGCTCGGGTCATGTTCAACTGCACGCAGCTGCCGATGTCGTCAACGGCGATCCCACCGTGTGCTTGGAATGTAAAGATGACGGACAGTGGACGCCGGAGTTGTCGGTGACCACTGTGTTCACGGCGGCCGATTCATCCATCGACACATCATCTGACCTCGACGACGGCGGCCGGGGGTTGGCGATCATTCAAGCCCTATGCAGCGAAGTGGTGATCACTCACGATTTACCTGGTTCGTTGGTTCGAGCAAAACTTCCCTAATCCGTGCCGTTTTCACTCGCGTTTTGCGCTAAGCCGTCCCACGGCTGCAAAACTTCCGAGGCATCCTGGCCACTCGGGCACCAACGTCGGTAGTCACACCAGGCGCACATCATTCCCGGATTCGCCGGGAACACCTCATCAATCGCAGCGATCGCATCGGCATCACCGTCGGACGCATCCTCCGCCCTCACGCTGAGTCGTCCGTTCCACGCCTCGGTTGCGCTCGCCGCTTCACCGGCGATCTGTTCAGCCCTACCGAGATGACGTTCAAGGGTTTGTGGGGAATGCTCAAAGGCCGCAACGCTTTTCGACGGAAGATGATGCAGCTCGACGCGACGCGACCGTTGGCGCAAAGTTTTCGACGCGGCCACCACGTAGACCGCTAGCGCCAGCGACGAGCGGGCATCGTTGTCGTCGAGTGGTCGGCGTCCCGTTTTGTAATCGACGATCACGAGCTCTTCACCGCCGTCAGAACTATCACGAAGATCAATGCGGTCAACTCGACCAGATAACGCCATGCCATGCGTGGCCGTGGACACTGTGCGCTCGATACCGGCCGGCTCAGCCTGTACATCTTGCTCACGCAGGTAGTCGACAGTCATATCGGTAGCCCTCGCTCGCCACTCGCGGGACTGCTCTCCATCACGGAAGCCCTCATTGATCCAACCCTTTTCAACTCGCTCAACCGCGTAATCAAGAGTGCGAGCCTGCGGCTCGACTACGAACCAGTCGCGTAGGGCGTTGTGAACGCTTGCGCCCACCGAATTATGGGCCCAGGGCGCACCCTTGGGTTTGCGGTCGAGATAAGTGAACCGGTATCGACGAGGACAGTCCGACCAGGTCACTAGCTTGGTTGGCGTGCAGGTGAAAAGTCGGGTGGGCATCCCATCGAAGGTGTCCTGCGAATTCACATCTCGATCCTGCCATGACGATCGATCAGCGGGAAACAGGTCTTTGCTAACCGCGCACGCGAGTTCGATCCGGATCGTAGAACGGCCTGATCGACACTGCGGCCTTGTAGCGCCTACCAGCAACGGCAACTTCGAAATCGCCCGAGCTCAACCACTCAGCGGTTACCCCAGCCGAGTTATCAAGTGAGGCGAGCCCAACCGAAGCGCCCAGGGTGTGGCCGAATGCCCCCGCGTTTACGTAGCCCACGTACTCGTTGTTGCGATAAACCGGCTCTGAACCGTGGAGCAGCGGCTCAGACGAGTCGAGCAGGATCGACACGAGGCGCGACGGATACTGCCCGCGCTGTGCCATGAGAGCCTCACGTCCGACAAACCCGCCTGGCTTGTCCCAGGAAACGGCGAACGACAGTCCCGCACTGACAGGTGTATCGGTGTTTTCAATATCAACTGCGTACTCGCGGAAACCCTTTTCCAGGCGCAGGCTTTCCATTGCGGCGAGCCCGATTGGTCGCATGCCGAACTCAGCACCGGCTTCGTCTAGCGTCTTCCAAACGGAAACCGCTTGATCCCATGGGATGTACAACTCGAACCCAAGCTCACCGAGGTACGTAACTCGAAGTGCGAGCACCCTGGAGTATCCGATCTCAATCTCCCGCGCCGTCAGATACGGGAACGACTCCTCAGACAACTCATCGGGCGACACTCGGCTCATCAGTGCGCGGGACAGTGGGCCCTGCACAGTCAGCAGCGCCATCGTTGTGGTTACGTCGGTGACGACAACTCGCTCGCCTGTGTCCAACTGTCGTCGGATCATCGACTCAACACGACGATGCGAAATATCCGACACCGCAATCATGAACTTTTCCGGGGCCAGTCGCGTGATGGTGAGATCTGCTTCAATGCCACCGGCCGAATTCAACCACTGCGTGTAAACAATGCGCCCCACATCACCAGCGACAACGTTCGCACTCAGTCGCTCGAGGACCGCGGCCACGTCCGGACCTTGAACGTAAAACTTCGACATCGACGTCACGTCGCCGATACCAACCGCCTCGCGAACTGCGCGATGTTCATCCGCGACCCAGGGCGACCACTTGCCACGTCCGAAAGTCCATGGAATTTCTGGGATTTCACCCGTAGGTGAGAACCAGTCGGGCAGCTCCCAGCCATGACCCATGGAAAAATGCGCACCGCGAGCCTTCCACACATCGTGCAGCGGGCTTCGACGAATGTTGCGTGCCGTTCGCTGCTCGAACGTGGGGAAAGACGGGGCAACCCATAGACCAACCTGCTCGGTGACACGCTCAGCTCGGAATTTCAACGTGTTCTCAAATGTCACCGTTCGATCCACCGCATGCGAAACGAGATCTAGTGGGGCAACCCCATCAATAATCCAGGATGCCATGACGCTACCCATCCCGCCGGCACACATGATGCCCATCGAGTTCATTCCGGCAGCAACGTACATGCCGTCAAGTTCGGGTACTGGCCCGAGCATGGGAGTGTTGTCGTGAGTGAAGCTCTCTGGCCCACAGAAGAACGTACGGATGCCAGCGGTTTGCAGAGCGGGGATCCGCTCCATCGCGGCGTCCATGAATGGCATCACTCGGTCGTAATCCGGTGGGATCGTGCCGAAAGCAAACTCCGTAGGAGCACCCTGCGGATACCAAGCAGCCGCATGCGGCTCAAAGATTCCGCACATCAGACCACCTGCTTCCTCACGGTAATAGCCGAACGAGGTCGGGTCTTCAATGATCGGCAGATCGCGATGAACGCCCTCGATGGGCTCGGTGAGTATGTAGTAGTGCTCGGCCGCCTGCAGTGGCACCTGTACGTTGATTGCGGCGGCAAGTTGACGTGTCCACAGGCCAGCCGCCAGAACTACGGTTTCGCATTCGATGTCACCCTGATCGGTGACGACCCCGGTGACCCGTCGGCCGTCTCGAACGAAGCCGGTGACTGTCACGCCCTCGACGATGGTCGCACCGCCGGCTTTGGCTCCCATGGCCAAAGACACTGTGATACCAACGGGATCCGCGCGTCCCTCGTCGACGACATAGGAGGCTTCCAGGATGTCATCTGTCTTCGCCAAGGGGAAGAGTTCGCCAACTTCACGGGCAGAAATCAGTTCGTTAGGCACCCCGAAGTGGATCTGAAAATCACGTTCGCGCCGAATGAGTTCTAGGTGATGCGGCGTACACGCGGTGACGATATGACCAACCGGCCGAAAGCCCGTCGAGTGACCGGTCTCTGCCTCAAGCCGCGCATACAAATCGCGCGAATACCGGGCGATCCACAACGAGGATTCAGTGTGGTACCCACCGCTAGTAATGAGCCCAGCTGCATGCCACGTGGTGCCAGAGGTCAGTTCGTTCTTCTCGAGTAAAACGACATCGTTAACACCGAGTTTCGTCAGGTGATAAGCAATCGACGCACCAATCACACCCCCGCCGACGATGACGATTCGAGCACGCGCTGGCAATGCCATAGCAACCTGATCCTTAGGTGTGGTTCAGCCGGAAACGCGGGTGCGGTCGGGGTCGTAGAACGGGCGCAGTGACAGGGTTGCCGGATAGGAGCTGCCAGCAATAGTCACCGTGAAGCCACCGCTTTCTAACCAGTCTGCGGTCACCCCATTGGCATGGTCGATGCTGGCGAGACCGACAGAGGTTCCGAGCGTGTGTCCGAACGCACCAGCCAACACGTAGCCGACCCACTGACCGTCCTTGTAAACACCTTCGGCACCCCAGAGAAGCGGCTCAGCATCATCGATGCGGATCGACACGATCCGACTGCTCTTATCGCTGCGCAACTTGCTCAGAGCCTGCTTACCGCGGAACACCGTCGGCTTATCCCATGCCACTGCAAAAGCCAGACCGGCCGAAACTGGCGTATCGGTGTTTTCGATGTCGACCGCGTAGTCGCGATATCCCTTCTCAAGGCGAAGGGAATTCATCGCGCTAAGACCGACAGGCTTGAGGCCGAGATCGTCCCCAGCTGCCGCCAAGGTTTCCCACACCGACACCGCTTGGTCCGATGGAACGTAAAGCTCAAACCCTAGCTCGCCTACGTACGTCACCCGTAATGCCAAGACCCGCGAGTATCCGACCTCGATGTACTGGGCCGTCAGATACGGAAATGCCAACTCTGACAGGTCATCTGGGCCTACCCGCGTCAACAGTTCTCGAGACTTCGGCCCCTGAACTGTCAGAAGTGTGTAGCCAGCCGTCACATCTGTGATCACAGCGAATTCATCCACGCGAACTTCGTCGCGCACCATCTTTTCGACGCGGCGGTGGGTGATATCGGAAACGACGACGAGGAATTCGTCCTGCGCTAACCGAGTCACAGTTAGATCGGCCTCGATCCCACCGGCATCGTTCAGCCACTGCGTGTAGACGACTCGTCCGACCTCACCGGCAACATCATTCGCACTGAG
>CAIKEU010000103.1 GCA_903826575.1 uncultured bacterium
CAGCTCGTGAAGATGTTCAAAGATGGTGAAGAGGTTCGGCTCTCGAAGCGTGCCGGCAACATGATTACCCTTGAAGACCTCGTTGACGAGGTGGGCGTAGACGCGGCGCGCTACTCGCTCATTCGCTATCCCGTCGAAAGTCCATTGACCCTCGATCTTGATCTCCTTGTGTCGCGCACTAACGACAATCCGGTCTACTACGTGCAGTACGCACACGCCCGGATTTCATCCGTCCTACGTGGCGCCGCTGATCTCGGAATTGACTGGCGCACAGCGGATTTCGATCCGTCACTCCTTACGCACGACCGTGAGACGGGGCTTCTAGGTGCCATTGCTGAATTCCCACGAGTCGTTGCATCTGCAGCTGAGCTTCGTGAGCCCCACCGCATTGCGCGCTACCTAGAGGAATTGGCTACGGCGTATCACAAGTTCTACGACGTGTGTCGTGTGCTTCCGGGTGCAGATACAGAACTCGAGCCGATCAACATTTCCCGGCTCTGGCTATGCGCCGCTGCACGTCAGACATTGGCCAATGGGCTGAGCATTCTCGGTGTCAGTGCACCAGAACGCATGTAGTCATGCCTGCATGGCAGTGGCTTTATGCGCGATCGGCACCAGTAACCTTGAGTCATGCGTGCACATCCGGCGGGCCCCCGTCATGGCGACATGGTCTCTGCCCTTGGAGCGCCAGCGGCACCGGTCGACGCGGTATCGCTGCACGAACTGTCTCCCGTCGTTTGGCCGATCAATGTCGCCCGGGGATCTGGTGACAATCTGACCCAGCGGTCACTCGAGGTTGCCGGCCTGGACGTCAGGGATATCGCAGACGAATTCGGTACCCCGCTCTACGTGCTTGACGAGGGAGACTTCCGTTCACGCGCGGCCGCGTTTCGTCGGGCGTATGACGACAGCGACATTCCAGGCAAGGTCTACTACGCAGGTAAGGCATTTCTATCTGCGACCACTCTGCACTGGCTGGCCGACGAGGGTCTCAACCTCGACGTCTGCACAGGTGGGGAGCTTGCGCTGGCCTTGCGAGCGGGCTTCCCAACTGATCGCATCTCATTCCACGGTAACAACAAGGGTCATGACGAGATTGAAACGGCCGTTGCGGCCGGGGTCGGTAGTTTCGTTATCGACTCATATGAAGAGATCGCCAGAGTTGCGGCCGCCGCAACTCGTCACGGCACCGTCGTCGATGTGCTCGTTCGCGTGACGGTCGGCGTCGAAGCACACACCCATGAATTCATCGCGACGGCTCATGAAGATCAGAAGTTCGGACTGTCATTGAGCAACGGTGCGGCAGCCGAGGCGATTCGTCGCATCGTGAAACTGCCGTCGCTGAACCTCGTGGGGCTGCACTCGCATATCGGTTCGCAGATCTTCGACGAGGCCGGCTTCGAAGTTTCCGCCCACCGACTCGTTGGTCTGGCCGCCGCAGTCCGCGATGAGCACGGATTCGAAGTTGCAGAGCTCAACCTCGGTGGTGGCATGGGCATCGCATATCAATCCGATGATGATCCGATGACGGCCGACCAGATGGCGACCTTGCTCCGCGGGATCATCACCCGAGAGTGCGCAGGGTACGGCTTGAGTTTGCCAAGAATTGCTGTCGAACCGGGACGAGCGATCGTTGGTCCGTCGATGTTCACGCTATATCGAGTGGGCACGGTCAAGGAGATAGACCTTGGAAACGGACATGCACGTCGTTACGTCAGCGTCGATGGGGGAATGAGTGACAACATCCGTACCGCCCTCTATGACGCCGAGTACACGGTTCGACTCGCTTCTCGAGTGTCCAATGCGGACGCGGTCCTGTCCCGAGTGGTGGGGCGGCACTGCGAATCAGGAGACATCGTCGTGCGTGATTGCTGGCTACCAGGTGACGTGAGTGCGGGCGACCTACTCGCCGTCGCGGCGACCGGTGCCTACTGCCGAGCGATGGCGTCTAACTACAACTACGTTCCGCGACCTGCCGTCGTGGGAGTTCGTGACGGAAAGGCCAATCTCGTTCTACGCGGGGAGACGATCGAGGACCTACTCGCCTTCGATCCTGCGCTGTAACTCGCCGCATGGCCGATGCGAATCGGTGCCGTGCACCCGTTGTTCACCCTGAGTAAAGAACCGCAGCTGATGATTAGGCCGAATGTGCTGAAAACGAGCGGGTCGGTGTCTCAACCTTGGCCTGGAAATGGCACGCTAGGTAATCGCGAGTACTGCTCGTGTGATCGTTTCATCGTTTAAGGAGCGCAATGAGCACCCCAACCGAAATCACCGTTGCATTGCTCGGTGGTGGCACGGTAGGTAGTCAAGTGGCCCGGTTGCTGGGGGAGTCTGCTGGCGACCTCACCGCTCGGGTTGGTGTGCCGCTTCGCCTAACGGGTGTGGGCGTTCGCGATACGTCGAAGGCTCGTGACGGAATCGACCCAGCTCTTATCACTGGCGATCTCGACACGCTGGCCTCGTCAGGAGCCAACATCGTCGTTGAGGTGATGGGCGGTATCGAACCTGCTCGATCGCTGATCTTGGCAGCGATGGCGGCCGGTTCATCGGTCGTTACCGCCAACAAGGCGCTCCTCGCCGCTGATGGTCACACCTTGCATGCGGCCGCTGAGCAGTACGGCGTCGACCTTTACTACGAGGCCTCCGTTGCCGGTGCCATTCCGCTACTGCGTCCGCTGCGTGAATCGCTGGCTGGCGACAAAGTTCGTCGCGTGATGGGCATTGTCAACGGCACTACAAACTTCATCTTGACGAAGATGGACGAAGAGGGCGCCGATTACGCCGAGGTACTCGCTGAGGCTCAGGCACTTGGATACGCAGAGGCCGATCCAACCGCTGATGTTGAGGGCCACGATGCGCAGGCCAAGGCCGCGATTCTCGCTGGCTTGGCATTCCACACGCGCGTATCGATGGATGACGTTTCGTGCGAGGGTATTTCAAAGGTTTCTGCGCAGGACGTACAGGCCGCCACAGACATGGGCTTTGTCATCAAACTGCTTGCAATTGCTGAACTTAGCGAGGACGAGAAGGGCGTTATCGTCCGCGTCCATCCGTCGATGGTTCCGCGCAATCACCCGCTCGCAGGCGTTCGCGGCGCGTTCAACGCGGTTTTCGTTGAAGCCGAGTCTGCTGGACAGGTCATGTTCTACGGTCGCGGCGCGGGCGGTGCACCAACTGCGTCTGCAGTTCTAGGCGACATCGTCGCAACGTCGCGTAATCGCGTTTCGGGAACTCGTGGCCCAGGCGAATCCACCTACGCCGATCTTGAGGTCCGCGGAATCGGTGATGCCGTGACGCGTTACTACGTGAATCTGCACGTCGCTGATCGCCCAGGTGTTCTGGCTGCGGTAGCTCAGGCATTCGCTGACAATGGCGTCAGCATTCAAACTGTTCGTCAAGATGGGCACGGCGACGAGGCCGGCCTCATCGTGCGTACCCACACTGCTCGCGATTCAGATCTTGCTGCCACGATGGATCAACTACGCCGCAACGACGCGGTCCGTGATGTTGTCGGTGTAATGCGTGTGGAAGGTGAGGACGGTCGATGAGCGCGACTGCCGGAGCGCCGCAATGGCGTGGAGTTATTGAGGAATACCGCGATCGCCTTCCGGTGACGGACAAGACCCCTATTGTCACGTTGCGCGAAGGCGGCACGCCGCTCGTCGCTGCTTGCGTGCTTTCAGAGATGACGGGCTGCGAGGTATGGCTCAAGGTTGAAGGTCAAAACCCGACCGGATCATTCAAAGATCGCGGTATGACGATGGCCATCTCTATGGCTGCCCAAGATGGTGCCAAGGCCGTCATCTGCGCATCCACCGGAAACACCTCGGCATCGGCTGCGGCCTACGCGGTCAAGGCCGGAATGATCTGTGCAGTTCTCGTGCCGCGCGGCAAGATCGCGATGGGAAAGCTAGCCCAGGCTCTCGTACATGGCGCCCACCTGTTGCAGGTCGACGGAAACTTCGACGACTGTCTCACCCTTGCTCGTAAGTTGAGTGAGCATTATCCAGTCGCTCTCGTTAACTCGGTGAACCCAGCACGTATCGAAGGCCAAAAGACTGCAGCCTTCGAGATCGTTGACTTCCTTGGCGATGCACCAGATATTCACTGCCTTCCGGTTGGTAACGCTGGGAATATCACCGCGTACTGGAAGGGCTTCACCGAATACAAGAACGATGGAATGGCCACCAAGCGTCCACGTGAGTGGGGATTCCAAGCAGCCGGTTCAGCGCCCATCGTCAACGGTGCTCCAGTCCTTTCACCATCGACGATCGCAACGGCCATTCGTATCGGTAACCCGGCTTCGTGGGAGCAGGCGATCAATGCCCGTGACGAGTCCGGTGGACGTATCGAAGCGGTCACCGATCGAGAGATTCTTTCGGCCTACCGCCTACTTGCGGCCAAAGAGGGTGTTTTCGTTGAGCCTTCATCGGCATCGTCGGTTGCCGGCCTCCTGCAATTGCACGGAGCCGGTCAACTTGACCCCGGTCAGCGCGTAGTGTGCACAGTGACCGGGCACGGTCTCAAAGATCCTGAATGGGCCATTGCCGGAGCGCCAACACCTCAAGGTGTGGCAGTGGACGCACATGAGGCAGCAGTTGCTCTGGGATTGGTTTGATCGGCTCGTGCTGAGCCAGGAGTTGGGGAGTAGGTGATCGCATGAGTGTGAGTGGTCGTCCTACCTTCCGTGCTGCGGCAACCCGAGTGCGAGTGCCAGCTACATCGGCCAATCTCGGGCCTGGTTTTGACGCCTTTGGCCTAGCCCTAAGTCTTTATGACGACCTTGTAGCCCAGGTCGCTGACGAACCTGGCGTTCGAGTTGACGTCCATGGCGAAGGTTCCGACAGTGTGCCGCGGGATCACCGGCATCTCGTAGCCAAAACCATGATGCGGGCCTTCGACGAAATGGGTGGTCGCCCCCGCGGTCTTGATCTTGTCTGTGCAAATCGAATCCCACATGGTCGCGGGCTCGGCTCATCAGCGGCCGCAATCGTGGGCGGACTTACGTTGGCCCGCGCCATTGTTGTTGGTGGTGAAGAACGTCTCAGTGATGCGGATCTTCTGGATCTGGCTGTTTCAATCGAGGGTCATCCCGACAACGTTGTTGCATGCATTCGTGGGGGTACGACGATTGCGTGGACGCGAGCATCGGGAAGTCATCCGGCTATCGGTGTACTTGCGCTTTCTCCGTCTGCGGACATCATTCCGGTGGTCTGCGTTCCGAGCTCGTCGGTTGCGACTAAGAAGGCCAGAGCCCTTCTGCCAGAACAGGTTCCACATGCTGATGCCGCGTGGAATGCGGCTCGATCGGCGATGCTTTCCATCGCTCTCACGCAACGCACCGACCTTCTATTCGAAGCGACGGAAGATCGACTCCATCAGAACTATCGTCGTCCCGCCTTCCCGCGCAGTAGCGATCTCGTAGACAAGTTGCGTGCGGCGGGAATTCCAACGGCCATCAGTGGTGCTGGCCCGACGGTGATCGCGTTCGCATCGTCGAGTTCCGCCGATCAGGTGGCTGCCATTGCGGGAAGTCGATTCACCACGGACATCGTAGGGATCGACCGCGAGGGCACCCGGGTTTTGCCTCTCGACGCCTAGTCCATGTGACTGGGGGAGACGAACCCTTCGCGGAGGTGCTATCCTAAGGGTGCTCCTGAACCTTCTGATCCGGAATTCTCCGGCGGAAGCACTGGTAAGCGGGCCTCCCAATTTCTTTACATCGGGATCTCTCCCGTTCGCTTCCAGAAGGACGCAGTCGCATAAATTGACGTTCATCTGAACGACGAGAGCGAACGCGTGCACCCACCGATGGATGTACGTATGACACCTCCGTCTCGGAAAGGTTTGCTCGGTGACCGAGACCACCCAGAACACCCGTAAGTCAGGCGGCCTCTCGACGATGCTGCTTCCAGAACTTAAATCGCTCGCCGGCTCCTTGGGAATTCCCGGAGCATCGGGGATGCGCAAGGCCGATCTTGTTTCCGCCATCGGTGCCAAGCAGGGTGGTGGATCCTCTTCGCGCCCGGCTAAGTCGACGTCGGCTAGTTCCGATGCGCCGGCTTCCAAGGCCGCCAACTCAGACAGCGGCAGTGCTTCCGAGTCGTCCGATTCTCGCCCAGTGCGTGAATCAGGAGACTCGAGTGAGCGCTCCTCGAATCAGAGCCGCAATCGCGATCGTTCGCGTGGAAATCGCAATGACCGTGAGCCACGTGAGGACTCTGCATCGTCGTCGCAGGATCGGTCGGACCGCCCATCAGGCGGTACTGATAGCGACCGGAACAACGATCGCAATAGCAACGATCGCAATAGCAACGATCGCAATAGCAACGATCGCAATAGCAACGATCGCAATAGCAACGATCGCAATAGCAACGATCGCAATAGTGGCGACCGGAACAACGATCGCAGTAGCAACGATCGCAATAGCAACGATCGCAACAATGGCGACCGGAACAACGATCGCAACACAGGCGATCGCAACAACGACCGTGGTGATCAGGGTGGGTTCGATGACCCTAATGGTCGCAATCGTCGCCGCCGTCGTGGCCGCGATCGTCAGGGTTCAGGTTTTGACCGCAACGACCGCAACGACCGCAACGACCGTCAAAGTCGCGAGCGCCGTCCCCGTGGCATGGAAGGGGATTTCGAATACAACGAGGACGATGTTCTCGTTCCCGTTGCCGGGATCCTCGACATCATGGACAGCTACGCATTCGTTCGCACGAGTGGCTACCTGCCCGGACCCAATGACGTCTATGTCGCACTCTCCATGGTCAAGCGCTTTGGGCTACGCAAGGGTGACGCCGTCACCGGCATGGTTCGCCAGCCGCGTGAAGGTGAGAAGCAGCAGAAGTTCAATCCAGTCGTACGTATCGACACGGTGAACGGCGCTGAGCCGGAAGCTTCAAAGGGCCGCGTCGACTTCAGTAAGTTGACGCCGCTTTACCCGCAGGAGCGTCTGCGCCTCGAGACCGAGTCGGCCAACCTGGTCACGCGTGTGATCGACTTGGTTGCACCGATTGGTAAGGGTCAGCGAGGCCTGATCGTTAGCCCGCCAAAGGCTGGTAAGACGATGGTGCTCCAGGCAATAGCCAATGCCATCACCACCAATAATCCTGAAGTTCACTTGATGGTTGTCCTTGTTGACGAACGTCCTGAGGAAGTCACCGATATGCAGCGTTCGGTCAAGGGTGAGGTCATCGCCTCCACCTTCGACCGCCCAGCAGAAGACCACACCACGGTTGCTGAACTCGCCATCGAGCGAGCAAAGCGCCTTGTGGAACTTGGCCATGACGTCGTCGTACTTCTTGACTCGATGACCCGCCTCGGTCGTGCCTATAACTTGGCAGCACCAGCAAGCGGGCGAATCCTGTCTGGTGGTGTCGACTCGGCGGCTCTCTACCCGCCAAAGCGATTCTTCGGTGCTGCTCGCAACATCGAAAATGGCGGTTCGCTGACGATTCTGGCTACGGCTCTCGTCGAGACCGGATCCAAGATGGACGAGGTTATCTTCGAGGAGTTCAAGGGCACCGGAAACATGGAGCTCAAGCTCGATCGCAAGCTTGCTGATAAGCGCATCTTCCCAGCGGTGGACGTCGATTCGTCCGGTACCCGTAAGGAAGAAATTTTGATGGCACCGGATGAGCTCAAGACCGTCTGGAAGCTTCGTCGAGTTCTTCACGCACTTGATCAGCAGCAGGCCATTGAGCTTCTGCTCGGCAAACTGCGTGAGACTAAGAGCAACATTGAATTCCTGCTTCAGGTACAAAAGACGACGCCGGTTGCCGTCGGTTCGTCGAACGACGACGAGTACTAGGCACCGCTACGTCCGCGTAGGACATCGCCATTTGGTCCGCATGGGACGTGGATGGCACACTTGAAGTCCGACGGTATGGCGTCAGTGCCATCCCCAAGGCCCCGGTTCACGCATCTGATGCGACCCGGTGCCACGAAATGAGGAGTTAGTCGTGCAACCCGATATCCACCCGAACTACGTCGAGACCACGGTTACGTGTAACTGCGGTAACTCATTCACGACCCACAGCACCCGGCCCAGCGGTCAGATTCACGCTGAGGTGTGCAACCAGTGCCATCCGTTCTACACCGGCAAGCAGAAGATCCTTGACACCGGTGGTCGCGTGGCCAAGTTCGAGAAGCGCTTCGGCGGCAGCAAGAAGGCCGACGCTTAGCATCTGACGTTGGGGCGTCGCACGACCATTGACGCCGGCAAAATGCCGCGCATCTGGTTGTTGCGACGCCCCATACTCATGTTCAGACCCTGTTAGCCGCGATCAGTCGCGAACCTGTTAGTCGATTGGGAGTCGTCGTGTTTGAGGCCGTGGAAGCACTCGTCGACGAGTACGTCGATCTTGAGGGCAAGCTCGCCGATCCGGGAATTCACGCCGATCAGAACGCGGCCCGAAAGTTGGGTCGTCGCTACTCGCAGCTGCGCCCCGTCATCTCGACGTACCGCGCTTGGCTGCAGGCCGGTGAAGATCTCGAAGCCGCGCGTGAACTCGGCGCTGACGACCCGGCGTTCAAAGCTGAAGCAGAAACGCTAGTCGTCCAGCAGCAAGAACTTGCTGATCATCTTGCCTTGCTGCTGATTCCTCGTGATCCGCTCGACGATTCCGACGTCATCTTGGAAATCAAAGCAGGTGAAGGTGGCGATGAGTCGGCGCTGTTCGCGGGTGATCTCCTACGTATGTATCTGCGTTATGCCGAGCGACGTGGCTGGGCCACCGAGGTTATCGAGTCTGAGCAGTCTGACCTAGGCGGCTACAAGGACGTTACGGTCGCAGTGAAGTCGCGTGGAGTTGCTGAGCCAGGTGAATCTCCGTTCGCCCGCTTGAAATATGAGGGCGGAGTTCATCGGGTCCAGCGCGTTCCGGCAACGGAATCACAGGGCCGTATTCACACGAGTGCTGCCGGTGTTCTGGTTCTTCCGGAAACCGAAGATGTCGAAGTCGAGATTGATCCCAATGATCTGCGGATCGACGTTTATCGATCGAGTGGTCCCGGTGGTCAGAGTGTTAACACCACTGACTCCGCAGTGCGCATCACCCATATCCCGACCGGGGTGGTTGTCAGCTGTCAGAACGAAAAGAGTCAGCTGCAGAATAAGGAATCTGCGATGCGTATCCTGCGTGCACGCCTCGTCGCGCTGGCCGAAGAGGCAGCAGCGAAGGAAGCATCAGATGTTCGTCGATCACAGGTTCGGACGGTCGACCGCAGCGAACGCATTCGCACCTACAATTTTCCGGAGAATCGCATTAGCGATCACCGGGTTGGCTTCAAGGCGTACAACTTGGATTACGTACTTGACGGCGAGTTAGAACCCATGATTCAGGCCTGTGTCGATGCTGATCTTGCTGCCCGGATGGCGGCACTAGGCGAAACTTCCTGATGGCAGGTTGGACGCCACCGCAGCGCACGTTGCGAGATGCGTTGGTTGATGCGGAACGTCGCCTTGCTGGTGCGGGTGTGAGTACTCCGCGGGTTGATGCTGAACTCCTGATGAGTCATGTTCTTGGGATTCCGCGAGGACGGCTGTTTCTTTCAGACCCTGTTGACCCAACTGATCAGGTGCGGTTTGAGTCACTGATTGCCCGACGGGTTGCTCGAGTTCCTTTGCAGCATCTGGTTGGGGATGCTCCATTTCGTCATCTCACTTTGCAGGTAGGTAGTGGCGTATTCGTGCCACGGCCGGAGACTGAGACGGTTGCAGAGTTTGCGATCCGTGCGCTGCGTGAGAATGCTGAAGAGCGTCTCGCCGTCGATCTCTGCACGGGATCTGGTGCTATCGCGCTGGCATTGGCGACGGAGGTGCCCGGCTCGATCGTGCATGCGGTCG
>CAIKEU010000104.1 GCA_903826575.1 uncultured bacterium
AGGATTGGTCGCGCAGCATGCGACGAAGAATCTTGCCCGAGGCTGACTTCGGTACAGCGTCGATGAAGTGAACTTCGCGAAGCTGCTTGTACGTCGCAACCTGTCCAGCCACGAATGAGGCGATGTCCTCTTCGGTTGCGTCGACATTGGGACGCAGCACTACAAAAGCGATTGGAAGCTCGCCGGCTTCTTCGTCGAGTTTGCCAACGACGGCTGCGTCGGCCACTGCAGGATGTGTCAGCAGAAGCGCTTCGAGTTCGGCCGGGGCCACTTGGAACCCCTTGTACTTAATGAGTTCCTTGAGACGATCGACGATCCAGACGTGGCCGTCATCGTCGATATGGGCGATGTCGCCGGTGTGCAGCCAACCGTCGGGATCGATGGTCGACTCGGTTGCCGCATGGTTGTTGAGGTAGCCAGCCATTACCTGTGGTCCGCGAACGCATAGTTCGCCGTCCTCATTGACATCGAGGTCTTTACCGGTGATCGGATCGACGATGCGCGTTTCGGTGTTGGGCGCCGTGACGCCCACGGAACCGGCCTTGAACATGCCGGGCGGCGTCAAGTGCGAGACGGGTGATAACTCGGTCATCCCATAGCCCTGCACGACCTCACAGTCGATTCGTGCACCTGCCTCGAGTGCGAGCTCTGCTGATAGTGGAGCCGCACCTGAAAACACTTGGCGCAGAGCGGAGAGATCGTAGTTGGCAACCATGGGGTGTTTGGCCAGTGCAACGACGATGGGCGGCGCGACGAAGGATCGCGTGATGCCGTGAGTTTGATGGAGTTGCAGGAACTGTTCGAGGTCGAAGCGAGGCATAGTGATGATCGTTGCCCCAGCGCGCAATCCGGTGTTCATCAACACCTGCATGCCGTAGATATGGAAGAACGGGAGTACGGCGATGAACTTCTCGTCCTCGCGGATATCTCCGGCCGTTCCAACCTGGGCCACATTGGCGATGAGGTTGCCGTGGTTGAGCATGACGCCCTTGCTGATGCCAGTGGTTCCTGACGAATAAGGCAGGACAACGAGATCGTCTTTCGCAACTGCAACGTGTTCCGCGAGTGGTGCACCCATGAGCGCGGTTAACGAAGGCGCGTCGTCAGACTCGCCAATCACAAAGATCTCAGTCACGCCGGTGCCTTCCGCGGCGGTGCGTGCGGTTTCAAGGAACAGCGGAATCGTGATCAGCATGGTTGCACCGGCGTCGACCAACTGGTGGTGCACCTCGTTGGCCGTGTACGTGGGGTTAACGGTCGTGACAATGCCACCGGCCATCGCGACACCGTGGAAGATCACGGCGAATTCAGGGATGTTGGGGGACATCAGCGCAACCGTTTCGCCCTTGCCGAAACCACGTGCGACAAGTCCACCCGCAAGTGATCGAGTTGCAGCAGCGAGGCCGGCGTAGGTGAGGACTCGTCCCGTTGGCCCGTCGATCAAAGCGGGTTTGTCGCCGAGTTCTTCGGCGCGGGCAAGGACGTACGTCGTCATCGGGACATCGGGCAGATCAACGTCAGGCAGTGGGCTTGTGAAGATCATCGATGACTCCTTGGGCGGTCTGTTCAGATGCTGATCAGAGTTTGCACCCTGCGGGCTTGATTGGCCTGCGGAATTGCGAATCTGATGTGGTTCGAGCGGCTTTGCGTGCGGACAGTTACGACTGCTGTTTGAGCCACTGGTCGGAGGCAAGTAGTTCACCGATCAGTACCTCGGTCAGCAACGCCACGTCGTCGTTCTCATCGCCGGGGTAGCGGATGGTCAGGGTGGCACCAGGTACCTCGCCACCGATGGCGGCGACGGTTGAATCTCGCTCGCCAACCCATCTCATGAGTTCGTCTTCCCACTTCGATCCGGCAAAGAGCAGCATTCGATAGTCGGTGGTCTTCGTGAGGTAGACGTCAACATGTGACCAGTCGCCGGTCTCGCAGGCAACCGCGACTGAGCGTGGCCCTTCGCGAAGCATGAGTGCGCATTGAGCCGCGGACGAAAACCGGCGTGCGGGAGCGACGGTGTGGGTACCGTCGGGGCCGACGAGTCGCTCGGTGAGTTGTGGCAGCCAGTCGCACCACGTGCCGAGCAGGTGTTCACATGCGTCCGCTGAGGCGCGGACGAGCGCTGGTACGTCGCGTGTTGAGACGCCGAGGTGGACTTCTAACGCGAGCAGCATGGCCAACGTGTGCTGGAAGGAGCGGCTAGCAACCCCGCCCTCCTCCACCTGTGCGTACATGTCGACGACAACATCGACGCTTTCTGCGAGTTCGGATTCGGGCTTGTTCGTCAGCAGCACGACGGGGCATGTGCCGAGATAGTGATTGACGGCAGCCTTCGTCTCTCGCGAACCGCCACCAGCAGAAATCGCGAGAACCACCGTGCCTGAGGTAACCGCGGGTAACAGGTCGGTACTTGCTAACTCTGCCATCGCATTGATGCCGGCTGCCTGCAGTCGCGCAGCCGCGACGGATGCGGCGTACTTGGATGAGCCCATTCCGAGAAGGATGTAGCGATCGGCTGGCGGTAGCGCGGCCCACGGATTCGTCGTCTCGAGGATGCCTGCCAATGCCCGCATTGTTTCGGGCTTGCGAGTGAGGTCCTTGGCGAACAACACAGGATCCACTACTGCTCCTTGGCGCCGGGGATGAGATCTTGCAGCGCGCCGTCGGGAACGTAGCGCCAAAGGGGTAAGTGCTCTAGTGCGTAGAGATACTCGCGCACTTCCTGCTGAAATCTAAACGGACGGACGAGACGTTCGTCGTAGATCTCTTTGTTGCGCATGCGCGCCAAGGTGTCGAAGTATTCGAAATCGAAAGCCGGGCCGGTGTTGCCGATCCACATCTTGATGAGTTCTGCGTCGATGCCGGGATTGTGGTGCAGCACGATTCGTCCGACGTGATCGAATGCGGCGTGCATTCCAGCTACATCCAGGGCAGCCGGTTGATTCGATGCGCGCTCTCCGGCGGGCACCACTGGATTTCCTTCAAAGTCAGTGACGAGGTAGTGGTGTGGATCGCCAAATCGCAGAATCTGACCGACGTGAAAGTCACCGTGAATGCCGATGAGCGGGGTACCGATGGCCTCGTCGAAATCTCCATACGCGGACATGATCTCCGGCACTCGGGCACGTAGTCGTTCGCCCTCTGGTCCGTCCAATTCTCGAGCCACTCGCTCAAGGTCGTTGGTGGCTCGTACCTTCCAGAGTGCTACCTGCTCGCTGGTTGCGTACTCGATACCGGCTGTGGCAAGGGCTATATGCATTCGCGCGGTGAGCATCCCGATGTGTTTGGCCGGTGCGAGGGCTGAATCCATGTCGAGTTCGCCGCGACCGAGCGCGGTCACGTCTGCGACTGCCCATTCCCAACCGTCCTGCGCCCCATCGATGAAGGTCGTGATGTCGGCGATCAGCAGTGGTGATGAGTCAGGGGTTGCGCGCCACTGCAGCAGGCCCCAAATCTCTGGGCTTCCGAGAAACCCGGCTTCGGCTAGGGCGGTTAATCGGGGGACGGCAGGATGGGTCACGTCATCGGTTATCGGCTGGCTCAACGTCCACTTCACCACGGCCTCATCACCCACGACGATTGATTCGTTCGTCTGGTCAACACCGATCGCTCGCTCAGCGGTCGGCGCGCCGATTCGCCACGTGGTGAGCGAAAAGCCGTGGTCTGTAGCGGTGGCGGTTAGTGGTGTACCCAAGTGATGAACGAGGGCCTGGGCCACGTCGTCCCCCGCGACGGCACGTCGAAACCCGTCAGCGGTGCGATGGATTGGCACAACCCAGTGAGCCCCCACACAATCGCTCACGAGCGCGATGATGCTCGATCTATCAAGATCGAGAGCGGTCACTAGGCGAAGTGGAAGCGCAGCCTCGACGGTTGCTCGTCGCTCACTCGTCGGCCCCAAAATCGACGTCGACGATGACGCGATGAACTCATCGAGTGAAAGTGTCACGTTGACGACGATCTACTCGCCGTCAATAAATGCGACACCAACAGCCTCTATGACATCGGCACCCTTACGAAGACCATCGCGCGCGCGGACCCTCTCGCCAATCGCTGACATCTTCGCCTGCATTGCCACGTCGAGAACTGTCGCGAGGGCTGAGGTCATTTCTTCATCGGTGAAGTCATACGTGGCTAGACGGACTCCGAAGCCAATCTCATCCATCCGCTGGGCATTGTCGTACTGATCCCAGAACAGGGGCAGCAGAATCATTGGCTTACCAAAGTGCATGGCCTCAGTGGTGGTGTTGTTTCCACCGTGCGTGATGATCGCGTCGACGTGGGGAATCAGTGTTGTCTGTGGCAGGAACTCCGCACCAACCATGTTGTCGGCGAGTTCGTACTGATCGTGCTGCGGGCCCTTGCTGACGATGAAGCGATGCGGCGTCTTGCCGAGTACGTCAATGAGTCGCTTCATGAGGTCAACATCTGCACTACCCAGCGAGCCCAGTGACAGGTAGATCAACGCCGATCCCTCGGGACGATCGGCGACGGCGGCCGGAATCTCATACACTGCATCGGTTTCGCGGACACTGGAATCCATCCGATGCCAGGTTGCGTCGAGTGGACGCACGTTGAGGTAGTCGGCTTCTTCAGCGAAGACGTACAGATTGGCGTGCTCTGAGGTGTGAATGAATTCAAGATCATCGAGGGCTGGTGCGCCCTGTGCCATCACCCATTCGTTAAACGCTGTCCACATCTCTCGATGGGTACGGTCGTACTCAGCTCGGAAGCTGTCCCACTCGCTACTGTCGTTTTGCGGTAAGCCCGAGAACGTGGGGGCCACTGCGTCACCTTTAACTTCCAACGGATTGCACGACACGATCCGCACGAACGGAACGCCGGCCATAAGTAGCGCTGGGAACGTCAGGACGTTGTCTTCCACGATCACGTCGGGCTTGACGCGTTCGATGATCTGCTTGAGCTGTGGCTCGCAGAACATCGCGCCGTCGATGAGTGCCTGCCAGGTTGGCTTGATGAATGTCGTCAGCTGGTCGACGGTTGGCTTTCGGAATTCCGGAGCCGTCTCACGTATGAATTCCTTCCAGAATGCGCCTGCATCCTGCTCTTCACCGTCGTCGGTCGCTTCGGGGGCCGGTGCGAGATCGACAAGATCCTCTTCGAAGCCGAGGGCGCTGAGTTTGCCTTTCCATGATGCTTCGGCGGCGAACACGACGCGGTGACCGCGCTTACGTAAGACATCGCCAACTCCGACGCACTGATTCGTCGGACCGTATGCCGATTCCGGCATGAACAGGATCGTCAGTGGACGTGAGGGCGTCTTCATTGGCGTTGACCTCGTCTATGTCGTGATGGGTGTGCAGTGGTCTAAATCAGCGTTCTGTTGCACGAACGCTGAAAGGGGAGAGTAGCAATCGAGATAGTAGTGATGAAACTGCCCGGAATCTTGGCATCGGGGTGATCTGCGATGACAGACTCACCTCGCATCCTCAACTCAGGAGATCACGTGACCGCAGGTGTTCATATCGATGGTGAGACTCGGCCCGGTCGAGGAGCCGTTCGGCAGTTAGTTGATCCGGCTGATGCTGAGGTCGCCGCTGAGATCTCGCAGGCCTCTCAGGACGACACCGCGCAGGCGATCGCGTCGGCGAAAGCGGCGGCACCGGGCTGGGCGGCACTCACCCCGGGCGAGCGGTCACTCGCGCTGTTGCGTCTGGCCGACGCCATGGAATCGCATGCTGACGAACTCACCGAGCTCGAGGTGCAGGATTCGGGTAAACCGTGGGCCACGTTTCGCGACGGTGAGCTGCCATTCGCGATCGATAATCTACGGTTCTTCGCTGGTTCGGCTCGTTCCCTCGACGGCACCGGGGCGGGTGTGCTGAGCACCGGCTACACGTCGATGCTGATTCGACGTCCGATTGGCGTGGTGGGCTCGATCGCGCCGTGGAATTTCCCGCTTGTCATGGCGATCTGGAAGATTGGCCCGGCACTTGGTGCAGGTAACACGGTTGTTCTCAAGCCCGCACCGTCGACGCCGCGGTCGTCACTTCGTCTCGCCGAGCTTGCGGTGGAGGCGGGGTTGCCAGCTGGCGTGTTCAATGTCGTGACCGGTGAGGGCGATATTGGTCAGGCGCTCGTGGAATCGCCGACCGTGGACATGGTGTCCGTCACCGGCTCAACGCGTACCGGTCAGGCGGTGATGGCTGCTGCAGCCAATCAAACGAAGCGGGTTCACCTAGAACTAGGTGGTAAAGCGCCAGCCATCGTTTTCCCGGATGCGGATCTAGATTCCATGGCACGTGCAGTGGCCCTCGGATCGACCTACAACTCGGGCCAAGATTGCACGGCTGCTACGCGCGTGTATGTGGAGCGAAGCCGTTACGCAGACGTCGTAGATGCCTTAGCCGGGATGCTGTCGTCGATCCGCGTTGGTCATCCGCGCGGTGACGAAACCGACATCGGGCCACTGATTTCTACTGAACATCGCCACCGTGTCCACGGGTTCGTCACCCGCGCGGTCGAGGCAGGCGCCGAAGTCGTGACCGGAGGCAGTTCGCTTGACTTGCCGGGCGCCTACTATCGACCAACTCTGATCGCGGGGGCTCGTCAGGACAGTGAGATCGTTCAGGGCGAGGTCTTCGGGCCGGTGCTCGTCGTCGTGCCGTTTGACGATGAAGCCGATGCGATTCGCCTTGCCAACGACAGCCGCTACGGTCTTGCCTCCTCGGTCTGGACAAACGATGTTGGACGAGCGTTACGCGTGTGCCATCAGCTCGAGGTCGGGGTCACCTGGGTGAACGACCACCTGCCGATCGCTTCTGAGGCACCGCATGGCGGAGTTAAAGGCAGCGGCTTTGGCAAAGACATGTCCCATGAAGCCATACTTGAGTACACCGTGACGAGGCATGTCATGATCAAACATGCGGCGCCCGTTGCGCCGTTGTCGTCGTTCCGTCCGTCGTAATATCGCCGTAAGAGGTCAGTGTGGACACCGAGAAATACATCTCTTTCGAGGAAGAGCACTGCGCCCATAATTACCATCCCCTCCCGGTAGTTATCGCCTCAGCCGAGGATGTGTGGGTTACCGACGTTGAAGGACGCCGCTACCTCGACATGTTGTCTGCGTATTCGGCACTGAACTTTGGTCACCGTCATCCGGTTTTGCTTGCTGCCCTCACTGAGCAGTTGAGCCGGGTAACGCTCACGAGTCGTGCCTTCCACAATGACCAGCTTGGCCGGTTCTGCGCGGAGCTTTCAGCCCTGGCTCGACACGAAGCTGTCCTACCGATGAACAGCGGTGCCGAGGGTGTTGAAACTGCGCTCAAAGTGGCTCGTAAATGGGGTTACCAGGTCAAGGGTGTGAGCGAGGGTCGCGCTGAAATCATCGTGTGCGCCGGCAACTTTCACGGCCGCACGACGACGATCGTCTCCTTCTCGGACGATCCTGAAGCCCGCAACGATTACGGCCCGTTCACGCCCGGATTCGTGACAGTGCCTTACGGTGACGCCGACGCACTTGCCAATGCGATCAGGCCGAATACGGTTGCCATTCTCGTGGAACCAATTCAAGGTGAAGCGGGCGTTGTGATTCCGCCGACGGGTTACTTGCAGGCAGTCCGTGCGCTGTGTTCTGCGAACAATGTCCTGATGATTGCCGATGAGATTCAGGCTGGCCTGGGACGTGCGGGCGCGACCTTCGCCTGCGACCTTGTCGACGTGCAGCCCGATATTCGAATCCTCGGCAAAGCGCTTGGCGGTGGAATCCTGCCGGTGAGTGCCATTACGGCCAACTGGGACGTAATGGGCGTTATCAAGCCGGGTGAACATGGCAGTACCTTCGGCGGCAATCCGCTCGCCGCCGCTGTCGGCATTGCGGTGATTGGTCTACTCAATTCCGGGGAGCTTCAGGCCCGATCTCTCGCGCTGGGCGAGCACGTATTAACCACGCTCCATGGCGCCGGAATGTCTGGGGTTAAAGAGGTTCGCGGTAGTGGCCTCTGGTGGGCGATTGAGCATGACGGCACCGGGCCAACGGGACGTGAGATCAGCAAGAAGTTGCTCGACCGAGGGATCCTAGCCAAGGACACGCACACGTGGACGATCCGCTTTGCCCCACCGCTGACGATCAGCGAACCCGATCTCGATCAGGCGCTTGCGACGATCATCGATGTCGTGCGGAGTTTTTCCTAACCGTCGTCCCGTTTACGGAAGCCAGCTCACCTTGCCGCCGAGTAGGTCGTAGCCCACAAAGGCGACTGCATCGATGATGAAGTGCGCGATTAAGAACGGCATAACACGTCCCCACCGTTTAAACAGGGTTCCAAAGATCAACCCCATCGCGATGTTGCCAATGAACCCGCCGAAGCCCTGATACAAGTGGTAGGCGCCGCGAAGCAGGGCACTTCCGCCCACGGATTGCCATGACTTCCAGCCGAGTTGTTCGGTGCGGTGAATGAAGTACGCGAGAACGATCACTTCTTCGAGGATCGCGTTGAATGCCGCCGATGCGAGCAGCAAGATGATCGTCCACCACGCATCTTTCGTCGTGACGGCCGCGATGCGTACGTTCATGCCGAGGTGGAATGCGATCAGGTAGAAAACCAAACCAGTTCCGCCGACGATGGCAGCAAGCGCGGCTCCGCGAACCAGATCGCGCTTCCAATCGGTGAAGTCCAGCCCAATGGCGGAAAGCCGTTCACCACCTCGACGAAGTAGATGAAGAACGAGCAGAACCGGAATCAGTGCAAGGGCGATCCGGGCAGCTTGGAACATGATGTCGAGCCACGGGCGATCAGCGATGTACGTCGTGATCAAGGTGGTGGATTGTGAAGAAAGCTTTACCCCGCGCGTCAAAGAGTCAATCAGTGAAAGCAGCGATCGGAGCCCAGATGCTGCAATCGACAACCACAGAACGATCCACATCTCAGCGCGCAGAGTTTTACGGCCGGGCAACGTGAACGGCGGGTCCTCGTCGGGAGCGCGCAGGGGCCCCGCGATGTCGCTGATCGCAGGCTCGGTCGCATCCATGTGACCATCTTCGCCTATGTCGAGGGTTTCGCGGTGCCCCAAGACCAATCCAGATTCATCGGGTTCGGCGGGAATGCGAGGGGTGGTCTGAAACGTTGCCATGATGTACCCGACGTGTTAGGTGTGCTCGGAGTTCCGAGATAGAGGACAATGGGATTTATGAAGCCCGAAAGCTTGTACGAGGTTCTCACCGACGATCTTGATATGGATTCGCCGGTGCTCGTCCATGCCCTGTCTGGGTTCCTTGATGCAGGTGGCGCCCGGCAACTCGCGGTGGATCACTTGCTCGAAACATGTGAGCATCGGGTGATCGCGCAATTCGATATCGACATGCTTTTTGACTACAGGGGCCGACGTCCGCGGATGGTCTTTGATACCGATCACTATGCCGAGCTCGAATACCCTGAGTTGCTGCTGTACGAACTGCGCGATGAGCGCGGCACGCCGTTCCTGTTGCTGACGGGGCCCGAGCCAGATTTCGCGTGGCGGGCGTTTACAAGTGCTGTGGTGCAATTGGTTGAACGCTTCGGTGTTTCGCGGTCGATCGGTATGAACGCGATCCCCTGGCCTGCGCCGCACACACGTCCGGTCGGGGTCACAGCCCACGCTACCGATCCGTCCTTCGTCGCCGGCCGGCCCACATTCGTTGGAGCGATCGAGGTACCTGGGCATCTTGCTGGCGGGGTGGAGTTAGCGCTCGGCGAGGCGGGTCACCTTGCGCTCGGGTTTGCCGCTCACGTGCCGCATTACCTTTCGCAGGTCCTCTTTCCGCAGGCTGCCGTCGCCCTACTGGAAGAGGTTGGCGTGGCTGGCAGTTTGTCCTTTGATCTAAGCGAACTCGAACTCAAGGCGCAGCAGGCCGCGCGCGAGATTAACGAGCAACTAGCCGGCAACACTGAAAACGAGCAGGCCGTCCGCGATCTTGAAATGCAGTACGACGAAATCGTTCGTGGAGCTGCGAATGCCCTACCACTGGCGAGCGATGGGCCGCTGCCGTCAGGTGACGATATCGCCGCGCAGTTCCAGGAGTTCCTGCGTGATCTCGATGACGATAAGGGTCGATCCGAGTAAGGCGAAACCCGGGCTGAACCTACGGAGTGATGAGAGTGCTTCCGCTCGGGTATTCAACTCGTTTGCCGTCACCGAGGTGCCAGACGGACTGATTGCCTTGCACAACCCACTCATGTGGTCCGCCGACGAGCGCAGTTTCCTCGTCAATGCCGAGCAGCATGACACCGTCGGGCAGCTTAAGCATGGTGTTGCGAAGCATGTCGGGGATCCACGAGCCGAACTTATCGAAGTGGGGGATCACGCGAATGTGCGGGACGTAGCCCAGGCCGGAAATATGTTCGCTATTGAAGTCTCGTGGACGGGGTGCCCATTCCGACAGCGTCATCGCCCCGGCGCTGCATCCGGCTAGTGCGGATCCAGCCCGGTGTGCGGCCTTGATCGCCTCCCACACCAACGTGTCGCGCAGTGTGTTCGACAGGAAGGCGGGGTTGCCGCCGGACAGATAGATCAACCCGGCACCCTCAAACAACGCTGCAAGCTCTGGATTGTTTGCGTCCTCGCGATTGCGAACGTCGACAATCACCTGCTCTACGCCAAGCCGAACGGCCTGCTCCTTGCCGAGTTTGTGCCAGAACGCCAACGACGAATCACCCTCGGGCGCGGCAGCCGTCGCCAATTGAACGTACTTAGGTGGTCGGCCAGCGATCAGATCGCCTTCAATCTTCGCCATCACGGGAAGGTATTCACCGGATCCAACGAGAGCGATTGGTGCGCTACTCATGACGTTACCTCCCACTGCACACCGTCAGGTGTATCACGCACCTCGATCCGAGCTGCGGCCAGCCCATCCCGAATGAGATCAGAATCTGCCCAACGCTTATCGGCGCGAGCGGCCGCCCGCAATTCCAGTAAGAGCGTTACGAGCGGCGCCACGGTGGCAGTGACGTCTACGGGAGCACTGAGGGAACTGATGGCGCGCGCGATCCACGCTCCGATTTCCCCACGCTCAGAGGTAGTTTCAGCATGTCGGTTGACGTCCGCGATGAGTGCTAGAGCCGTGGCCGTATCACCGGAATCAAGGGCGGTACGAATCTCATCAGCGGCTGATCCGCTCTCGCTAGGAGCGGCGAGGGGTTGATCGACCGCTTGAGTTTGCTCCGCGCTCCCGGCAGTAGCGATTTCGTCAAGGCTCGTCGTCTCACCAGCGTGACGAATCCACTCGACACCATGTTTGCGAACGACGAAGGTTCCCTTACCGACGATCTCAACGGCACCGGAATCTAGGCCAATGACGATGCCTGTGTGTTCGTCAATGCCGATGATGAATGCGTCATCGGGAAGTAGAGACTCAAGTGCAACGAGGCGTCGCTCACCCAACCAGCAGAAGCGAGTGTCGTGCGTGCCGCCCTCGGCGTTGTTCCAGTGCGGCACGATGGCGGCGTTCAGGCCGGTAGCGGTACCGAAGACATTCAGACCCTCGAGCCAATGCGGATCCTGCCCTACCTTGTAAATCTCGTATACCGGGATCGTAAATTTGCCAAGGGTGAGGGCGGCAGCAGATGCAAAGGTGACCGCGCCGCCATCGCGCAACCGGCGATTCAGTGCGCCTGGAACTGCGCTACCAGCCCAGGTGCGAAGTGCGTACGTCGGGCTGCCGGGCCCGGCGAAGATCCACTCGGCTGCGTTCAGGGTAGCCATCTGGGTAGCGTGATCTGTCAGGTCATGCGGTGGAGCTGATCGAAACGAGACCGCATTAACCTCGCGTCCAACGCTCTCCCTGAAGTATTGCTGGGCCCGCTCGGTCAATTCGTCGGCGTTCTCTTGGAAGCCGTACGGTGAATCGAGAAGCACCGCGCGAACGTCGCGGCCTATAGAACTGAAGATGCGCTGGTGTGGGGTGACCATCGTTGGGCTGGTTTCTCCAGAACCCAAGATGGTGAGAATTCGTGCCATACCCCGATCATGTCGGAACATCGTCCTGCCCGCTTAACGGGGGTGTCGTTGCCACGGGCAGTTAGCTAATGCCCAAATCAATTGCACAACGATGCATGGCCGTTTGGAAGTAGGCGTCTGTGTCGGTGAGTACGTTGTGGAACTGCCCGTTGAGCTCCATGCTGATCACGCCTAGAAGCTGCGACCACGCCATGAGTCCGCGAATGATCAGATCGTCAGGAATCCCCTGCGGGATGTCGTCCCTGACAGGTGCTATCGACGCGTGTACTGCGCGCGGAACAGGCAGCGGTGTGGGGGTTTGGCCTGTCGTGTAAGCGTCGATAAGAATGCCGATGAGCAGGCTCGTGACGCGCGTTGCGGGTACGACAGTCTCCTGCGGAGCCTGGTAGCCAGGTACGGGAGAACCGTAGATCAGCGCCCATTCATGGGGCCGCTCAACTGCCCAGTTGCGTGCTGCCCGACTCGTGGCAAGCCACCGCCCGTTCAGATCAGTACGTTTGACGGCGGCTTCGGCCTGTTCGGCGGTTTCGCCGAGTGAGTTGTAGGCATCGATGATCAGTGTGGTGAGTAGTTCGTCGCGGCTGGGGAAGTATCGGTACACCGCGCTGCTGACCATGCCTAAATCCCGGGCGACCGCTCGCAGCGACAGACCGGCCGCCCCATCGCTAGTGAGATGGATGCGTGCAGTTTCGACGATCTCACGGGTGAGTTCCTCACGTGCACGAGCACGAGCATTACGCGGCGCGGAGGTGGGCTGAACCATGATTCAAGTATGGCACCTGAGAGAGCGGTGAACAATACCGAGAGCAGTGCTCTTGACAGTTGCGTGAGCGATGATACAAACTGTGAGCAGTGCTCTCGTAATAAGGGAGCTGGATGGTCGCTTAAAACAGGGAGATTGAAATGAGCAGCAGTAAGCATGTAGTTGTCGGATCCGGTGCTATCGGGTCGGCTGTCGTCCGCAAGCTTGCCGCGGCGGGTAAGAAGGTAGTTGTCGTCACTCGCTCCGGCAGCGGTCCCGAGCTCGCTAACGTTCAGCGGGTCGCGGCCGATGCTGGGAACGCGGCTCGGCTTTGTGAACTGGCTAACGGGGCTGACGTGATCTACAACTGCGTTAACCCGCAGTACCACCGCTGGCCAACAGACTGGCCGCCCGTTGCACGCGCACTTCTCGCGGCTGCGGAGTCATCAGGCGCGGTGCTTTCTACCTGCTCGAACCTATACGGCTACGGTCCAGTCAACGCTCCGATGACGGAGAACACTGCGCTCGCGGCGACGGGAACCAAGGCCAAGGTACGAATCCAGATGTGGCAGGAGGCACTCGAACTTCACAATGCCGGACGTATCCGCGCGACTGAAGCGCGCGGTTCAGATTACATAGGGCCGGGCGCACAATCGTTGCTGGGTGACATGGTTATCCCGCGGATTCTTGCTGGGAAGAGCGTTCGAGTCGTAGGAAATCCAGACGTCGAACATACCTTTACCTTCACCGAAGATATGGCCACAACTCTGATCGCCATCGGTTCAGATCCGCGGGCGCTTGGACGGGCCTGGCACGTGCCCAGTTCGCTGTCGATGACACAGCGGCAAACGGTTAACGCTCTTGCAGCGACCGCAGGGGTGGCTACGCCAAGGGTGAGTTCGGTGCCGCCGTTCGTACTGAGCGCCATGGGGCTCTTCAATCCACAGATCCGCGAATTCAAGGAAACCGATTATCAGCGCGAGCGCACGTACGTCATGGACTCCACCGCAGCTCAAAATGAGTTGGGTTTGACCCCGACACCTGTTGCCAAAGTGTTAGTCGCTGTGATTGATGGATATCGAGCTTCTTAGGAAGTTCGATATAGCTATACGGCGCGAGCGCCCGTTAGTTCCATCAGCATGTCGTCACCGGGTGACACGTGGTGTTCAGTGGCTTCGACCCCAGCGGCTTGGTGCAGTCGTTTTAGGCTATTGCGCTGGTTACGAAGCACCAGAGTGACCACGCGACCCGATGCGCCGGCGCGAGCCGTACGTCCGGCGCGGTGCAGGTAAGCCTTAGCGTCCTCCGGTGGATCAACGTGTACGACCAGGGAGATGTCGTCAACGTGGATTCCACGTGCGGCGACATCTGTTGCGACGAGAACGTCAAGGCGTCCAGCCTTGAAGTCATTCATAGTGCGGGTACGAGCATGCTGCGACATACCGCCGTGAAGGGCCTTGGCATTGACGCCACGGGCTGCAAGGTTTTCAGCCACACGCTCCGTACCGAGCTGTGAGCGGCAGAACATGATCGTGCGGCCGTTGCGACGTGCGATCTGCGTAGCGACGGTCGGCTTATCCTCGCGGTTTACCACGAGCACGTGGTGCTCCATTGTGTCTACGGGAGACGTGGCTGGCTCGAGTTCGTGACGCATCGGCTCGAACATGTGGTCGCGGATAACGACGTCAACGTCACCGTCGAGGGTTGCCGAGAACAGCAACTTCTGTGCAGACGGCGGGCTTAGCTTGAGTAGGGCCGTCACCTCGGGTAGGAAGCCCATGTCGGCCATCTGATCTGCCTCGTCGAGGACAACGACCTCGAGGTCGCTGAAATCGCATGCCTTCTGGCGAACTAAGTCGGCCACCCGGCCTGGCGTCGCAATGACGACGTCGACCCCGCGTCGCAGCGATTCGATCTGACGTGACATAGACGTGCCACCGACGACTGTCACGACTCGACGACCGATCGCATGTGCCAAGGGTGCTAGCCCCTCTGACACCTGCATCGCGAGTTCACGCGTCGGCACCAGAATGAGTGCGCGTGGCTTGTTCGGCTCTGAGTGCATCCAACTGATGCGAGCTAGGAGCGGAATGCCGAACGCGAGAGTTTTACCCGATCCAGTGCTGGCGCGACCAAGAATGTCGTAGCCGCTCAGAGCATCGGGAATCGTTGCGGCTTGAATCGCGAAAGCATGAGTGATGCCTTGCTTGGCCAATTCCCGCACCATCTCGGGCGGTAACCCAAGGTCGGCGAAGGGGATTGACTGGTCGACGGACTCATCGATTGCAGGCAGGGAAGAACGTTCTGACATTTCAGGCACCGAGGCCTCTCATTGAGCGTGGCGCGTCAATGAAGGCTTCCAAGGTGACGCGTGAATAACTCCAGAGTACCCCGTAAAACCCATTCGACCGAATCGCGATAGGGCAGATGGTCTAGTGGCGCATCTAAGAGGCGTAGATAACGACCGGTGTGCCGAGCTTAGTGACCCGAAATAGGAGCTTAGCCACAGCCAGATCTCGAATGTTTACGCAGCCGTGCGAAGCGCCGTAGTAACCATCCACCACGAAGTAGTGCGAGAAGTGAACAGCACTCCCCCCGTTGAAAAATAGCGCGTAAGGCATGGGCGTTTTGTAGACCGACGAGATGTGATGCAGATCCTTGCGGTAGACGTGAAAGACGCCCTTTGCCGTTGGGTGCTGCGGTGTTCCGAATCGCGCATCCGTCGTGAGAATCGTCGTGCCCTTTTGGACAAGTCGAAGTACCCGTTGCGTCAGGTCTACACACAGCGATCGGCGTGGGGAGACGCAACTTGTTGGCAAGCGGCCGTGGGAGTGGGTCAATGCGTCAAGTCGTTTATAGACCGACGCAGTGACCACCGGCTCACCGACAAATCCCCACTTATCGCGGAACGTGCTCACCGCACTGCCCGTCTTTGCGTCAAATACACCGTTGGTTCTGCTGAGCAGCCCAATCCAGATCAGCCGCTGTTGCACCCTCGTGACGAGTGGGCCGTGGTCGCCGGTGGTGATGGGAAAGGTCGTCGGGACGTGCGGCGCAGGCGGTGTCGGGGTTGGTGTCGGCGTGGGTGTCGGCGTCGCAGTTGGCGTAGGCGTGGGGCTCGACGATGCGCTTGCGTTGGTCGAAGGTTCGCGGGTCGTTGCATCAGCCGGGGCCAGACTGGCTACGCCAACGAGTGCGGCCGCGGTTACAGCGGCGAGGGCAGAGACCACCGACCATGTGCCACGTTTGGAGAACATGTCAACCTTTCACCCGAAGTCCTACCCCCAGTGTGCACGATCGGGGACCGATGCTCTCGCAGTAACCGACGCGACCACCAACTGTCTAGGCGCTAATCTTCGTGCATATCAGCGCTGCACACGGCAGGATGGCCGAGTGCAGATCATTAGTGTGAACCCAGCCGATTCCTCCGACATTGTCCTCGCCTTCGACGCGCCAACTGTTGACGACGTCGTCGGTGCAGCCCGTCGAGCCCATAGCGCCCAAACTGAATGGGCCAAGGTGCCGGCGCCTGCGCGCGGGCGTGTGATCGCGGCGGTCGGCCGACTAATGGAAGCGAACAAGGAATCACTCGCGGCCCTGGTCACACGAGAGATCGGCAAGACGTATGCCGAGGCGCTAGGTGAAGTCCAGGAAGTCATCGACACTTGCGATTTCTTCCTCGGTGAGGGGCGTCGCCTGTACGGGCAGACGGTTCCCAGCGAGATGCCTGACAAGCAGTTGTTCACTTTCCGTGCGCCGATTGGCACAGCCTTCATCATCACTGCCGGCAACTTTCCGACCGCTGTTCCGTCGTGGTACATCGTGCCAGCCCTCCTGTGCGGAAACTCCGTTGTGTGGAAGCCCGCGGAGGTATCACCGGCGATTTCCCAGGCGATGACCGCGATCTTCCATGCGGGTGGAGTGCCAGAGGATGTTTTGATCACGATCGTTGCCGACGCGGCGACGACGGGGGCTGCCCTAGAGCAGGTTCTCGAGCAGCGCCTCGTGCAGAAGGTTGGGTTCACCGGCTCGACTGCCGTCGGTCGCGCGATCGGTGAACTAACGGGACGCCATCTGCAATCGGCGTGCCTTGAACTCGGTGGTAAGAACCCGATGGTCGTGATGCCCGACGCCAATATCGATCTCGTCGTGGAAGGCGCGCTGTTCGCGGGGTTCGGTACGTCAGGTCAGCGGTGCACCTCGCTTGGGACGCTCTGGGTTCACGACGATATCTACGACGAAGTTAAAGCTCGTTACGTGAGCGCAGTGGACAAGGCCGTTGTGGGGGATCCGCGTCAGGACGTTCTCTACGGACCCATGATCTCGCAGGCTTACCTCGAGGCCCATGAGCGAAACCTTGCCTTGGTTCAGCCGCATCACACCCTGCATGGATCTACTGGGACAGGTCGGATCACCTCGACGAATCCGCGTGCCGGATTCATTGGCGATCCTGAGGCCGGCTGGTTTGCGCACCCGACGATCGTCGAGGGTATCCGTCCGGGTGATGCCCTTTACGACACCGAAACTTTCGGGCCCCTTGTTGGTCTTGGTCGGTTCGGCACTTTGGACGAGGCGATCGAACTTGCAAACGGTCACGGATACGGCCTGTCGTCGGCGATCTACACGAACAACCCCGAATGGGTCTGGAAGTTCCGCGCGCAGGTTAGCTCAGGAATGGTGTCGGTCAACAACTCAACGTCTGGGGCCGAAGCGCACCTGCCGTTTGGCGGTAACGGTCGTTCCGGCAACGGTTCGCGTCAGAGCGGCGTATGGGTCCTCGACCAGTTCACTCGCTGGCAGGCCGTCAACTGGGACTACTCAGGCCGCCTACAGAAAGCCCAGATGGATGTCATGGAGTTGCCTTCTGATCCGGAGTTCCGGCTGTGACATTTTCACCGCCGGAGTCCGTTGATGTGGTCATCATCGGTGGTGGAGTCGTTGGTTGTAGCACAGCCTTCCATCTTGCAGAAGCGGGTAAAAGCGTTCTGCTCGTTGAGAAGTCAGCGATTGCGAGTGGTTCATCATCCAAGGCAGCCGGTGGTGTGCGGGCGTGTTTCTCCGACCCGGTAAATGTGGCCCTTGGCAAGCGTTCACTTGATTTGCTCGCCGATATTGGTACCCGTCCGGGCGGCGATATTGATCTGCATCGCGTCGGCTATCTGTTTCTGTGCACCACGTCGGAGCAGATGAACGAATTCGGTTCGGCGGTTGAAGTGCATAACAGTCACGGTGTCCGCTCGTCGATGATCGGCGTAGAACAGGTTCACCAGTTATCGCCACTTGCCAACGTTGACGATGTGGTGGGCGGATGTTGGTCGCCTGACGACGGCACCTGTACGCCTGAGGCCGTCGTACAGGCGTATGCCGCCGGTGCACGCCGGAATGGGGCGCTGCTGTTGACGAACACGGAGTTCATCAGTGCGGACATCCGCGATGGGCACATTCGCTCCGTCGAGATCCGATCGGGCGAGGAATCGGCACACGTATCTGCGTCGTCCGTTGTAATC
The DNA here is from genome assembly GCA_903826575.1 of uncultured bacterium. Classification (GTDB taxonomy): domain Bacteria; phylum Actinomycetota; class Actinomycetes; order S36-B12; family CAIYMF01; genus Longivirga. The sequence goes on from CAIKEU010000104.1 coordinate 18,202, forward strand.
GCTTCAGGAGCGTGGTCCAAGGCCGTGGGGGCGGCATTCGGAATTGACCTTCCTGTCGAACCGGTCCGACGCGAGATCATCGTCACTGGCCCTATTGCGGGTGTCGACCCAGCGGTTGTTGCTCGGTCGCCGATGACGATCGACGCCGCATCCACCTTCTACTTTCACAGCGAAGGCCGCGGTGTCCTTGCCGGTTTTAGCGATCCGAGCGTGCAGCCCGGATTCGATCTAACTCGCGATCCTTCGTATCTCGAAAAGTTGGTTGAGCTCGCCTCGTACCGGGCGCCACTGCTGGTGAACGCTGAGGTAACTGGTGGTTGGGCTGGTTACTACGAAGTATCACCAGACCACGATGGAATCGTCGGGCGCTCTTCTGACGTAGGTGGCGTCTTCTACGCCACGGGGTTCTCGGGCCACGGATTCCTTCAGGGACCGGCTATTGGTGAAATCTTGCGTGATCTGATCCTTGGCCGAGAGCCGTCGATCGATATTGCGCCGCTCAGTAATGATCGCTTTAGCGCGGGCCGCCGCCGAGATGAACGCCATCTCGTCTGAGAATGGTTCACGGTGCGGCCCTGCTGGCACCTTCTTCAGTTCCTCAAGGTGCGGGCTTCGGACAACGGTATTCACTACGGTTGTCAGGACATGAGTTTTCGATTTCAGGAGGAAGTGACATGGCGGGTCTGGAAGATCTTCTCGGAGGATTGATGGGCGGTGGCCAGGGTGGCCAGGGTGGTCAGGGTGGAACGCCAGATCTCGGCGCGATGCTTGGTCAGCTCACCGGCCAGGGCGGCGCTGGTGGTTTGGACATGGGCAAGTTGGCGGCACTGGCTGGCCCGCTCCTGGCCACGATTCAGCAGAGCGGCGGCCTCGACAAAATCCTGGGCCAGTTGCAGAGCGGTGGCCTCGGCGATGCAGTGAGTTCGTGGGTTGGCACGGGTGCCAATCAGGCTGTTGACCCGGCTGCACTTAGCAACGCTTTCGGCACCGACCAGGTTGCGAATATCGCTAACCAGGCTGGCGTCTCTGTGGATGAAGCGCAGCAGGGTCTGTCCAACCTACTTCCCGGCCTGGTTGATCAGGCCAGCCCGTCGGGGCAGCTACCCGATTCGGGTTCGATGAACGACATGCTCAGCCAGCTCGGATCGCTCTTCGGTGGCTCCAAGTAGCGCTGCCGCTCGGATCGTGACAGCGGGCGGTGACCCTTGAAAGAGGTTGTCACCGCCCGCTGTCTTGTCGTGATCGGACTGCGGATCAGCCGCGAACGAGCATTCCCATTGCGGCGGCGATTCCTAGGACGGACCGCGGCGCATAGGCAGATGTCCATAGCCCTGCATGAGCAGCTTGGATGGCCCATGGCTCGTCCGGATGTTGAATCGTCGCGTCTGGGCGGGCCAATGACGTGGGTGAACGCAGGTCGTGCACCAACAGTGCAGCCATGATGGTGTTCGACGTCGACGGGTCGAATACTTCGACCCCAAAGCGGTGGGCGCCAGCATAGGCGGCGGCAAGTGCGCGATTCTTCACGACTGATCGAGTCCGGGTCGCTGGCGCTACGTTTAACGAGGCCCAGATCCCGTCGCGTCGCGATACCGTTGCTCGCCAGCGCTGAAGTCGTTTGGCAAGAGCATAATTTGGACCTTGGATCGACACGAGACAGTCGGCTATTCCAATCTCACCGCGATCAGTGCTGATCGTCTCTGGGTAGTTCGGGGCAAATTTGCCCGTCGCTCGTAGTGGCAGTTGCGCGACCTTGCCCAAGCCGCGCGCGTCCCATCGACGACGTGATTCCTCGACGGTTGACGGTGAGACGGCGTAAACGTCCGTCGGTGTTGCGAGAAAGGCAAGACCTATGTCGGTGCGCGTATCTAGCACCGCTGCTGCCAACACGTCGGTTGCAAGGCCGAGACGTAGGTGGGTGGCGCCATCGGCGTAGGTGTAATTGCCCAGGATGTACGGCACATCGATAGTGCAAAGCCAGGAGTAGAGCTCAGGTAATTGTTTGATGATGTCGATTCCGGCTGCACGTGCGAGTTCGTCGTCTTGATCAGGTGCAACGATCGCCTTGAGTTTGTTGTCGATCGGCACCGGAACCGATAGTCGGCCCGACGAGTTTCGAGCGACGGCGATAACGCGATGCCAAATCTCGGGGCGTGGCAAATCCACCGCAATGACGTGTGCGCCCCAGCGAAGCAGCGATCGCAACGGGCCCATTTCGGCGCCGGCCCCGAGTACGACCACCGTCACATCGGACAGATCGAGCAAACCGGAATTGTCGAGCACGCCATGAAGTGCACTGGCGAAACCCCGCTCAACGATTCCGTTCGCAACCCAGTCATCGAGTTGTTTACGCACCTCGGGCGCAAACAATCGTGCACCGTGCATGGGGATCGTGAGCCCTGGATCGCGAGCCACTTCGCCTTGCACAGTGACCGTGCGGAACACCGGGTCGCCAGAGCGCACAAGCGCCTCACGGGCAGGCACCTGCTCACCATCGCGCACGATGACCGCGTGGCGATGTAATTCCTCTAAACCTGCGGCCGCAATGGCATATGCGGTGTGCGAGGTGGTTGTTCCAGTGCTTACGAGATCGCGGAACGGGCCCATATAGTCGTTACGCCAGTTCTTAACCGCTGTGATGTGATTGCCGGCGGCTGGATCGGCGGCGTTCATGGCGGTCGTGACAACGTCTCGTCCTACTCGCGTAGTGCTGACTCGTCCGTCTAGGCCAACGGCGATGTCGAGCCCACGGTTGGGGTCGAGAGTTACGTCGTCGTCAGCCATAGTCGTCATTTCACCACGTCTGGAATTCGCACCGCTACCGGGACGTTTCTGCGACGATCACGGCGCCGAGAACGATCGCACCGCCGAGAATTTGAATCGGCGTCATGACCTCTCCGAGTAATGCAAATGCGATCAGTGATGCGATTACCGGTTCCGTCATTCCCACGATGGACGCCTGCGTGGCACGAAGATGGCGCAAGCTTTGCAGTACGAGAGCGAAAGGCAACACAGTTCCAAAGACCACCATGTAGACCATTAGGTACCACGCGGGGACTGTCGGGCCAGATCCGTCCATCAGCGTGATCGATGACGTGACCTTCTCCCATGGAAAGAGCCACCACGGTTGAACAATGGCCCAGAAGAGAGCAGCTGCCCCGAATCCCCACATAGTGAGCGAAACCGGATCGCGATGCGCTACTAGTTTCTCGCCTTCGATGAAGTACAAGGCTAGGGCGACTGCAGCACCCAGAGCGGCGGCGAGCCCAATCGCGTCGAGAGTGAATCCCTCCCACACCTGAGCGACCATCGCAAGGCCGACCATGGCGAGTGCGAGTGCGGCAAATACTCGATTGCGGACAGGTTCGTGCATCGCGTACTTGAACCACAGTGCAACCATGATCGGCGCGGTGAATTCAAAGAGCAGGCTGACACCGATGGGCATTCTTTCGATCGACAAGAAGTACAGGGATTGCGTTGTCGCGATGCCCAAGATGCCGTAAATAAGAAGGCCCTTTACTTCGCCTTTGGGCAATCGGAAGGCAGAGCGATTCGTGATTGCGACCACGACGACGAGAATCACGAAGGCGAGCGTGACTCGTAACTGAGATAGCCGTGCCCAGAAAATCCCATCGAGCAGTAAGTATTTACTAACCGTCCCGTTGAGCGAGAAAAGTGTCGACGCAAGTAAGTAGGTGGCGTAACCGAGTGCGGGATGCCGGTGGAATTCACGCTGAGTGGTTGCCTTTGACGTCACGGGATCGGTGCACCCGGAACCGCGCCGGCAGCGGAGTACACCTCAACGGTGCGCGCGGCAACCACATCCCAACCGAAGTCGGAAATCGCACGATCCCGGCCGGCGACACCCATGCTTCGAGCGCGTTCAGGATTGGCCACACATTCGTTTATGGCTGCGGCGAATTCACGCTCAAAGGTGCCTGGATCCTGCTCGTTGTAGTGGATGAGTAGGCCGGTGTTGCCGTCGACGACAACCTCGGGAATACCACCCACATCGGAGGCGATGACCGCTGTCGAACAGGCCATCGCTTCTAGATTCACGATGCCCAGCGGCTCGTAAATCGATGGGCATAGGAATGCGGTCGCGTGGGTCAAGATCTGCTGTATGACTGGCCGTGGCGCGTGCTCTTGAATCCAAACGACGTCGTGGGTGCTGCGCAGATCCTCGATGGCGCTGGCAGTTTCACGACCGATCTCGGGGGTGTCAGGGGCGGAAGCGCAGAAGACGAATTGAATCTGCGGATCCATCTGCTTGATCGCTGCAAGCAGGTGAGGGATCCCCTTCTGGCGAGTAATGCGCCCGACGAACACGACGTACGGCCGATCTGTTGCAACACCGTACTTAGTCAGTAGTTCCTTGTCCGAGTCCGGCTGCCACGCGACCGTGTCGATGCCGTTGCGCACCACATGTACGCGGTCGGGGTCAAGGAAGGGATACACCTCGAGCACGTCACGCCTCATGCCATCGGATACTGCGATGATGGCGGCGGCTTCGCGGTACGTACTCGATTCGATCCATGACGAGGTGCGGTATCCGCCAGCGAGTTGTTCTGCCTTCCACGGTCGTCGAGGCTCAAGTGAATGTGCGGTAATCACGTGGGGAACGCCCAGGATTTCGCCTGCAACATGGCCCGCAAAGTTGGTGTACCAGGTATGTGAGTGCACGACATCGACGTGATCGATTGTTCGGACCATATCGAGGTCTACTGCCAGGGTCTGGAGTGCTCCATTTGAGTCGGAGAAATCCGGCGGCACGCTGTGACCGTTGGCGCCCGTCCTAGAAGGGCCGAACGCGTGAACCCGCACGTCAGCGAGCGGACGAAGCTCGCGAACGAGCTCCTCGACATGCACTCCCGCACCGCCGTAGACATCAGGCGGCCACTCCTTGGTCAATATTCCCACTCGTAGCACAGACGTAAGACTAGACGGAACGGCTACCCTGTGACTGTGGCAAACCGCGACGTCCTCGGAATTGTGCTCGCTGGCGGCGAGGGTAAGCGCCTCATGCCCCTGACCGCAGACCGAGCCAAGCCCGCCGTTCCCTTTGGTGGTGCGTACCGACTCGTTGATTTCGTCTTGTCGAATCTGGTGAATGCTGGCTACCTGCGGATCTGCGTTCTGACGCAATACAAGTCGCACTCCCTCGACCGACACATCACCACGACGTGGCGGATGTCGACTCTGCTCGGCAACTACATCACCCCCGTTCCGGCCCAGCAGCGGCTCGGACCACGTTGGTATACGGGTTCGGCCGACGCTATTTTCCAGAGTTTGAACCTCGTCTATGACGAGAGCCCGACCTACGTTGTGGTGTTCGGCGCAGATCACGTGTACCGGATGGATCCCGAGCAGATGGTGCGTCAGCACATCGAATCTGGTGCGGGTGTTACGGTCGCTGGCATCCGCGTACCGATCGATCAGGGCCCGCAATTCGGAGTCATCGAAACCGCTTCAGATGGGCGCACCATCGAACGGTTTGTTGAGAAGCCTTTGGATCCTCCGGCGATCCCAGGTGATCCTGATCACTGCTACGCATCGATGGGCAACTACGTCTTTAGTACGGACGTTCTGGTCGAAGCGTTACGTATCGACGCAGCTGATGAGTCGTCACTTCACGACATGGGCACGAACATCATTCCGATGCTGACCGAGCAGGGACTGGCCGAGGTGTACGACTTCGATCAGAACGTCGTCCCTGGTTCGACGGAGCGCGATAAGGGGTATTGGCGCGACGTCGGAACCCTAGATGCGTATCACGATGCACACATGGATCTTGTGTCTGTGCACCCGGTCTTCAACCTCTACAACCGACAATGGCCGATCCTTTCGCACCTTCCGCCGCTTCCTCCGGCGAAGTTCGTCGAGGGTGGCAATTCACATGAGTCGATGGTGGGTGCGGGCTCGATTGTTTCAGGTGCGCATGTGCGCAACTCAGTGCTGTCGTACGACGTGAACATCCGCGAAGGTGCCTACGTCGAAGGATCAGTGTTGATGCCCGGAGTTCGTATTGGCCGTGGCGCCGTTGTTCGTAGGGCAATTCTCGACAAGAACGTCATCGTTCCAGATGGTGCCCAAATCGGTGTTAATCCAGAGATGGACCGCGAGCACTACACGATGAGCCCCGGCGGCATCATCGTGGTGGGTAAGGGACAGAAAGTCGAACTGGGCTGATCGAAGGATCGGGGCTGCTCTTACGCAGTTGCTGCGTGGCGCTCTTCGACTAACTCGATGGCAGACGGATCGGTCAGATTGATGACGGCCAACTGCGCATGTTCTTCAAGGTGCGCATCGGCAAGTTCCCTAATCGAGGATCGCATTCTGCGGGCGTCTGACTGCCAACCACATGAGCAAACGGCCCGGCAAAATCGGCCGTCTACGATCTCGACTACATGCTCCCCGTTCGTCACAAGTAGGACGCTACTCCAAACAAAGACCGATGTCAGATCGATTGGGAGGTTAGCCGAACCGGCCGGAGATGTAGTCCTCAGTCGCCTCTTGAGTCGGGTTCGAGAAGATCCGTTCGGTGGGCGCGATCTCCACCAAACGACCGGGTTGACCAACGCCCGGAAGGTTGAAAAATGCCGTCGTTTCAGAAACGCGCGCGGCCTGTTGCATGTTGTGCGTCACGATGACGATCGTGTAATCGGCTTTGAGTTGCTCGATGAGATCTTCGATCGCGAGGGTCGAGATGGGGTCAAGGGCCGAGCAGGGCTCATCCATCAAGAGGATTTGTGGCTGAACGGCGATGGCCCGCGCGATACAAAGACGCTGCTGCTGCCCACCGGATAGTCCGCCACCTGGCCGATCGAGGCGTTCTTTGACTTCCTCCCACAGATTGGCCTGACGAAGTGAGCGCTCAACGATGGAATCCAGCTCGGCCTTCGACCGCTTCTTACCATCGAGAGTCAGACCTGCAACGACGTTTTCGGAGATGCTCATCGTCGGGAACGGGTTGGGCCGCTGGAACACCATGCCGATGGTTCGACGAACGTTCACCGGATCAATATCGGGACCGTAGATATCCTCACCATCAAGCAAGACTTGACCGGTGACGTATGCACGCGGAATTACCTCGTGCATACGGTTGATCGTGCGTAGCACCGTGGACTTACCGCAACCAGACGGACCGATGAATGCCGTGACGGACTTGGGCTCGATTGACAGCGAAACATCACCAACAGCCTTGAACGTGCCGTAATAGGCATCAAGGTTGGCGATGTCGATTCGCTTGGCCATGTTTCGATTCCCCAGATCCGTCGGTTAGAACTTCTTGACGCCGGTAAACCGGGCGATGAGTCGAGCACCAGCGTAGAAGAGCATCACGATAGTAATCAGCACCAGGGCTCCACCCCAGGCCCGGTCCTGTGAAGCCTGGGTGCCACTGGTGAATTGATCCCAGATGAAGGTTGGTAAGGCAGCCTGTGGACCCTTGAAGGCGTTGTAGTTGAACGATTGCGAGAGGAACGTCGTGAGGAGCAACGGTGCGGTTTCGCCGGCGATTCGAGCGATGGCCAGCATGACACCGGTGATGATTCCCGCCAGGGCTGTTGGCAGCACGATCTTGGTGATGGTGCGCCAGCGGGGGATCCCAAGTGCCAGCGATGCCTCTCGTAGCTCGCGGGGCACGATGCGGAGCATTTCCTCAGTTGATCGGACAACGACCGGAAGCATGAGGATGGCCAAGGCAATCGCTGCTGCGAAACCCGATCGAGGTAGGCCAAGGGTCAGAATGAAAGCCGAGTAAACGAACAAACCAACGATCACCGATGGAACACCGGTCATGACATCGACCACGAAACCGATCGCACGAGCGAGCCGGGACGACTTGGCATCAGCGGTGTATTCGACAAGATAAATCGCAGCGAGGATTCCCAGTGGCACCCCCATCAGTGCGGCCAGGCCCACTTGCTGGAAGGTGCCGACGATGGCGTGCTGTAGCCCACCACCGGGACCTTGGGTATCGACATTGCGCATGGAGTGCGTCAAGAAGGTCATGCTAATGACCTTGATTCCCTTGACGAATACCGTTGCTAGCACTGCGATCAGAGGTGTGGCAGCGATGACGAATGTGGCGTAGACGGCCGTCGTGGCTAATCGGTCCACCGCGTGACGTCGGCCTTCGACCCGAAGGCTCCAGCCTGTCTGGAAAATTACGAAGAGAATGGCAGCCACGACAGCAGTTCCAGCAACACCGTCCACTGCGCTGATCAGGTTGAGAAGCAGCGAGATGACGATGCCAGCCGCGGCAGCCGCGAGTGGAGCCCAGCGTGGCAGTTGTCGTCCGGCTAAGAGGTCGTGAAGGGCCGGCTCCGTCGCGGGCGCCGGCGTCATCTGGGTAGTGCTCATCAGCTGCTCTCCCGGAATTCCGCGTGGCGAGCGATGATGCCTCGAGCGATGGTGTTTACCACCAAGGTGATGGCGAAGAGCACCAGACCGCTAGCGATGAGGGCGGATAAGCCGATAGGCCCGGCTTCATTCCATTTGAGGGCGATGTTCGCCGCGAAGGTGTTGCCACCAGGTTCGGTGATGTGCCAGTTAATGACGTTGGAGGCAGAAAGGATGAGCGCGACGGCGATCGTTTCACCGAGGGCCCGGCCGAGCCCGAGCATGGCTGCCGAAATCATTCCCGGCCGAGCAAAGGGGAACATCGCTTGGCGCACCATCTCCCAACGCGTGGCACCGAGGGCGAGTGAGGCTTCGATTGTTGATCGGGGTACTTGCGTGAGGACTTCCCGGCTTAGTGCAGAGATTGTCGGCAAGACCATGATGGCCAGTACGACGCCGGCGATCAGGATCGACTTCGAATATTGGTTCAAGTCGTTACGGAAAATCGGAATGAAGCCCAAGTAGTCGTTGAGCCACTGGCCCAGGCCCTCCATATGCGGAGTCAGGAATGACAATCCCCACATGCCGAAGATGATCGACGGCACAGCTGCCAGCAAGTCCGTCACGAAGCCGAGAGTGGATGCCAATCGTCGGTCCGCGTACTGGGCGATGAACAGAGCAATCCCGATTCCGACGGGAACGCCTAAGACCATGGCGATGGCGGCGGTGAACAACGTGCCGAACGTGAGGGCGGCGATGCCAAAGACGGGATTTGGCGTTTGGTCGGGGAACCAAGCGGAGGTTGTGAAGAAGTTGGCGGTGTTGGCCTGCAGTGACGGAATCGCACGCCAGATCAGGAAGATTCCAATTGCGCCGATAATCACCAAGATGGTTATGCCCGCGAATAGGGATACCCCGCGGAAAATGCGATCGCCACGACGCACGGCTTGCCCATGAATGCTTATGGGCTCAGCCGTACCCGCTGTCGCGGGCTCGACCGTGGTGCTCATCTGAAATGACCGCCTGATGTCGTGCTGTGGGTGGACAAAACTCTGGGGGTGGCGAGGTCAACCTCGCCACCCCCAGAAAACCTACCTCAGGACGAGATCGCCGACACAGAGGTCCGGACCTTTGTCAGCAAGTCGCCGGTGATCGGCACGTAGCCGATGGCCGCCAGCTTGCCCTGACCCTCGTCACTCGAGGTGTACGTGAGCAGCGCCTTGGTCAATGGGACGTTGGCCGCGTCACCACCCTTTTCGCAGGTGATCTCGTAGGTGACTAGGACGATCGGGTAGCCAGTGGTAGTCGTGTAGTCGATCGACAGGGACAGATCGTTGCCGGTGCCCTTTACGGTCGCCGCGGCAATCGTGGACGCTGCGGTGTCGGACGAGGGGACGATTGCGCCGCCACCGTTGTCGACAGAGGCAACTGCCAACTTCGCGTTCTGTGCGAATGACAGTTCCATGTATGCAATCGAGTTGGCAGTTGAGGTCACGGCGTTGGCCATGCCGTCTGAGCCCTTAGCACCCTGGCCACCGGGGGCCGCCCACTCCTTGCCGGAGTCGTAGGTCCACGCTGATGCTGCGGCGTTCTTGAGGTACTTGGTGAAGTTGTCCGTGGTGCCGGACGAGTCACTGCGGTGGAATGCGGCGATGGTGGCTGCCGGAAGGGTGACGCCTGGGTTTGCTGCAGCGATGGCCGGGTCATTCCACGTGGTGATCGTGTTGGCGAAGATGCCAGCGATGACGTTGGCTGGCAGCACCAGTGTGTCTACACCAGAAACGTTGTACGCCAAAACGATGGCGCCACCGACCATGGGGATGTCAATTGCCGGCCCTGCCGCACACATTGCGTCCGCCTTGGCGCGGTCAGCATCCTTGAGAGGTGAATCCGAACCAGCGAAAGCGGTCTGCTTGTTGATGAAGTCCTGGATACCGGCACCGGAGCCTGTTGCCTGGTAATCGATCGTGGCACCGGCACATCCGGTCTGGTAGGCGTTCACCCAGGCTGCCATGGCGTTCTTCTGCGCACTTGAGCCGGACGCCTTGATTGAGCCCGTCTGGCAGGGCTGGCCGGCAATTGTGCCGCCCGTAGAGCCGCTGCCACTGTCGGATCCGCACGCGGCTAGGGCAAGACCACCCAGCATGGCGATCGCGACCACTCGCACCGTTCGTGAGATTGACACTTGTTTCCTCCAGCAAAGTCGTGTGTAAGACGACTTAAACCTACGAAGGGGATGGTACGGATGGGGTGCTTGAAAGTGAACAAAAGGTTAACAGATGCGGAACGATCAGATTTCTTCAGCTGCAGGCACAGGTCCACGTGTGTCTACCTGCACCAGCCGCTGCCGTTGATCGATATGGAGGACCAGGGCTGCGGAGGGCTTGAGCCGGGGGTCCGTCTCGACCGATCTTGCTTGCTTGTGGATCTTGAGTTCTTGGCTAAGTGCTCGGGTCACGGCAGGGAGTACGGGTCGATGGGTGCACCAGACCGCGGCCCCTTCGTAGCGCAGTAGTTCCTGGACACAGCGATAGGTTGCGTCCGGATCGTCTCGGAAGCCCTCTTCGCTGAGCTCATGCTGGTGCTGTACGGAGAGGCCTGACACGGCAGCGAATGGTGCGACGGTTGCCTTACAGCGATCCGCATCTGATGAAACGATTGCAGCCAGTCCGTAACACGAGAGTACGGATGCCAATTCGGCCGCTTGGTGGTCGCCGGCGGCGTTGAGTGGGCGCGCACTGTCGTCATCTGCTCGGTGGTCTCCGGAGTCCTGCCAGACTGCGCGTTTCACCGCTTCGGCGTGACGCAACACGATCAACGGGCGGGTTTCCGGATAGGACAAGGCTAACTCGACTAGTTCCCGATCGTCCGGATAAGTGAGGCGGTCCTGCGCCTGATCGACATCGATCCACTGAACATCATCGACTTCGTCGTCAGCCTCATGTACGTCATGTTCGAGAACGGTGGCACGCCAGTACAAAACTCGCTTGGGATGCCCCTCGACCTCATACTCGCGGGTCCCCAAGAAGGGACCGAGGGCACACCGGACGCCGGTTTCCTCCAGTACTTCGCGAACGGCTGCTACATCGTGGGCTTCGCCTGACTCGAGTTTTCCCTTGGGTAGGGACCAGTCACTTCGGTGCGGTCGATGCACCACTAAGACGTGCTCTCGCTCATTGATTATTGAGATAACAACTGCGCCCGCCGCATGAATTAGGTCAGGGCTCGATGTCATTTCGATGAACCCTTCGCGATCAGCAGAGTTGTCATGAAACGGTGCCAAGTCGACGCACTTGCCGGGCAATGAGTACTGCTTGGATATCCCGCAACGGCTGACCATCGTGGCTTAGGTGGACCCGAACCCATTCACCATCGGAGCCAAGATGCCAGCTTGCTGTGCCGGGATCGAAGGCTAGGTCGATGAGCTCTGACAATTTGCGAACGTGACGGGAGTTGCCAAGGCGAGCGAGCACTTCGATGCGTCGATCCAAATTACGATGCATCAGATCTGCCGACCCGATCCAAACTTCACGGGTTCCACCGTTGGAGAATTCGTAGACCCGTGAATGCTCTAGGAATCGGCCGAGTGTGCTTCGAACACGGATGTTCTCGCTCAGTCCAGGAACTCCGGGTCGTATGGCGCAGATGCCGCGGACCCAAATGTCGATGGACACACCGGCTTGCGACGCTCTGTACAGGGCATCAAGCGTGACCTCGTCAACGATTGAGTTGCACTTGATGCGCACACCTGCGGGTCGTCCGTTTTGGTGGTGATCGATCTCGCGTTCAATACGTTCAATGAGTCCGGATCGGACTGAGTTTGGGGCAACCAAAAGCCGCTGGAATTCCGATTCCATCGAGTAACCGGACAGCACGTTAAACAGGCGTGCGACATCTGCACAGACTTCGTCGTCTGTGGTGAGAAGGCCAACATCTTCGTAAAGGCGTGCGGTCTTCGGATGGTAGTTGCCCGTTCCAAGGTGAACGTATCGCCGCAACTGATCTCCATCGTCACGAACCACCATGGAGAGCTTGCAGTGGGTTTTCAGGCCGACGAGTCCGTAAACAACGTGGCAACCCGCCTGTTCGAGTTTGCGAGCCCAGTCGATGTTGGCTTGCTCGTCGAAGCGGGCCTTAATTTCGACGATGGCGAGCACCTGCTTGCCCGCTTCGGCCGCAGCGACAAGCGCATCGATGATGGGTGAGTCACCACTCGTCCGATACAGGGTTTGCTTGATAGCCAACACCTTTGGATCGGTCGCGGCTTGTTCGAGGAATCGTTGGACGCTCGTGCTGAAGGAGTCGTAAGGGTGGTGAAGAAGAATCTCGTGATCGCGCATTGCCTCTAGAACATCCGGTGGCGATGACGATTCGATGTCGGAGATTTCGCGGCTGGTGCGCGGTAGAAACGCATCGAACTTCAAATCATCGCGTGGAAGTCCGGCCAATGCCCACAGCGCGGTCAGGTCAAGAATCCCTGGAATATGCATGACCTCGTTCGAGCCGATGCCTAACTCGCGTTCGAGCAGGTCCATCACATAGGGATCGATCGTTTGCTCAACTTCGAGGCGAACCGGTGGCCCGAATCGGCGTCGCATAAGTTCGCGCTCAAGGGCGAGAAGCAGGTTCTCAGCGTCATCCTCTTCGACCTCGAGGTCTTCGTTGCGGGTCACCCGGAAAATGTGGTGCTGAAGGATCTCCATACCTGGAAAAAGCTCGCTGAGGTGCGCGGCAATGATGTCCTCGAGTGCCACGAAACGAGATGACCCGACCGGAACGAGTCGCTGAAGAATCGGCGGGACTTTCACCCTGGCAAAAAGTTCCATTCCCGTTGTCGGATTACGTACCACCACCGCCAGGTTTAACGACAGTCCGCTGATGTACGGAAATGGGTGGGCCGGATCCACTGCAAGAGGAGTAAGTACCGGGAACACTTTGTCGAGGAAGAACTGTCCGAGCGCAACCCGTTCAGCGTCAGTGGTGTCATCCCAGCGGAGAATGTGGATCCCCTGCTCGGCTAATAGTGGCTGCAGGTCGTTCTGCAGGACCGATGCCTGCCGATCCATGAGTTCGGCAGTGCGGGCGTAGATTCCGTCGAGAAGATCCCGAGGTAGGAAACCACTGGGCGACTTAACCGCGATCCCCGTTGCGATTCGGCGTTTGAGGCCGGCAACGCGGACCATGAAGAATTCGTCGAGATTGCTGGCAAAGATCGCCAGGAACTTGGTTCGCTCGAGCAGAGGTAATTCCGTGTCTTCAGCAAGTTCAAGGACGCGTTCGTTGAAGGCTAGCCACGACAACTCGCGGTCAAGGTAGCGATCGTCCGGTAATGGGACGTCGCTGTGTTCGGGCCTTAAAACCTGCGAGGACATAGGTACAGAGTGCCAGATGTTGGTGAACGATCGAGGGGTTGCTCCATCAACTGGGTGCGGAGTTGACTCTTTCGGCTATTTCGTCGGCGCTGGAGAACCCGAGGTGAATTCCACGTCGACGTCCCAGACGCTGAAGCCCAGGCTCTCGTACAGTCCGACGGCGGACACATTCTGGGCGTCCACATAGAGCATGACGTCGGGTAGCCCAAGCCGGCGCAGGTGGCCAAGACCTACCAAAGTCAGGGCCCGGCCAAGTCCCTGGCCGTGGTGGTCGGGATCGATCCCCACGACGTAGACCTCACCTATGGGGTCGTGCGCGTGGACCACCTCACCAACCTTATCGTGGTGTTCGTGCTCGGGCTCGTCATCGTGGTCATGGTGGTGATCTGCAGCCCCGTGGACCTTAGTCCAGTGGAATCCGACGATGTGTTCATCACCCTCGGCGTTGTTTTCAATTGCTAGGAAGAAACCGGCCGGATCAAACCAAGGTTCGCGCATCCGCACATCAAGATCTGCTTGTGTCCAACCTGCCTGATCGGGTAAATCGGCGAATGCCCGAGCATTGAGATCGAGCCACTCCTGATCGTCGAGGCCGGGCAGGAAGGTGCGTACGTGCGTGCGCTCGGGCCACGAAGGCTCGGGGATGTCCTGCGATAGTGCTCGCCGCATCCGCAGCAGAGTGCGGGTGCGTTCAAAGCCAAGTGACGCAGCCAACGCCGCGGCATTGCTCTGGCCACCGTGGGCCCACAGTCGTAGCCGGTCGTCCGGGGCCTCAGCGCGAAGATGCTCAACAAGCCCTTGGCCTATTCCTCGACGGCGCGCCTGCGGTGCGACGGCAAGTTCAGCACTTGAACCGGCCAGCTGATCGGTGACGTCTAAATGACCGTAGCCAACGAGTTGTTCGTCGATTCGTGCCAATATGTGGCGCACATCGCTGTCGCCCCCGTATTGAAGGTGCAGCAAGACATGTTCGGAAAGTGGGCCGATCCCATCTGCGGTGGTGACTGCTTCAACGAGTTGCTGAACCTCAGTCATCTCGGTGGCGCTGAGTCGTCGACGGGCCACCCATGAAATGGCGGACTGGTCGAACTCAGTGGGGATATGCACGTCTCTACGATAGGACGCCTAATTAGCCACAGCGGCGGTGGGCGGCTAGACCGATACTTCCGCGTCTATATCTTCCGAGCGCGGCGGATGTGCAACGAAGCGGTACCCGACGTTCCGGACGGTGCCGATCATGGCCTCATGTTCTGGTCCTAACTTGGCGCGCAGGCGACGGACGTGCACATCCACGGTGCGCGTACCTCCGAAGTAGTCGTATCCCCAGACCTCTTGCAGAAGTTGAGCTCGACTGAAGACTCGGCCGGGATGCTGCACCAGGAACTTTAGAAGTTCGAACTCTTTGAACGTCAGATCGAGGATGCGACCGTTCACCTTTGCCATGTAGGTGGCCTCGTCGATGCTTACATCGCCGCTTCGGATTTCATCGGGGCCGTCATTTTCAACATCTCGCGAAAGCCTTCCGATCGCAAGTCGAAGCCGAGCATCAAGTTCCGCGGGTCCAGCGGTGTCCAAGATGACCTCGTCGATACCCCACTCGACGTTGATTGCCACCAATGCGCCTTCAGTGGTAATCAGAATTACCGGCTCATTAACTCCGGTCGTGCGTAGGAGTCGGGTGAAGGACTTGACTGCGGGAAGTTCACGTCGCCCATCAACCAAAATCGCGTCGCATGCCGGTGCGTCAATCAGGGCGATTGCCTCAGCGGGCATCACGCGAACAGAGTGGTTGAGCAATCCTAATGCGGGCAAGATTTCTGCTGAGGGCACCAAGGCATTTGTAAGTAGCAGGAGAGAAAACATTGGCCCCCTTTCCACGCTGCTCGGTCTTCGGCTGGCCGTCGTCTCATTAAGCACGAAAGGACCCGGTGGCCTCATTGCCGCGGATCCTTAAGGGGTAACAATAGCCTCATGGACCTCCGGCCGTCACGTCGACCCTCTGATGAGGCAACTTCCCTCGAGCCATGGCTGCGCAAGACTCTCCTTACCGCCGATGGTGAGCGGATTTCGGCCGTGTGCGACCCCTGGATCCGTACGGGCGACGTACCTAACGATCGGCCTGTGTTTGTCGTCTCACACGGGTTTACCGGGAGTTGGTCCATTGGTGACAACCGTCGTATCGCGGCTGCTCTCGCTGCGCACGGTGCTGTTGTTTCTCTGGATCACCGAGGACATGCTGAGTCAACCGGCGAGTGCACCCTCGGCAGTACTGAACCGCAAGACATCGATGCTGCGATTGATTGGGCACATTGGCTGGGCGCGCCCACAGTGATCACTGTGGGGTTTTCGATGGGCGGTTCGATTGTGCTGCGACATGCTGCATGTGCCGATGTGGGGCGCAAGCCGGTGGCAGTGGTGTCGGTGTCGTCGGCAGGATTTTGGTTTTATCAAGGTACACAACCGATGCGACTTCTACACCGTGCAGTTTTTTCCCCTGTTGGACGGACTCTGCTTCGTAACGGTTTTGGAACTCGGGTAAATCCCAATGAGTGGCAGGAGCCGTACCCGCTGGATCCGAGTGGGGCCGCCGCGTTGATCGCGCCGACACCCTTACTGATTGTGCACGGGCGTCAAGACACGTACTTTCCAGTCGAGCATGCTGAGTCGATCAAAGCCGCAGCCTCGCGTGGCGCGGTCGAACGAGGCGCGATCGATAACACCGAGTTGTGGATTCTCGACGAGTTCGCACACGCGGAATCTGCGACGTCGGCTGAGCTTGCTGATCGGATTGGCGCCTGGGCGATGGCTGCCGCCCTCACGTCGGGGGAACAGATCAGCGGGACCGAGGGTTAGTCACCACATGACAGGTTTACTTGTGTTGCTTGCGGTCCTCTTGGGGGCGAGCGCGTTCGGGGTGTATCGACGGCGAGTGGATGGGCAGTTGCGGCAGGTATCCCGTGAACGGCCCGACGAGCCAACTGAGATCCCTGCCTTGGTTGAAGGCTCCGTGGCCGTAGTCGGGGCTCCGGATGGGCCACAGGTGCCACATCATCGTGAGCACCTGACGTCTGCCGATATTGGTGCAGAATTGGGTTCGTCTGCCACGGTCGTCCAATTTAGTTCTGCGTTCTGTGCCCCATGTCGAACCACTCGCGTTGTGCTTGATGAAGTGAGCGGAATGATTCCCGGCGTTGCCCACGTTGAAATAGATGCCGAAGCTCACCTCGACCTTGTTCGCCGTCTTGATATTCGACGCACGCCGACCGTCTTGATTCTCGACGCAGCTGGTGACGTTCGCGTGCGTGCGGCCGGGGCGCCGCGCAAGGCCGACGTCATTGCGGCCCTTGGTACGTTGATGTGACCCGACGGTGCCGCGTCTTTCACTCGCAAAGTTGATGCTGGAAAACCGCTATTGCGAAGCGCTCGCAGTTAGGAAATTATCGTCTCACTATGTGGACGTGTGGCTGTAATCCCAATGATTACAGTTATTCTCGTTTCATGCAGTCAGTGGATCTCATCAAGCGTCGGGCAGTTGATTTCTGCCGCGTTTCGTCCTGCTGCTGTCGACTCTCCTGACTAGACCCGTGCGCTTAGGTGCGTAGTGAGGTCTGGACTCCGCACCCGTTCAGTGCACAGACCTAGGAGACGTCATGACAACCCTTGATTCACGATCGCAGGCAGTTCTGTCGATTCAACTCATCGATGCGCGTGGTCCGCGCTTCGGCGCCATTCTCACGACGCTGATGTTGGCCGCAACATTGCTCACGATTCCTTCGACGATCTCGATCATTTTGTTGAGCATCCAGACGCTGGTGTTTGGACTCGGGTCACTTGTCGGTCTGGCGGCTCAGCCCTATGGAGTCATTTACCGCCGCTTTGTGCAACCGAAACTTGGCAAACCAACCGATCTCGAAGATCCTCGCCCGCCGCGTTTTGCCCAGTCTGTCGGGTTGATGTTCGCCGTGCTCGGACTTGTTGCTCTGCTCACCGGGGCAACGACAGTCGCTTTCGTCGCGGTTGGTGCGGCACTCGCCGCCGCCTTCCTGAACGCAGCGTTCAATTTTTGCTTGGGTTGTGAGATGTACCTGATTGGCCGCCGCATCTTGGGGCGTTCAAGCGTATCCGTGTAAGTCCCACTGCCCCGACTTTTTATAACCAACTATTCAAGGAGACATACATGAGCCGCAGCGACGTCCTCGTCGACGCCGACTGGGTACTAGCCCACATCGACGATCCGAAGGTTGTTCTCGTTGAGGTGGACGAAGATACCGCCGCATACGACACCAACCACATCAAGAACGCGATCCGCATCGACTGGCGCCAGGATCTGCAGGATCCCGTTCGTCGTGACTTTGTCAATCAAGGTCAGTTCGAGGCGCTCCTGTCCGCCAAGGGCATCGCCAACGACGATACGGTCGTGCTCTACGGGGGAAACAACAACTGGTTTGCGTCCTACGCCTACTGGTACTTCAAGTTGTACGGCCACAACGACGTCCGTCTTCTCGACGGTGGCCGTAAGAAGTGGGAACTTGATTCGCGCGAACTCGTCGCTGACGTGACGACTCGTCCGGCCACGAGGTACACCGCGAAGGCACAAGACACCAGCATTCGCGCGTTCCGTGACGACGTCATCAACGGCATCGGATCGGTCAACCTCGTGGATGTACGTTCGCCAGATGAGTACGCAGGTCGCCTGCTTGCTCCGGCGCACCTTCCGCAGGAGCAGTCGCAGCGTGCCGGTCACATCCCCACGGCCGCCAGTGTTCCGTGGAGCAAGGCTGCGAATGACGATGGCACGTTCAAGTCAGACGACGAACTTACCGCGCTCTACACGGGTGCTGGTGTTGACCTAAGCAAGGACACGATCGCCTACTGCCGCATCGGCGAACGTTCGGCGCACAGCTGGTTCGTTCTCCACGAGCTTCTTGGTCAGTCGAGCGTTCGCAATTACGACGGTTCGTGGACTGAGTACGGCTCACTTGTTGGCGTTCCAGTTCAACTCGGCGACGCACCAGGATCAGCTGAAGGTGGCGCTGCGTAATGTGTGCAGCAACCGTAGGCGGCTTATCACTCGAAGGAGTAGACGTGGCGAAGGAAACAATCATTCAGGGAACAGTCACTCGTGCAGGTGAGCCCGTCGGTGGTGCATACGTACGCCTTCTCGATGGATCGGGTGAATTCACCGCCGAGGTGCCAACAAGTGCCACGGGCAATTACCGTTTCTTCGCAGCCCCTGGGACATGGACGCTGCGTGCACTTGCTCCAGGTGGTACCGCGGATCGCACAGTTGTTGCGTCACTCGGCAACATCGCTGAAGTCGACATTGTCGTCTAGTGCGTAGGCCTTAAAGCGAAAGCGCTTCACTTCCACGTCGGGAAGTGAAGCGCTTTCGTAATTCGGGAGCTGCTAGCCCTTTGCTGCCGCGATAGCTGCGGCGAGTGCTTTACGAGCCTCAGCAACACGCTTTTCTGCTGCCTGCTTCTGCGCCGGGGTCATCGGCTTGCGGGCGGCGGACTTCTTCGCGATGGCCTTGCGAACATCGGCCGTCTTCTTCGCAGCCGCACGCTTCTGGGCTGGTGTTGCGGTCTTCTTGGCTACTGCCGTCCTTGCTGCAGCAATCTTTGCGGCAGCGGCCTTCTTCTGGGCTGGCGTCAACGCAGCGGTCTTCTTTGCTGCTGACTTGCGCGCTGCCGCGATCTTGGATGCAGCTGCCTTCTTCTGCGCCGGAGTGCCACGCTTCTCGATCGTCTTCTTCGCCGCGGCGGTGCCTAGGGCTGCGCCGAGAGCAGCCGCGCTGGCGGCAGCCTTGCGAGCAGTGGTCTTTTGGGCGGACGTCTTCTTAGCAGGGGCCTTGCGAGCTGACGCCGTCGTTGCAGTCCTTGCAGCCATGCGCTTCTCCAGATCTGAGTTATCCGTCACTAAACTATGTGTCAGCGATCGGGTTTAGCTGAATGCACAGAGAATAGAACATTGATGATCACCTTGCCTCGCGTTTGAGACCCCGTGTCGTAGTCCCACTTAATAAACAATGACCTGAACGTTGTCTCGCGTTATCTCTTCCACGAACGATGCAGCACCGGCGATGCGAACCTCGTCGGCTACATCGGCGTCGGTAATGCCTCGCCGCTTCACGCACTGCGTGCATAAAGTGACGCGCGCACCGTCGAGAAGTGATTCGACCAGATCTGTCAGCGGGGTAGCGAACTCGAGCTCGAGGTCAGGAACGCGACCACGTACTCCCAGCCACACTGCATCTCCCGTTAGCCACAGTGAGACGTCGATACCAGAGGCAACCGCGGTCGAAGCAACTGTGATGCCTTGTGAAAGCCGCTCGGGTGCTTCGACGCCACACGTAACTTTCACTACTAACTGTTGGGTCATACATGCAGGTTAGCGATTCGCCACTACGATCAGTGCATGCTGGAAATCTTTGCGACAACTGTTTTGGTCGTGGTGGCCGTCGCTGTCGTTGCAGTTTCCGGGTACATGGTGGTGCGGCTTTACCGCGGCGATACAACCGGAGATGGCGAGTCATGAGTGAACCTGTAGAAGTGCCAATTCATCACGATCTGGCACCGGTGAAGTGGCTCATTGGTCGCTGGACCGGGGTAGGAGTGGGCGGCTATCCCACTGTGCCTGAGTTCCGCTTCGGCCAGGAAGTGTCCTTTGCGACCGATGGACGGCCGTTCCTTCAGTACGCGAGCCGCGCCTTCCTGCTCGACGAGAACGGCGAGAAGGTTCGCCCGCTCGGAGTTGAAACCGGCTTCCTTCGTCCGCAGCCGAACAACGAGATTGAACTACTTCTCGCACATCCAACGGGTTACGCCGAGGTCTGGTATGGCAAGGTCGAAGTCACCGGCATCGAGAATGCGGTTATCACGGGTGCACGAATTGAGATGCACACCGACATCATTGCCCGGACTCGCACTGCCAAGGAGTACACCTCGGGACACCGGCTCTATGGACTAGTTGAAGGCGACTTGCTGTGGGCATTTGATATGGCCGCAGTTGAACACCCGTTGCAGTCGCACTTATCTGCACGTCTCAAGCGGTGGTGACCTCAGTGCCGTCAGCATCCTGGGACCAGAAACTCCGTCGAGGTGGCTATCGCATCACGCCGCAGCGTCAACTTGTGCTCCAAGCAGTCGAAGATCTTCGACATGGCACCCCTGAGGAAATCTTGGCTCATGTTCAGAGAACAGCGAGCGGAGTAAACCTCTCGACGATCTACCGCAATCTTGAGGTGCTTGAAGAGGTTGGGCTCGTCACACACGCACATATTGGCCACGGTGCGCCGACGTACCACGCTGTTGACGATCATGTGCACATTCACTTGGTGTGCGATAAGTGCGGGGACGTGCAAAGTGTGGATGCGCAGGTTGCCCAAGAGTTTTTGCGGGAACTCCGCGCACAGACAGGTTTCGTCACGGACATCACCCATGTCGCTTTACAAGGTCATTGCGTGAAATGTGCACCGGCCGCTCGCGCCAAACGCTGAGCTGGGAAGTAATCCAACACCGATTCAGTTAGGCACAGTGTGACCAACTATCGAAGTCCGTTGCTTGATCTACCGGGTGCATGTCCGGCCCCTTCGGGATCGCCCGATGTTGGGGTCGCGTGGCATTACGGTGATCCATTAGGTGAACAGCGAATGCTGGCCGCCGGGCAGGGATGGACTGATCTTTCACACCGATCAATCATTACAGTTTCGGGGCCAGATCGGCTGAGTTGGTTGCACTCGATCACCACGAACGCCGTCGACAAACTCTCGCCGGGTGAAAGTGCGTTGAACCTTGTGCTGAGTCCGAATGGGCACGTGGAACATGAATTGCACATGGTCGATGACGGACAGACAACCTGGATTCTGACCGAACGTTCGCGTAGCGCGGATCTGATCGACTATCTGAACAAAATGAAGTTCATGTTGCGCGTTGAGGTTGCAGACGTGAGCGCGTCGATGGCCGTTATAGGTGAGCCGATCGGTATTGCGCATGAATCGCTACCCAGCTTCGTGTGGCCTGCTGATTTCAGTCGCGATGCCGAGCCCGGCTCAGCAACAGCCAAGTACGTGCCACATCGTTCGGCCGCGTTTACTGCGCGGGAACTGGTGGTGCCACGGGATCAACTCGATCACGTCGTTGCTGGCCGCGCTGGTGCTGGAACTTGGGCTTGGGAATCTCAACGTATTGCAGCCGGCGTGCCCCGAATCGGTTTTGAAACCGATCACCGCACTATCGCGCATGAGGTTGGCTGGGTTACGTCTGCCGTACACCTCAACAAAGGGTGTTATCGCGGGCAGGAAACGGTCGCGCGCGTCCACAACCTCGGGCGACCGCCTCGGCGCTTGGTGCTACTGCATCTTGATGGCAGTGCGGATCGGACGCCGGCGATTGGTGAATCGGTCACTCTCAACGGTAGGGAGATTGGTCGGCTGACCTCCGTCTCACAGCATCATGAACTTGGGCCGATTGCACTCGCCGTTGTGAAGCGTGCGCTTGATCCTGAGCAGACTCTGCTCGTCGGTTCAACCGAGTTGGGCTTCGTGTCGGCCACCCAGGATGTCATCGTTACACCGGGCGATTAGGCTGCACCGCTTGGTCTAGGCGGCTGGGCGTCGCGGCACGCGTCCGTGGTTCACTTGTGTTTCGACGACATCGTGATTGGGGACTTGGGTGACCAGTAATACCGTGACGAAGGCAGTGATTCCTGCAGCCGGTCTGGGTACTCGATTCCTACCGGCCACCAAGGCCACCCCAAAGGAAATGCTTCCCGTCGTCGATACCCCTGCGATCCAACTCGTTGTCGAAGAAGCCGCCTCGGCCGGGCTCACTGACGTTCTGATGGTTACTGGACGAAACAAGCGTCCCCTTGAGGACCATTTCGATCGCGCTGCCGAGTTAGAAGTTCTGCTCGAGGCCAAAGGTGACGTCGCTCGGTTAGATCTCGTGCGACGCAGCACCGACCTGGCTTCGGTTCACTACGTGCGCCAAGGCGAGCCGCGAGGTCTTGGGCATGCTGTTCTTTGCGCCGCGGCTCACGTTGGCGACCAACCCTTTGCGGTGCTCCTCGGTGACGATCTGATTGATGAACGAGATCCGCTGCTCAAGCAGATGATCGATATTCGTCATTCACGCGGTGGGAGCGTGATCGCGCTGATGGAGGTTCCCGCCGATCAGATTCATCTGTACGGGTGTGCTGCTGTCGCGCCGATTGCTGGTGAACATTCCGACATCGTCCAGGTATTGGACCTAGTGGAGAAACCGCCGGCAGCTGAAGCGCCGAGTAACTTGGCGATCATCGGCCGTTACGTGCTTGATCCGGCAGTCTTCGGTGTTCTTGAACGAACCGAGCCTGGGCGAGGTGGAGAGATCCAGCTAACCGATGCCCTTCAGGTACTGGCCTCATCGCCTGATGCTGGAGGTGTAACCGGCGTTATCTTCCGCGGTCGCCGCTACGACACAGGCGATCGACTCTCGTACCTTCAAGCTGTCGTTCAACTTGCTGCTCAGCGTGAAGACTTAGGTCCTGATTTCACCAAGTGGCTCAAGAGTTTCGTCGCCACCCTCTAGGTGGGCAAAGGGCTTTCTGGTGCGTTCTGCTCGAGGATGAGCGTCATCGGACCGTCATTGACGAAGCTCACCTGCATGTCAGCGCCGAAGCGTCCCGTACTCACCTCGGCTCCCAGTTCGCGTAAAGCTGTGACGACCTCGTCGACGAGTGGTTCAGCGATGGGTCCGGGTGCGGCCGCCGTCCACGTTGGTCGCCTACCCTTGCGCGTATCTCCGTACAACGTGAACTGACTGATCACGAGAACCGGTAACCCAAGTTCCGACGCACTGAGTTCTCGGCGATCATCGTCGATCGGCATGGGCGAGTGGTGCGGTTCGAAAATGCGTAGATCGTAAATCTTCTTGGCGAGCTTGCGTGCTTCATCAACGGTATCGGTGTGGGTAACACCGATCAGTACGACGAGTCCTGGGCCGGTGAATACCCCGACTATCTCGTTAGCTACGCGGACCGATCCATCACATGCACGTTGTACGACGGCTCTCATAGTTAGATCCTGCCATCTGACGGATTACTTGCTGAAGAAGCTCTTCTTCTTCCGTGGTGGGGCTGCCGCCGGCGCGATGGGGCGGCTGATGACCTGAGACACAGGTTCGTCGTCGCCGAATGAGTTCAGGCTTGACAGCTCGCGCATGAGCGCCGCCATGTCAGCACCTTCGACTCGCTGCACTTCGCCGGGCTGGCTAACCGCGGTATCGGGGGTGAAGTTGCCGAGGTAATCGACGGATGGATCCCCGTGCATATTCGCTTCAGCGGTTGTTTGGCCACCGACATGGGCTGCTGCGAATTCGAGGTGGTCGATATCGTCGGCCTGGGCATAGGCGGCGTGATCGGGGATGCTGCGCAACTCTTCGAAAGCTTCTGCGCTTGTTGGCATGTGATCGAGGTAGACGGACTCGGGTGTGAGCTCATCATCAAACCGGGGAACCGGGGCGAGCATCGCTTGGGCGATCAGTGTGGCTTGCTCGCGCTCCCAAGCGTCATGTGCGATCCGCGCCTCCTCGGCGGCGATCCTGGCCTCCTGCTCTGCGATATTGGCCTCTTCGGCTACGCGAGCTTCTTCGGCTAGGCGGGCTTCTTCGGTCGCGCGGGCGTGTTCTTCGGCTGCGCGGGCTTCTTCGGCTGCGCGGGCGTGTTCTTCGGCTGCGCGGGCTTCTTCGGCTGCGCGGGCCTGTTCTTCGGCTGCGCGAGCTTCTTCGGCTAGGCGGGCCTGTTCCTCGGCCGCGCGCGCTTGTTCTTCGGCGAGCCGGGCTTCCTGCTCGACGCGAGCAGCCTCGGCGTTGGCCTGCTCCTCGCGGAGATCTTCGGCTGCGCGCTCACGTTCGGCCCGCTCGTCGTCGAGGCTGACGATGTCCGCAAGATCCTCGACTACATCAACGGCCACCACGTCATCGAAACGTTGCGGATGGACCTCCTCGGGAAGTGGCGCGCCGGAGGCCAGTCCCAGTCCGAAGACGGGTGAATCCATACCGACGATCTGAACGAGGCCCGCGTCGATGAGACCAAGGACGACCAGCCCTGCTTCCACGACGGTGAAGCCGCACTCATCTGCCAGCTCTGAAATCTGGCGCTCGCCGTCGACCTTGCACAGTAGCGCCCAGTCGTACGGATCAAGTGAAATGTCCTCGGGGGCAGTTGCCGCCGATGCCAAGATCGGGACGAAATCGGCGCCGCCGATGAACGGGACGATCTGCTCCCACTGGCTGTCGCGTGCCTGTGCCCATTCCAGTAACTCGGTGACGGTGTGCGATGGGGCGACATCTGGTCGCACCCGATCCCCGTTACGGAATTTCTTCTGGGCTACCGGCCAGTGCATGAGATCGGCGATTCGGTCGCGGATCTGCTCGGTTGCGAAAGCTTCGACGATCACTCGATCGACGAAATTCAGGTGGACTAGGACGTCACCCAAACGCCAATCCGGGAATTGAGATTGTTGTAGTGCAAGCGCCTCAGCGAGTGATTCCGGGGTGAGTGCGCCTGCCGAAAGCAGCCGAGCGCCCAAAAGTGGGCTGCGGCCAGGAACTGACACCGAGTAGATCAACCCGTCTCGAAACCACACCGCAGCCGTCTCATCGGCCGGGTCAGAGATGGTCAGACAGCCAGTGGCCTCCTGCGATGCCAGCTCTAAGAGCAGGCCGCGCACAGGGGTGGGCACGGGCGCGGACAACATTCTGATCTCCTTCGGTGGCCGATCGGACACATCTATTCAGTATCAACATCGGCCAATCGGGACTCGATGTTGAGCCGCGGGGCGCACGAGATCACCGAAACGTGCCACCATGTGCGGGTGGGATCTTCAACTCTGATCACGGTTGCTCCAACTGGGGCGGAATCGGCGAAGGCTGATGCGCCAGCTCTGCCAGTCACCCTCGACGAACTGGTAGGTGCAGCGAAGGCATGTGAAGCGGCCGGCGCAGGGCTGATTCACATCCATATTCGCGATGAGAACACCGCTCCAACACTCGACCTAAGCAGGCTCAAGGAGACGGTTGCGGCTGTCCGCGAGGGCACTGACTTGATCGTTCAGTTGTCTACCGGCGGCGCGGTGACAGACCCGTTTGATGCTCGCATTCGGGTGCTGGAGGCAGATCCAGACTCGTGCTCGCTTACCTGCGGGACGGTGAACTTCGGTTCTGATGTCTTCATGAACCCATGGGATTTCATGGTCGAGCTCTATCGACGCACTCAGGAGCTCGAAATCGTTCCTGAATTCGAGTTGTTTGATCTTGGTCATGTCACGGCTTTGAACCGCCTTCTGGACAAGGAGGGGCTGCCCTACGGGGGCAAGATCCATTGCGATCTCGTCCTCGGCGTGCCCGGTGGAGCGCCGGGAACGGCTGCTGCGGTCGTCTCGATGGTTCAGGGGCTCCCGGCGGGGGCTTCATGGTCAGCCACCGGAGTCGGCCGCTCGACCATGCCCGTAGCTTTGGCTGCCCTGTCGGCCGGAGGCCATTTGCGGGTCGGTATGGAAGACACGCTTACCTTCTCCCCGGGCCGCCCGGTGCGTGATAACGCAGAATTAGTCGAACGTGCAGCAAATCTTGCGCATCTCGCCTTGCGTCCACCCATGTCGACCAGCGAGGCTCGTACTCTGTTGAATGTGAAGGATCGACGGAACGGGGAGCAAAGATGACACGACCAATGGTTGGTGGACGTCGTCGGGTAGATCGCGTACTCGACCCGACGTTCATCGAGGGGCTCTCAGATATCTCCATGATCGACCTGCGCGCTCGTCGCAAGGAAGCCGAGCAGGAGGAAGTAGACCTGTCCTACTTGCGTCGGATGTTGCACGGTCGCATGGATATCGTCCAGGCCGAACTCGCGCGTCGTGAGTCATCCGAGGACATCTCGATCGTTGATTCGCTGGTCTCCATTCTTTCCGACGGCCCTCGCTCAACCTTCGGATCTGGACGTCACGCCACGGCCGAGCCGTCGCGGGTGAGTGAACGTCGTCGTGGTGTTGAAATCGCGATTAGCGATGCGGAAGCATCAGATATCGAGGCTCGGAGCATTGGCGAGCTGGTCCTCGTTCTGGAGATGCTGCGTGGTCACGAAAGCGTCGTGTCACAGACTCGACGTGAGGTGCAGGCCGTGATGGACACACTGTCCGCGGAATTGGCCGGGCGTTACCGTGATGGTCTGGCGTCGATCGACGAGTTACTGAACGCGTCGTCGCAACCACATGACGCTTAGTGTGGCTTCCCCGGTTGTCGTAGCAGACGTCATTCGCAGCGGTTTCGTCGAAGGGCATCATCACGGCTCTTACGTCGTTGTGAATCCGGACGGATCAATCGCTGCGTCGGCTGGTTATCTCGGCCCCATCTTTCCCCGGTCGTCCAACAAGCTCATGCAGGCGACTGCAATGGTGGCGAACGGGTTTGATGGACCAGTTGCGCACCTTGCACTGGCGGCAGCCTCACACGATGGCGAGCCAGTTCATGTGGCAACGGCACGCGAGATTCTCGCGGCGGCGGGGCTTGATGATTCGTATCTTCAAACTCCGCCCGACTGGCCCTACAACGATGCGGCGAAGCTCGACGTAGCGCGAGCAGGTGGTGGGCCAGAGCCGATCACCATGAACTGCTCTGGCAAACACTCGGCAATGTTGTCGACCTGTGTTACTCGTGGCTGGTCAACGCAGAACTACCGCGATGTCGATCATCCGCTTCAGCAAAGTATCGCGGACACGATGGAGCGCATGTGCGGAGAAACCGTTGCGGCTGTTGGGATTGACGGCTGTGGCGCGCCCGTGATGGCGGTGTCACTAGCCGGTCTTGCGCGCGCCTTTTCAGCGGCCGTTCTTGCTGCGCCAGGTTCGCCAGAACGACGCGTCGCCGATGCGATGCGGGCTCATCCCGAACTCGTTGGCGGTACCGGACGTGAAGTCACCGCGCTGATGGCTGAGCTTCCTGGGGTTCTCGCTAAGGATGGTGCTGAGGCAGTGATGGCGTTGTCCCTTCCGGACGGACGTGCGTTTGCGCTGAAGATCGACGACGGTAGCGAGCGTGCGGCAAATGCTCTAACGCTGGCCCTCTTGGAATCCCTTGGGGTGAATATCGAACCAGTCCGTTCGATCAGTAAGCCGATTCGCGGCTGGGGCCAGCCGGTTGGCGAGGTTCGGGCCGTTCTGGCATAGCCCGCGTGGTGGCGCACCCCAATGTGCGCGGCGACTGGATTCACCTGCCACGCTGTTGTCATGACCTCTCCGTTCGCCGCACGCCCAGAGCTGAGTAGGCGGTTGGGCATGGGTGGTGCCGTCGCGATAGGGCTTGCGTCGATGCTGGGCACCGGCGTGTTCGCGGCGTGGACTCCGGCGATGAATCTTGCTGGGTCGTACCTGCTGTTGGCGTTGGTGCTGGCAGGAGCCATCGCATCATTGAACGCCTGGTCAACGGCGGCACTGGCCAGAGTGCATCCTTTCGCCGGGGGCGCATACATCTACGGGCGCATCAGACTTGGGCGAACGGCGGGCAATGTTGCTGGAGTCGCCTTCGTTCTAGGCAAGATCGCCTCGGCGGGTGCAGCGGCGCTGACGATCGGTACCTACATCGACGCGCCACATGCCACCTGGATCGCTATCGCAGCGATCACGGCCATGATTGCCCTTGATCTGCGCGGTGTCACTCGAACCGCGCTGGTGTCGGCCGTTTCGGCTGCGATTGTGATTTCGGTGCTACTCGTCGTGGTGGCACTTTGCTTTGTGAACCAGCCGGCAACGACGAGTTCTCAGGTCGCACCCCTTCAACCCGGTGCTCTCGGAGTGTTAGCCGCAGCTGGCATCTTGTTCGTAGCTTTTGCCGGATACGCACGCGTGGCCACGCTGGGCGAAGAGGTACGTGATCCTGCGCGGGTACTTCCGCGCGCTATAGCGATCTCGATCGTGATCGTGTTCGCGCTGTATGTGATTGTTGGAGTTGTCGTCCTGCACTTTGTCGGACCGCTTGAGGTGCGTGAGTCTGCGCCGCTGCGTCAACTTGCTCTGATCGTCTCGGGCCCGGGTCTAGCGACCGTCGTGCGAGTTGCGGCCGTGGTGGCTGCCGGCGGTGCGTTGTTGTCACTGCTGGCGGGAGTTGGACGGACGCTCTTTGCGATGTCACGTGAAGGTGATGCCCCGCGAGCACTCGCGGAGGTGTCGGCAACCGGAGTTCCGCAGCGTGCACAGATTGTTGCAGCCGTTGGTGCAAGTGTTGTCGTGCTCATTGGGGGGATCGGGCCTGCGCTGGCCGTTTCGGGTGCGAGCATTCTGACGTACTACGCAATCGCACATCTGGCCGCGTTACGTATGGGAGCTGACGAGCCCCGACCGCCGAGAATTGTTCCGCTGCTTGGACTTGCAGGTTGTGTGCTCATTTCTGTTGCTATCGTTCTGGCCGGCCGCTTCTGATTCGTACGCTGCCAGAGCGCGAGTATGCCGCCGTCAGTTGAAGATGAAGCTCCGCTTACTAAGGCCCATCCAGTAGCCATCGATCGTTGCGTCGACGTGGGCTCCCGGATCGTCAGCCGCGCCAAGTGCGACGAACAGTGGGGTCAGGTGCTCGACGGTCGGGTGCGCGTAGGGCATTCCGGGTGCGCGGTAGAAGTCGGAAAGTCGATCGACGTCTCCGTCCGCGAGTGCTTCTGCTGCCCACAGATCAAAGTCGACCGACCAACCGGGAGGGGCGGCTTCGATGCGGAATTCGCGCAGGTACGGCAACCCGTGAGTGAGGAATCCGGAGCCGACGATGAGTACGCCTTCGTCCCGCAACACCTTGAGTCGCTCACCGATTCGCAGAAGGGTGTCGGGATCGTTCGTTGGCAACGACAGTTGGAGAACAGGGATGTCCGCATTCGGGTACATGATCGATATTGGAACCCATGCCCCGTGATCGAGCCCTCGGCTCGGGTGTTGGTGCACCTGGGTGACGTCTGAGACTGTTGATGCGACAGTCGTGGCGAGAGCTGATGCGTCCGGGGTCTTGTATTCCCAGCGGTAGTAACGCTCATCAAAGCCACCGAAGTCGTACACGAGTGGCGTTGCTGCACCGGTGGCCGACAGAGCCAGTGGAGCTGATTCCCAGTGCGCCGAAACGACCAAAATCGCCTTAGGCCGTGGCAGGTCCGCGGCCAGAGTTATGAGTTCACTCGACCACACGGGATCGTCGAGTAGTGGCGGTGCCCCATGGCCGATGTACAGCGTCGGCATCCGCTGGTGTGATAGGTCCGTCATCTCATTCACCCTCCACGCCCAGTATGACATATTAAAGTTGAATACTAAACTATCTGCTAGCGACATCAGGCCCTACACTCAAGGAGTGCTTCCAGTCACCGGTGTTCTCTACCTCGTCATCTATTGGGCGTGCCTAGGCGCGAATGTGTTCGCGCTGATTGACGCTGTACGACGCAAGCCTGAGGCATTCATCGCTGTAGATCGGCAAACTAAGCAGATATGGCTGATGATCCTTGGCGGCTCATTACTCGCGCAGTGGTTGTTCAACGCTCTGTCTGCGGGCGTCCTATCCATTCTGGGGTTGGCAGCCATCGTCGCCACAATCGTCTATCTGGTTGATGTTCGACGAAAGCTCATCGACATTTCTAACGGCCCACGCTGGTAAAGCCTGGGACGGACGCTATGGCGACGCGGACCTCGAAACCTCTGGGCGTCATCACCCGAGGTACTACTCATCCCAATCGGTTACGCCGAGTCGACCGATGGATCAACTACGTCACAGCACCTGATCTTCGCGCGACCTCGGATCCCCTAGCGGTAGATCTCGGCTACGGTGCCTCGCCGTGGACGGCGCGCGATCTGCGCGATTCATTACGCAAAGTGCGTCCAGATGTTCGGCTCGTTGGCGTCGAGATAGATCCAGAGCGGGTGGCATCGGCTCAGTGTGCGTCAGACGAATCGCTGAGCTTCATCCGCGGTGGCTTCGAAGTTCCGACCCCCACCTCGCCTTTGATCCTTCGGGCGTTCAACGTGCTTCGGCAATACGACGAGAGTGAGGTTGCTGCGGCCTGGTCGGTCATGACCTCGCGCCTGGCACCGGATGGGTGGTTGATAGAAGGCACCTGCGACGAACTTGGTCGGCACGCTTGGTGGGTGGCGCTACGCGCTGGTGACTGTGAGCCACGCACCTTGACCTTCTCGACCCGATTAGCGGGGTTCGACCGTCCGTCTGAACTTGCCGAACGACTGCCCAAAGCATTGATTCATCGCAATGTCCCTGGTGAACCCATTCATGAGTTCTTGACCCGCTTAGATGCCGCCTGGGCCGCGGCAGCGCCCTACTCGGCTTTCGGGGCGCGTCAACGATGGATCGCAACGGTCGAATCACTACGAGCGGACGGGGTTCCCGTTCAGCACGGATCGAGCCGTTGGAAGCTTGGCGAACTTACCCTGCCGTGGAATGTGGTCGCGTCGCGCAACTGATGCGCCACGAACGGTGGTTCGGTCAGGGCTCCAACGCGATTCGGACCCGTCGAAATCCCTTGCCCTTGTTCTCAACCTTCACCACACGAATCGCGCCGATCTGCTGGGTTGAAGCGACATGCGTTCCACCATCGGCCTGAACGTCAAGCCCCTTGATGTCGACGATGCGCACGATCTCGATCGTCGGCGGCAAAAGATTTGTTGCGGTGCGAATGATGTCTGGGATGGCGAATGCTTCATCGCGCGACAGTTCGTAAGCCTCGATTGCTCGGTTGGCTACGACCTCGACATTGCACGCCGCTTCGATCGAATCCTTGAAGCCCTCAGGTACGGATTCAAGATTGAAGTCGAGACGCGCTTCGAGAGGCTCCATGTTTCCGCCCGTCACCAGCGCTCCGAAGTCTCGAAAGACCACTCCCGACAGGAGATGCAGGCCCGAATGTGTTCGCATGAGTGCAGTCCGACGCTCGTCCTCGATCGTGCAGGCCACCACTGTGCCTGCTGGTGGAAGCGGATCGTCATCGTGAGGGACTAACGCAAAATCGTCGCCCTTACGCACGTCAACAATGCGCGTTTGCACTCCACCCCACAGCAAGACGCCGTGATCCGGCGGCTGGCCGCCACCACCGGGATAAAAGGCACTTCGATCCAACACGACTCCAAGATCTGGGTCGCTGGCAAGCACAACGGCTTCCCAGGCACGCAGGTGCGAATCGTTTAGTTCCAATCGGCTGGTGCGTTCGACCTCGCTCATGTGTTTAGCCCTTACCCTGATTCGCAACTGCAGCGGCGGCCGTAACGGCAGCCTCTGGGTCGAGGTATTCGCCACCGCGAACGGTTGGCTTGAGGTTTCCATCGAGGCGGTAAACCAGTGGAATCCCGGTCGGAATGTTGAGCCCAGCGATCTCTTCATCAGAGATGCCGTCGAGATGCTTTACGAGTGCGCGCAGCGAATTTCCGTGTGCCGCAACGAGAACTGTCTTGTTCGCGCGAAGGTCGGCGACGATCACGTCTTCCCAGTAGGGGATCAAACGCACAACAACATCTTTCAAGCATTCGGTTGCCGGCCGACTCTCTGGGGGCAGAACTGCGTATCGGGCGTCGTACGTCTGCGCGAATTCGTCATCTGGATCGATGGCGGGGGGCGGCACGTCAAAGGATCGTCGCCAGAGCTTGAACTGCTCCTCGCCGTACGCCTCGAGTGTGGCCTTCTTGTCCTTGCCCTGCAGGGCCCCGTAGTGACGCTCGTTGAGCCGCCAGTTTCGGACGACCGGAATCCAGTGGCGATCGCACGTATCGAGGGCAAGCTGCGAGGTGCGGATAGCTCGGCGCAGTAGGGAGGTGTGCACGACATCGGGCAGGACTCCGGCTGACGCCATGAGCTCACCACCTCGGCGGGCTTCACTCTCACCCTTTTCGGTGAGGTCGACGTCTACCCAGCCGGTGAAGAGGTTCTTCGAATTCCAACTGCTCTCACCGTGGCGCAGAAGAATGAGGGTGTATGCCGATTCGCTCATGACCCAAGTCTGCCGGATAGTCCGGGGATCTAGTCACCCGGTTCGGCGAGATGTCGGAATGCTTCGAGGTTGGCTGTTGATTCACCCCGGCTAATCCGCCATTCCCACTCGCGCTTTATGGCAGAAGCGAAGCCAAGTTCCAGGATCGTGTTGAACGAGCCGTCGGCGTATTCGAGTACGGAACCAAGAATGCGATCCAACTCTTCCTCGTCTAGCGACGACAGCGGAAGGCGGCCGGCGAGGTAGATATCTCCTAACTGGTCAATGGCGAACGAGACGCCGTACATGCGCAGATTACGTTCGAGTAGCCAGCGGTAGACCGTTTCTTGGTTCTCGTCCACGTGACGGGCAACGAATGCCTGAACAGTCAGGGCGTGTTCCCCAACCACGAGTGAACATGTCGTCTTCTGCTTCCGGGTACCAGGAAGGGTGACGACGAAGTGTCCAGCCTCGGGCTCTTCTACCTCGAGTTCGTGGGCGGCTAGTGTATCTCGAACCACGCAGGCGGCATCGATGCGTTGGGACTGCGTTGACATCAACTCACACCCGTCGACGCAGCGTTCATCGCGGCCTGACGATCGCGCAATGCGTGCTCATAGACCGCGACGGTTGCATCTGCGGTGGCATCCCATCCGAATCCCGACGCATGGGTCAATGCTCCGTTTGAGTACGCAGCACGGCGGCCGGAATCAAGCAGCAGGTCACATAGGACATGGGCCCAGTCGCGTGGTTCGTGGCCGTCAACGAGAACACCACTTACCCCATCAGCAACGGCCGTCGGTAGCCCGCCCACGCGGGCTGCGACTACCGGGGTTCCGCAAGCCTGAGCTTCGACAGCAACTAGTCCGAAGGATTCATTATGTGATGGCACGACACAGATATCTGCCGCGCGATACCAGTCGACAAGCTGGTCGCGATCAGTTGGTGGAATGAAGTGAACGAGATCGCGCACACCCAGCTCAGTGGCGAGATCCTCCAACGCTTGTGGCCGCGTGATTCCCGTGCCGGAGGGCCCACCGCAGATCACGACCTGAAGTTTTGACCGCATCTCGGGATGCAACTTCGCCATCTCGGCGGCTACGCGAACTAGAACATCAGGTGCCTTTAGCGGTTGGATACGGCCGATAAACAGCAAGACGCAAGCATCCTGATCGAGCCCTACCCTGGCGCGGGCTGTGGTCTTATCGCCGGGCGTAAATGCGTCGAGGTCGACGCCGGGATGCACGATGTCTACCCGCGCTGGATCGGCGTCGTACAGGTCAATGAGTTGTTGAGCTTCGATGGCGGTATTGGCCACGAGTCGGTCTGCGGCGTCGACGACCTGTTGCTCACCAATGATGCGGCCCTCAGGTTCGGGCTTGTCGCCACCGGCAAGGTTGAGGTTCTTTACCTTGGCCATCGTGTGCATCGAATGAATGAGGGGAACATTCCATCGCTCAGATGCCAGCCAACCAACCTGACCCGATAACCAGTAGTGCGAGTGCACGAGGTCGTACCAACCCTCGGGACGTGCTGCTTCGGCTCGAAGAACACCTGATGTCACTGCGCACAGTTGCCCGGGCAGGTCCTCTTTGACAAGTCCTTGGAATGGGCCAGCGGTGACATGGCGAACTGTCACGCCGTCAGTGAGCGGCACATGTGGTGCAAGGTCCCCCGAGGTAGCGCGGGTAAAGATATCGACGTCAATGCCGCGACGGGCAAGGCGCTTGGCGACCTCGTTGATGTAGACGTTCATCCCGCCGGCGTCACCGGTACCTGGCTGATCGAGTGGAGAGGTGTGAATAGACAGCAGCGCTACCCGCATTTGCGGACGACCTGAATCTCCAGGCGTCATCACATACTCCAAAGCTGCTGGTACTGAGGTGGCTACTGCAAACCCACCGTCAGGCAGGTCCAATTAAGTTTCCCCTATTACGAGGGACCACGCGACAGCAGAGGCCGCGAGCGCGAATCGAGCACGTGAAATGGGCCGTGTTACTGGATGGGGGCGGTTGCCGACTTAGGCGTCGCGAACGACGCGCAGACCGAGCTCGCTGGGTTCGATGCTGTTGTACGGCTCGCCAGTTGCTACGTACGCGACGCGCTTGGCGATCGTGACTGTGTGGTCAGCAAACCGCTCGTAGAAGCGCGAGAGCAGCGTTACATCGACAGCGGCCTCCACACCATGCGACCAGTTGGGGGAGAGCACCGTGTTGAACAGTTCGCGGTGGAGTCGATCCATCTCTTCATCTGTGCGGGCGACGTCTCCGGCGAGGGTGACATCCTTAGTCGCGATCACGGCCCCGGTCTTGGCCACGACATTTTGCGCAACCGCACCCATGGCTTGGAAGGTTGGGCGCAGTTCGACGGGAACTGCTGAGGCCGGGTAACGAAGGCGAGCAGACTTTGCGATGTGCGCGGCGAGATCACCCATGCGCTCGAGCGAGGCAGAGATACGCAACGCAGCCACGACAATGCGTAGGTCGGTGGCGACTGGCTGCTGGCGCGCAGAAACCTGGAAGCAGTCTTCCTCGACCTGTGCGGCGAGGTCATCAATCAAGCTGTCGCCGGCAATGACGCTTTCGGCCAGATGAAGGTCCGCATCGAGCAGGGATTGCGTGGCGCGATTCATCGCTGAACCAACAAGGTTGGTCATCTCGACCAAGTCGTTACTGACGCGGTCGAGTTTTTCGTGGAAGACCTCGCGCATGATGGCACCTCGGAAGATTGGGCTGTTGGTGAAAGTCTAGGCCAGCGATGCAATTCCTGCGTTCTGGCGCAACGTGAGACACGCCGCAATGTGTAGTGATTGGCGTGAAACGCGAAACAGAGTGAACGCTTGTCGACGTGCACGTGAATTCTTTGGATTACGGCCTCTTCCGAGCGCGAATTTCCTTGGTTGATATGGGATCTCGGCATGGTCATGTCCACTGACCCAGTAGTGTGTCAACCGTGGATGCGGCACTTGCAGCGTTAGCCGGAGCTTCCGGTGGAGTTGTCGTGGGCGTATTCCTTGATCGCTTGTTAAGCCGTCGTTCACCAGTTCATGAGCCGGTGCAGATTCCTGCAAGCAATGTGGAGCCTGAAGGCGTTCCGTCGCCGAACGTGCCTGAGGGAATGCGACGGCTTCTAGCGGTGCTGCCGGGAGCTGCGCTGGTTGTTGGTTCTGATAACACCGTTCTTCGAGCTTCCCCGGAAGCGGCCAATCTCGGGATGAGTCAAGATGCCCGGGTCGATATCCCGGAGATCGTCGCACTGGTCGCCCAGGTTCGTCGCGACGGAGTTATTCGTGAAGAAGATCTAGAACTTCGCCGACCGCCATTTGGTCGGGTTGCGATGCAGGCGCGAGTTCGGGTCGCGCCACTGTCGGCTACTGCCGCACTCGTGATGATTGAGGACCTTTCTGAGGCCCACCGTGTTGATGCAGTCCGTCGCGATTTCGTCGCTAACGTCTCCCATGAGTTGAAGACACCGGTAGGGGCTCTTTCACTTCTGGCCGAAGCTGTCCAATCCGCACCTGACGATCCGGAAGCTGTCGAACGATTCTCTGCGCGGATGCTGGTCGAGTCACAGCGCTTGACCAACGTCGTGAACGATCTCATTGACTTGTCACGTCTTCAAAGTGGCGATCCGCTTAAGGATTCGGAACTTGTCGAGGTTGACCGTGTTATCGCCGAGGCTGTCGATTCGACCAAGCTCATTGCTAACTCCCGCGAAATCGATGTAGTTGTAGGTGCGCCGGTCCGTTCCTATGTGCAGGGAGACGAGGGCCAGTTAGTCATGGCACTGCGAAACCTCCTGAGCAATGCGGTGGCTTATAGCCCCCCTGGTACACGAGTTGCAGTCGCAGGGAGAACTCGATCTGGGGTCGTAGAGATTGATGTGACCGATCAGGGAATCGGCATTCCGGACGAAGAACAATCACGCATTTTTGAACGCTTCTACCGAGTCGACCCGGCACGGTCGCGTCAGACCGGTGGAACTGGTTTGGGTTTGGCAATTGTGAAGCATGTATGCGTGAATCACGGTGGTGAATGCACTGTGTGGTCAGTTCAAGGCGAAGGCTCGACGTTCACTCTGCGACTTCCCGTCGCGGCTGCTGTTGGCTCATTACTTGATGTAGAGGAAGACGTTTCGTGACTCGAGTACTAGTCGTAGAAGACGAAGAATCGTTCTCGGACGCGCTGTCATTCATGCTGCGCCGCGAGGGGTTTGAAGTTGCAATCGCCTCGACTGGGACGGATGCCGTTACCCAGTTCGAACAACACGGTGCAGACCTCATCCTGCTTGACCTCATGCTTCCAGGAATGTCCGGAACTGAGGTATGTCGCACACTTCGCGCCAAGTCCAATGTGCCGATCATCATGGTCACCGCCAAGGATGGCGAGGTCGACAAGGTTGTCGGACTCGAACTCGGCGCCGATGACTATGTGACCAAGCCGTTCTCGTCGCGTGAACTCGTGGCTCGAGTCCGCGCGGTCCTGCGGCGAGCAAACGAACAAGAAGAACTTCTCCCGGCCACCCTTGAGGCAGGGCCTGTTCGTATGGATGTGGAACGCCACATCGTGTCCGTTGACGGCGATCATATTTCCCTGCCGTTGAAGGAGTTTGAGCTCCTCGAAATCCTGTTGCGTAACTCAGGACGCGTGTTGACGCGCGGAATGCTGATCGACCGCGTTTGGGGTTCGGATTACGTTGGCGATGGCAAAACTCTGGATGTACACGTCAAGAGACTTCGCGCCAAGATTGAAAAGGATCCAGCAAACCCTGAGCACCTGGTGACGGTGCGCGGCTTGGGCTACAAATTCGAGGTCTAGTTCGTAGGAACTAGCGAGGCATTGGCAACGGCACGATGCCGATGAAGCTGCCGACGGCAGGTACGACCATGACATGCACCGGGATTACACCCGCGTTGGCAAAACGCATTTCCATATCCACGTAGCTCGTTGCGGGCACCGAGATGTTGTGGAAGTCGATGTGATCCTCAGCATTGAACCCAACGCGGGTCGATGTCTCGCTACCAACGGGAATGGTTCCGTTAACGGTGTTCGTGCCCCCGATGTAAGAGGTGGTTCCGGGCGGGTTCAGGACCGTGGCCGATTGCAGTACATCGTCAGGGCCAGTGTTGACGATCGTTCCGATCAACACTGCACTTGAGGTGCCGTCAGGCCCCGCGATAAGCAGGATCTGACGAAGATCAATGCCGTTGTAGCTGACGTTCGTGCCGCTGCCTGACGCCTGCTGCGTGCTCGTTCCCGCATCCCGACCTGATCCGCAGCCAGTGAGGCCAGCGACAAGAGCGGTAGCAAGGGATACAGCAGCAACCCGGCGGAGGGTGGAGTTGCGAGACACGAAGGCTCCTACAGGACGATCCGGATCGATATCACCACCACATCTGGCGGCGTGGAAAGCGTATTGCATGGCCCCATGCGTGCGCTCGACCGCCTACCGGAAATGTGCCGAGTAAGCCAGAGTCGTGATCATTTCGAGAGCAGGTATAGACGAAATGGGGGGTTACGTGGTAACTCTCCGTGGCCTCTGACCTGCAGATATGACATTTTGGGGGACTAAAATTCGTGGTAAACTGGGTTTACACAAGAGGGAGCTCTGGACAAATGACGTTCACTGTCGGCGACACAGTTGTATACCCGCACCACGGTGCAGCCATGATCGAAGCGATCGAAAAGCGGACGATCAAGGGTGTCGAAAGGGACTACCTCGTACTTCGTGTGGCTCAGGGCGACCTGACCGTGCGCGTACCAGCAGAGAACGTTGATCTGGTTGGTGTGCGCGATGTCGTCAATCAGGAAGGCCTAGACCGCGTCTTCGACGTGTTGCGTCAGCCTTACACCGAAGAGCCCACGAACTGGTCACGTCGTTACAAGGCTAATCTCGAGAAGCTGGCCAGTGGTGATGTGATCAAGGTTGCTGAGGTCGTTCGTGACCTGTGGCGTCGTGAGCGTGAGCGCGGACTGTCCGCTGGTGAGAAGCGTATGCTCGCCAAGGCTCGTCAGATCCTAGTCTCCGAGCTCGCACTTGCTGAGAACACCAATGAGGACAAGGCTGAGGCCATTCTCGACGAGGTTCTTGCTTCCTAATTTTCGATCAGCGCGCCTAGTCGTGAGAGTGCGTGTGAACCGGTGAATCACTTGGCGAACCTGCGGTGAGTAGTACCGCGGTGATTGTTCCTGCCGCTGGCCGTGGCGAACGCCTTGGACCAGGGCTTCCCAAGGCTTTACGTCCCATCAATGGTGTGCCGATGCTGGTGCACGCAGTGCGAGCACTTTCGGCTGCAACCTCAGTAAGCCTTGTCGTGATCGCCGCACCCGAAGATGGCGTTGATGAGGTGCAGCGAGCGCTGGCTGAGCATGGCCTTCTCGATGGAGACGGTGAACGTGCTGGCCTGCTGGTCGTAGCGGGTGGGGACACTAGGCAGGATTCCGTTGCTCGCGCAATGCTCGCCCTTCCTGACGATGTTGACGTTGTTCTCGTTCATGACGCCGCACGTCCGCTAGTTCCGTCATCGCTCGTCGACGCGGTCTCCGCCGCCGTTAGGTCAGGGGCCGATGCTGTTGTTCCCGGAATCCCTGTTGCGGACACGATCAAGACAGTCGATGAAGGTGGCCGTGTTACGGGCACACCAGACCGTTCGATGCTTCGTGCAATTCAAACTCCGCAGGGCTTCCGTCGCGAAGTATTGGCAGCTGCCCACGCCGCAGCCGATCCGACGGCACCGGCCACAGATGACGCCGGCCTGGTCGAAGCACTCGGCGGAACGGTCCACGTCGTGGCTGGCGACGAAGAGGCTTTTAAGATCACTCGACTACTCGATCTAGTTCTGGCCGAAGCAGTTTTGGCGCGTCGAAGGGCTTCCGGTGTCCTCTCCTAATGATGTGAACCGCAGTGGATCAGTACCCCGCGTAGGGCTTGGCGTCGATGTACATCCATTCGAAGTTGGTCGGGAACTGTGGCTTGCATGCCTTCCCTGGCCGGGTGAGACAGGGGTATCGGGGCACTCCGACGGGGACGTTGCTGCCCATGCCGTCTGTGATGCGCTGCTCTCGGCTGCGGGCTTGGGTGATCTCGGTGCAATCTTCGGAACGGATAGGCCGCAATGGTCCGGTGCTTCCGGAGCTGCTCTGTTGGCTGAAGTCGTTCAACTCGTGACAGCTGCCGGATATGCGATTGGCAATGTCAGCGTTCAGATCATTGGTAATCATCCGAAAATTGGACCCCGTCGCGCTGAAGCCCAGGACGCCATGTCGAAAGTCGTGGGTGCTCCCGTTTCGGTGAGTGCGACGACGACCGATGGCCTCGGGC
Source organism: uncultured bacterium (assembly GCA_903826575.1). Classification (GTDB taxonomy): domain Bacteria; phylum Actinomycetota; class Actinomycetes; order S36-B12; family CAIYMF01; genus Longivirga. Next base: position 58,209 of record CAIKEU010000104.1, read on the forward strand.
TGACCGGCCGAGGTGAGGGACTCGCGGCGATTGCTAATGCCTTGGTCTATCTGCCCTAATTGGCATTCATCGACGGGACGTGACACGTTATCTCTATGACTGCTGAATTGCCCGAGAATGTACAAGCCTGGTTCGACGCTGCCGAGTACGCGACGATCGCAACGATCGAGCCTGATGGCCGTCCTCAGTTGTCCGTCGTGTGGGTTGCCCGCGATGGAAACGACATCCTTGTGTCCACGACCGAGGGCCGGCGCAAGCACACGAACATGGTCCGTGATCCTCGTGCCACAGTGCTCCTCTGGCCGAAGGAAAGCCCCTACACCTACGTCGAAGTTCGCGGCACCGTCACGATGACGCCGGAGGGTGGGCGCGAACTGATCGATGCTCTTGCGAACAAATACATGGGTGCGGATCGTTACACGATGGACGATGGAACCGACAATGTCCGCGTCGTTGTGCGGATTACGCCGGACCGCGTTGTTGCGCCACGGTAGTCGACGCAATTCGGAGTAAGCCCGTTGCGCCGATAGGCTGAGCCCTATGAGTTTGCGCCTTTATGACACCGCGACCCGCGGAGTACGCGAGTTCGTCCCTCTTGAGCCAGGGCGAGCATCGCTGTACCTGTGTGGGGCGACTGTTCAGGCGGCACCACATATTGGCCACATCCGATCGGGTGTGAACTTTGATGTGCTCACCCGCTGGCTTACTGCGTCGGGTTATGCGGTTACCTTTTGCCGCAATGTGACAGATATCGACGACAAGATCATCGCCAAAGGTGAGGCTGAAGGTCGGCCATGGTGGGCGGTGGCTGCGGAGTTTGAGCGTGCGTTCACCTGGGCCTACAACGTTCTCGGGTGCACTCCACCAACCGTTGAGCCGCGCGCGACTGGGCATGTGACAGAGATGATCGAGCTCATGCAGGAGCTCATCGACGCCGGGCATGCCTACGATGTTGATGGCGATGTCTATTTCGACGTGCGTTCGTTCTCTGAGTACGGTGCACTTTCCGGTCAGCGTCCCGATGACATGCAGGCCGCCGGGGATTCTGCCGGCGATTCACGTAAGCGTGATCCGCGCGACTTCGCATTATGGAAATCGACCAAGCCTGGTGAGCCATCGTGGCCAACTCCGTGGGGCGCGGGTCGTCCGGGCTGGCACCTGGAGTGTTCGGCAATGGCAGGTAAATACCTCGGGCCATCGTTCGATATCCATGGTGGTGGATTGGATCTGATCTTCCCGCACCACGAAAATGAAATCGCACAATCGAAGGCAGCTGGTCGCGGGTTCGCCAACTTCTGGCTGCATAACGCGTGGGTCACTACCAGTGGCGAGAAGATGAGTAAGTCGCTTGGCAACTCACTTCTTGTTCGCGAGGTTGTGCGTCGAGTGCGTCCTGTCGAACTGCGTTACTACTTGGTTTCTGCGCACTATCGATCAATGGTTGAGTTCTCGTTCGATGCTCTTGAGGAAAACGCGGTGTCGTTCCGTCGTATCGAGGGCTTCCTGCAACGAGCACGAACTGAGGCGAACATTGCCGAGCCTGATGTAAAGCCAGCAGCTCGTCCGGCCGCTTTCGACGCCGCGATGAATGACGATCTGGGAGTGCCACAGGCACTCGCCGTCGTTCACGACACCGTCCGCGAAGGTAATGCGGCGCTTGCACGCAACGATGTCGCTGCGGCTGCTCATGCGCATGACGCGGTCGTTGCGATGCTTGATGTTCTTGGTGTGAATCCGTACGCGGATCCATGGGTGTCTGCCGGTTCTGATGATGCTGCACTGCACGATGCAGTTGATTCACTTATCGGTGGATTGCTTCAGGCTCGGGCAGATGCCCGCGCTGCCAAGGATTGGGCGACGGCTGATCGCATTCGCGATCAACTCTCTGAGGCTGGAATTGTTGTTGATGACACTGCAGGCGGCGTTCGCTGGTCGCTAGGAAACGAGTCCTGATGGCTGGCAATTCCCAACGCAAAGGTGCGATGCGCAAGACCGGTACCAAGAAGGGCCAGACCGTTGGCTCGGGTGGGCAACGGCGCCAAGGTCTAGAGCCCAAGGGCCCCACACCGAAGGCGACGGAGCGCACGAAGCATCCGGCAGCTAAGCGCGCCCGTGCGACGGCGAAGAAGGCTGAAGCCGCTACCAAGGCGGCCCCGGCAAGCGGCTCGGCCGCACGTAAGCCTACGACGGTTCGTCCTCGCAAGGACGGCGTCGAAATGATTATTGGGCGTAACGCTGTGCTCGAGGCCTTGCGTGAGCGCGTTCCGGGTACCTCGCTCCACATCCAAACGTTCCTTGAGTCTGATGATCGTGTGCGTGAAATCCTTACTCTCGCAGCGCAACGCGGCCTTCCCATGAAAGAGGCGTCGCGCGTTCAACTCGATAAGTTGACTGAAGGGGCGATCCACCAAGGTGTCGCGCTGACGGTTCCCCCGTACAACTATGCGGATGCAGAGGATCTACTCGAATTCGCGTCCGACGCAGCTGAGCCCGCGCTTATCGTTGCCCTCGATGGTGTCACTGACCCGCGCAACCTCGGAGCAATCGTTCGTAGCGCTGCGGCCTTCGGCGCCCATGGAGTTCTCATTCAAGAGCGTCGTGCGGCAGGTATGACGGCGGCTGCGTGGAAGACGTCAGCGGGTGCGGCGGCTCGTGTTCCGGTTGCGCAGGTCACGAATCTCAATCGCTCATTGCAGGCTTTGGCCAAGGAGGGCTGCATGGTGATCGGCCTTGCTGCCGGCGGTGATTCACTCGACGTGCTGGATGCCGAATTGGCGCGGGGGCCCGTTGTGCTGGTGATTGGTAGTGAGGGTGCCGGGCTGTCGCGCTTGGTTGCTCAGACCTGCGATGTGACGGTCGGAATTCCCATGATGTCAACGACGGAATCCCTCAATGCTGGTGTGGCAGCGGGTGTAGCGCTCTATGCGATTAGCGCGGCACGCCGTCAGACTCGGCTGTAGCCGACATCGTCGAATGCGTCTGCTTAGCTGCAAGACGATCGCCGAGTAGCGGAAACACGAGGACCGAAAGAGCGCCTGCGCCCACGAGAGCTGCGGCAGTTGACGGCAGCATAATGCCGTCGCGGAGTTCCAGACTGGTGATCGCCACCAAGATCGGCAACGCCGTGGCGACGTACAGTGAGAATCGAGCTCGCTCGGCGGGTACCGGCAGAGCACTACGGTAGAGCACGTACTGCGGCAGCCCTCGAATCACGAAGAGAAGTACGAAGAAGAGTAAAAGTCTCATGGGATTTGCGATGATCGACTGCACGTCGAGATTCGCACCGCTTACAACGAAGAAAAGCGGAATAAAGAAGCCGAATCCGATGGCTTCAATCTTTGGAATGAGTTTGTTCTCAAGGTGTTCTGGTGCGTAGCGACGAGTAATAAGGCCGGCGACGAAAGCTCCGAGTACGGCATCGAATCCCAGGATGGTCGAGATGAACAGAAGACCTAAGACCAGCAGCATGGTCCAACGGACTGCGGTTTGCGAGCTCGTGCGGTGGCCCCGTTCAACGATTGCGACCACCCGTTCGGTGGCCAAGAAACCGGGAGCGAAGTAGAGCAGGATCGCGACCAGTGCGAACAGCAACAGCAGCCCAACCTCAATGATGGTTGATTGGGAACCTAGGAGCAGTGCGATCGCCAAGATGGGGCCAAACTCTCCTGCCGCGCCAGCCCCGAGGAACAGTCGTCCGAATGGGGTGTGCAGCTGCCCGCGATCACGAATGATCGGCAGCAGCGTGCCGAGTGCTGTGCTGCAGAAGGCGATCGTGACGCCGAGGAGATCGTGAATGTATCCCGTGTGCCAAAGAAACCATGTGATTCCAAACGAAATCGCGATTGAGGTCAGCCATCCGGTGATCGCGAGCTTTCCGGAATCTCCGCGTATGGCAGCAGGGTCGAGTTCGTAGCCTGCGAGGAAGAAGAGCAAGCCGAGCCCGAGTTCGTTGAACAACTCAATGGTTTGGGTGATGTGAATGAGGCCAAGAACGTGCGGGCCGACCAGGATTCCGAACCCGAGAAGGAAGACGACTTCCGCGATCCGCAGGTTAAGTAATCCAGTAAAGATGGGAACGAGGGCAGCGACAGCGATCACGATGACGAGCGATCGTAGGTCTGCGGTCTGCATAGCGTCCTGCGCGCTCATGACTAACACGTTATGCGTCCTCTCGTGCTCTCACAGATCGTCGTCCTCATCCACTGCATCGAACCGTAGTCCATAGGTGGTGCTTGGCGTACCGAGCCGCTGGCCGAGCACCGCCTGTTCGTCTGGCTTCTCAACCAGGACAGTGGAGACGTAATCCTCGGCTGCCGCCGCAATCGGAATATCGTGTTTGAGCCTTTCACCCATGAACCAGCGATGTTCGAGCACCTCATGGAACATCTGTGCGGGCTCAAGTTTCCCGCGCAGGGATCGCGGCACTAGCCCAGTAACGGGCTCGAATACGTCGTTAACCCACCGATGCGCGGCTAACTCCTCATCGTCAACGCTGAGGCCTGATGCAGCTCGGAATGCGTCAAGGTCGTTGAGGAGGCGACGTGCCTGATTTTCCTCGGCATCTAAGCCGGTTAGTCGTAAGAGTCGTCGAGAGTGATGTCCGACATCAACGACCTTGGGGGTGACATTAATCCGCGAGCCATCCGCCTCACTCACGATGGATAACTCCGCCACATCGAAGCCCAAGTCGTTGAGTCGACGCATGCGCGCGTCTAACTCGTGCCGCTCGCCGTAATCGATCGAGACGGGGGTTGTGATCTCTTCCCAAAGCCGTCCGTAGCGTGCAGCGACGTTTGCAGAGATTTTCAACGGATCGATGCTTGGGTGCAGGCGGCCCGCGGCTTCGACGTCAAGCAGTTCACCTCCGACATTCGTCTCAGCGATGATGAGATCATGTGCGCGCTGTCCGTTTGAAAGCCTGTCGTGTAATTCGCCGGTCTCAGCGTCCACGAGGTAGGCAGCGAACGATCCTGCGTCCCGTCGAAAGAGGGTGTTTGATAGCGAGCAGTCACCCCAGTAGAACCCGGCGAGATGGAGTCGGACGAGGAGAACTGCAAGTGCGTCAACGAGTCTGTTCGCCGTGTCTGGACGAAGAGTGGTCGAAAAGAGTGCTCGCTAGGGGAGTGAGAATTGAAGATGGCGCGTGATAATCGCCGCGGGTAATTCGTCACCCGAGGGCGTGGTTCGGCCTGTCGCGATGCCAACCGGACTGACACATGGAATGTCTCGCTTACCAAGATCGCCAAGTAGGTCGTACTCGCGTTGAGCGATGGGAGCGATAGTTTCCTTAACGGCGTAGACATCCCTGCCTGAACGGACGAAGCGGACGATGTGTCGAGAAATACCGCGCGGTAGAGCCACCAGGGTGTCGGCAGGCCACTGTTCGAGTGGAATCTCCCATGGTAAGAACAGCAGATCCGGTTCCGTGGCCGCAGCGGTGAGATGCAAGCTCATGCTGTCATGATCTCGCACCCACATTTCGGCGCGGTAAACAACTGATGGCCGCCACCACGATGGTGGGGCGGCCATCAGTTGATCAGACTTACTTAGCGGTGATGCTGTCTCCGGTTGACACGTTAAACACGTGCTGGTGGCCGGGGATGATGTCGACGTGAATGACGTCACCCTTGAGCGGCGGCGTGCGTCCATCGGTACGAACGATCACATCACGTGAGGTGCCGTCAGTGAGATCGACGTGCCCGTAGACGTACGCGTCGGCACCCAGACTTTCCACGACATCGACCTGCACTGCCCAACCGGCATCCTCGTTGGTCATGCGTAGATCTTCGGGTCGGAAGCCAACCGTGACCTCTTTGTTGCCACCGGCCGACGCAGCGTCTATAACCTCGCGGCTCAGGGGAATCAACTGCTCATTACCCATCTTGCCGCCGATGCGTGCACCGCCGTCGGACAGTGGAATCGTCAACAGATTCATGGCGGGTGAGCCAATGAACCCAGCGACGAAAACGTTGCGCGGGTTGTCGTACAACTCACGGGGTGAGGCGCACTGCTGAAGGATGCCATCCTTCATGACTGCGACGCGATCACCCATTGTCATCGCCTCGACCTGATCATGTGTGACGTAGACGGTTGTAATGCCGAGGCGTCGCTGAAGTGACGCAATCTGCGTACGCGTCTGCACGCGCAACTTCGCGTCGAGGTTCGACAGTGGTTCGTCCATCAAGAAGACCTGCGGTTCGCGAACGATTGCGCGGCCCATTGCAACGCGCTGACGCTGACCACCGGAGAGCGCTTTTGGCTTGCGGTCGAGGTACTGCTCGAGATCAAGCAACTTCGCAGCCTCCGCGACGCGCGTGGCGATGTCCGTCTTGTTGACGCCAGCGATCTTGAGTGCGAAGCCCATGTTCTCCGCGACGCTCATGTGCGGGTAGAGCGCGTAGTTCTGGAACACCATCGCGATATCGCGATCCTTGGGAGGAAGTGTGGTGACATCGCGGTCACCGATGAAGATGTTCCCCTGATCTACGTCCTCAAGCCCAGCAAGCATGCGCAGGCTCGTTGACTTACCGCAGCCGGACGGGCCGACTAGGACGAGGAATTCGCCGTCCGCAATGCTCAATTCGAGCTGATCGACGGCGGGAACAGTGGACCCGGGATAAACGCGAGTCGCCTTATCGAACGTGACTGTTGCCATAGCAAAGCCAACCCTTCACCGGCAGGGACGTGCCGGACGATCCGTGGTGACAGGGACACCGAGCGGTTACTCGGTAGGCAGACTCTACTGGTTTGGCGGTCGGACGTCTGCCCCTGGCCCGTCATCGTCTGCCCTGTTTGAGTGTCGTTGCACTACGTGAGTAGATCGTGCAATGCGCTCAGGCCATCGAAAATGTCAACGAATCGCGTGGTTAATGGCGATAGGCCGATTCGAATCCCGTCGGGGTTACGAAAGTCAGGGATGACATTGCGCGCGACTAACTGATCCACCAGGGCGCGAGCGTCAGGGTGGCGAAGGGTTATGTGCGCACCACGATGCTCTGCCGATCTCGGGCTCGCGACCGTCACCCCGTGCCCGTCGAATAGTTCGTCGGCGAAGTCAACGGCGTAGGTTGTCACCGATTTCGCTTTGTGGTGGATGGCGTTCATGCCGTAATCGGCGATCATGTCTATTCCAGCACTGACCGCGGCCAATGCGATCGGCGATGGAGTGCCCGTCATGAATCGTCGCACTCCTGGCGCCGGCACGTATTCGTCGCTCATCGCGAATACATCTGCGTGACCCATCCACCCTGGAATTGGGGTGCTGAGCTGATCATGATTACGGCTGTTGACCCAGATCCACGCTGGTGCACCGGGACCGCCGTTGAGGTACTTGTAGGAACACCCGACCGCAAAATCAGCGTCGATTGAATTGAGGTCGAGTTCGATCGCACCTGCGGCATGCGAGCAGTCCCATATCATCAGGGCGCCGGCATCATGAACCGCGTTGGTAATGGCAACCAGATCGGCAACAGCGGACGACCGGTAGTCGACTGCGCTGAGGTGGACGAATGCGATGTTCTCATCGAGTAGTGCGGTGACATCGTCAGCGTCGAGTGGTCGGGGATCGACGGAGGTATCGTTTTCAATCCAGCGCACCTGCCCAGCGCGAGCGTTCGCCTGATGCGTGGCTAGGTATCGATCGGTCGGAAAGTCGCCGCGATGTGCGATGACATCGGTTCGATCTGGTCGCATCGCATGTGCCGAATACATCAATTTCTTGATATTGACGGTGACGTTGTCGCACACAATGGTTTCGCCGGCTTGGGCGCCGAGGACCGATGCACCTAGCCGATCGCCGATCTCGACGGGGAGATCCATCCAGCCCTCGCCCCACGAGCGGATGAGCCGCTCGCCCCACTGGTGATCTATCACCTGCGTGATGCGATCGCGGGTGTCCATCGGTAGGCGGCCGAGAGAATTCCCGTCGAGGTAGATCAGTTCCGGATCGGCGATCACGAAGCGATCGCGGGCGCCGGCAAGGGGATCTTCACGATCGAGTTTCTCCGCCGACGATCGAATAATGTTCACGTGGTTAATCTGTCATGTTTGTCGCTGGACGTGAACCGGTCATAGCCGAGGATCTGCGGACGAGCGTGCGCTATGCCTTGGTGGGCTTGGCGGATTTCGCTGGCTTCGGTGTCTTCGCCTTCGGTGTTGCCGCGGGCTTCGCGGCGGCCTTTACTGCGGCAGCTTTCATCGCAGCAGCCGCAGTGACGGGTGGTGCCGGCGCATGGACGACCTCACCTGGTAGAGCAACGACGCGTCGGGCAACCAAGAAGGGCTCGCCCGCAGTCGGGAAGCCGTAGAACGGTTCGACTTTCGCAACGTCGCCACAGGAGTTCGTGTGCATCATCCAAAACGTCTTACCGCCATCGGGGGAGCCGATGTACATGACAACGTGCTTGTAGGGGCAGCCACCCTGTGGGCAACTGTCGTAGAGCACGAGGTCTCCGGCACGAAGATCTGCCGGTGCGACGTAGGCATAGTGGGGATCCAGTGCGACGCCATCCCACGGAACCATGTTGCGGGTCGACGGCGCCCACGTAGCTCCGGCGGTGTTCAGTCCGGCGCCCTCTGCGTACGCTCGAGACACGAACGATGAGCAGTCCATGCGGAACGGCTCCATGCGGCCAGCGCCACCACATGCATACGCAGCACCGAGGTGAATGAACGCCCACTTGATCGCGAGAGCAGCCTGCGGAGTTGCGGCTTGTGAGACAGCGATCTGGCAAAGCCTCGCAGCCCCGAAGGCTTCTGCTCCACCGCGAAGAGTGTTGGCAACGTTTTGCGTCGGGCAGCCGTCAGCTCCGACTGCGGTCTGCGGCTTGCTGAGGTCGAGTGCCGACATTTGCGAGTCGACCAGAGCCAACTGCGCAACAAGGACCTTTAGACTCGACATCGCGCTGATTTCTGCGGCGCGGGCTGTGTTGAGCTGCGAGGTGAGAGATGCGTCATGAACCTCGGCCAGCGCCGCGGCGGTGCGGGTCGTTTGTGCGTCATGAACCGCGCGGTTGGCTGACGTTCGATCCATCTGCACCTGATTGAGACGTTGGATGAACGAATCAGGCCCACCGGTGAGCACGGTTGCTAGCGCGCCAAGGCCACCGTCACCCTGCTGATAAATCTTATTCGCAACATTGTCGACGCGGCGCTTTGCTGCTGACAGGGCGTCGACCGTCTGCTGCACAGATGTACCTGAGTAGGCCTCTTGGACATTGAGGGCCGTGATTTGTGCGCGAGCACCGACGAGTTGAGCCTGCTGCGTCGCGATTCGCACGACGAGGAGTTCGCGCTGAGTGTTCAGCTGCAAGTATGCGTCGATCTGACCCTGATTTGGGAGCACGCCGTCATTCGGCGGCGGGGGCGGCAAAATCACCGTCGGTGTCGGAGTTGGAAGTGGAGTGGGCACGGTTGCGGACGGACTTGCAACGGGCGATGGAGTTGTTGGGCTCGCGGAGGGCCGGGGCGCACTCGTTGATGGCTGCGGCGTCGGCGAAGGAGGGGCCGGGATGGTGGACGTGGGTGACGGGCTCACCGAAGGGATCTGCGATGGGCTCTGCGACGGGCTGGTCGAAGGCGCTCCTGAGGTGTCCGAGGGGCTCGCAGATCCGGACGGGCTTGGATTGGTGCCTGGGCTCGTGGATGGGGATCCAGATACCGAACCGGAAGGTGAACCGGACGTGCCTGGCGTCGGGGTCACGTCGGCGCGCGCGGGAATGGCCAGCGATAGGCAGATTGCTGCCGTTAACGCTGCCACCGCGCTGCGGCGTAGAACCTGGACCGACACCCGCCTATTCCCTCCTACAAAAAAGACCAGCGGCCGAACCGCAGGTTAATGAACAGTTACACCCGCCACACGAACCGGCCAAATCGTGCTGAGCGTGCTCGTCCAAATGGGTGATGGATCTTTACCGAACGTGTACCCAACGGCGGCGTCGGGCTGTCATTACATGTGTCGGCATGACTATGCCCACGCCTTGATGGGCCGAACCTGTGAATATCACTTTTCACCTATGGCTTAGGTCACTAGGTTTAGCGCATGACTACCCCTTCCGCACAAAACCCGCAGGTCAGCCCATACGGCACGTGGATTTCGCCAATCACCGCCGCAGACGTCGCCAAGGGCGGTGTGCATCTTGGCTGGCCAGGTTTCGCCTCGACGCCTCGCGGTGAAGAGATTTGGTGGGATGAGGGACGTCCGACGGCCGGTGGCAGGGCCGCCCTCGTGGCTCAGGCGGCCGATGGCACCCATCGTGACGTGTTGGTGCCCGATTGGAACTTGCGCAGTCGAATCCACGAGTACGGCGCTCGTCCATGGGTGTACGTGCCGGCAGCGGGCGTCGTATTCACGTTCTGGGACGACCAGCGCCTGTATCTGCTCGATGAGTCGGGTGAACCGCGCCCGTTGACGGTGGCGCCGACGGACAATATTCGGCATATGTATGGTGAGCCTGTAGTGGCCCCTGATGGGGTGTCGGTGATCGCCGTTCGCGAGACCCACCGCGGTTCGAATATTGATCGGTCGATCGTGCGCGTACCCATCGATGGGTCTGCGGCCGAGAGCGACGAAGCGGTCGCTGTGCTCGCGAGCGGGCACCGGTTCTTTGCGTTCCCGCGTCCGTCGGCCGATGGGACGCATCTTGCGTACACCGCGTGGGATCACCCGCAGATGCCATGGGATGGCACCCTGCTTTACGTTGCGGATCTTGATGGCGCCGCCGCATCGAACCACAGGGTTCTTGCCGGCTCGACCACAGAATCGTTGATGCAGCCAGAATGGGCTGATGATGCTCACGTTTATGCGGTGAGCGATCGAAGTGGGTGGTGGAACCTCTATCGATTCGGCGTTGACGACGGCTCTGTTGCCGCTGTGGCACCGCGTGACGAGGAATTCTCCACTCCGCTTTGGCTGCTTGGATTCACGACGTACGGAGTTCTGGGTGATGGACGTATTGCTGCGATCCATGGCGTCGGAGAACAACGGCTCTCCGTGATTGACCCAGCGACGGGTGAATCACGTGAGCTGGCAGCCGGACATTCGTTTGTTGAGATGCTGCAGGTTTCTGGATCGCGGATTCTTACCATCGCTGGAAGCTTGACCGCGGAACCTGCTGTCGTTGTCATTGATGCTGATTCGGGTTCGCTGACGATCTTGAAGTCGGCGGCGGATGAAGAGCCGGATCCGCGGTACTTCTCAGAGGCGTATGCGTTTACCGTTGCTGGGCCAGACGGTGATGTCCATGCGTGGGTGTACCCGCCACGTAACCCGAATTTCGTTGCACCAGAGGGCGAACGACCTCCCTTCATCGCGTTGGTTCACGGTGGGCCGACGGCCTGCTCGATTCCGGTGATGGAAGCTGAGACCGCCTATTTCACGTCACGTGGGATCGGCGTTGTTGACATCAACTACGGCGGATCATCTGGTTATGGACGTGCGTATCGTGAGCGTCTGCGTGAGAAGTGGGGCATTGTCGACGTCGTAGACAGCGTCGCGATCGTGCAGGGCTTGGTAGATGCTGGCGCGGCCGATGGCTCGCGGTTGGGTATCCGCGGTGGATCGGCTGGTGGGTGGACAACTCTGGCTGCCCTGGTCACGTCCAAGGTGTTCAGCGCTGGTGCTGCGAGTTATCCGGTGACGGACCTCCTTCCCTTTGCTACGGATACGCACGACTTCGAGGCGCGTTATCTCGATGGCCTCATCGGGCCATTGCCGCAAACGCGCGACCGCTACGTCGAGCGTTCGCCGTTGACGCATTTGGGCAATCTGTCCGTGCCGGTGCTTTTGCTGCAGGGCGATGACGACAAGGTAGTGCCGCCGTCACAGCCGGCCGCTGTCGCAGCGGAACTGGCGCGCAAGGGCATTCCGCATAAGTACATTCTGTTCGCAGGCGAGCAGCATGGTTTCCGCATGGCCGAGAACATCATCACCGCGTTGGAAAGTGAGCTTGCCTTCTTTGGCAAGGTCTTCGGTTTCGAGCCGCCAGGCGTGCCGGCGATTGAGCTCGACTAGGGGGCCTGGTTCGACGTAGATGCAGTGGCGTTGGGCTTTCGCTGCGAAGGGTCGTCGCAGCGCTGATTGTTCCCATCGTGTGGGTCGTTTACACGTTTGTTCGAGGTCTAACGACGAATGTCTACCCATAGGACTTCATCAATCCCGATAGCTATGGCTATAGCGAAGTCCTAGAACAATCCTGGAGATCATTGTCTTCGGAGTGGTCATTGGCGCAGTGCTGTGGGCTATTGATCTGTGGTTAGTGCGGGCAGGACGCTCGCCATCCTGATCTGTGTCCGTGGTGGGTACGGTTGATCCATGACGTCTTCACCGCGATGGTTTACCGATACCGATGACGACCACTCCGAGCAGTACGTCGAATACATTCGCGGGCTTGCGGCCGAAGGTTCGGACTTGGCGGGCGAGGCTCGCTTTATGGATGCACTCATGGCGCCCAGATCGCGGGTACTTGATGCGGGCTGCGGTCCCGGGCGGGTAGGCGCTGCGTTGCACGCACGCGGCCATGACGTAGTTGGAGTCGACGTTGACCCCATTTTGATCGCTGCTGCGGTGGCGGATCATCCGGAACCGATGTGGGTGGTTTCAGATCTTGTTGAAATGGATCTGGCTGCGGTTGGGGTGACGGAGCCGTTCGATGCTGCGGTGTTAGCGGGCAATGTTTTGGCTTTCGTGGCACCACAAACTGAAGTGGAGGCCTTGCGCGGGGTTGGCCGGCATCTGGTTCCGGGAGGCCGTGCGGTGGTTGGGTTTCAGACCGAGCGTTACGCGGTTGCTGAGTTTGATAGGCATCTTGAGGATGCCGGTTTCACGCTCGAACAGCGGTTTGCAACCTGGGATTTGCGGCCATGGAATGCGAAGGCGGACTTCGCGGTAAGTGTGCTGCTCTGGTCGGGGGAGTAGCCCGGCGTCATCACCGCTTAGACCCCGCTACGATTATCTCTGCACCTTCGTGGTGCGAGCCGACGTGGCGCAATTGGCAGCGCACCTGATTTGTAATCAGGGGGTTAGGGGTTCAAGTCCCCTCGTCGGCCCGGTGTAATGTCCCGGGACATCCTTATCGGATGTCCCGGGACATTCTTATTTTTCGAACGTGAATCCTTTGGGCATGCCGCCTTTTTTGTTGCCTGGTTGGGGTCCTGGTTTGAGGCCGCGGGGTTGGCTGTCTTTGTCGGGGTTGATGGTGAGTTCGCGGAGGATTTCTCCGGTTTCTCGGTTGATGATGGTGACGTCGAGGTCGTGGATGAGCATGCGTACTGGTGTG
>CAIKEU010000105.1 GCA_903826575.1 uncultured bacterium
GGCAATCCCTACTGTGATCGCGGTTGTCAACGGTGAACTAGTGCCGATGTTCGAGGGCCCGATGCCCGAGCCCTCCATCCGTCAGTTGTTGGCACAGTTGATGGTGATCGCCCAGGAAGCAGGGCTGAACACCACCGCTGCTCCGGCGGCGCAGGGTGGGGAGGCCGATGCTGAGGATTCCCGTTACGACGTAGCCTTCGCGGCTATTGATGCCGGTGACTGGGCTGCCGCTGATGCTGCGTACCGCGACATCTTGGCTACCGATCCCAACGATGAGGATGCCAAGCTCGGCCTCGCCCAAGTTGAACTCATGCGGCGCACCGATGGAGTCGATCCGGCGGCTGTGATCGCTGAGGCTGATGCGAGCCCTGCCGATCTGCGTCTTGCCTCGCTCGCGGCGGACGTCGAAGTGTTCGAGGGTCGGGTCGAGGAAGCATTCGCCCGCCTCATTGAGTTGGTGCGCAACTCCGTCGGCGACGACAAAGCTGCCGCTCGCGATCACCTCGTCGGCCTGTTCAATCTGATCGGTGATGCTGATCCGCGAGTGATCAAAGCTCGTACCGCATTGGCGAACGCGCTCTTCTAGACCAGCGTTTTCTAGGTCATATGACGTACCGCCCTGGCGATATCGCCAGACACGGTCATGTCATATCGAGATTCACCCGTCAGCGGACGTTGGCAGGCGTTACGGTACGCGAGTGACCCGACCTAATCTGAGTAACTGGCTGACCCCACCAAACCAAACCTGGGCTTTTCGCCATGTGCGCGAGATCATTCCGACGGAACGAATTCGCAAGGCTGCGGTAACGCGCGAATTGCCACCAGAACCGCGTCCAGAGATTCTTGATCTGACCTTCGAGGCACATGACGGCCCCGTCGTCCTGCGCGACTTCTTGCGCGAGCGTGAACGTGACGCACTCGTCGTCCTGCACAACGGCAACCTCGCGGCCGAATGGCTCGCTGACGGTATGCGCGATGATGAGCCGCACCTGATCTTCAGTGTCACCAAGTCGATCACCGGGCTCTTGGCGAACGCTTTGGCCTCGGCCGGATTACTCGATCTCGACAAGACAGTGGCCGATTATGTTCCCGAGGCGGCGGCGGGTGGATTCGGTAACGCAACCCTGCATCAAATGCTCGATATGGAGGCCTCGTACGCATTCGTCGAGGATTACTCACCGGGCCCGGATGTGGCGGCCTACCGCCACGCTGCTGGCTGGTATCCGGTTCCGGCGGGCGCACCAGCGCTAGAGGAGTTCTTGCTTACGCGCGAGGCGGAGGGTGAGCACGGCCAGAAGTTCCGCTATCTCTCACCGACTACTGACATGGTCGGGGTGGTGTGTGCGCGCGTCTCCGGAATGACGTGGGCGCAGGCTGTTTCGACGTATCTGTTTCAGGCCGTGGGTACTGAAGAGCATGCTGAGGTGACGATCGATCGTGAGGGAACACCACGTGCAGCAGGTGGCCTGTGCATACTTCCTCGCGACTTGGCCCGCATCGGCCAACTCGTTGCAGATGGTGGGCGCGGTGCGGTAAGTGCCGAGTACCTCGACGACATCATGCATGGTGGCGATCCCGAGCACTGGGCGATCGGCGACTTCGCTGAGTTCTTCCCTGGCGGTGCGTATCGCTCGTTCTGGTACAAGCCGCGCGTTGATCCGGATGTTGTTCTCGGCGTTGGTATTCACGGCCAGCATCTGTACGTGGACGTCGCGCGCAACGTCGTCGTGGTGATCCTGTCGTCGTGGGCCGAGCCCGACAATGAAGTTCGACACAACGACAACTACATCGCAGCCCGTACGATCGCCCGCTCCTACGACACCTGGACCGGCTGAGGAAGGCTGGGCCGATGGCGGGTCAAAACCCTGCGAAGTTGTAGGCTAGAACCCCGCGAAGTTGTAGGCTAACTTCCTGCGAAGTTGTAGGCTAAACGTTGTACTGCCGCGTCGTACATTCGGGGGGTCGAGACTATGGAACTCATGACGGATACGGGCAAGTTCCTTGGTAGCTACCGCAGACGCATCGTTGACGACGAAGTGGACTACCTGCTGGCGGAACTTCCCGCTCTTCTCCTTGACGGGCCAAAGGCCGTTGGCAAGACCGAGACCGCTAGACAGCGTGCCCAGACTGTTGTTCGACTCAACCGTGATAGAGACTTCCAACTCGTTGACGCCCAGTTGGACAACTACCTGTGTAGGCCCACGCCTGTGCTGTTCGACGAGTGGCAACGCTTGCCGCAAGTCTGGGAAGCCGTCAAGGACTCAGTAGACGAGGATCGGACTCCGGCACGCTTCCTGCTCACTGGGTCGGCTCCCGTTGATGACACGCATTCCGGTGCGGGCCGAATCCCTGCACTGAGGTTGCGGCCGCTTACACTGCCGGAACGCTTGATCTGCGCACCATCAGTGAGCTTGAAGTCCATACTCTCCGGCCAGAAACCAGCCCTGTTTGGGTCGACTGACTTCTCACTTGAGGATTACACCGACCTCATCCTTCGCTCCGGATTTCCTGGGTTGCAGGACCTCTCAGAACGGTCCCTGAACAGACAGCTCGACACCTATCTCGAACGGCTCGTGAATGTCGACATGAAGGAGGCTGGAACAGTTGTGCGACAACCTGAAGCGCTGATGCGCTGGCTCCGGTCTTATGCAGCCGCAATCGCCACCACTACCTCGTGGGAGAAGGTGCGAGACGGTGCGAATGCCGGTCGCGACGAAAAACCAAGCAGGGACACCACAACGCGGTATACGGAGGCGCTCTCGCGACTACGAATTCTCGACGAGGTTCCGCCGTGGCTGCCGAGCGACAACCACCTGTCTCGGCTTGGACAAACACCCAAGCGGTTTCTGGCTGATCCGGCACTCGCGGCCCGACTGGTCGGGGTATCGCGTAACGGCCTGCTCCTCGGGGAAGGCCCGACGGTTACACCGCGGGATGGGACCTTTCTTGGGGCTCTTTTCGAGTCGCTTGTGGCGATGAGTCTGTTCGTGTTCGCTGACGCGAACGCGGCTCAGTTGAGACACTTGCGTACGTGGAGTGGAGACCACGAGGTGGACTTCATCGTGGTGGGCGAGGGTGGGAAGGTCGTCGCCCTAGAGGCGAAACTTGGGAGTACCGTTCGTCCGGAGCATGTGGCCCACTTGTTGTGGCTCAGGGAGCAGTTGGGTGACAGGCTTCTTGATGCAATTTTGATCAACACGGGCTCGGACGCGTACCGTCGCAAAGATGGCATCGGGGTTGTGCCTCTCGGCCTACTCGGCCCGTAGCTGTGCACGTGGTGAGGTGTCTCGCGAGAGTTTTGACCGACGATTTGTATTAGGCCGGACGGAAGTAGACGGCGCCGAGGGGTGGCACGCGGACTGCGGCTGAGAACGGCTGACCGTTGTGAGGGGTAGCTTCGGCATGAATGCGTCCGAGGTTGCCGACGCCTGATCCGCCGTACGCCTCGGCATCGGTGTTCAGGATCTCGTCCCAGGCACCTTCGTACGGCAGGCCAATCCGGTACTGCTCATGTGGGCCACCGGAGAAGTTCACGACGGCGACGACGACCTCGCCCTCGTTACCCCAGCGCAGCCATGAGTAGGTGTTGTGGGGCGCGTCATCGGCATCGAGCCAGGTGAATCCACCGGGATCGATATCGCGTGACCACAGGGCAGGGTTAGACGTGTAGACATGGTTCAGATCGCGCAGGCAGTCCTGCAAGCCGCGGTGATCGGCATTGTCGAGCAGCCACCAGTCAAGGCCGCGCGCTTCACTCCACTCGGCGTACTGTCCGATCTCAGATCCCATGAACAGCAGTTGCTTTCCGGGATGTGCCCACATGAACGCAAGATAGGCGCGGACTCCGGCAAGTTTCTGCCAGTGATCGCCGGGCATCTTGCCGATAAGTGAACCCTTGCCGTGAACGACCTCGTCATGACTGATGGGCAACACATACTGCTCACTCCA
>CAIKEU010000106.1 GCA_903826575.1 uncultured bacterium
GAACTGAGATGTCCATGTCGATACAGTCGAAAATTACTGGACGTGAACTGACGACGCGGGTACAGGTGCTCTGAACGTGACAGGTACATCGAAGGCAGCCCGTCGTGAATCGCGACGAAGTGCATTGAGGATGGGGCGACCCGCCGCGATGATCAAAGCGACCGTGAGTGCGGCGCGCGGGATATCGAAGCCAAGTGACGTCGCGATGCAAAAGGCAAGCCAGTGCCCGAGATTGGTCACGAATCCGGCGCCGGGGATGAAGCTAATCGCGGCAGGCAAGGTTCCCGCCACAGTGACAGTTGGCCAGAACCACAGGTTGAGTAGGAACCCGTAGGCAAGGCAAGCGAGTGCGCCGTACACCGTCAAGAGAGCGAGTTCAGATTTACCGGAAGCGCGCGGCAAGAGGCCAGCGCCAAGCCCAACCCAGCCGGCTGCGATCATCTGAAATGCCAGCCATGGGCCGACACCGCCGGTGAGCAGGGCTGAGGCGAACATACCTATTGCGCCAATCCCAAATCCGGCTCCTGGACCAAGAACTCGGCCGCCCAGAATGATGACGATCCACATCGGTTCGAAACCCGCATGACCACCACCGAAGGGACGCAGCGCCGCTGCTACTGCGGAGAGCACGCCGATCAGTGCGATGCCCTTGGCGTCGAGACCGCCGTCAGCTAAGTCGGCTAACACGACAGCGATGACGAGGGGGAGGAGCACTGCGAATAACCAGGGGGTTTCCGATGCGTGGGTAATCGCCGTCGAATCGGCCGCGCCTATCAACGGCCAGAGGAATGCGAACAACCCGAAGGTGGACGCGGCCGCAAGGGCTAGTCCTGTTCGTCGACCAATGTGCGCGGGACGCGACTGAGTTGTCGTCGCCGTTTGCAGGGTCACGATGCTGGCTCTAGTGCTCGCGCCACCTGCGCAACTGTCAACCAGGGCTGCGGCGAAAGTACTTTGCTGACTTGTGGTGCGAACATAGGCGACCCAATCACGACGTCTGGTGCGGGTCCGTCTGCGACGATCTCACCGTCGGCTAAGACGATCACCCGCGTCGCGACATCTGCCGCGAGTTCGACGTCGTGGGTTGCTAGTAGGACGCAACGTCCTTCTTGGGCAAGGGATTTCAGGATCGCCACGAGCTGTTGCTTGGCCGGATAATCAAGGCCGCGTGTTGGCTCATCGAGTAGGACGATCGGCGGGTCAGCGGCTAGAACGATGGCCAGCGCTAGGGCGAGCCGCTGACCCTCTGACAGATCCCGTGGATGAGTATCGTCTTTAATCCCAGGTGCTAATCGATCAAGGGTTCGTCGAGTACTGCCGGCAGCTAGGCCGCAGTCGAGATCGGTGGCACTGCATTCATCGCGCACACTGTCCGCAACGAGTAGATGGGTTGGGTCCTGGGGAACAAGACCGACGCGGGTCACGAGTTCTCGTCCGCGAAGTGACGCAGGCGCCGCGTTGCCGACGCTGGCAGAGCCGCCGTTTAGTCCGTGAAGGCCAACAAGGGTGCCGAGCAGTGTGGATTTGCCTGCGCCATTGCGTCCCATAACTGCGACGATCTCGCCAGCCTGGGCGCTGATCGAAATGCCACGTAGTGCGACGGTGTGCCCGTGACGAACGATGGCGTCGGACATGGATAGCGCTTCGTCGCCGTACATGTTGGTGGCGACGGATAAGTCGCTAACAAAGGGCTCGAGGCGTTCGCGAAGGGGTGCCGCGCAGCGTCGGGCATCGCGAACTGACAGGGGGAGTGGGTCCCAGCCAGCGAGGCGGCCCAACTCGACAACCGGTGGCGCCACGGGTGCGTCAATCATGATTTCGTCCGGAGTACCCATGCGAATCGCTTCACCAGGGCCACCCACGACGATGACTCGATCCGCATACTGCACGACACGCTCAAGCCTGTGCTCGGCCATCAAGACGGTGACGCCGAGATCATGGACGAGCCGCTGCAGCGCGGCCAAAACCTCTTCCGCAGCGCCGGGATCCAAGGCTGAGGTTGGTTCGTCGAGAACGAGTACAGATGGATGAGTGGTCAGCACAGCACCGATCGCGACCCGTTGACGTTCACCACCCGACAGTGACATGAGCGCGCGATTGCGCAGGTGCGCAAGGCCGAGCAGGTCAAGAGTCTCTTCCACGCGACGCCGCATAACGTCTGGTGCAAGTCCGAGGGATTCCATGCCGTAGGCAAGTTCGTCCTCAACGACGTCGGTCACAAATCCGCTCATCGGGTCCTGCGGAACGATGCCTACGACATCGGCAAGTTCACGGGGTGGATGGGTACGGGTGTCTCTTCCGGCCACCGTCACCCGTCCACTGAGTGTCCCGCCGGTGAAGTGTGGAACGAGTCCGTTTACGCATTTGAGTAGGGTGGATTTGCCCGAACCGGTTCGTCCAACAACGAGAACGAGTTCGCCTTCGGGAATCGTCAGGTTCACATGCGACAGAACAGGTTGGGTTGCGCCGCTATAGGTGATGCTTACGTCATCGAAGGTGATCACGACAGCACCTCCTGACGGCGAAGCTCGCTGGCAACTCCAGTCGATGCAGGCCCGCCACCTGGTGGCAGAGGTGTGACGATACCGGGCAGAGCCGCCATCAGGACTGCGATCGCCGGAATCGCTGGCAGCGCAGGCCATTGCAAGGGTGAGGTCTGGCCCGTAAGTGATGCGGGGTCGTTGACGGCCACAGCGATGAAAAGTGCAGCGGGGATCCAGCCGCTGAGGAGAACCAGCCACTCAGGCAGCGCCCACGGATCCGGACGATAGCGCGTACGAATTGAGCGACGACCGGCAATGCGCAGGCCAACCATCGCGCAGATGATCCCGATGGCGACGAACGACCAGGACACCCAACTGCCGTCAACTCCATCGACGAGGGCGTAGACGCCAATACTCAAGGCAATCAACGAGATCAACACAAGGACGCGCGCAATGAATTGATCGCGTGGCTTCATCGGACGCGTTCGTCCATATCCGCGGGAATCCATTGCTGCAGCGAGGTCAACGGCGCGCTCTAATGCTCCCTCAAACACGGGCATTGCTGATCCGGCCAGTGCGCGCACACCACGATGGGGTCGACCGCGAAGACGTCGCGCAGTTTGCACTCGGCTCACGTCGGCAACGAGTTGTGGGGCGAAGGAAAGTGCGACGACGATGGAGACACCCACTTCGTACAGGGCTGCGGGAACGGTGGCCAAGAGGCGAGCGGGACTTGCGAGCGAATTCGCAGCACCGATACATGCCAGGATCGCGGCGATCACGGCGCCTTCGTACAAGGCGGACAGGAGCGCTTCGGCTGTGACTGGCCCCCCAAGGGTGATACCGGCTACCCAATCGGGGAGTTGAATGCTGGGCAGGGTGAACAGCACGTGGTCACCGAGCCCACCACCGAGAATCATTGCCACCACAACGCGAATCGCAATCACTACGATGCCAAGGCGGCAGAACAGCGCAAAGGAGTTAGCCCACGGTGCCTCGGGCCGACGGCGGGCAACGACCCAACCTGCGACGGAAACGATGAGGGCATGCAGGAGTGGATTTGTGGTGCGACTGACACAGGCCACCAGTCCCAATGCCCATGCCCACCAAGCCACTGGATGGGTCCAGCGGGGGAGCGCGGCCGCGCCGAGGCGATGCTGCGGCTTCATCGGCTGCCGCCACGTCGACGTGAGGTGAACCATGCTGAGCCAGCAAGGATTGCCACGCCAATCAGTCCGATGAACAATCCCAAGGCATTCCGTGAAGCGGAAACGGGTGCTGCCTGTGACGCGATGGTGGTTGCTGGGGGAGCGGGGGTGGCTGTCGCCGGTAAGGGCTGTGCAGACGTGAGGTTCGACGCCGAGACAACCGCTGTGGTCGACGTGACGGTTGGCGTTCCGCCCGTCGACGCGATGGCCGTTCCCGGAGAGCTCTGCGTCATTGTCGGGCTCGCTGACCGAGTTGCTGCGGTGGTGGCCGAGGATTCGGCGCGGCTTGGAGTTGCCGAACTCGAAGTTGGCGACGTGGGCAGGTTGGAGTGGGAGGGTGTTGGTGATGGCTTCGGTGTTGGAGTTGTTGTGGGCTTTGAACTCGTTGACGGTGACGACGTTGGGCTGGGTGCTGCAGCAACAGGGGTTGCACATCCGACGATCGGGTAGCCGTCGATCCCACAGATGAAACCGTTGAGGGAGCGCAAAGAGATTCCCGCAGCCCGCATGACAGCTGAGCCATGGCTCTGGATAGGGACCTCGGTGCACTCGACTCGTCCCGAGGGAGTGTTCTGCCCCTGGGGGGCATCCTGAGCATCGCCGTAATCGACGACCGCCGCGACCCGCTCCATCCCCGATGCGGGTGTCGCAGCTGGGCAGAGGTCCCCGAAGCTCGCTGAAGCGCGTGGAGGTTGAGCCCCTCCTCCGTTGGCGCTAGTCGTTTGGTATCTCCACCCGAGCACCCAGCCATCACCGGGAACATCGCCACCCGGCCCGAGGGGAGCGTACTGCCAGGCTGCTTGCCCCGGCCGTCCCCACCAGTAGGTCCAATACCGATATGAAGTTGCCGACGCCTGCTGCGGCGCCATGAACGCAGCGATAATCGACATCAGGGACATGAGAATGAACGTTGCAATGAAGCGCTTCATATCCCTTGTCCCTCCTTCATGATCGTCGGCTGTTCGTCGTGCGAGTGTGCCGCTAGGCGGTCACTCGTCGGGATTTGGACACTGCCGTGGTAGTGCCGGACGTCGTGGTGGCCTTTACTACGCATCGCAGAGATGTGCTTTTGTCGGCAGTGCGGATCAGGTACGTCGCACCCGTCCCCTGCACCTTTTGTGATCCTGATCGGAACCACGTAATGCTTAACGCAGGGCTATTGGTCCAGGTGCCCGCGGCGCAGGTCACGCGACGACCGACCGACGGTGTGCCGCTAATGCTCGGACGCACCTGATTAGCGGCCAACGGTCGACGAACCAGAGAAGCCAAGTGAGCAGCCAAACGGGATCTGAGCGCGGCGGGCTGATTGGTAGCCCGGTAAACAAGCAGGAAGAGCCCCTCCAACCCAGGATCGGAGTAGGAAGCCGATTCGTTCGCTCGCAGTACTGCAACGGCCTTGTTCAACTGCGACGAGCCCACGCCAGAAGCCGATAGTGCGAGAGCCGCCCATGCGGTGTCGCCCAGTGACTTTGAACCAGCGAGGCGCACCGAATTCGTGTAATCGAATTGTGGAACTGCACCGGCGTACTTAACTAGCAGTCGGGAAATGTAACCCGCTCCGACAATCGTTGGGCTGTAACTCGCTGGCTGACCACTGACGCAGGTGAGCGTTGAGTTAGCGGTCGACGCTGGGCGGCTTACTACATGCAGTGTCTGCCCGGTGAGAGCTAGAACCGCTGAGACCGTTGCTGAGTCGTTCGCCACAAGCCCAGTTCCAAAATCCTGATAAGCAAAGCCACCGCGATCGTTGGTATCGCTTCCGGTACAGAGGACTTGCAGCGACCGGAGGAAATCCGTTGGAGTGTGACCATTCTTCGTCAACTGTGCGGCTGAAACTCCAGCAGCCTTGTTTGCCAGGAGTGCTAAGGCTGTGGAATTGGCATCTGATTGGCCGCCGACGAACCAAGGGAAGCCGCCATCTGGGTTTTGCATGGCCTTGAGCCAATTCAATGCCTTCGTTGCCGCAGTGACATAGCCCAAGTCGTGCAGAGCAGCGGCTGCTGCTGCTGTTGAATTGCTGTCCTCGCCCACGTAGCCGGCGGCATCAGACGCGGTGCATGCAGTTGATGATGTGGTGCGCACGGGCTGGAAACCGCCATCTGTGCACTGCTGGTGGACAAGCCAGGATGCCGCAGCTGAGGGCACGGTTCGGCCCGCGGACTTAAGTCCGAGGATCGCCAAAGACTGGCGATACACGCCGTCGTATGTGGGATCGCTTTTGCCGAACAAGCCGTAGTGAGGTGCGGGGGCCGCATAGACCGGTGCGCTAGTCCAACTGCCAAATATGCCGAGGGCGATGATTGCTGCCGAGAACGCAGCAGACGATCTCTTGCGTACTGAAAACACTGAGTGCCTTTCGGGTTAGCGGTTCACGACCACATGGCCGGACTGCTCCTCGAAAGACGAAAACCCCCCGTGGCGATCTGACAAACAGATCATTACGAGGGGCGAGATGTACGAAACCAAGGAAGGTCCGGGCCCATGACCGTATTCCTCGACGGTGGAGCCTCTCGCGCCCGCCAGGCATTCCGGCTTGCCGATCACTGTCGGCTTACGGTTGCGGGTCAGCGCCGGAATCTAACCGGCTTCCCCTGGACATCGAACGCAGTTATTTACTTGTAGGGCTACTGCACCACGGCGACTAGCCACATGTCAAAGGTCTCACCCATCTGACGGCGCGGCGGGCGTCTATTCGGCTGGAGTCGCAGGGTGCAGGTTCATCGGGCCGTAGACGAGGCGATCATCCTCGAACAGGGCGACTGCGTCGACCCCGTCAGCAAGCAACTCAGCCCACGTCTCGCCGATCCAACTTTCGGCATCAGCTTGATTGGGAAACGACGGTGAAGCTGTGCTGGACTCGACACTTTCACCTGCCGAGTTCTCGTAACGCCACGTCCAGGTTCCGTACGTTGTCATGCTTAGGCCCTCGGCTTCGGTGAGACGGTCAGACGTGGGTCACGCACGATAACGTCTGCAAGGACGCCGTCGATCGCTGACATGAGGTCGGCTTCAAGCTTCACGCCGACGGCGCCGAGGTTGTCCACCAGTTGCTCGGGACGGCTGGCGCCGACGATCGCGGAGGCAATGAACGGGTGCTGCAGAACCCACGCGACCGCAAGTTGCGCCATCGACAGCCCGGCCTGCTCTGCAAGGGGTCGAAGGTTTTGGACGGCCGTGAGGATCTCGTCGGTGCGAAGGTCTTCAGTGAAGTGTGCGCTGGTCGGATCAGTTGCGCGGGATCCGGCGGGGGGTGGCTGGCCCGGCAGGTACTTACCAGTCAGGATGCCCTGAGCGATCGGGCTCCAGACGATCTGGCTCATACCAAGTTCGTCGCAGGTCGGCACTACCTCTGCCTCGATGACGCGGTACAGCATCGAATACTGCGGCTGATTCGAGATGAAGTGGTCGAAGCCCATCACTGCGGCGATGTCGTGGGCGCGGCGAATCTCTTCGGCACTCCACTCCGAGACTCCGATGTATAGGGCCTTGCCTGCGCGAAGGATGTCGTCGAACGCGCGAAGTGTTTCTTCCAGTGGAGTCTCGTAGTCGAAGCGGTGAGCCTGGTAAAGATCGACGTAATCGGTCTGTAGACGACGCAGGGAGGCGTCGATGCTCTCCATGATGTGCTTGCGCGACAGGCCTCTATCGTTGGGCCCGTCACCCGTAGGCCAGTAGACCTTGGTGAAGATCTCTAGGCCTTCGCGGCGCTGACCCTTGAGTGCTCGCCCCAGAATCGCCTCGGCACGAGTCCCCGCGTAGACATCCGCGGTGTCGAAGGTGGTAACTCCGTGATCGAGTGCAACGTTCACGCACGCGGTGGCGGCGTCCTCTTCAACCTGCGAGCCGTGCGTTACCCAGTTGCCGTACGAAATTTCACTGATCTTCAGGCCACTGTGTCCAAGGAATCTATGCTGCATAGCCAGACTTTACGACCAGCCATCCCAAGGTGCGCGCTGGGGAGACCCTAAGTCGACCTCCGAGCTAGCGACGGCGTGGCTTAGCGGGCTTTCCGCCCAATCCAACGCGCGGTGGTGGCAAGCGGAATCGACGTAGCTGCAGGGCGCGCATGATGCCGTAAAACGTTGCGCCACTGGCGTTTTCGTTGGGGAATTTCTCAGGAATTGTGCGCTTGAGTTTGAACCAGATCCACAAGCCGTCGAGAACGACCCCGATCAACATGAAGATCCAGATGTAGACCAACAGGAGTTGGACCCAACTGACATGCAGGAACCCGAGTAGCAATACAGCCAACGCCACCGGGATGAATAGTTCGCCAACGCTGAGGCGACCATCGATGTAGTCGCGAACATAGGCCTTGACCGGGCCGGCGTCGCGTGGAGGCAGGCGCTTGGGATCCCCGCTCATCAGCGCTGCGCGCGATGCTTCGCGCTCCTGAGCCCGCGCGTTCCGGCTCGCATCTCGGCTCGCTCTGGGATCCGCAGTGCCTGTGAGAGCAGCCTTGCGAGCAGCCTCGGCCTCTTTGCGAGAGGGAGTTGGCTTGCCCTTGGGCTGCTGGTCGGCAGGCAGGTTCGGATCTAGTGACGGCGCGGTGACGTCAGGTTCTGCGGTCTTGTTGCGGCGAAACATGAGCGAGAGCCTACGTTAAAAGGTCTGCGCGGTACACGCGCACCACAGGCCGACGCCGGGTGCGATGGGCGACGGTGGGCCGTGGAGGCCACCTGAGTGGGGGACAGATGCGCCCTGATCGATATAACCTCGTAGTCGGTAGAGTCTTAGTCAGCGCTGTCCGCGCTTGTCCAACGATGGAAGGAGCGCCCACATGGGCCTCTGGGAACGCTTCAAGTTGATCTTTAACTCCAAAGCCAATGACATGTTGGATAAGGCCGAAGATCCGCGCCAAACGTTGGACTACAGCTACGAAAAGCAACTCGAACTCCTGCAGAAGGTTCGCCGCGGAGTTGCTGATGTGGCGACAAGCCGTAAGCGCCTAGAACTGCAGTTGAACTCGCTCTCCGCTCAAAGTGACAAGCTCGAGCAGCAGGCCCGCGCCGCACTCGCTGGTGGACGTGAAGATCTTGCGCGCGAGGCCCTGACACGTAAGTCAGGGCTCAGTGTGCAAATCGCTGATCTTCAGGCCCAGCACGCGCAGTTGCAGGATCAGGAAGAGAAGCTTGTTCAGGCGTCACAGCAGTTGCAGGCCAAGGTTGAAGCGTTTCGCACGAAGAAGGAGACCATCAAGGCGACCTACTCCGCGGCTGAGGCTCAGGCCAAGATTGGTGAAGCATTCTCGGGAATTAGCACCGAACTTGCCGATGTCGGCAACGCGATCCAGCGCGCGGAAGATAAGACCGCACAGTTGCAAGCTCGTGGCCAGGCGATCGATGAACTGCTCAGCTCAGGTGCGCTTGAAGATACGACTGGACTCGGCAAGGACTCGATTACCGCTGAGCTCGAGCGGATGGCGAGCCAGAGCGAGGTTGAAGACGGTCTAGCGAAGCTGCGATCCGAGCTTGGAACCGGCCCGGCTGCCCAGGCGATTGAACCGCCAACCGTCTAAACATTTTGGGCTGCGGATAGGGCATCACGCCGATACGCTCCGTCGATGACTACTTCATCAGCCTCATATTTCGATACCTCGTCGTGGGATCGTCGCGATGTCATTTCCGGCGGGTCACGCATGGTCCCAATCACCACCCCGAGTGGTGAATTCCGGGTCTGGACCAAGCGCGTAGGGACGAATCCTGACATCAAGGTTCTTCTGCTGCACGGTGGCCCCGGTATGACGGACGAACTCTACGAAAGTTTTGACGTCTGGTTTCCGGGTGCTGGCATCGAGTACTACTACTACGACCAACTCGGCTCATTCCGAAGCGATATCCCGGAAGATCCCTCGTTGTGGACCTTGGAGCGTTTCGTTGACGAGGTCGAGCAGGTGCGTCAAGCGCTCGGCCTAGATGCGAGCAACTTTGTACTACTCGGTCAGTCATGGGGCGGCCTACTGGCGATGGAGTACGCGGTTCATTACCAGCAGCACCTCAAGGGCCTCGTGGTCTCGAACATGATGTCGAGTTCGAAGCTGTACAACGATTTTGCCAATGACGTTTTGATGCCGACGATGGATCAAGACGTGCTTGCAGAACTGAAGAAGTTCGAAGCCGACGGAACCACTGATGATCCGCGCTATGAAGAACTACTGATGGAGCATCACTACGTTCTGCACGTCTGCCGGATGCCGCTAGAACAGTGGCCTGATCCAGTCCTGCGATCCCTAAGTCACGTGAACCCGGCCATCTACGTTCCGATGCAGGGGCCGAGTGAACTGGGTATGTCTGGCAGCCTCGAGCCATGGGATCGGTCCGGAGATCTGAAGGACATTGACGTTCCGACTCTGGTTATCGGAGCAGCCCACGACACCATGGATCCGGAGCACATGCGCTGGATGTCTGAGCAGTTCCCGCAGGGTGAATTCCTCCTGTGCCCCAACGGAAGTCACCTAGCACAATATGACGATCCGGAGCATTACTTCCCGGGCTTGATTAATTTCTTAAACAAGCTCTGAGCGCATCGGAGTGCGGCATAAGGGTGGCGGGTTAATGAACCTGCCACCCTTAGTCGTTTAGTAGTTCAGTCTCGCGGTGTCGCGCCAACGCCTGGTAGTGCGAGCATTCGGTCTAGTGCGACCTTGGCCCAATGTGCCACGTCGGGATCGACAGTAATTCGGTTCACAACCCGACCCTCGACCAAACTCTCGAGCGACCACACCAGATGGGGAAGGTCGATCCGATTCATCGTCGAGCAGAAACACACCGTCTTATCGAGAAACACGATCTGCTTGTCGGGATGGGCCAGTGCCAGCCGCTTAACGAGATTGAGTTCGGTGCCAATGGCCCACGCACTTCCGGACGGTGCGGCCTCGATCGTCTTGATGATGAACTCGGTCGAGCCGATCAGATCAGCGGCAAGAACAACCTCGTGCTGGCACTCGGGGTGAACCAGAACGTTGACGCCCGGCACGCGATCGCGTACGTCGGCGACCGACTCGGCAGTAAAGCGGCCGTGAACTGAACAGTGGCCCTTCCACAGAATCATCTTCGCGTTTTGCAACTGCTCCGCGGTGAGTCCGCCACCCGGTTTGTACGGGTCGTAGTTGACGCAATCGTCGAGCGAGAGCCCGAGCTCTAGGACGGCGGTATTGCGGCCAAGGTGTTGGTCTGGCAGGAAGAAGATCTTCTGACCTTGCTCGAATGCCCACTCCAGTGCGCGCTTCGCGTTAGACGATGTGCACACCGCTCCGTTGTTACGGCCAGTGAATGCCTTGATCGCAGCCGTGGAGTTCATGTACGTGATCGGGATCGTTACGTCAGTGATGCCTGCATCAGCCATGACGTCCCAGGCGTCTTCAACCTGGTTGATTGCGGCCATGTCGGCCATCGAGCAACCGGCTGCCATGTCCGGGAGGATCACGGCCTGGTCGTCACCGGTCAGGATGTCTGCGCTCTCGGCCATGAAGTGCACACCACAGAAGACGATGTACGGCGCATCAGGACGGGCGGCTGCGTCGCGGGCAAGTTTGAAACTGTCGCCCGTTACGTCGGCGAATTGAATGACCTCGTCACGTTGGTAGTGATGTCCGAGAATGAAGACGCGGTCGCCAAGGGCGGCTTTCGCAGCGCGAGCGCGCTCAACTAATCCGGGATCACTCGCGGCGGGGAGGTCACCAGGGCATTCCACCCCGGTTTCAGAGTTCGGATCTGCATCGCGACCAAGCAAAAGCAGGGCCAGCGGGGTTGGAGACGGCTCAACAAAACGATCGGTAGTCATAATGCAATCCTCCCACGGCCCGCGCGCAACTGCCTCGCGCTAGCGTACTTGTCATGCGCGTACTCATTGCCCCGGATTCCTTCACCGGGACTCTGTCGGCCACCCAGGCCGCTGGGGCAATTGCTGTCGGATGGTTACGGACGTCGCCGAACGATGTGATCCATCGGTGCCCCTTGTCCGATGGTGGTCCGGGCTTCGTTTCCGTGATGCATGCGGGCCTCGGGGGTCAGCCCTATCCCGTGACGATCAGCGGGCCTCTGGCAGAACCCACGATCGCGGAGATTGTGGTTGTCGATTCCGATGGCGTGAGCGTGGCCTATGTCGAAAGTGCACAAGCCTGCGGCTTGCATCTAGTCCCTCATGAGCAACGCGATCCTCGTCGTACAAGCAGCTTTGGACTTGGGGAACTGATAGCGCAGTCGATTGCACTGGGCGCTAAGCGGATCGTCATCGGCCTCGGCGGTACCGGGACGAATGATGCAGGAGCCGGGCTACTTGCAGCACTGGGTGCCACTGCCCATGACGAGTTTGGCAACGACTGCTCGGACATGCTGCGCAACGGTGGCGGGGCGCTGACACGCGTTGCGTCGATTGATCTGGCGCCGGCTCGTCGGGCAGTGGCTGGCGTCGAACTTGTTATTGCGTCAGATGTTGATAATCCGCTGCTTGGCTTGCGTGGGGCGACGAATGGGTACGCGCGGCAGAAGGGTGCAGACGAAGCGGCCGTCATGGAACTGGAAGGCGCTCTTGAACACTTTGCGGCACTCGTCGGTCGTCGGGAAGATGGCAAAGACCCTGCCGTCGCTCTTGGTGCAGGTGCCGCTGGGGGAGTGGGCTATGCGCTGATGCAGGTAGGTGCGGCTCGCGTGCCGGGAATTGCCACTGTCCTTGAGACTGTTGGGCTCGCTGCGCTGATCGCCGAAAGCGATGTGGTGGTCACCGGGGAGGGATCGTTTGACTGGCAGAGCCTGCGCGGGAAGGTCGTTTCAGGGGTGGCGGCGGCTGCGCTGGAGCAGGGCCGCCCCTGCGTTGTGATCGCCGGCAGGGTTGAGGTAGGCCGCCGGGAGTTCGCGGCCAGCGGTGTGACTGCTGCCTTCGCGGTTGTTGACGACGTACGCGATCGTGGTTTGGACGAGAAAGTCGCCATCGATGATGCGGCATCACAGGTTGCTCAATTAGCGGCGCGGGTAGCCCGAACGTGGGGTAGTTGAAGGGTTTGTGCGTCGAGGTGCCGCCCAGCGATCGTGTAATTGGAATTTCGTGGCAAGATAGGGGTGTCCCGTGGGAATTACTCATGCACGTCAGGTGTTGGGACGTACGACCAATAGACCTAGATCCGGGAGGATCCGCATATGACCGCCGACGTCACCACGGAGAACACCACTCCGGTTACCGATGGAATCCTGCTGAGCGATGAGGCTGCGAGCAAGGTTTCGAGCCTGCTCGCCCAGGAAGGTCGCGACGACCTCGCGCTGCGCGTTGCCGTTCAGCCCGGTGGCTGTTCCGGTCTGCGCTACCAGCTGTTCTTCGATGATCGTTCGCTTGATGGCGATGTCATCAAGGAGTTCGGCACCGTCCGAGTTGTCACCGATCGCATGAGTGCCCCGTATCTCGGTGGCGCGACGATCGACTTCGTTGACACGATCGAAAAGCAGGGCTTCACGATCGATAACCCGAACGCTTCAGGCTCATGTGCCTGTGGAGATTCGTTCTCCTAAATACTCGAACGTAAAGATTGTGGCGGCACCCCATTGGGATGCCGCCACAGTCTTTTATTGCGGACTTTAACGAGGTGACGTTAGGCCGGCGACCCGAGCCGCCAGATACCGAGTCGCTGGTTACTTGGGTGAGGTTCCCACCGTCAGGATCTGACTAGTAGGTCCGTCGATGACGTCGCGTGATCCAAGCGGTGCGGAGAGTTTGACGACAACGTCTGTGGCCTTGGCCATCGCGTCGCAGACCCCGCCTGGATTTGTCGGTGTATCGGTAATGAAAACCGTCACGGTGGCGTCTGACTCCTTAGCGACGGCGGAGTACGTCGAACAATCGCCACCCCAGAAATGGAGCGTCAGCGTCTGATCGCCATTGTCGGTGTACGTTTGAGCGCTGGTGGTGGTCGATCCGCCTGAGCCCGTCACCGGTCCGGAACTTGCGCTGCCAACGGCCCCACTCGATCCGCCGGTGCTGCTCACGGGAACGGGAACGGGGACGGGTGCGATCGACGTCGACGGAACAGCTACAGGTGTCGGCTGTGCGATGTATTTCGGATCGACGGCAATAGACCCGATCACGTCCGACGTCGTCGTAGAACCCGCAGGGGTGTAAAGCCACGCGGGCACCAAGAGCGGTTGAACGCCATCCCATTGAAGTTGGAGCCCGAAGGTGGCCTCAGTCAAAATCATTGGCGTGGGCGAAGCACACGCGGGCAGCGGCACAACGGCGTCAGATGACGTGGGGTTTGGACTCGCCTCGACAGGGCAAGCGATTGCTACCTCGGGGTGCGGCATGGTGTTGAGCAACGTAAGTGCCTCGGCCGCCGAGATGACAGGGTACTGGCCGATTTCGGTGGGAGTGCCGATCCGTCCGGAGGCATTCACAACTCCCTTGTCGTCCACGCTGATTGACGTTTGCACACCGCTGGTGGGCAACCCGGCGATCGTTGGATCGATAAGCACGGTGGCCGGTGAGCCACCCCAGGGGGCAACGAAGGGCGTGCCGGCTAGGTGGGCAGCCTTGATGATTGGTGTCGCGGCGGCAAGTGCGGTGGCGTCGGGGACTGCAGGCGGTAGCGAGACAGGACCGCAATCGACGGCTGGCCCGCCAACGCAGGTGGGCGGCGAAACGGAAACACAATTAACTGCCGGTCCACAGTCGACAGGCGCCGTGGTGGTAGCTGCTGAAGGTGCGGTCGGAGTAGAAGTGGGTGCGGCCGGCGGAACGATGCCAGTGGGGTCCGGCGCTGCCGTCGTCCCCATCATGAGTCCAGCTGCCGTCGTGCCAGACGCCGTGTTGGAAACCGGTCCGGAGGCTACTGATCCCGATCCGTCCGCACATGCGACTGCGTAGTTGCCGTCTGCGGTGTCAATGTCGAGGTAAACGCCGGCGCACAGGCCAGTCTCACGCGCGTACGCCCAGTCGCCAGTGTCGCGGACTCGTAGTGTTGCGGTGCTACCCGTGACCTCCCACCCGTGTGCGTGCTTGGTTGGGGCGCTGGTCAGGCCAAGACTTGTTGCGAGTTCGGCCACCTGCGCTTCGGCAGCGGCAGTCGGGTTGTATTGAAGCACTGGGCCGCTCGTCGGTGTTGCGGGGTCTGTGCCCTTGAAGACCCATCCCGGTGCTGCGATCTTGGAATCCATGGCCGCTGGAGCGCCGAGCGCCTGTGACGACTGACCAATGTGCAGGACCGGCAGTTGATCTCCGGATCCCGTCGTGGCCTTCTGTGTCCCACATGCAGTCAGCGCCAACAGGCATCCGATCCCCAGCGCGAGGACGCCTCGCAGTTGATTGCGCGGTGCGCGTTCACTGGCGGGTGAAGTACTTGTCGTCGCACGATGATTCATAACACTGACGTTACGTGGCATGACGGCCTCCGGGTGTTGATCTCGCTAGGTCGTGTCATCGGTCGGACGCACTGCTGGTGGTTCAGGTTCCGTGGCCCTGCCTGAATCTGTGCCGGCGTGCCTACTACAGTCAACCTACTCGCCGGTATCTGTTCGAGATATGGGTAAAAGGGACGAATCGTCGCAACGTGATGGAGAAATAGTCATGCGCGTATGTGTCACAGGATCGATTGCCACCGATCACCTCATGACCTTCCCAGGCAAATTTTCAGACTCTATCGTCGCGGACAAACTCGATCGAATCTCATTGTCGTTCTTGGTCGATGAACTGGAGGTGCGTCGGGGCGGAGTTGCGGCGAACATCGCTTTCGGCATGGGTGTTCTTGGACTCAATCCGGTACTAGTAGCCGCAGTTGGCCAAGACTTTGCGGACTATCGGTCATGGCTTGACCGCCATGGCGTCGACACCACTTCGGTGCGCGTATCCGATGTGCGTCATACCGCCCGCTTTGTCTGCACGACGGACACCGATCAATGTCAGATCGCGTCGTTCTATCCAGGCGCAATGACTGAGGCACGTGAGATCGAACTTGGCCCCGTCGTGGATCGGGTAGGTGGGCTTGATCTCGTCCTTATCGGTGCCAACGACCCAGAAGCGATGGCCCGTCACACCGATGAGTGCCGATTCCGCGGAATCAAGTTCATTGCCGACCCGTCCCAGCAACTCGCTCGCCTTGAAGGTGACGAGATCAAGCAACTCATCGAAGGTGCGGCCTACCTGTTTTGCAATGACTACGAGGCGGGTCTGATTGAGCAGAAGACCGGTTGGTCGTCCGCTGATGTACTCAATCACGTCGGAGTTCGGGTGACGACGCTCGGCAAGGATGGTTCGCGAATTGAAGCCAACGGGATGCAATCCATTGAGGTCGGCTGTCCACCGGAAGAGCGCAAGGCCGATCCGACAGGAGTGGGCGATGCGTTTCGGGCCGGCTTTTTCGCAGGTGTGGCGTGGGATTTGTCCTACGAACGTAGTGCACAGATCGGTTCGCTCCTGGCGACATACGTCATAGAGACGGTTGGTACTCAAGAATATGAACTTGCCCAACGTCACTTCTTGACTCGTTTCGCCGAGACCTACGGGGACGCGGCAGCCGCTGATGTGGCCGCCCACATCCGCTGCCCGCGTCCATGACCGGCGTTCGGTAACCGGTCACAATTTTCTCGTCCACGAATGACACGTCATGAGCAGACACGAACCGCCAGAGTCCCAGTGGGTGCTGCCGGATCCTGCATTGGCTGATCCCGGCGTTGAGATCCTTGGTGTGGGCGCCGATCTCGAACCAGGCACCCTGCTGGCTGCGTATCGATCGGGTTTATTTCCGATGCCAGTAGAGCCCGAAGGCCCTGTCGGTTGGTGGTCACCGGACCCGCGCGGAGTCCTGCCTTTGGACGCAATTCGGGTATCAGCGTCACTTCGAAAATCGATGCGTAAGTTTGTCACCACAATCGACGAGGATTTCGCTGGCGTGGTTCGCGCGTGTGCCGACCCGAACCGTCCACATGGATGGATAGATGGCGCGGTGATTGAGGCATATGAGGAACTTCACCGACTCGGCTTCGCGCACTCGGTCGAGACTCGAACGTCAGCCGGTGAGCTTGTTGGCGGTCTTTATGGGATTGAGATTGACGGGCTATTCGCGGGGGAGTCGATGTTCAGCCATGAACGGGATGCTTCCAAGGTGGCACTGGTGAAACTGGTGGAGTTGCTAAGAACTGGATCTACGGTGGATCGCCGACTTTTGGATGTTCAATGGCGAACAGATCACCTTGGTTCATTGGGAGTTATTGAGGTGCCGCGCCGTCGCTATCTGGAACTTCTTGCCGGAACTCGAGGGGTGGAGCCAGTCTTTGCCGGTCCGTTGACGACCAAGAACTCACGCAACTTTGGCCAGTGAGAACGGTTAGAGAATGTGTGCCCGGTCGTCCTGAGTTGGCGCGACAAGAAATCCGTGACCGCGACCATCGCCCGTGTCTCCCGCCCAGACCAATACCCGGGTTCGCATTGCGCACCATGCTGGAATATCACTGATTGCCGCGGGATCGTCCGCGAGCAGGAGCACGGTGGCTTCAGGTGATTGCTTCACGGCTCGTGCCAGAGCGATCACCGGCATCGGGCACATTGATCCCCGTTCGTCGACCACGACGTCGTACGGGAGGTGCAACGTCATAGATCGCCCGCGCCGAGTGAGTCACGGACCTTGGCGACAATCGACGGGAGTACGTGGATAAAGCGATCCACGTCTGATTCCAGAGCCCCGGGCGGAAGCGAGATGCGCAAATTGCCGTGAGTCAGGGCACCCATTGCAACCAGGACGTGTGACGGCACGAGGGCATCGGCGACGCACGACGAGCCAGACGAAACTGCGAAGCCTTCACGATCAAGATCTTCCAGCAGTGCTTCACCGGCGACATATGCCATTGACAGCGTGACGATGTGGGGGAGCCGTTCGATGCCGTGGCCAAGCACGAGCGCATCTGGGATTCGGACGGGCAGTTCGGTGCGTAACCGCTCGGTTAGGGCGAACAGCCGAGCAGATTCGGTGCGTCGTTCGTCTTCAGCCTCCTGTAGCGCCACCGCTGCGGCGACAATCTGTGGGATCGCCGTGAAGCCAGGAATTCGCCCGCTCTCGTGGGGATCATCGGGTAGCGGTGAACGCCATCGAGTCCCATTTCGAATTGCAAGAATTCCGACCCCAGTCGGACCACCCCACTTGTGAGCACTGGCCGTCAGGATGCTCCACTGTGCCGGGCAATCATCGCGACCCAACGATTGAGCCGCATCGACGATGAGCGGTATGCCGCTGTTGTCGAGTATGTGCGCGATCTCGCTGATGGGTTGGCGGGAGCCGACCTCATGGTTGGCAGATTGAATAGCGAGCAGTGCAACCTCGCCCCGTGCAATGGCCGCTCGCACCCGTTCGGGCTCGACGACGGCTCGGCTGTCGACGGGAAGTTCCTCGACCTTGCCTTCCGGAACGGCCCGGGCTGCGTGAATTACGCAACTGTGTTCGACAGCGGACACAAGGAGTCGTCGTCCGATTCGCTGCCTGCCTTGGGCTAAGCCTGTTACTGCCAGGTGGACCGCTTGGGTACCAGAGGTGGCGAAACTCACTTCGTCTGGTCGGGCGCCGATGATTGCGGCAATCGACTCGCGGGCGCCATCAAGCAGACGACGCGACTGGCGCGCTGCGTGGTAACGCCGACTCGGATCGGCATACCCCTGATCGAGCGCAGCTAGGAGGGTTTGGCGCGCTCCGGGGCGCATGGGCAGAGTGCTCGCGGCGTCAAAATAGCCAGGAGGAGCCACCTGACGGGGGGCAGGAACGGACCCGTCGGCAGTCAAATTCTCAGGCGCCACGTGATGACGTTACCGCCCCACCCTGACGCGCCGCGCCGCCAAGCCTGCGCTAGTCTCTCGTGGTAAGACTCGACCAGATTGCACCGGTGCTGCCCTGCCGATTTTGGGGGACAGCACCAGGTAATCGCAACGCTTTGTGGGAAGGCGATCAGTGAGCCCGTCTCCGCGCTCAAACCGGGCCAGGCACGTGGTAGGTGTTGCCGCTGCGGCAGCCCTGACCATGGGTTTGTCCGGTTGTTCATCTGAAACCCAGTTGGGTCGCTTGGGCTTCCCAGCGCCGGCCACCGAACAGGCACCGATCATGCTTGCCTTCTGGCAAAACGCATGGATCGCCGCCTTCGCGGTGGGTGTGTTGACGTGGGGCCTGATCATCTGGGCGATCATCGTCTACCGCCGTCGCACTGACGAGGGCGCTCCCGTTCAAGTCCGGTACAACCTGCCGCTGGAAATCATGTACACGGTGGTTCCGGCCATTATGATTTTCGGGCTGTTCTTCTTCACCGCGCGCGATCAGGCTGAGTTGACGAAACTTACCGACAACACGCCAAATGTTGTGAACGTCATCGGTTTCAAGTGGAACTGGGGCTTCAACTACATCACTGATGACGCATATCAGACAGGCACCCCACGCGACCCTGCTGAGTTGTGGTTGCCAGT
Organism: uncultured bacterium; assembly: GCA_903826575.1. GTDB lineage: Bacteria > Actinomycetota > Actinomycetes > S36-B12 > CAIYMF01 > Longivirga. The sequence goes on from CAIKEU010000106.1 coordinate 19,109, forward strand.
TAATGAGCGCACCCGATTCCAGCTCACGTCTCCTGACGTCATTCACTCGTTCTGGGTACCGGCGTTCCTTTTCAAGATGGACGTTGTTCCTGGTCGAAAGAACCAGTTCGAACTCACGCCAAACAAGATTGGCGTGTTCGAAGGTAAGTGCGCAGAGCTTTGTGGCACGTACCACTCACAAATGCTTTTCTCCGTACACGTTGTCAGCAAGGCTGATTACGACGCACACATCGCGGCTCTGAAGGCACACGGTCAGTCCGGGCTTCTTCAGACCGGCACAATCGTCACGACAGGAGTACCGGGATGACACTGCTGACTGATCGCCCCATCGAGTACACCCCAGATCCCGACGGTGTTCAAGCGCCGACGGCGGATCGTCGCCGTTTTGGTCGAACGCTCGTAAAGTGGATTACGTCCACCGACCACAAGGTTATCGGCAACCTGTATCTGATCACCTCGTTTGGCTTCTTCCTCTTTGGTGGCGTTCTGGCGCTCGGAATCCGCGCCGAGCTCGCTCAGCCCGGCCTGCAGTTCTTCTCCAACGAGCAGTACAACCAGTTGTTCACTATGCACGGCTCGATCATGTTGCTTCTGTTCGCAACGCCACTGTTCGCTGGCTTTGCCAACGCGATCATGCCGCTGCAGATCGGTGCCCCAGATGTGGCTTTCCCGCGTCTGAACATGCTCGCCTACTGGTTCTTCTTCTTCGGTGGTCTGATTGTTTGCCTCGGCTTCCTGACCCCAGGTGGCGCGGCATCGTTCGGGTGGTTCGCCTACTCACCGCTGTCGAATGCGATTAACAGCCCTAACGTCGGCAGCGACTTGTGGATCCTAGGCTTCACGCTCGGTGGCCTCGGCTCGATCCTCGGTGCGGTGAACTTCGTCACCACGATCTTCTGCATGCGCGCCCCGGGTATGACGATGTTCCGCATGCCGATCTTCACCTGGAATGTGCTCCTGACCAGCATCTTGGTTCTGATGGCGTTCCCGGTACTGGCGGCCGCCTTCATCGTTTTGGAGTGTGACCGAAAGTTTGGTACGCAGGTATTCGATGCGGCCAACGGTGGTGCGATCTTGTGGGAGCACCTGTTCTGGTTCTTCGGCCATCCCGAGGTCTACATTCTTGCTTTGCCGTTCTTTGGCATCGCCACAGAAATCCTCCCGGTATTCAGCCGCAAGCCGCTCTTCGGCTACAAGGGCCTGGTTTTCGCAACGATCGCGATTGCTGCTCTCTCCGTTGCGGTGTGGGCCCACCACATGTACGTGACAGGCGCGGTCAACCTGCCGTTCTTCTCGTTCATGACGATGCTGATCGCTATTCCAACAGGAGTGAAGTTCTTCAACTGGATCGGCACTATGTGGCGAGGGCAGGTGTCATTTGAGACACCGATGCTCTGGACGATTGGCTTCCTCGTCACCTTCTTGTTCGGTGGCCTGACCGGAATTTTGCTCTCGGCTCCGCCGATCGACTTCCAGGTTTCTGACTCCTACTTCGTCGTGGCCCACTTCCACTACGTCGTGTTCGGTACGGTCGTATTCGCGATGTTCGCGGGCTTCTATTTCTGGTGGCCCAAGCTGACGGGACGCATGCTCGACGAGCGTCTGGGCAAGATCCACTTCTGGCTGCTGTTCATCGGCTTCCACACCACGTTCCTTGTCCAGCACTGGCTGGGTGCTGAGGGTATGCCGCGTCGTTACGCGGACTACCTAGCCTCGGACGGCTTCACGACGCTCAACGTCGTGTCCAGCGTGGGCGCAGTGATTCTTGGTATGTCGACGTTCCCGTTCTTCTTGAATGTCTACCGCACCTTCAAGACGGCACCACTGGTAACGGTTGATGACCCGTGGGGCTGGGGATGCTCATTGGAGTGGGCAACCAGCTGTCCGCCGCCGCGCCACAACTTCGTGTCGCTTCCTGCTATCCGTTCAGAGCGGCCAGCATTTGATCTGCATCACCCCGATTTGGTTGATGTAGCTACGCAGAAGCGTGCGGCATCATTCGACAGGGTTGTGGAGTCGTCGACGGGGGCAGCAAAGTGAAGATTGAAGGCATCCTCTTCGCCGCTGGTAGTGCTCTGTACGCGCTGATTGCGCTGGCGTACTGGTTTGTTACCCACGAGATCGTAGGAACAACAGCCCTGGCTCTCACGGCATGTTTGGCCTTCTTGATCGGTTTTTACGTTCTGTTCACGGCTCGTCGCATCGGGGAACGCCCAGAGGATAATCCGCTGGCCAACGTTGACGAAGCAGATCCGGACTATGGGTTCTTCAGTCCGCATAGCTGGTGGCCACTTGCCGTCGGCTTCAGCACGTTCGTGGTGTGCATCGGATTGGTATTTGCGATATGGCTTGTGATCATGGGCGTCGTGCTGTTGATGCTTTCGCTCGTGGGCCTGGTGTTCGAGTACTACCGCGGGCCGTTTGTCGACGCCTAGGCAGTAGGTCCTTGCCGCGCGCTACTCACATGATGTGCACCGGCTGAGAATCACGGCGATTTATCGCGTCAATACCGGGAATGCGTCGTGTCGAAGTGGACATAGCATCCGTCCTAGACGGACACTGTTAAACAGGGTGGGGTTCTGGGGGTCACCCTGTTTAATTGTGCGGTTCTGGGAAGCTAGGAGATGGGCCATGGGGGCTATGCGCTGGGCTGTGCCTGTCGTGCTCGTTGGCGCCCTTGGCCTGACTGGATGCTCGGCCGGTCAATTGAGTGTGCACGCTGGCTCGGACACCACGGCGTCGATAGCCCACATTTCGCTGGAGCCAACCCCGACGGGTAAGCCGATTGCCCCATCGGTACCTCTCACCTTGGCGGCCAGCCAGGGCCGACTCACCGATGTCGTGGTTGAAGGGCCAAACGGTCCAGTACCGGGCACGATTTCGGCTGATGGAACCTCGTGGAAGGCGCCACAGGGTCAACTTGATTATGCGGCGACCTACCAGGTGACGGCCTCCGCTGTCGACCGTTCAGGGCTGCCAACGAGTTTCACCACGTCGTTTGCGACGGTAAAACCGTCTGAGTTCCTTAACGCGCACGTATTCCCGTCAGACGGCTCTACGTATGGCGTCGGTATGCCCGTGACGGTGACTGTGGATCACCAACTCAAAACTAACCACAACCGCGCAGCGTTCGAAAAGACCCTGAACATCACCGTTAACGGTCAGCCCGCTGAGGGTGCGTGGAATTGGATTAACAACAATACGGTCGTGTTCCGGCCAAAGGATTTCTGGCCAGGTAACGCTGTTATCGTCGTGCGCTCAAATGCCAAGGGTGTTCACATCACCAAAGGCCTGTGGGGTCAAGACGACACCAAAGTCACCTTTCATACGGGTGACTCGGTGATTTCGTATGTAGACATGACTACCCATCAATTGCGGGTCACCCGTAATGGCAAAGCTATTCGCACGATTCCCATCACCACGGGCAAGCCAGGATTCGTAACGCGCTCAGGGGTGAAGGTGATCGAGAACAAAGAACTCACCCGCCTGATGGATGCCTCGACTGGTGGCACGAACAAGAATGACCCCGAGTACTACCGGCTCACCGTTCAGTTCGCGATGAGACTAACGGACTCGGGGGAGTTCCTGCATGCCGCTCCCTGGTCGGTAGGCGCTCAAGGCCACGCGAATGTGTCCCATGGGTGCACCGGAATGAGTCTTTCAAATGCCGAGTGGTTGTACCACCAGTCAACAATCGGCGATGTTGTCATCTACACCGGCTCTGATCGCCCCATGGAGGGCTTTAACGGCATCGGACTGTGGAATATCCCGCTCGACCGCTGGGCTCAGGGATCGGCTCTGCAGGGCGCCTAGTCCGTCCTGAGCCCGTTACTGTGACAGGCCGCCCGAAAGCTGAAAGTATTGCCGCCGTGTTCCTTGTGGTGTCTGGACTTCCCGGTACAGGTAAATCGGCTGTAGCTCATGCGGTTTCCGCTCGGCTAAATGCCGTTCACTTGTCCATTGACCCTGTTGAGGACGCGATGCTCGGGGCGGGCCTTGAATACGGTTGGTCGATAGGGGTCGCCGCGTATGAAGCGGTTAGGGTGATGGCCGAACAGAACCTTGCCCTCGGTCTGTCCGTGGTGGTTGATGCGGTCAACGACAGCGAAGCAGCGCGGAACACGTGGAGGAACGCCGCGCACGCAACCGGGCACCCAGTCACCTTTGTACTGTTAAGTGTGCACTCATTAGACGAGCACCAACGGCGGCTGGAGAGCCGCGAACGGGGCTTCACCCATGTCGCCGAGCCGACGTGGGAGCGGGTCCGTGCTCGGGCAAGGGACTATGAGCCGTGGCAGGGTCCATGCCTGCTGATCGACGCAAGTGGGCCGCTGAGTGTTGTGGTCGACGAGGTTCTTTCTGCCCTCATGTGAATCGCGCCCACTGCTAGACGTTCATGCGGGCAAACAGTGAGGGCGCCCAGAAAAACTGGACGCCCTCACTGTTGTGACAAACCTAGTCGGTCAACTCCGACGGGATGGGTGCACCCGCCTCGTGCAGAACGTCGATCTCGTGAGCCACTTCATCGTGATGGTGATGTTCAGCAGCTTCAATCTCGGCAAGGGTCGGACGCTTAACATTCTCGCCGAAGTACGCGTTCGACAACTTGGCCCGCCACTTCTTTGCACGAAGTCCAGGGGTTGCGATGCCGTTCTCGTCGGTAGCTGGCGGAGCTTCGATAGGTGCGATGTCCCGCTTAGCCAGGATGACCGCCTTCTCATCGTCGGAGATAGGCGTGTGGATCTCTATGAACTCACCGTGCGGCAGACGCAGGATCTGGCCGCTCTCGCGTCCGTGCATCAACAGATCCCGATCGCGACGCTGCAGACCGAGACAGAATCGTCTCGTCGCGATGAAGACCAGTGGTGGGAAGACGAACACTCCGATTCGAGTGAACCACGTCAGCTGGTTGATCGAGAGATTGAAGGCTTGGGCGACAATGTCGTTAGCCCCGTTGATGACCAAGATTCCGTAGAACGTGATCGCCATTGCACCAAGTGCGGTGCGCGTAGCGGCGTTTCGCGGACGGTCAAGTAGGTGATGTTCGCGGGTGTCGCCAGTGATCCATGCTTCCAAGAATGGGTAGGAAAGCAGCAGAGCAACAAGGATTCCCGGCATAAGCACACAGGGGATCAGGATATTCCAGCTCCACGTGTGGCCGAGGAAGTTCTCCGATTCCCAGTTCGGGAATGCGCGCAGGGCACCGTCGACGAAGCCGATATACCAGTCGGGCTGCGAACCCGCCGTCACCTGATCAGGCACGTACGGCCCGTACGCCCAGATTGGGTTGATCGTGACGAACGCAGCCATGAGAACCGTGACGCCAAAAACGATGAAGAAGAAGCCACCGGCCTTCGCGGTGTAAACCGGGAACAGCGGGAAGCCAACGACGTTATCGTTCGTACGGCCGGGGCCGGGGTACTGCGTGTGCTTGTGGTAGAAGATCAGCACGAGGTGTAGGCCGACACTGGCCAGCAGGATGCCGGGCACCAGGAGCACGTGGAACGTGTAAAGCCGTGGGATGAAGTCGTGACCCGGGTACTGCCCGCCAAACAGGAAGAACAGCAGGTAGGTGCCGACGACGGGGATCGACTCGATGATGCCCGCGACGATGCGGACACCCACGCCGGACAGAAGGTCGTCAGGCAGTGAGTAACCTGCGAATCCTTCCAGCAGGCCGATGAGGATCATTGAACCGCCGATGACCCAGTTGAATTCACGTGGCTTGCGGAATGCTCCGGTGAAGAAGATGCGGAACATGTGCACGACCATGGCGGCCATGAAGAACAGCGCGGCCCAGTGGTGAATCTGACGAATCAGGAGGCCACCACGAACGTCAAAACTGATATGCAGGGCTGAGTTGTAGGCCTCTGACATCGGAATGCCAACGAGTGGCTGGTAGGAGCCGTGGTAGACAACTTCCTGCATCGACGGCTGGTACCAGATCGTCAGGTAGACGCCCGTCAGCAGCAGGATGATGAATGAGTACAGCGCGATCTCACCGAGCATGAATGACCAGTGGTCGGGGAACACCTTGCGCAGGTTGTCCTTGAGGAGGGACGAGATGGGGGCGCGGTCGTCAGCGCGACCAATTGCCTTACCCACTCCGTCTACTACCGTGCTCATGCTCGCTCCCAAAAACTTGGACCGACGGGTTGCTGGAAATCACTCTGCGCCACGAGGAAGCCTTCACTGTCGACCGTGATCGGCAACTGCGGCATTGCACGGGCGGCTGGGCCGAAGACGACCTTGCCCGAGTCAGCCAAATCGAAGGTCGATTGGTGACATGGACACAGCAGGTGGTGTGTGCGCTGCTGATAAAGCGCGATCGGGCAGCCGACGTGGGTGCAAATCTTGGAGAACGCCAAGATGCCGTTCCACGACCAGCCTTCACCTTGCTCGGAGACGATGTCTGATGGCTTCATGCGGACTAGGATGATCGACGCCTTGGCGCGGGCATTCTGATCTCCGTCCGCTTCCTGAATCGCCTTCAGATCGGCTGGGGACGCAGAGACCAATGAACCGACCTGCATATCCTCCGGGCGCAGTGGCTGACCAGTGACGTCGATGACGATGCGACTGCCCTTACGCCAAATAGTGTGGCGAAGTGAGTCGCCCGGCAACGGGCCCATGTCCTTGAGAAGCACGATGAGGGGCAGCGGGAATAGGGCCAGGGCTCCGAGGAGCGTACGGCGCACCATTTTGCGCTCAACGAAACCGGATTCGGCAACGCCTGCATCGAAAGCGGCCTTGGCAGCGTCGCGATCTTCCTGAGGCGAGCCGACAGGGTGACGGTAGTCGACGATCTCCTCGTCTGACATGAGTTTCTTGGCCCAGTGGATGGCCGCGATTCCGATCAGCAGAGTCGCCAAACCGAAAGTCAGACCTAGCATGAAGTTCGACGTCTGGATCGTTCCAGCCGGACCAAGATTGAGGTACGACGTTTCTGGAATCGCAATGTACGCGGCGATGAACGCGATGATGCACAGGCCCGACAAGATGAACATGGTCGATACTTGACGCTCGGCACGACGTGCGGCGCGAGGATCTGTATCGGTCAGGCGGTGGTGGTGCGGGGGAAGCGGAAACTCGACGATGTCGCCTTCAACGATTCCCGTGGTTGCTATGTCTGTCTTGTGATCGTTACTCATCGAACCTTTGCTCCGATCCATACTGCGACGGCCAGAAGAGCGCCCAGACCCGCCGTCCAGATGAAGATGCCTTCAGTGACAGGTCCGAGTGAACCAAGGGCCAAACCGCCGGGGCTTGGTGCAGTCTGCAGCTCGTTGATGTACTTCAAGATGGCGCGCTTTTCCGCCGGCGGCAATGTCTTGTCGTTGAACACGGGCATGTTTTGCGGACCGGTCAACATTGCCTCGTACATCTGACGCGGTGTCGCGTTCATCAAGCTTGGGGCGTACTTACCGTTGCTCAGTGCTCCGCCGTGACCAGCAAAGTTATGGCACTGGGCACAGTTTGTTCGGAACAGCACACCACCTTCCGCGAGATTTGCATCGGTGGTGTTCAGGTCTTCGTCAGAGGGCACCGCGGGGCCGGGGCCAAGCGAGGCCACGTATGCAGCGAGCGCAGCGATTTGATCGTCGTTGTAGACCGGAACCTTGCGCGGAGCTTGGTTGGCTGGCTGTGCCATGGGCATGCGGCCGGTAGCGACCTGGAAGTTGACCGCCGCGGCCCCCACGCCGATCAGGCTGGGGCCTTCCGATGAGCCCTGTGCCGCGAGACCGTGACAGGTGGCGCAGCCCTGCTGGAACAGTTGCTTACCCTGATCAATCTGAGTCTGCGAGTACATCGCTACGGAGGCTTCAGCAGTGCTGGTGACGGCTGCATACCCAACGCCGGTAATCACTAGTCCTGCTAGTAGGACGACCAGGCCGGTGGCCTTGTTGCGTCGAACTGAGGTGCTGGTCACGTGCGCCCTTTTTCTCTGATGTTTTGATGCATTTCGATGCGGGACTTTCGGTGCTACGTACGGTTCTAGCGAATGAGATAAATCATGGTGAACAGGCCGATCCAGACAACGTCAACGAAGTGCCAGTAGTACGACACGACGATCGCGGTGGTGGCCTGGCGATGGGTAAATCGGCGCGAAACGTAGGTTCGCCCGAGGACAAAAAGGAAGGCGATCAATCCTCCGGTGACGTGCATACCGTGGAAGCCCGTCGTCAAGTAGAACACCGACCCGTACGCCGACGAAGACAGCGTGAGTCCTTCTTTGACGAGTTCGGAGTACTCGGTGATCTGTCCGGCAACGAAGATTGAGCCCATGATGAACGTGATGATGAACCACATTCGGAGCTTCTTGACATCCCCTCGCTCGGCGGCGAAAACGCCCAACTGACAGGTCACCGAGGACAGGACGAGGATTGTCGTGTTGACGGTTGCGAACGGGATGTTCAGATGCTCGGTGTAGTTGTGCCACACGTCGTAATTGACCGCGCGCATAGTGAAGTACATCGCGAACAGCGCCGCGAAGAACATGAGCTCGCTGGACAGCCACACGATGGTGCCAACGGAGACCATGTCTGGCCTGTTCGCAGGCGCATGGGCCGAATGGTTATCAATCACAGTTGCAGTCGCCACGGTGTGATTCTGGCAGGTATTCCTTCAATCGGCGCGTCCACCCCCCCCTGTTTCTGGTTGGGCGTGGCGAACCTGTTGTGGGCGACGACTTGTCGATCGTGAAATGTTGCACAAACAGCCCCACTGCCGTCGTCGGCCACTGCGGGGGCGATAGCATGACGGCATGAGTTCGGATACCCCGCAGGCGCGATTGACGGTCTTGATCTATAGCGATGACGCGAATGTGCGAGCCGCAGTGCGATCGGCATTGGGCCGCCGTCCGGCGATCGATTTACCATTCGTGGACTACGTCGAATGTGCCACCGAGCCCATGGTGATTCGATATCTCGACAAGGGCGGCATTGATCTTGCGGTTCTCGATGGTGAAGCGGTCCCGTCTGGCGGCATGGGGATCGCGCGCCGGATGAAGACGGAGATTTTCAATGCACCTCCGGCTCTGCTTCTCACCGGACGTCCGCAGGACGCGTGGCTGGCCACGTGGTCACAAGCCGAGGCCGTCGTGCCGCACCCGCTAGATCCAGTTCTTCTTGCGCAGGCCGCCGCCGCCCTGTTGCGGCCGCGAGCAGCCGTAACTAGTCGCCCGTAGCAGCTCGAGCGCGGGAAACGGATCCTTATATGACGTCGACCTCATCCGCGGCGACCTCCTGGCCGGAGCTCACAGCAGCTTTGCTTCGCCGTGACGATCTGACCGAGCAGCAGGCGTCGTGGGCGATGGATCAAGTCATGTCTGGCGATTCCACGGCCGTCCAGTTGGCGGGGTTCTTGGTTGCCCTTCGTGGCAAAGGTGAAACCTCTAACGAAATAGGGGGACTTGTTGGCGCCATGCTCGACCATTCGGCTCCCGTCGCGCTGCCGGCCGATCTTGGGCCGGTAGTCGATACCTGCGGCACCGGTGGAGACCGGTCGAACACAGTCAATATCTCCACCATGTCAGCGGTTGTCGTGGCTGCGGCGGGTGCACCAGTGGTAAAACATGGAAACCGTGCAGCGAGCTCAGCGGCCGGGTCAGCGGACGTTTTGGAAGCGCTTGGGGTGGTGGTTGATTTACCGCCGGAATCCATCGGACCGTGTGTCGAACAGGCGGGAATCGCTTTTTGTTTTGCCCCGGTATTTCACCAGGGCATGCGTCACGCTGCCGTTGCAAGGCGCGAACTCGGGCTGCCGACTGTGTTCAATATCCTCGGACCGCTAGCCAACCCGGCTCGGCCCAGCGCACAACTCGTTGGTTGTGCCGATATTCGCTTGGCTCCATTAATGGCCGCGGTACTGTCTGCGCGAGGCACGAAGGCACTTGTTGTCCGAGGTGAAGACGGCCTCGACGAGCTGTCGACTGCGGCTCCGACGCGGGTGTGGGATGCCACCGGCATTGGCGTGCAAGAAAGCGTCATCGATCCCGCGGAGTGTGGGATCGCCGCTCCGGCACCGGGCGCACTCGGTGGCCAGGATGCGGCATTTAATGCTGCTGTCGCACGATCGGTGATTTCAGGTGAACGGTCATCCACCCTCGACCCCGTGCGAGATGCGGTACTCCTCGGGGCCGCCGGCGCCCTCATCGCTTACGACGCTGCGTGCGGTATGTCGGTGGTCGGCACGGTGACGGAACGACTTATCGCAGTGTTGCCGCGGGCGGTCGACGCGATTGACAGTGGTGCTGCTGGGCGCACCCTCGATCGGTGGATCAGCGTCTCTCAGGCGTTGAAGGGCTCACGCGCTCAGGGCTAGTGGGATCCGTCGCTCAGTTGGCACAGATCAGTCGAGCCCAATGGAGAATGCTGCGTCGAGGTCTTGACGGCTGTAGGTCTGGAAAGCCACGTGCGTTTCGGTGGACGTGATTCCTGCAGTCTTTGAAATCCCACCCGTTACGACCTGGCTGACCTGCTCGAGGGACTGCACCCGGATCAGGGCGACGAGATCGAGATCTCCGGTGACCGAGAAGACCTCGCTGACCCCATCGATCGCTGCCACTGTCTCAGCTACTGCGTTGACTGCGTTAACTTCGGTGCGAATGAAAACCAAGGCTGTGATCATCTGCTTAGCCTAAGCGGCCCGAGGTTTCTGCACTAGGTATGGCGCGAGATCTGATCTTCTAGTGGTCTGCGGATTCACGTCGCTGTCATCTTTAGCCAGCAGGGCGCAGATTGCGATCCATCGCCGGGATGGGAACGACGAGCTCGCGACGAGCCGCAGTGAGTCTGGCCAGCAGCCCGGACGCCCCATAAGCCGGCAGTGACCATGCGACTTCATTCTCGCCAGGGACGAGGCGGACGCCATCACTGGCGAGCCAGCGCAAAATCAACGTGGTTTCCTCGATAAGGCCGGCCGGAACAGTGCGTGGGTTGGCAGCAATCTGTTCCGCGGCTGCCACAACAGCCGCAACCGTCAGCCTAGGGTCGGTACCGACTGGCGCATGGGCAGCTCCGGCGAGACGGCCGTACCGGATGACGTGGATCTCCCATGACCGATCGGGTAGTGCCCGAGCGGCGATGAGTTCGGGCATAGTTACGAGCGCGGCGATTTCCTGTGCACGTGCGGCACCGCGGGCAAATGTTTCGAGTCGATCGCGCCACGCTGCGGCCTCTTCGTAGCGCAAGTCCTGTGACAGTGCCGTGAGGCGATCTCGCAATGGCTGCTCGATGAGGCGCCCATCACGCGTGAGTGCATCGCGCATGCGATCAGCGATCTCACCGTAACCCTGTGCGTCGATCGCGCCGATGCACGGAGCCGAGCACCGGCCCATATCGGCCAGCACACAAGCTGTCGCAGCTGGACGACGAACCGAGAGTTTGTCGGTACAGGTGCGCAAGGGGATTGCCGCGTGTAGGGCTTCAACGGCCTCCTGCGCTGTCTTTTGTGAGCCGAATGGCCCTAAGTAGGCGGCCCCTTCCGCGACATCATCACGAACTTCACGCACGACCGATAAACGCGGGAACGGCTCGACCGTTAACTTCACCCAGACTGCCCGACCGCTGTTCTTACTTCGCCGGTTATAGCGAGGGTTCAATTCAGTGATGAGCCGAACTTCTCGCACCTCTGCTTCGAGAGGTGAACTGCACACGATGGCATCGATTGAGGTGGCGATACCAACCATCTCGGCCATGCGTGTACGCGTCTCGGATGCGGTGAAGTACGTGCGAACCCGCGAACGAATGCGCTGTGACTTACCGACATACAAGGCTTCATTCTTGTGATCGCGGAAGATGTAGACACCAGGGGCGTCAGGTAGTCCATTAGCCAGATGCTTCTTGCGTCGCTGAGCTGGGGTGACCCGCGAGGTGTACGTGACAAGTTCGTCGAGGGAGTGAACCCCGAGTGTCCCGATCCGTTCGATCAGTCCGTGCAGGACGTCGACCGTGGCACGTGCGTCGTCCAGCGCGCGGTGGGTGGGTGTTGTGGTGGCGCGGAAGTGCTGCGCCAACGTGCTGAGTTTGCAGTTGCGAACCTCGCCGCGCAGCAACACCGAGCGAGCCAACCGTGCCGTATCCACGACTGCATGATCCGGCCATGCGCGGGCCAGGCGAGTGCAGCCACCCTTCAGGAAGGAGATGTCGTATGGCGCATTGTGGGCCACGAGCACGCATCCGGCGGCGAAGTCGAGAAATGCGGGCAGCGCCACCGACAGTGGGGGTGCATCGCACAGCATGGCGTCGGTAATACCCGTCAAGACCGCGATGAACGCAGGGACGGGAATACCTGGGTTAACCAGTGTTTGGAACTCACCGATGATCTGGCCCCCGCGCACCTTGACCGCACCGATTTCGGTGATGCCGGCCTCAGTTGGTGAACCACCTGTGGTTTCGAGGTCAACCACGACGAAGGTCACCTCGGACAGCGGTGTGCCGAGATCGTCGAAAGCTGTTTGGTGTCCCACATCCACGACCGTAGACATAGGGTCTGACGTTCACGAGTCGCCTCGCCGAAATCGGATGATGATTTGGAGCCATCGGCTATCGGCCCCGCACCGTCAGCATCCGCCGGGTCTTGTCAGAGGTCCCACCTAACGTTGTGAGCAAGAAGCAACTGAGCGACACCACGTCGTCGTATGGCGGTGGATTAGCGGGTTGACTCTTGTGAAGCAAACGGACGTAAAGAACTCGAACATAAAGGGTAGGTGGCGCGATGATCATCGATTGTGATTCATGTGAGGTTCGCGGTTTAGCGTGCGGTGATTGTGTTGTGTCCTTTGTTCTTGGGCCAGTGCAATGGGCAACGGGTGATGGAATGGCTGACGAAGAGCGAGCTGCTCTCGCGGTGCTTGCCGACTCTGGCTTGCTGCCGCCCTTGCGTTTGGTTTCGGGGCCACGGATCCCCGTGCGCGATTCCACGAACACAGGTCGGGCAGTTTCATAAGCCGGTCGCTGTGTTCGTCGAGCGATGCGACAGGATCGTCGATTGCGACGTAACGTGTCTTTATGAGTCATCTGAGTCCGGACGAGCCGACGCGTGAGCGGTCGTCTCGTCCGATCTGGATACTCACCTTCGCACTGTTGATGCTGATCGGTATCGCTGGCGCTGGATTCGCCCTCGTGACGAGTCGGCAATCAACGTCCGTACCGCAGGTGTCCGCGAGTGCGAATCACGAAGTTGCCGCGGCGGCGCCCGTCACGACGGCGCCGAGTTTGCCTCAGGAAATCACCAACCCGGCAACGCGCCAAAACTCGATCGAACGATTATTGCGCGATCGGGCTGATGCACTGCTCCTCGGTGATGTTTCCTCGTGGAGCGATGAGCAGGTGCTCGATGCTGCGGTTCCGGATTTCACCAGTATTCATAAACTCGCTCCGGTGTCATTCGAGTATTCAGTCACCTCGATAACCTCCAGCGGCGATCCAACTCAGGCCGCTGTGTCTGCGCTGATTCGCTACCGCCTGCCGATGGATGCGGCCGCAGCGACATTTCGTGAGGATCTAGCACTTCAGCACACGGACACCGGTTGGCGAATCGTGTCCGAGCACTCAATCGGACGTAAGCCGGTGTGGGAGCTGGGCTCAATCTCTCAGCTCATCGGCAAGCATGTGACGGTCATCGGTATCGATCAAACTCCCGCCACCTTGCAACGCTATGCATCGATTGCCGATGCGGTGATCCCAGACGTGACAAGGGCGTGGGGGAGTGACTGGGCGCAACGGTTGATCATCGTCGTGCCGAAAACGATCCAACAGGTCGAGACAGGGCTGGGTCGATCGGTCGAGTCGCTGCGCGATATCGCCGCGGTGACGTCCATGGAGACGGCGTCTGGTGATCAGGGCTCGCCTCGAATTTGGCTCAATACGCCAACAATGCAGGGTCTGTCGTCGCTGGGTCGTGAAATTGTTCTGCGGCACGAGGTGGTCCATGTCGCCACTGGATCAGGTTCCACTGATGCAACGCCGCTGTGGTTGGAGGAAGGGCTCGCCGAATACATCGGCTACGAGAACACAGGCGTCAGTCGAGTAGTTGCAGCAGGAGATGCGATCGATGCGCTTCGTGATGGGCACAAGTTCACCGCGCTGCCGACATCTGACGATTTCTCCGGAGCTGGTCTGGCTATCGCATATGAAGGGGCCTTAATCGCGTGTGACGAGTTAGCCGATGATGGCGGCCTCGCGAGTTTGGTGAAGACCTATCGGCTCACTGCGCAGGGCACGGGTTCGTCGGATGAGAATGTAGCCGCAGCAATCCACCAGATCTACGGACTTTCGCTTGACGAGTTCATTGTTCATTGGAATGCGCGACTTCATCAGTTGGCGGGGTTGCCATTCACCCAGGAGGAGGCGCTGGACGCTCAATCCTCGGCCGAGCCATCGAGCACCTCGTCAATGCAGCCGTCATCCACGCCGACCGCTCGGCCGAGCGCGCGGCCAACGTCACAACCAACGTCTCAACCAACGTCTCAACCAACGTCTCAACCAACGTCTCAACCAACGGTGCGTTCGTCTGCGTCGCCGTCAACGCAGCCTCCATCGCAATCGTCGGGCTGACGTCTGATCGCACTGTCAGAAGTTACGCATTTGGATCATCGCGCTTGAGAAGTCCAAGTTTCAGCGCGGTCATGAGTGCTTGGGCGCGATTGCCAGCGCCTAACTTTTCGTACAACTTGCTGATGTGAGTCTTGGTCGTTGATTCGCTGATGTACAGCTGTCGGCTGATCTGGGCGACACCTAGACCGTCGGCGAGGAGACCGAGAACCTCTCGCTCCCGTGGCGACAGTTGTGGCCCGGTTGGCGACATCTTGCGCCGCATAGCCTCATTGAGATCATTCGCCGTAAACGAGTGAGGTGAACTCTTGGCGTGTTTGGCTGCGGCAACAACATCTTCGGCGGGCGCATTCTTTGGCACAAAGGCCGAGGCGCCAGATTCGAGTGCCTCAAACAACTGATCGTCACCCGCGTACATCGTCAGGATGACAATGCCCATATCTGCGCGTTCCTTGCGGATTGCGCGGCAGGCTTCCAGGCCGTTGCCGTCGGGCAGGCGGACATCGAGAATGGTGACGTCTGGGTTGACCAGGCCAATAAGCCGCTTGGCGTCGGCCAGCGATCCGGCCTCGCCTACCACTTCAAACTCGCGATCTCGCTCGAATGCTCGACGCAAACCTTGGCGGATCAATTCGTGATCATCAACCAACAAAACACTGATCGTCATGCCGCCCCCTATCTGTTTCGCCTCGACCTTGATCATGTCACGTTTTGTGACGTTCATTCGATGGTCTCGGCAATTGATGGATCATGGCGAGATCTTGAGCGCGCAATCGGTCAATGTCGGACCATACGGCCACTAAGAGTTATCGATCGGTTGATACGCAATTGTGCTCAGCTGCGTTCCTCAGCCGGCATCTTCCGGCGCAGTTGCATCCATTACTACGGGTGCTCCGAGGGACAGTTCGACGACAGTTCCACCACCTACTCGTTGGCGGATGGATAACTGTGCGCCAAGTCGCTCAGCGCGTTCACGCATGATCTCCATGCCGAAAGAGTCCCCTCGCGGCGATCCGAGCCCCTGGCCGTCGTCGGCGATGCGCAGGAAAGCCACCGGCGGATCCACTCGGCAGGTGACCCATAAGTTGCGTGCTCGCGCATGTCGTCGCGCATTGGTGATTGCTTCTTGTGCGATGCGTAGCACTTCAGTCTCGGCCTCAATCGGTAATCGAAGGGCCGACTCGTCCAGCACCATGTGCATGGTGATCCCTGTTCCCGTACTCATTGAGCGAACGTAGCTGGAAAGGGCGGCACCGAGCCCTGCACTCGGTTGAACGTCGGTGCGCAGATCAAAGATAGAAAGCCGAAGTTCGCTGACAATCCGCGTCAGCTCGCCTCGCAGTGAATGAAGGGCCGAACCGACGCTTTCATCTTGCGAACTGGCTGAAAGGTCGTCGACCACATAGCCCAGTGATGCGATCTCTTGGGCGATCCCGTCGTGGATCTCGCGGGCGAGCCTACGTCGTTCCTCGACGGTGGCGATCGATCGAACCTCACTAAACAATTGCCCGGTTTCGATCCGTAGAGCAGCCTCATCAACGATCGCTTGCGCATCATCAAGGTTGCGCGCCGACCAAGGTGCAGCGTCACGCTCAACAGCAACGAGGCCGATTGTTCGCTCGCCAAGTCGCATCGGGAAGTAACCCGAAAACCCCTGTGTGTGAGCGGAGATCGCCTCATCACGTTGGATCGGACTGCTGGTGACGAATGCCGCCTGCCAGTTCTCGTGGCCAGACGCGGGATTCCAATCCAAACGATCGGAGCCTCTGTACGCGAGTGGATTAACCACCCCGCTGGTATCGCGGGTGTAGACCGCGCCGCGATCAAATTCAAGTACATCGTCGAGTTCTGCCAGAACCTGCTGTGACAGTGAGACTTCGTCGAGGCCTGTGGGCAATTCACGTGAGACATCGCGCAGTTCGGTGAGCAAATGATGCGCGGTTGCGTAAGAGGTTGTCGTTCGCCGCTCTTGCTGCAAGAGGGAGCGAGCCCATCCACTTAGCAGGCCCGCCAGGAGTCCCACGGCAATCCATTGAGCAACGGGCGTTGTCAACGCAGTGGATCCGGAATCCTTGTTCATCAGGTTTACCGATCCGAAGACAAGCAGGCTGGCCAAGCTGGTGGTCAATGCCGGAAGAAGCCCACTTTGAATGCCGGCTGCGAATGACGGCACGACTAGGTAGGGCAGGAAGGCGTTCGTGTGCGGTGCGCCCGCGGCGATGATTGCCGAAGCGAAGCCTGCTTCGAGGGTTACTTGAGCCCATCGCCTAGCGGCGGGTTTCACCGGAATGCTCGCTAGGATGGCCACTGTTATCAGGGCTACGACGGAGACGATGGACGGACGGTCGCGGCCAAAAACTGATGTGATCAGGCCGATACTTACCACGCCAAACCGAGCCACTGGCACGATCACGGCCGGCTGGCGCCAATCAAGAACTCTGGTGAACCATTCCATCCCCTAGACAGTCGCACATGTAGGTAGGCGAGCGCATCTCGTCGCAGGTTTTGTGTCTGGCTCGCGCATCGGGGCCGTGGTTACTCTCGGGCTGATCGGTGCTGGACCTGCCAGCGGATCATCACGCACGCGTTGACGCGTGTGCCACCATCAGGTGTGCCGATTCTTAATGTCGCCGACGACACATTCATCGTTGGTGATCCGCGGGTCGTCGCGCGACTGGTCAATGATCCGATTCGCCATCAACTCTGGTGGCCACAGTTATCGTTGAATGTCAGCCGCGACCGTGGCCGGGTGGGTGTTGAGTGGACGGTCAACGGGGTGTGGGCCGGCCAATCCTGGGTCGGTTCGATGGAGATGTGGCTTGAGCCGGTACTCGACGGCGTAGTGCTCCACCACTATGTGCGTCTCGATCCCGTTGGGCGGTCGTTAACCGACAAGCAGGTGGCTGCGCTCAACGTGACCTATGCGACGGACTGGAAACGGCATGTATTTGCCCTCAAGGATGCGGTTGAATCCACGCGCTCTGTCGGTGCGGAGTCTTAAGTCAGCATCATGATTGGCCGATAGACATCGTGTGGCGGATAAGTATCGGTGTCCCAATTGCAACGCAGTGATTCCACAGGGTGCTGCATGGTGCTCATTGTGTCTGACCGATGTTCGCCCGGACCCAGCTACGCCATTGCCGCAGTCGTTGACTCTGGTGGGTGGTGGTGCCCCGAGTGCGTCCACCGCCGCGAGCGGCCTTAGAAAAGCGACCTCATCGTCGGCGTCTGGAAGTTCGAGACGGGGTACGCTGCTGAGCCGCGAAACGCGGGCGCGTCCAACCGGTCGTCACAGTTCGGGATCAGCGCGCCCGGTCTCGTCGCCCGTCGATGCATCTCGGCCAGATTTGTTGCCGGCGGATTTCTCCGCTGCAGGGCCGATCAAGACCTCCGACTCGGCGGTAGGTGGCGCGGTGACTGCTCAGTCGCCGGTGTCGTCGCAGATCTCGCCCGAGACTGAGCGATGGGCGCAACAGGTTCTCACCGAACTTCGACATGCTGAACCCGGTTTGATGGATCCGCAGACGGCGCCTGGTGGCAAGTGGGGAATGGCCGCCATTGGAACGACAGGAGTCATCGTCGTGCTGCTCGTTGTTTATACGGTGCTGGGATTCATCATCGGTCGATAGAGCCTCATGAGTGCGAGCCTTCGTGAGCTCGAGCCGTGTGCGGCGGAGTTCAGAACGCGCAGATCGCAGTGATTGTTTAGGGTCATGGTGTGCGACTTAATTTCGTAAGCGATGTTCACGGAAGCGTCGAGGAGCTACGTTCCAGTGCCGATGGTGCTGACGCCGTGGTGTGCCTGGGCGACTTTGTCCTGTTCATCGATTATGCCGATCCCGGCAAAGGCATTTTTGGTTCGCTGTTTGGTGCCGAGAACACGCGGCGGTACATCGCTCTTCGGACGGCTGGCAATTTTGATGACGCCCGCGCGTGGTCTCATCAACTCTGGACGGACGTGATCGAGCGGGAAGGTGTCTCCCGTTCAGAACTTGTCGATCGGATGATTAAAGAGCAATACCAGGAATTGTTTGCTGCCTTGCCTACTCCCGCGTACTTGACCTACGGCAACGTTGACGTGCCAGATTTTTGGTCGCCGTACCTTCGCGAGGGGCACACGGTTTTGGACGCTCAGACCATCGACCTCGACGGGCTGCGATTCGGCTTCGTTGGTGGTGGTTTGGTATCACCGATGCGCACGCCGTATGAACTGGACGAACAAACATTCGCAGAACATGTGGCCGCGTTGGGTCCGGTTGACGTGCTGTGTTCGCATATCCCACCGGCCGTTCCGGAACTTCTCTACGACACGGTGGCGCGTCGATTCGAGCATGGCAGTGTCGCGTTGGCCGAGTACATCCGCGATGTGCAGCCCCGCTATTCGGTCTTTGGGCATGTGCATCAGCCGCTCGCGCAGAGAGTGCGCATCGGTCGCACAGAGTGTGTGAACGTTGGGCACTTTCGAGGTGGAGCTAAGCCATTCTCGTTAGCGTGGTAAGCCGGTCCAGTTGCGGTCACGCTGCATGGGCGATGGTCCGTGCACATCTCGTCCAGAGACAATTGAGGGAGTAGGGTCACGTTATGGCTGAGCGCACCGAATCGAGCATCGTGATCAACGCACCCGCCGATCGCGTCATGGATGTGATCGCTGATGTGTTGGCGTACCCCGAGTGGAGCGAGGGGGTTCGTAGTGTCGAGATTCTCACCACGTACGAGGATCTGCGCCCGGCCGACGTCGTTTTTGTGGTCGACGCGGGAGCCATCAAAGATACGTACCAATTGGAGTACGACTGGACGTCCGATAACCGCGTCGTTACCTGGACGTTGACGTCGGGTGAAATGCTCAAAGCGATGGATGGGGCGTATCGCCTCACGGAAAACGGTCCATCGGCTACAACGGTTGTTTATCAGCTCTCTGTTGACGTGAGCATTCCCATGATTGGCATGATTCGTCGCAAAGCGGAGAAGGTGATTGTGGACACCGCGCTCAAGGGTCTTAAGGAGCGGGTGGAAAAGTCATGACGGAGTCCCCGCTATCTGGAGATGACATCTCGAAGGCCATCACGACGGCCCAAGAATGGCTCCGCACTCAGGCCCCCCACCTGGCGCCTGTTGACGCGCAAGGGGAGACCTGTCCGTGTCCGCTGTGCAAAGTTGTGGCCACTGTTCGCGATATAGATCCGGAGTCAGCCGCAACGTGGGTGAACACCGCCTTTGCGGCCTTCACCTCGACGCTTGCGTCCTACACGGCGTCGTCCCCATCGGCGGCGAACACTGCTGATGATGGTGCGGGAGGTTCGACCACGCCACCCCGTACACTCGTGGAAGATCTCCGCACACCGCAAGACGACGATCCCGATGGCTTTGCACAATGACGTGTTCCGCCGCGCGGACACATGCGTCCGGAAGCGTTAGTCGGCATGTCGAGGTCGCTAGATAATCGGCACAATGACGTGCGGATAGCCCGCTTTCGTGGATCGGATTGGCAAAGCACATGTCCGTCTCTATTGGTGTTGACATTGGCGGTACGAAAATTGCCGCCGGGCTCGTAGACGATGCCGGGGTAATCGTTGAGCGGGTCCGCAAAGATACGCCGGCTCGTTCCTTCGACGGCGTTGTCGAAGCGATTGCGTTGGCATGTGCTGATTTGGTCTCGTACGCGCAGGCCAATGGGCTCGAGCTCGTCGAGGCGGTCGGCATGGGCGCCGCTGGCCTTGTTGATGAAACAGCATCCATCGTCCGCTTTGCGCCGAATCTGGGCTGGACTGAGGCGCCCCTTGGCCCGAGAGTTTCAGAAGCTAGCGGACTTCCGGCTACCGTCGAAAACGATGCGACAGCGGCGGCGTGGGGTGAGTTTCGGTTTGGAGCCGGGCGAGGTGCGCAATCACTCGTCGCAGTGACTGTAGGCACCGGAATTGGTGGCGGGATCATCAACGCAGGTGAACCGCTGCGCGGCGCATTCGGGATGGCCGCGGAGTTTGGTCACATCATTCAGGTACCTGAGGGTCGACCCTGTGGATGTGAACGCAAGGGCTGCTGGGAGCAGTACGGCAGCGGAAGTGCTTTGCTGCGCGAAGCCAGGGATTTGGCTCACGAGCGTCGCTCCGAGGCGGAAATCTTGATGTCCCTCGGCGATGGCACCCCGGAGGGAGTCACCGGGGTGCACGTCTCGCAGGCCGCTGCCGCCGGAGACCCGGTTGCCTTGGAGGCCTTTCGTCGCGTCGGCCACGCGCTTGGTCGTGGAATGGCTGATTTGACCGCGATTATGGATCCGGACCTTTACGTGCTCGGTGGTGGTGTTTCTGAAGCGGGCAGGATCTTGCTCAACCCCGTCATCGACTCTTATCAGGCGGCCGTTGTCGCGCGCGCCTACCGTCCGTCGGCAACCATCTTGCTTGCGGAACTGTCTAATGATGCCGGCCTCATCGGTGCGGCGGACCTCGCCCGGCGCCTGGTGTAGTCGCACTCGTCGACATCCCGGCACTGCGCTGGCGGGGTGGTCGGCGTGACCGGCACTGTTTCCTAAACGACGGCTCCGTCGTCCCAACTGTCAGGCTTACGATCGCGCATCCTCGCGACCAGGGTTACGAAGCCGCCAAGGAAGGCCGCGATCGCTAACAGAACGATCCACGGTTCGAGAGTAAAGCCGAGCATGGTTGCAATCAGGATCAGGCCAGGACCACCGAGCAGGGCTCCCCACGCGAGGCGAGTGATGGGATCGGTCTCGGGTAGCGGCGGCGGGGCGGGCGGTTCGAAATGCCCGTCGTCTTCGACCAACTCGTAATCGCGGGGGCCACTGGACTGACGCAGGAGGCGTTCGGTGGGATCTGGGTCTGCTGGCGCGGGTTGTTGGTCGGAGTCTTCGCGAACCGACCAGCGGGGTATTGGGTCGTCAGTGGTATTGCTGAAGCCAGAAACGATGTCCTGAAAGAGTGCGTCGACATCAGCGTCAGGCAGTTCGCGTTGACGGTCGATCGACTTCATGTCTGACGCGTCTGCCCGCATCGCGGCGTCTGCATGGAAATCAGAGCGCAGGGATGGCAAGGCACGGGCCACGACGACATGGGCACGCGCGAGTTGCGCAAAATCTACGTGGATTCGCTCGGTTGGTCGATCTGGGGGAATCGTGTCTCGTGCCAGGCCGGGATCACCGGCTACGGGTGCGGCGATGGCGGTGATTTCCGCGTCACGTAAAAGCTCGAGCACATGGTCTGCGACGGGGGGGTCGACGTCCACTAGCGCGGCATAGCGAGCGACCTCAGGCAAGCCATTGTCGCGGCCGTTCGGTGCACTCATGGTCTAAGTGTCACCCAGATGTGGTCGAACGTGCGACTCGGTTGATGAAGTCCACACTTGTGCTGAAAACTAGCGGAGCGTCATTGTCCAGTGTCGCTACGTGATAACTGTTTTCAAGCCAGATCTCGGTTCGATCTGCGCTCGAGATGTGGTTGAGAATCCACTCCGAGTTACTTGGCTCGACAACATGATCAACCCGACTGTGCAGGACCAAGGCGGGCGATGTCACGCGGGCGATGTCTGTCTTGATAGTCGCCCATGCTTGCTGCAGTGAGTAAACCGCGTGGAGGGGGAGTTTTGAGTAGCCGCCTTCGTCGACCCCCACCTTCTTCGTGTCGTTGATGATCCCTGGAAAGGCTTTAACGATGTGCCGGACGACCGGCAGCAGGTGCCGGTCCCAGCGCTCGGTGTGAACAGCAGGGTTGACCAAGATCAGCCCAGCGACATCGCCTGGCCGCTGCTCAGCTAGGCGCAGGGTCAGTGAGCCACCCATAGATAGACCGGCGACGAACACCTGCTCGCAGCGATTCACCAGGTCTGTCAGCGCGAGATCGACCTCGCTGTACCAATCTTCCCAGCGGGTCACTGCCATGTCTTCCCATCGGGTTCCGTGCCCTGGCAGGCGTGGCAGCTCAACGCTGAACCCAGCGGCCGCCAAATGCTCAGCCCACGGCCGCATCGACACCGGCGATCCGGTGAATCCATGGATGACCAGTACGCCGATGGGGCCGCCTTGGTGTGAGTAAGCTTGCGCGCCGGGCATTACAGGCATCGGTTCTCCAGTTTGCTCAGGCGCAAGTGCTGCGCTCACGCTGACAGATGGTTCGTGATTGAGTTCGTGAATCCCAGCCGTGTGGGATGTAGGGGCCGACCGGATCCTGCAGAACTGACGTTACCTCTAACACCGGGGTGCGTGTGGGGGATACTGTCAGCATTGGTCGGACGCGCGTGGTTCGCGCTGACGCACCGAAAAGATGTGACTGTGACGTGGCTGCGGCCACGTGGTCGTAATACGAGTTGTTCGCTCAGGAGGTGACGGCATGTTCTATTGGTTGTGCAAGTACGTGCTGATCGGCCCGTGGCTTCGGCTCCTCTTCCGTCCACAGGTCACTGGTCTCGAGCATCTACCGGTGGACGGCCCAGCGATTTTGGCCAGCAACCACCTGTCATTTTCCGACTCGATCTTTCTTCCTCTCGTTGTCAAGCGACACATCACCTTTTTGGCCAAGAGCGACTACTTCAACACCCCGGGGATCAAAGGGTGGGCGACGAAGTTATTCATGTCGGCCGCAGGGCAAGTGCCCGTGGATCGCTCGGGGGGGCGAGCGTCAGAGGCGGCGATCACTACCGGTGTTCGCATCTTGAATCAGGGGGAACTCCTCGGTATCTACCCGGAGGGCACGCGATCACCAGATGGTCGGCTCTATCGAGGCAAGACCGGCGTTGCTCGGATGGCACTCGAGGCAAAGGTCCCGGTAATCCCTGTGGCCATGATCGACACCGACAAAATCCAACCGCCAGGCCGGATTTGGCCGAAAATCATGCGGGTGCGCATCGCAATCGGCGAACCGTTGGATTTCTCGCGGTATGAGGGGATGGAGGGTGACCGCTTCGTCCTGCGTTCCATGACGGACGAAATCATGTACGAACTAATGCAGTTGTCGGGCCAGGAGTACGTCGACATGTATGCGACGAAGGCCAAGTCGATCCTCGCCGAGGCTGCCGTTGCGCCCGCGCCAACGGCGCCCGTAGAGCAGGCGGCGAGCGCACCAGCGGCCTGATTCGGTGCCGATGGCATGACGTACGCGGCCGGCGCGCAATGACGCTGAGTTAGAGAACCGCCCAACCCTTGGCTCGTTCAACTGCTGCGCGCCACCGCTGATGCGCTCGTTCGTCTCGTTGGCCCGGTTCAAAGCGGGCAGCGCCTTGAACGAGTTCTGCGATCGACGCGCGGTCGGGCCAAAATCCTGTGCCGAGACCGGCTAGAAATGCCGCGCCGAGACCTGTGGTCTCAAGGGCTCTGGCACGAATGACGGGAACGCCGAGGGTAGTTGCCTGCGTTTGGCACAGGAAATCGTTCGCCGCAGCACCTCCGTCCACTTTCAAAGCGGGTAGTGTCACGTCTCCCTCCTTGATCATCAAGGCGACGACGTCTGCGACCTCATAGGTGATCGCTTCAAGGGTTGCCCGAACAATGTGGGCGCGTGTGGTGCCGCGGGTAAGCCCGAGGATGGTGCCGCGTGCGTGCGGATCCCAATCTGGGGCGCCCAAGCCGGTCAATGCGGGCACGAAAACCACCCCGCCGCTGTCAGTGACACTCCGCGCCAGCGATTCTGTGTCGGCTGCTGACTCGATGATTCCGAGGCCGTCACGCAGCCATTGAATCGCGGCTCCGGTCACAAAAACTGCGCCCTCGAGGGCATACGTCAACGTGCCATCTGGCTCTTGCCACGCGACGGTGGTGAGGAGTCCAGTTGATGATTCGACGGCCTGGCTTCCAGTATTAACGAGGACAAATGAGCCGGTGCCGTACGTGCATTTGCTGCTGCCCAGTTCGAAGCATGCCTGACCGAAGAGTGCGGACTGCTGGTCACCGGCAATACCTGCAATGGGGAGGTCAAGGCCGGCGCACGCGTCTGGGTCTGTCCGAGCCACGACGCCGTAGGACGGAACAACTTTTGGCAAGCAGTCGACGGGAACCTTGAACAGGTCGCACAGTTCTTGACTCCACGAACCTCGATGGATGTCATAAAGCAGGGTTCGTGAGGCATTCGATGCATCGGTCACATGTGCCGCACCGCTAGACATGCGGGCGATCAAATATGAGTCGACGGTTCCCACAGCTGTCTTACCGGAGATGACGTCGGCCCAGATGGTCGATTCGTTGAGCCAGAGCCAACTCAACTTCGTTGCGCTGAAATATGGGTCGAGCCTAAGCCCCGTCAGCTCGGCAACTCTCGGCTCATGGCCGTCGGCGCGTAGCTGATCGCAGATACCTGCTGTTCGTCGGTCCTGCCACACGATCGCGCGTCGCGGTGAGGCGAGAGAGTGTCGATCCCACAGAACGATCGTTTCACGTTGATTTGTGATTCCGACGGCAGTGGGTGGGTCACAGTCAGCGGGCAAAGTGTCTAGCGCGGTTTTCATTGCGACGAGGGTGGCAGCCCAAATCTCCTCAGGTTCATGCTCGACCCAGCCCTCCTGCGGAAAATGCTGGGGAAACTCCGAGTACCCACGACTCACGATTTCGCCGTATTGGTTGACCACAAGAGCGGTGACGCCGGTGGTACCGGCATCCACGGACAGAATCGTCACGGTGCTCCGCCGGTGAGGTTGCGCAGATGGTCAAGGACGATCGGGTCGATCTGGCCCGGGACCATTCGCTCTTCCAGATTTTCGATATCAGCCCAGATGATGAGTGCTTTCTCCACGTCATCACCTGTCCTCCCAAGGATCGAGAGTCGATCTCGGACCTCTTGCTCGGTGGCCCCCGTCAGAGGTAGGCATGCGTCGAGATCGACCGCGCCAAACAGCATGTCTCGGATCGCCATCAGCCGTTGCAATTCGGGAATCGGATCAGGGTGATCGTCAACTCGCAGGTCCACCACGACATCGCTGGTGCCGCCGTAACCGCCGTTTGGCGTGACGACGTACACGGCTGCACTTTGACGTCCGCGTGCGTCACCGCCGGCCAGATCCCCTGCACGTAGTGCATCGACGAGTCGGTGATGCATTTCGCGTCGCGGATCCGAAGCTTCCCAGGCGGCGACGACTGCGTCGACAACCTCCGGGCCGGCGAGGATGTTTCCCTGCACCGCGAATGCTGATCCTCCCGACGTTGTTCCCGCAGTGCCTCCGGCCCAGGGAACACAGTCCGATCCGGTGAACGTACTTGCGCCACCGTGGGCGTCGACAATGCCGAGTTGACGGTCGTCACGGCCTGGATCATCGCCGGTTAGCTTGGCCACCGTGGACGCTGCGTCGAGGCCTTCGCGCAGCAAAGCAAGTCCGTTGGGACGGTAGGCCAGGTTAGCCAAGGCTTGGGTGGCGATCGCTCCAGCGGCTACCTCAGCTGCCGGAACGGCTGCGCCGACGGCAAGGAATTTCGAAGCTACTGCAATGCCGAGATGTGAGCCATCTTCGGACCTGGCGACAATGGAAAAGGTCATAGTCGCTGACGTTAGTACCCAGCATCGTCTTTACGCAGCAGGTTGATGTCGTCGACGTTCTCAGCAGGCCTAGACGGCGCTCCGGCCGAGGCTTTGTAAGGCACGGCTCAACACGGCATTACGCAGATCGTCCCCGACGAACGTGGCCGAATAGGGGGTCACGCAATCGTGGGGGGATCTGTACGGTTTGATAGTGGTAAATGACAACGGGGTCATGCCACTGTTAGCCCTCGCATTGGAGTGTCATGCGCGTAGGAGTCTTGACTGGCGGCGGCGATTGCCCCGGTCTGAACGCAGTTATTCGTGCCGTCGTCCGCAAGGGCGTTAGCGAATATGGCTACGAATTCGTCGGTTTTCGTGACGGGTGGAAGGGGCCGCTCGAGGGCCTCACGTCGACGCTCGGCATCGCGGAAGTTCGCGGGATTTTGCCCCGTGGCGGAACGATCTTAGGGTCAAGCCGAACCAATCCCATCAAGGTTGACGGTGGCGTAGACAGGATCAAGTCGAACCTCGCCGACCTGGGCGTGGATGCACTGATCGCCATCGGTGGCGAGGATACGCTCGGCGTTGCGACGAAATTGCACGACCTTGATGTGCCTGTCGTTGGAGTGCCCAAGACGATCGATAACGACTTGTCCGCAACGGATTACACGTTCGGTTTCGACACGGCGGTCAACATCGCGTCTGAGGCGATCGATCGGCTGCACACCACGGCCGAGTCACACCACCGTGCACTTGTGGTCGAGGTCATGGGTCGTCATGCCGGATGGATCGCACTTCACGCGGGTATCTCCGGTGGAGCTAACGCCATTCTGATCCCCGAGGTGCCGTTCGATTTGGATGAAGTTATCTCATGGGTGACATCACGGTTCGAATCTCATTACGCACCCATCATCGTGGTGGCTGAAGGTGCACTGCCCAAGGATGGCGACCTCATCACAAAGGACACCACGCTCGACGCTTTCGGACACGTGAAGTTGTCCGGCATCGGCGATTGGCTTGCGTCAGCAATTGAAGCTCGCACGGGTAAAGAAGCGCGCACATCGGTTCTCGGCCATATTCAGCGCGGCGGAACTCCGACCGCTTTTGATCGCGTGCTGGCCACTCGCTTCGGACTGCAAGCGATTGACGCGATCCATGACCGCGACTTCGGCGTTATGGTGGCGTTGCGGGGAACGGACATCGTTCGGGTTCCGCTTGCAGACGGCACCGGAGTGCTCAAGACGGTGCCGATGTCTCGTTATGAAGAAGTGCGGACGTTCTTCGGCTAGCCGATGACCGCGCGATGGCCCGGTGTCACGTGACGCCAATGGACTACGCCCGATTAGTGCGGTGAATGTGCGCGCCCTACGCTTGGAGCATGGTGGACAACCTCTCGTGGCCTGACCTTCCGGCTGCCCAGCAGCCGCAATGGCCAGATCAGATTGCCCTCGATGGGGTTCTGTCTCAGTTGCGTACGCTGCCGCCGCTGGTCTTTGCTGGTGAATGCGATCAGCTTCAAACTCGACTTGCCGGGGCGAGCCGTGGCGAAGCCTTCGTTCTCATGGGCGGTGATTGCGCTGAAACGTTCGACGGGGCAACCGCTGAGGCGATCCGCGGGAAGTTGAAGACGGTTCTGCAGATGGCGATCGTCCTGACGTACGGTGCGAGCCTGCCGGTCGTCAAGGTGGGCCGGATGGCTGGGCAGTACTTCAAGCCGCGGAGTAAGCCGCTTGAGTCTCGCGACGGAGTCGAACTGCCCTCCTACTTTGGGGACGGCGTCAATGCCCTGGCCTTTGATGAGCAGGGTCGAATTCCCGATCCGAATCGACTCTTGCGCAGCTATCAGACGGCGAGTTCGACGCTGAATTTGGTGCGCGCCTTCACCCAAGGCGGCTATGCCGATCTTCGCGAAGTTCATTCGTGGAATCAGGACTTCGTCGCCGAAACTCCGGCAGGTAACCGGTACGAGCAGGTGGCTGGCGAAATCGATCGTGCGTTGTCGTTCATGGCTGCCTGCGGTGCAGATCCGGACGAATTCAAGCGCGTTGAGTTTTACTCGGGCCACGAGGCCTTAGTGCTTGATTACGAAAAAGCCATGACGCGCATAGATTCTCGGACGGGTAATCCGTACGACGTGAGCGGTCACTTCATCTGGGTCGGCGAGCGCACCCGTCAACTTGATGGTGCCCACATCGATTTTGTCTCGAGGATTCATAATCCAATCGGCGTGAAACTGGGACCGACAACCTCGCCGGAAGCAGCCGTCGAGATGGCTGAACTCCTCAATCCAGAGCGCATTGACGGCCGCCTTACGTTCATCTCACGAATGGGTGCCGGGGTCGTTCGCGACGCACTGCCGCCGATTGTTGAAAAGGTTCAGGCCAGCGGCCATCGAGTTTTGTGGATCTGTGATCCGATGCATGGAAACACGCGTGAGGGTAGTACCGGCCACAAGACTCGCTCGTACGACGATGTAGCGGACGAGGTCCTTGGCTTTTTCCAAGTGCACAAGGCACTTGGCACGGTCCCCGGTGGCATTCACGTGGAGCTCACCGGTGACGATGTCACCGAGTGCGTCGGCGGAACCCTTGGCGTTACTGAAGATCAGGTGGGTGATCGTTATGAAACGGCCTGCGATCCGCGGCTTAACCGGTCGCAGTCACTTGAACTTGCATTTGATGTTGCCGATTATCTGCTGGACCGCCCGCGGGTGGGACTCATCTAGTTCGACACGGGGAGGCCTAGGTCTGATTTCCGCTAGTGCAAATCAGACCTGATCGGGCAGACTCGTCGTTATGACGAGCGCAGCACCGCAAACGACGGCCCTGATCGGGCTCGACGGCGATGCTGCGTACCAAGCCATTGTGAGCCGTGATCGCCGCTTCGACGGTCGGTTGTGGTTCGGTGTCACGTCAACGGGAATTTATTGCCGACCGGTGTGCCCGGCCCAGACACCGCTGCAGGCGAACGTGCGGTTCTTCGCTGTACCAGCCGCAGCGGTTAGTTCGGGTTTCCGCGCGTGTAAGCGATGTCGGCCTGACTCCGCACCAGGCTCACGTCATTGGGACCATCGACATGATCTGACGGCGAAGGCGTTGAGGCTCATCGCCGATGGCCTCGTTGACGATGCTGGGGTTGCAGGGTTGGCGGCAACCTTGCATGTGAGCGAACGTCATGTTCATCGAACACTGGTTGCTGAGGTGGGAGCTAGCCCGCTACAGCTTGCCCAAAGTCGTCGAGCACAGACTGCACGGATGCTCCTTGAGCAGACTGACTTGACCGTATCCGATGTAGCCTTCGCAGCGGGCTTTTCAAGCCTTCGTCAATTCAATGATGTGATCAAACGCGAGTTCGGTGCGCCACCCTCAGAACTGCGCACACCAGTTGGCTCTGCACTTGCAGCGACCGATCGACTGCTTGTTTTGCGCCTGCGATATCGACCTCCCTACGATGCGACGCAGATGGGCGAATTCCTTGCTGCCCGTGCGATTCCGGGATTGGAAGTCCACACAGCGTCGACTTCGGGTTGGGTGCACCGTCGAGTCATTCAACTTCCGGCTCGGCCGGCGTCCGTCGACGTCTCGGTACACGACGGCCATGTGCTCGTGCGGAGTGATTGCGACGTTCGGGACACCGCACAACTTGTCCGTAAGGTACGGCAGTGGCTGGATCTGAATGCCGACCCCGATTCGATCAATCACGTATTACGTCGCGACGAAACGATGCGTCGGCTCGTCGACGCCCGGCCTGGCATGCGGGTTCCGACAACTGTCGATCCGTGGGAAACGTTAGTGCGGGCGATCGTCGGCCAGCAGGTGTCCGTAAGTGGTGCGACCACAGTTTTGGGTCGGCTCGTCGCCGCCACGAGTGCGTCAACGCCAGACAACCTGGTGGCCTTCCCTGACGCGGCGTCGGTTGCAGAACTAGGTAGTGATCGCATCGCTAAACTGGGGATGCCTGGCGCGAGGGCGCGAACGATTTTTGGAGCAGCAGACGCTGTGGCACATGGGCGCATCGATCTGCGCAACCCCGACGTCGAATCCCTCCGAGCCGAGTTGCTCGCGATGCCCGGCCTTGGTCCGTGGACAGTGAATTACCTTCAGATGCGTGGGTTGGGGGACCCAGATGCCTTCCCGGAAACCGATTTGATCATCAAGCAAAACGCTCGGCGCTTAGGTCTGCCGGACAGTCCACGTCAACTGGCCGCCCATGCCAACAGGTGGAGCCCGTGGCGAGCATATGCAGCCCATCACATCTGGAGCATTCCGAAGGAGCAAACATGACAAACCAGGTAGCTGCCTCCCGTCAGCCGTTGGAGACGGCCTCGATCTGCATTCCCGGAGGGGAATTGACGATCGTTGTCGACCCTGCTGATGGTGCGGTAATTGCTTCGGGATTCACCTCCTTGGCGGCTCTGCTTGAACTCCTAACAGACACAGACGTAGGCCGAGGACAGCGCAAGGTTGCCGCATCTGCAGCAATCACACCGGTACTCCAGGCTTGCCGTTCCTACGCTCGAGGTGATCTAGCTGCGCTAGATGCGGTTCCTGTTCGTCAAACAGGGGGTCCATTCATCGAGCGTGCCCGAGCGGAGTTGCGCGGCATTCCCGCTGGGCAGACTGATAGTTATGCAGGGCTCGCAACTCGGGCGGGACGCCCGGCAGCGGTGCGAGCAGCCGGTCAGGCGTGCGCCACGAATAAAGTTGCCCCATTCGTCCCCTGCCACCGAATTCTTCGCTCCGACGGATCGCTCGGTGGCTACGCCTATGGCCTGCCGGTAAAGCGGGCATTGCTGATTCACGAGGGCGTCGAACTCCCTGACTGATCAGCGTCGACCATCCATCTCGGGCCAATGGCTCTAGGCTGTACGAGTGACTCATGTGGTAGATCTGCGCAGCGACACTGTGACCCGTCCCTCGGCTGGAATGCGCGAGGCCATCGCCTCCGCCGATGTCGGTGATGACGTGTATGGCGAAGACCCAATGCTCAACGAGATTGAGCAACGCGTCGCCGAGATGTTTGGACACGAGGCCGGCCTGTTCACCCCGACCGGTTCACTGGCCAACCAATTGGGCCTGCGCATGTTGGTCAAGCCAGGTGAAGAGATTGTCTGCGACTCCCAGGCCCACATCGTTCGTGCCGAGTTAGGTGCGGCGGCTGTGTTCAGTGGGATCACGTCGCGGACGTGGGAGACGCCTCGAGGAATCATCGAGGTCGATCAGATCAAGGGTTTTGTTCGCCCCGATGGCGGCCCGCATTTGGTGTCGACGACCGCGATCGCACTGGAGAACACGCACAACTTCGGCGGTGGAACCATTCAGCCGATCGACCGAATGCATGCCGTTCGTAACTTCGCTACCTCGATCGGACTCGCAGTACACCTTGATGGTGCGCGATTGTGGAATGCCCATGTAGCCACGGGGGTCTCGCTGCGCGAGTATGGGACAACAGCCGACACGATTTCGGTGTGCCTGAGCAAGGGGTTGGGAGCGCCTGTCGGCTCGGTACTGGTTTCCACAGCCGAACGCATCGCCGGTGCGCGCGTTTGGCGCAAGCGCTACGGCGGCGGGATGCGTCAGGCCGGAGTGTTGGCCGCTGCTGGTTTGTACGCACTCGATCACAACATCGATCGGCTGAGC
Organism: uncultured bacterium; assembly: GCA_903826575.1. Classification (GTDB taxonomy): domain Bacteria; phylum Actinomycetota; class Actinomycetes; order S36-B12; family CAIYMF01; genus Longivirga. The sequence continues at coordinate 50,750 of CAIKEU010000106.1, forward strand.
GAGGATCACGCGAGAGCTACTCGACTCGGTGAGGCGATTGCCGTTCTTAGCGAAGGCATCGTCGATCTCGATTCGGTGCAGACAAACATGGTCGTACTGGAATTAGCTGGCACTGGATGGAAGGCCGCTGAGCTGGCCGCGCAGGCACGTGAACAGGGTGTGCTCATCTCTGCACTTGGCCCCACCTTCGTGCGGTTAGTGACCCATCTCGACCTCGATGACGACGATATTGATCGCGCCATCGAGGTCGTCAGCTCGCTGCTCGCGTCGCGTTCGGCGTAGCGCTTAGGCCGGCGGTGCCGTCAACGTACGACCGGCGATCGGTGCCAATGCCTTGATACTGGAGGTCAGTTCGGCCAGATCTTCGGCCATAAGTGCCTGAGGTCCATCACATAATGCTGTTGCTGGATCAGGGTGAACATCCACGATGATGCCGTCGGCACCGATTGCGATGGCTGCCCTCGATAGTGGGACGACGAGGTCACGTCGACCGCCGGAGTGGGACGGATCCACAACGACCGGAAGATGTGACAAGGAGTGCACGACCGGAACCGCCGAAATGTCGAGGGTGTTTCTGGTGGCCTTCTCGAAGGTACGAATCCCACGCTCGCACAGGACGATCTCGAGATTGCCGCGTTGCGCGATGTATTCAGCGGCCATCAACCACTCTTCGATCGTCGAACTCATGCCGCGCTTGAGCATCACGGGTTTCCCAGCCGCGCCAACTGCTTGCAAGAGGGCGAAGTTCTGCGCGTTCCTAGTACCTACTTGCAGCATGTCGGCGTAAGACGCGACCACATCGACATCGGCAACATCGACGACCTCGGTGACGATTGGCAGACCAGTTTCGGCCCGTACGTCGGCAAGAATGCGAAGACCCGCCTCGCCGAGTCCTTGGAACGCGTAGGGCGATGATCGGGGCTTGTAAGCACCTCCACGCAGCAGGCTGGCACCGGCAGCTTTTGCCATCTGTGCGGCCGCCAGTGTCTGCTCGGGCGTCTCGACGGCGCAGGGGCCGGCAATGAGGGTAAATGTTCTAGGACCGATTGGCGCCCGGCTTGTGCCGACCATCACGGTTGACTTCTCCGGGTGGTGATCGCGTGAGACCAGTTTGAACGGGGTGGAGATTCGCACCACCCGCTGAACGCCGTCGAAGGCCAGGAGATTTAGATCCTCGAACAGGTCAAGATCGCCGACAAGGCCGATGATTGTGCGCCGTTCCCCGCGGCTGACAAACGCTTGACCGCCCACGCCGGTGACTTTCGAAACGACGGCATTGATGTTGACCTCAGTGGCCGATGGGCTAAGGACGATAACCATGTTCGAACTTCTCTCGATTGGAAGGAGTGCGCAGTTGCCGCAAGCAAAAAGCCCCGGCCAAAGGCGCGGGGCTTGATGAGTGGACGCGAACGACTAGACCGCCCACCCGGTAACCCCGGGTCGGTAGCCATAAAAATATGTCGAACGCATAGTCGCCATCCTAGACGACGTCGATGCTGATCGTCGATCCCCATGGCAGTTCGGTGCCGACTGGTTCAGATTGGCGAACAACTCGACCGAAGGGTGCGATCCCGAGCGGGTACGTAACGGTGACCTTGAATCCCAAGCCGGTCAGCGTGGAACGTGCGTCAGCTTCAGCGGTCTTATAGAGATCCGGCACGGTGATCAGGGGCGGCCCTTTACTGACAACGAGAGAGACCGAGTCACCGCGGTTGACCTTGGATCCCGCCGACGGATCGGTAGAGATGACGTGGCCGGTTGGAACCGTCTTGCTGTATTCGCGGCTCACCGAATATGTCAGGCCCGCGTTGGTCAAAGTTTTTTCGGCGCCGCTCAAGGATCGTCCGGCCAGATTCGGAACGGGCACTGGGGCTGGGCCCTTAGACACGATCAACGTCACTTGTTGATTGCGCTTGAGTTTCTGACTTGCTGGCGGATTTGTGCCAACAACCTTTCCCTTGGGAATTTTTTCGTCATATGTCGTGGTTTGGCCGCCGACCGTGAGTGAACTGTCGGTGATGGCGGCAGTTGCATCAGCCACTGACATCCCAGCCACCTGAGGAATCGCATATCGCTCAAGGCCTTTGGAGACGATCGCGGTGACGTTAGAGCCGTCACGAACGTCTACTCCAGCAGTCGGATTCGTCGAAATAATCTGACCGACAGGAACAACTTCGCTGAATTGCTGGCCGGCCACGGACAACGTCAGGTTTAGGGGCTTGAGCCTGGCTTGGGCGGCGGTGGTTGTGAGACCAGTGACGCTCGGGACCGCAACTTTCTTTCCCACGCCCAGGAACCATGCGGCACCCGCAACGAGTGCGGCGATGACGCTAAAGATCAGCAGCGCAATGACACCTTTGCGTTTATTGCGAGGTGCGCGAGTTACCTGCGGGGGAGCGTCCAGCGAGTTCTGAACGATCGGACCGGTCTGCATCGTGGCAAGCGGAACAATCAGCGTTGATGCGTTCGATCCGCCGAGATCGAACGGTCGCGGTGCCGGAAGTGCAGAACGGATCCGGCGCACATCGGCGAGGAAACTTCCTGCATCGCGGTAGCGCAGATCGGGGTCTCGTTCGGTTGCGCGCGCCACGAGTGCATCGACCTCGGCGGTGATTCCTGGCCGGATGCTCGAGGGAACGGGTACCACCGCGTTGACATGTTGATAGGCCACGGCAAGCGGAGTTTCACCGGCGAAGGGAACGGCCCCCGTGATCATTTCGTAGAGCAGGATTCCGGCGCCGTACACGTCGCTACGCGCATCGGCGATTCCGCGCTGGACTTGCTCCGGCGACAAATACGCCACAGTTCCGATCAGTAGTCCTTGGGTAGCCGCGGTGGCATTACCTGCGGTGATCGCGCGTGCCAAACCAAAGTCGGCGACCTTCACTCGACCGTCATCGGTGAGTAGGACGTTTTCGGGTTTGACGTCACGATGCACGAAGCCGGCTGCGTGAGCCGCATCGAGAGCCTGCAGCACTGGGTCCAGAATCGTCAGGGCCTGCTCAGGGGTAAGGCGACCGAACTCACGCAGCACATCGCGCACCGTGCGACCCGGTACGTACTCCATGACGAGGTAGATCAGACCGCTGTCTTCACCCTGATCGTAAACAGCCACAACATGTTGATCACTGAGCCGTGCTGCGGATTTGGCTTCGCGAACGAACCGCGAGACAAACGCGTTATCTTCGGCCAGCGAGGCATGCATGATTTTGATCGCGACGTGCCGATCAAGGCGAAGATCTGTCGCCGAATAAACCGTAGCCATCCCACCGCGGGCGATCCGATCTTCAATTCGGTATCGGCCGTCGAGAGTTCGCCCGACCAGTGGGTCAGCGACGGCGGTTTTTGCGGACGACTCCATAATTGTTGAGTCTACGTAGGACATGCCGCAGGAAGGGTCTGGCGCGCCGATTTGTCCGATTGTGATGTGCGAGCGATGCGGCTCCGCGATGCGAGCGATGACAGCGATGCGGCCCATTTCTGCGAACTCGTCGTCATCACGGCAGGATGTACATATGGTCTCTCGAAAAGCGCCCCTCGTGTGGTCCTTCGGGATGGTGTTGTGAGCCATCTGGCCTACGTGGCCGTGCTTGTCTTCATCCTGATCGGCGCGGGTTGGCTTGAAGTCGCCATGCGCACTCGGGTCTTTTCCAAGTGGCGTCGAATGATCCTGACCATCGTTCCGGTGGTCGTGATCTTCAGTGCTTGGGACGTATACGCAATTGCACAGGGGCACTGGAGTTTTGACTGGGCGCACGTCACCGGGGTGGTTTTCCCGGGTGGTCTTCCGCTGGACGAGGTGTTGTTCTTCATCGTCGTGCCCATAGCGGCCATTCTGACGCTAGAGGCGGTTCGAGCGGTTAAGCGCTGGCAGGTTGGTGACGAGCCGGCTGATGAGATCGTCAACGGTAGTCGGATGGGGGAGTTATGACATACACCCAGCTGGCCGTCGTGGGGGTTTTTGTGGCAGTGGCGATTGATCTGTTTGTTTTTCGTACCGGATTAGTTCGGCGTCGAGCATTCTGGGCCTCGTACGCGATCATCTTCTTGTTCCAACTCCTCACCAATGGCATCCTGACGGGCCTGCGCATCGTCCGCTACGACGGTGCGGCAATCATCGGCTCCTCGACGGCTGCGGACTCCACTCCAGCGTTCATCGGCGATGGACGTATTGCATACGCGCCGGTGGAGGATCTACTTTTCGGCTTCGCACTTGTGGTGTTTGCTCTGTCACTATGGGTGTTCTGGGGACGCCGGAATGTTCAGCGGACGCCGTACTCGGGACCGCCACGCATTCCCTATCCCGGCGCCCAGCAAGATCCGCGGTTAGGAGCCGGTGGGAAATAGACCCTGCGTATGTCCGGCACCGTATCGTTTGCTGGCCACAACGGCTCGACCCAAAGCGGGTAATGCGACAGCTAGACGACGACGCTTCGACACCGTTGCACGCTGGGTAAAGACTTGGTAATTAATGTCTTCGACCGCGTCGACGATTCCGCAGTAGAGGATTCGGGCCGCTTCGATGCACGGTTGCGACGACGGGTGCAGCATCGCGATCCCTGCTCTGGATTGCTCCTCGAGTTGGCGCACGCGAGCGATCTGAAACTCGAGAGCGGCTCGAATGTCGGGGGTGAGAATCCGGCGTTCAAGGTCTGCGCGTCCAACATTGAATCGGGCTAAGTCGTCTAGCGGGAGATACACCCGGCCTCGATCCAGGTCCTCACCAACATCGCGAACGAAGTTCGCCAACTGGAACGCAACCCCGAGATCCTTGGCACGGTCGAATGCCTCGGGCGCAGTGGGTTCAAGAATCGGGACCATCTGCAGCCCAATGACCGCTGCGGATCCGTAAACGTATTCGTAGAGATCGTCGTATGTCTGGTAGTGAGTGACCGTCAAATCCATTTTCATCGAATGGATGAAGGCGTGGAAGTACTCGATCGGAATGTTCCAACGCAGAACCGTATCGACAACCGCCATGCAGACCGGATCGTCGCTGTGGCCGCGGGCAAGATCGACGAAGAACTTATCTGCCCAGCTATCAAGCCACTCTGCCTTTTGCGCATCACCTAGTGTGGACGCGAGGTCGTCGACAATCTCGTCGGCGTATCGAGCGAATCCGTAAAGCGCGTGCACGTAGGGGCGCTTAGCTGCGGGAAGCAGAAGGGTCGCCAGGTAATACGTCTTACCATGGTCCGCGTTGAGTTGGCGGCAGCGCTCATAGGAATCGCGCATCGCCGGGTTGGTCACCCCGGCGAGATCCAGCTCATGTGCGCTCATGGGTAAATCTTTGCATTGACGGCAGGAAGTTGCGTCGCCGCCGTGGGACGATACGTGAGTGCTGAGTCAAGCGGGGGTGCCGCATCGTCGTCATGGTGTGTCTAAGGCCGTTATTGCATCGGTAGGTTGCCTCGTCGCGGTGCTCGTCTCGCTGGCGGGCTGCGGCAAAGGTGCAAGTCCACAGGCGCCCCTTCCCGCTTCGGTATTCCCATCATCCAATGTGCCCGCCGCGACCAGCAGTGCACCGGCACCAAGTGCGAGCCGGACGTCGTCTGCTTCTCCCACGCCGACGATGGCCGGGCCGACCTTGGCGCCGGCCTTGCCCTCCTCAAACCTGCCGACAATGACGGTGGCGCAGTTGCCGCCGGAGGGACGTACGACACTGGTGCTGATCGCATCGAATGGGCCGTTCCCGTATCGCAAAGATGGGGTGGTCTTTAGTAATCGAGAACGCCGACTGCCGAAGCAGGATTACGGGTGGTACCACGAGTACACAGTTGTTACGCCGGGCTCGTCAGATCGCGGTGCTCGTCGCATTATCAGTGGGCGTAATGGCGAGCGTTACTACACCGCAGACCACTACGGGAGTTTCCGTGAAGTAATTCAAGGGGAGTCAGTATAATGAGCGGTAAGCCGAAGAATTCAGTGCTGAAGAAGTTAAGCGGCATTAACCATACGACTGCTCCCATCGAGCAATTCGAGCAGGCCGCCGATGCTCTGGGATGGCGCCTCATCGCCCTTGATGGATCGGATGTCAGCGATAAGGACGGTTTTCTCGAACTCTGCGCGAATGCGTTTGGCTTGCCGGAGTGGTTCGGTATGAACTGGGATGCGTTGGACGAATGCCTGACGGAAATCGACCTTGAGACACCGGGGCTTGTCGTCCTGTGGTCGTCATGGAGCGAGTTTGCGCAGGCTGACCCCGAGGAGTTTGCAACAGCCGTCGACGTACTTCGCACCGCGGCTGGAGTGTGGGCTGACGACGGCGTTAAGGGTGGCGTACTTCTCATTGGTGACGGACCGCAGATCCACCTACCAGCGCTCTAGTGACAACCCCTGGGCCGCTGACTAAACGGAGATCGGTCCGCGAATGATCAACTGGTCATGACGCGCAAGAGCAGGTCGATCTTCAGGGAGGAGACCGTGCGAGGCCGGTTCGCCAAAGAACAGCGCACGTTCTCGCGGCGAAACCGAAACGGCGAGCGCCACGGCGCCTGCCGCTGCCAGCATCGCTATTCCGTCAGATAGTTCGAACAGGCTGTCGGCCGTCGCACTTGGTTCACACAGCCCGTACAGGGTGAATCCCGCAATGAGGAGTAGGACCGCGCGCAGTTCCTTTGCTGTGAGCCCGGCGGCGGCCGCAAGTGGCAGAGCCCACAGGAGATACCACGGCTGAATGACCGGCCCTAAAACGACCACGGCGACGAATGCTAAGACCAAGCCTCGCAATGCTGTGCGACCTTCAGGTTTGATGATCAGACGGGCGATCATGATTATGGCGGCGAGCTCAAAGAGGGCTCGGAAGACAGTCACGGTGAGATCGACGTGATCGCCGAGACCAAACCACTTCAGGAGGTTTCCTGACGCCATTCCCAGTGCCGTCGATGGCGATAGCCATGTTCGCACCGTGCCCGGTGTCGTCAGGGCGTGTACCCAACCGAGGTTGACCCCGACCAGTGCCGAGGCTCCCACAAAGCAAGCGGCCCCGACTGCCCCTGTTTTTGCCCAAGCAATGAGTCGTTGATTTCGACCGCTCTGGGTGCCAGCCCAGATGAGTCCGACAAAGGGTAGCGCGAGCAGGCCGATCGGTTTGACCATTGCACCGGCCGTCACAGCGATGATTCCAACGATCATCCTGCCTTCCAGCGCCATGCACATGCCGGCGGCGATTAAACCGATCATGAGGGAGTCGTTATGCGAACTCGCTACGAAGTTCATCAGAATGAGGGGATTCATCACCCCAAGCCACAGAGCCTTCGGCGCATCGATTCCGTTGAGAAAAGCCAACCGTGGTACGTAGTAGGCAAGTAGAGCGACACCAGCGATTGCTACCAGCCTAAAGGCGATTGCGGCGACGAATGGATCGCCGATCACCTGTGCGATGGCGCGCGAAATCCCAAGGAAGACAGGGCCGTACGGGGTTGGAACTTGACTCCACATGGGGTCGACGCCGTCGCGAAACCAGCCTGGGATTGAGTCGACTCCGTTGGTGTACGGGTCGACACCCTTAAGCACGAGCTTTCCCTGTGCGTAATACGAGTAGACGTCCCGGCTGAATAGTGGTGGTGCAAGCACCAGTGGTGCGATCCAGATCGCCAGCACACTCCACAGCCGTCGTACATCGCGAATGTGGCCCGAGAGCACGTCAGCCCCGGCTACGAGCCAGGCCTGAAGAAGAAGTGCGCCTCCGAGAATCACGCACACTCGAGAAAGGAACATGCCGATGTCCGTCGTGCGCAACGTGTGCACGAACGGGACGTCGACGAGACCGTAGATCGGAAGCCAGCCCACCCCAAGGGCTCCGAGCGCGATGACACTCGTTGCGATCAGGCCCGGTACGGCGTAACGAAGCGTGAACGCGAGTTGTGAATCCGAATCGTGGTGTTCGCCGTAGACAGGGTCAACGGAAGCCACGTTCCAAGGGTACTAGCGTCCAGTGCCCTGGCGAACCGAAAACACCAGTGTTCCGAGTGATCCCGGTCTCCGGCCGAGGGTGAGTGGGAGGTGGCTAGTGCAGGTACGTCGGCGCGTATGAACGGTCTACGCCCGTAATGCGTTCGGCAGCGAGCCGACCGGACACCAACACCATCGGGACTCCCACGCCAGGCTGGGTCCCAGAGCCGGTGAACACAACGTTCTCACCAAAGAGGTTGGCTGGTCGGAAGGGTCCGGTCTGAATGAAGGAGTGCGCTGACGCGAAGGGTGCGCCTCTTTCCAGCCCTTGAGCAGCCCAATCCAGAGGCGTGGTGACGTGTTCAACTTCGATTGCATCACCAAATCCGATGTAGCCGCGCTGTTCGAGAGTTCGAACGATCTCATCTCGGTATCGGGGGCCGGTGATCCGCCAATCAATATCTGCATCGAGATTCGGAGTGGGGAACAGGACGTAGTAGATCTGCTTGCTATCCGGTGCGAGATCTGGATCAGAGTACGTCGGATTCGTGACCAGAATGCTCGGATCGCTCATGAGTTGCTTGTCATTGATCAACTCACGAAAGACCCCATCCCATGATCGTCCGAAGTGAATGTTGTGATGGGCCGTCTTCGTGTACGTCGCCGACGAGCCAGCCAAGAGCAGGAAACACGACGGTGAGTAGGTGAGGCGACGAACATTCCAAGGCTCTCGGCCAAGGAGTTGCCGGTACGCAACTGGCAGGTCAGGATTCAACACCACAACATCAGCGGCGTATCGCTCACCGTTGGCGGTGCGAACGGCAACGGCACGCTGACCACTCATCTCGACGTCGGTTACTTCGGTGCCGTAATGAATCTGTACGCCATGCTTTTCTGCCGCTGCGGCCATTGCTTTCGGCAGTGCGTGCATCCCCCCTTTGGGGAAGTAGACGCCGGCGACCGAGTCCATGTAGGCGATGATTGCGTAAATGGCCAGCGCGTCCTGGGGGGATAGCCCCGCGTACATGGCCTGAAAACTAAAAAGTCGTTCGGTACGTGGGTCATTCAGGTACTGACGAACCTTCGGCGCGAGCTTGCGAAAGCCGCCAATGGCAACGAGTTTCGCTAGGTTTTCGGTCAGAAGGTCCAGCGGCGTATCGATGTTCGTGTCGATGAAATCGCGCATTTCATAGCGATACAGCTTCGATACGAAATCAACGTAGCGTCGGTATCCGGCGGCCTCTGCCGGTGAGATCACCTGCGAAATCTCTTCGGCCATCGCATCGACGTTCGAGTGGACGTCAAGTTGTGATCCATCGGGATAGAAGGCTCGGTAGAGCGGTTCGACAGGCATCAGATCGAGCCAGTCATTCATATCTTCACCGACGGAATTAAATGCATCGTGAATGAGATCAGGCATCGTCAGGACGGTAGGCCCGGTATCGAAGCGGTAACCAGCATCGTCGATCAGGCCAGCCCGCCCGCCCGGTACAGACTCACGTTCCAGAATCGTCACCTGTCGACCGGCCCCTGCCAGCCGAAGTGCGCATGACAGGCCCGCGAGTCCGGCACCTACGATCACGACGTTGTCGGTGCGGCCCTGAACGGTACGAGGTGAACGACCTAGAAAACCCATGCCCTCAGCCTAGGCATCAACGCTCACCTCGGCCCGTCGAAGTTGGGCGTTGTGATCTATATCGAACGTGAGGTGGCCGCGTGGGCCAGTCCGGTGAGGATCTCACGTGCGGGCTCTGTCAAGTCGACGGTGTCGAGCGCTGCAAGACTTTGGGCGGTCAGCGCGTCTATAAGGGCTTCGACGTGAGCCAGCGCACCTGTGTCGGTGATGACCTCGCGTAAGGCACTGACTCCCGATACGTCGAGCGCCGGATCGCCTAGGTGGCGACGCAGTAGTGCTTGCTGTGCGGGCGTTGAGGCCTCGAGCGCCGTCGCGATCAAGACGGTTCGCTTGCCCTCGCGTAGATCATCGCCAGCAGGCTTGCCCGTCTGCGCTGGATCTCCGAAGACGCCCAGAACATCATCGCGAAGTTGAAATGCCTCGCCGAGTGGAAGCCCGTAACCGGAGTAGGCAATGTGAATCTCGTCAGGCGCACCTGCAAGGGCCGCGCCGAGGTGAAGTGGCCTTTCAATCGTGTATTTGGCCGATTTAAAGCGCACGACGCGCATCGCGCGCTCTGCTGAGCCACCGCCGACGGCTTGTTCGAGTAGGTCGAGGTATTGGCCAGCCATGAGTTCGGTTCGCATGATGTCGTACACAGGTTTGCCGCGAAGTACCTGTTCTGCAGAAAGGCCACAGTTCATGAGTAACTCGTCGGCCCAAGACAGACACAGATCTCCGAGAAGAATGGCCGCGCCGAGGCCAAATCCCTCAGAAGATCCGAGCCACTCGTTTTCACGATGCAACGTGGCGAATCGTCGATGTGCCGCCGGCATACCTCGCCTAGTATCCGAACCATCCATCACATCGTCATGGATGAGGGCGCACGCTTGTAAGAGCTCAAGTGCCGTAGCTGCCGTCACTGCTGCATCGCTGGCGTCCCCACCGGCGCCGCGCCATCCCCAGTAGCAAAAGGCTGGACGAAGGCGCTTGCCGCCACGAAGCAGGTCGATCACTGAATCAGTTAGCGGTCCAAGATCTGGACTCACGTCGTCGAGGATCGGCGCCTGATGGGCTAGGAATTCGTCGAGCCGCTTTTGCACCCGAACGCGCAGTTCGTCAGCATCGAGCGGCGAGGTCGGCGCAGCATGTGTTCCCACGAGGTGACAATCTACGGCTTCGCAGTGATTTCGGCGCAATTGGACATTGTTTTCCCTCGCCGTGTGGCATTGGTCTACCGGCAGTGGCTTAGCTGATGGGCCAATGATCGGGACAGGATCGACGTGAGTAAGGCAGGATCGTCACATGGGTAGATCAGTGACAGTAACCGGGTTTGGCCGCGCGAGTGGTACCTACGATCAAGCCACCTTGCGGTTGGCTGCGGCAGCTCGTGCAACCAATCCTGGTGACGCGACCGCGCGAGCAACGTACGCCATGGCCGCTATGCGTGAGGTGATTTTGCGCGGTGGAGTTGAGGAATCGGCCCTGTCGACAACAAACATTTCGCTATCCCCAGTGCATGACCCATGGCCAACAGTGGTGGCTTACGAAGCGACCTTGGGTCTAGCGGTCAAGGTGAGGGATTTGACGTCGATCGGATCGCTCCTGGTTTCGGCGGTGGAGTCCGGTGGCGATGGTGCACGAGTTGATGGAATTGAGTTCACCCATCGCGACCCGGCTTCGTTGCACAACGCTGCTCGCGACTCAGCCTTTGCCGACGCGCTAGCCAAAGCCCAACAGTTCGCTGGGTTGGCCGGGCAAGCCCTGGGCGAGGTTCGCCACGTGGTTGAGGGATCGGGTGCGATGCCGGCCCCGCGCGGACGCATGATGATGGCGATGGCCGACTCGTCCGGTGGTGCTCCTATCGACGCTGGGGAGGGCACCATCACTTCGATGGTCACCGTAACGTGGGCACTGGGACCTTCCGTCTGATGGATGTGCCGTCGCGCGCGGAGTATTTCGAGCGCTGGTCTGAACTGCATGGAGGATATGACCCGCGGAAGTCTCGGTTCGTCGGACCGTGGTTGACGTTGATCTACACACTCGCACGCCCGTTTGCTGCGGTAGGAATGCAGCCGGATGTCGTGACCTTGTTGGGTGTTGGCGTAGCTGGCGCTGTCGTGTGGTGTGCATCAGTTGGCGGTCATTGGCTGGTGCTAGCGGCTATGGTGTGTGCGCTGTCCGGAGTCTTTGACTCATTGGACGGCGCCGTGGCGGTGCTGACGGGACGCACTACCCAATGGGGTGCGCTGCTGGACTCACTTGTCGATCGAATCAGCGATCTGCTGTACCTATGTGCCCTGTGGATCGTAGGCGCACCGGTTTCGTGGTGCGTTTTTGCAGGATGCGCGCTCTTCTTATTGGAGTACACAAGGGCCCGGGCGCTGGCGATCGGCATGGATGACGTTGGGATCATCAGTATCGGGGAGCGGCCGACCCGGGTGACCGTCGTGTCGATGTTCCTGCTGGCTGCCGGAATTTACTCGGCTTGTGCCGCAACGTGGGTGAGTTATACCGCTGCGATTCTCGCCGTGCTGTGCGTCGTGGGGCTTGTTCAATTTCTGTGGGTCGCTCGACAGCGACTTCGATAGGTCATGGACGTTGGGCGAATCCGGGGCCTGGCCTTAGCTCACTGATCCCACGTGCGGCATTGTGATGGCATGGATCATCTCGAACAGGACGGCACTCGGCCGGACGTGCAGCCGGACTGGCGGGTTCACGGTGTGCACGTTGTGCGTGCGGCGGAGTTGGACAACAACACCGCGCAAACACTAGGCATGAACCGGGCTGCTGCGATCACCGCTGCTCGTCAAGGAGCCCAGCTGCTATGGGCGGGCACCGTCGATATTCATGCGGGTGCAGCCACAGGTGCCCATCATCACGGGCCGGTGGAGAGTGTGATTTACGTTGTCCGAGGCACGGCGCGAATGCGCTGGGGTTCGCGGCTGGAGTTCATTGCTGAAGCCGGTCCTGGTGACTTCATTCATGTGCCCCCATTCGTGCCACATCAGGAGATAAATGCCAGTAGCGACGAGACACTTTCCTGTGTCCTGGTGCGCTCCGGCCAAGATCCGGTAGTCGTCAACCTCGACGACATCGAAATTGAATCCTCCCCTCAGTCCATCGAGTGGGTCGACGATCTGCATCGTCCATCGCCGCAGGCCGACTCCTAGCTCGTGCTGTTGTCAGCTCGAGTCACATCGGATCAACGACGTACAATTCTGGCATGAGTAATGTGCAGGTAGAGCCGGCGAATCGTTCATGGACAATCACCAAAGTCATTGCCGTCATTGTTGGAATCCTGAGTGCTGGATACATGTTGCCGTGGACGATTGCGGCAGTTCGCGATGTTCCGCACTGGTTTGTTTTTTGGATCAATCTGCTGCTCGGATGGACGATCATCGGGTGGATCGTCGCGTTAGTCATGGCTCTCAAGCGCCAGCGATACGTCGTTAGTGGCTAGCGGCTGCTAAGCCTTCGTCGTGGCTTCCCCGTCGCGACCAATAGCGTTCGCGACGATTTCTGCGGACATGCCCACGAGCGGTAAACCGCCGCCGGGATGTGCGGATCCGCCAACCAAGTAGAGCCCTGGAATCGGGGAGATATTCGCGGGTCTCAGGAAGGCAGCTCGAGCACCATTACTCGAGGTGCCGTAGATCCCTCCGCCCGGCGCGCGGGTAGCGTGTTCGAGATCCGCAGGAGTGCGCGTGATTGTCCACAGTGCCCGGCCGCGTAAGTCGACTCCGCGACCTGCGAGTGTGTCCAGAATCCGATCGCGATATGAATCTGCTAGGCCGGGCTCAGTCCAGTCGAGTGCACCGCGCTGCGGGGTTAGGCTGTGGCGGGGTGCGTTGACGAGGATGAACCATGATTCGTGGCCGGCGTCTGGACGCATCGCATCGTCGTCGGGGACACAGGCGTAAATGGTTGGATCAGGAACCGGTCGGGCGCGTGCGCCGAAGATGGAATCAAACTCATCGTCGTAATCCGATGGGAACCACACGTTGTGGTGCTGAATGTTGGGGGTGCGTCCGCGTGCGGCCACGAGCAGGACAAAGCCCGATAGAGATGGTGTCGCTCGATTCAGTGAATTGACCGCGGGTTTGGTGCGAGGGTCTTTGATGAGGTCGTCATACAAGTGACGAGCATCAGCGTTTGAGACGACGATATCGGCTGCAACGATCTCACCACCGTTTAGCTGAACACCGCAAACTCCTTTATTTTCAACAAGAATCGACGATACGTCTGCATTGAATCGGACCGTCACGCCGCGTTCGATAACACGTTCGTAGAGTGCGTCGGCGAGCTTCCTGATGCCGCCCGCTACGTGATACGCGCCGAAGGTTTGCTCTACGTAGGGGACTGTAGCCAGCGCAGCAGGGGCTTTGCGTGGATCAGATCCGGTGTACGTGGCGTACCGATCGACGAGAGTACGTTGACGTGGATCACGTAGGTACTGCGCCTCGAGGGATCGGAGGGAGGTGAATGGGGCAACCGTTCGAATGGCCGAAAAGTCTTTGGCTAGCGGCAACATATCCCGCATGCCCGATAGTGGTGATTCCAGAACGGGTCGACGCGTGATCTGCCAGATATCGGCCGCTCGTGCACAAAATGCTCGCCAATCGTCACCAGCTGTGCCGCCAAAAGCCTCCTGCATCGCGGCAGCGCAGCGGCCTACACCGAAGCCAGGCATATCGAGGGTCGTTCCATCGGCGAAGTGGTAGCCGAAGGCCGGATCCAGATCAACCAATTCGACGGACTTTTCAAGCGGGGCGCCGGTTTTGTTGAACAGGTCTCGGTAGACCGCGGGGATAGTTAGCAGCGATGGACCGGTATCAAACACGAAGCCGTCGCGCTTGACTGTCCCTAGCTTTCCACCATACGTATCAGACTGTTCGACGATGGTGACGTCATGCTTCTTGACCGATAGTCGCGCTGCGACAGCCATGCCGCCCATACCTGCGCCAATCACCACGATACGTGCCACATGGTGAGCCTAGGGGACCACGTGCTTAAGGCAGGGCGCGGCCTCGCCATGAGTTCGTCCCGTTCAGATGACGGCGCCATGATTCACCGACGAGGGCGCTGAAGGCGGCTATGGATGCGGGATGCGCGAAGACATCGGGTAGGGCTTGTCCACCTGTGCGCTCTGCTGTAACAACTCGACCGGCGACTCCCGCTGCGTATCCGATCGCCCCCCAGATGCGGGTTGATGTGTGTGATGCTGTCAACGCGGCGATGGGTGGCACGACGTACATCACGTTCAGGAGTGCGACGGTGGCGGCCGAACCGGCTGGGCCACCAAACGCAGACCACAGCGACTTGGAATAGCCGTCGATGAGTTCGCCTGCGCTGTTGTACATGCGGCACCGAGCCACCTGCGTTCCATCCACGACTCCACCGCGACCGCCGGCTGCCTTCACAGTGCGAACAAGTGCGATGTCTTCCAGAACGTCGTCACGCACCGATTGGTGGCCTCCCATATGCGCGTACATGGTCGCGTCGACAATGAGCAATTGCCCGTTCGCGGCCGTCAGCGAGGGCCGTTGTGACGACTCCGCAGGACCTAGCGGTAGCAGGGTCAACCATGACCATTGGAGTAAGGGTTGTACGAGTCGGCCGAGTGCCCCGTCGGTGTCCTGCTTGGGATAGGGGCAGATAACGTCAAGGCCAGTGTCGCGCAAGAGGTTAACGCTGTTCGCGATGCCATCGGCGGTAACCACGACGTCAGCGTCAAGGAACACCAGTGTCGAGCCGCTGGCGGCCTCGGCTAGACGGGCACAGGCCCAATTTTTTCCGAGCCAGCCTTCGGGCAATTCTTGGTCGCCACGGATGAGTCGAAATCTAGAGTCATCATGTGCGGCGTCGATCGCGACTGCGGCGGTGTCGTCAGTAGAGCCATCGTCAAGGACGAGAACTTCGAGCTCAGTCAGGCCGGTCGAACTCAGAACTTCCGCTACGCACGCGCCAATGTTCTGTGCTTCGTTGCGTGCCGGAATCAAAACACTGACCCGCTCTGTCACCTCGGACCCGGTAGAGCGTGGAGTTCGAAGAACGCGAGCGTTATAGATCGTGTGCGCGGTAGCGCCGAGCGCTAGTAGTGAGCCGGTCAGGGTGGCAGCGTGCACCACCCGGCCTAGTCCCTTCCGACCCATAACTTGTACGCGTAGGGCAGTGCGATCGATCCCATCAAGACTGCACCCCAGAGTGCGACTCCGCCGCGAGGTGCGAACAGCCCGTTCAGGATGATGGACGAAAAGTACGTCCATAAATACATCAGAGCAGGTGCTCCATCACCTGCACCGCCGTCAGTCCGCCGTCGTGGTAAACGATCGAGTGCAAGCATCATGATTAAGGAGACGAAGAACCATCCGACGAAATTCTGAAGCGGAATTCCATGGATTCCAGGCAGTTCAGGCCCCGTGTCGGACCACGCCCAATGGCCTTCGGAAACCATCTGCGGATCGAGAAATACATCCCAAGCCGACAGGGCGACGGCGCCAATGAGTGAGGACGTCATCGTGCCCTTTGCTAATCGGCGGCCGACTAGCAACGCCGGATAACTCATCATTGCCCAGGCAAGGGGAATGAGTAGCGGAACGCCGAACAGGGCAGGACCGAGGCGTGATCCATAGCTGTACACGCCAAATGGCAGTGCCGTGTGCACGCCGATCAGTTCAGTTATGAAACCGATACCAGCACTGATCCCAAACCAGCCGAGGGTCCAGAGGAATCCCCGCGTGATGAGCGAGTGACTTGCACTGGTGAGGAAGAACAAGATGACAGCCAAGATTGTCAACGAATCGCGGGTGGATCCGTGAGTTAACGGCCAAACAATCTGCGTAAGGATCGTCGCGCCGGCAAGAATCCACGGAATTAAATTCAATGTCGAACCGCCGCCGCGACGTCGGTCAGCGTGGGGTCCGGAGTAAACGCGAATGCTCATTTGCCAGAGACCTTAACCTGTTCTGCGCTCTGGTTCACCTGAGATGTTGACGTGAGCGCAACGGCTGCACCGTTGTATGACCCCGCCGCTTCGACGAGGGCAAACCGTGCGAACAACTCCTCGGCGTACCAATCAATCTCATGTGTCATCCGCATGACGTCTTGATGGGCGTCCCGCCGATGGGCGAAATTGCTAAGTGACGAACCATCCGTCCAGGTGCTGAAGGTGCCTTGAAGGCCGACTGGCGCCTCGCCGATCCCCATCGCGAACGTCAAGCCGTCGACGCGATGTAGATCTGCCGAAACCGATGGCACAGACGCCCAAAAGTTCCGCCACTGCATCGTCTTAATGCGGGCCCGAGTGATCGCAGCAATGGGACCGTCCCATCGGTGCGCAAATGGATCACCAAAGGGTTGACGTGCCGACCATGTTCCGCGCGACGCCAGCGGCAGCATCACAAACCGTGCGTGCTCGTCAGCGATTGCCGACCAGCCACGAAATGTTGCGGAGTTGTGCAGGCTGGCCGGTCCACCCGGATGGGTCCAGCAGGTAAGGATTGCCCAGTGACCCATGTCGGCGTCGCGCGAAGTAAACGTCTTGCCCGATCCGGTTCCGAGCATTTTGGCAAAGGTGACGCCGGGCTGGCGGCGTACCAGCGTGCGGTCGATGCTCATCCGGCCTATCGCTGCGGCCACCTGCTTTCCGGACACCCCAAAGACGTCGAGGCATACCGCCGCCGGCATGGCTTGGGTGGCCTCGAGCCTGTTCTGCGCGGCGTATTCATGCCGGGGAACGGAGGGATTGAGCGGTGTCATAGCCTCGTTATCGTCCCACGGCAGGGCGGTTCGTTAAAGACGTATGGCTTGATGCAGGACTTGCCGCGTGACCAGATGCCAAACAGCGCATTTTCCGCGCAGGAAGGGTCCGCGGACTACGTACTGGAAACAACCGCTGCTGTTCCGCCCGTGATGCGCAGTAGCTCTGCATAGGTCGTTGGAAATACGTAATGTGGGTGGCCGCCGGCCGCCCACACCGCCTCGTGGTCGTTGAGTGAGATATCGACGATGGTGTGGATGGGAGTGGGGTGACCGACTGGTGACACGCCGCCGATCGGTTGGCCTGTCACGGTGCGGACGAAATCTGGGGTTGCTCGTCGCACCTGCGCCGACCCGGTAAGGGTGGCAAGCACCGCTGTGTCGGCGCGATGTGCACCGGAGGTGAGAACTAGGAGCGGTGCACCATCTGCGTCGAAAATCAACGAGTTGCACACCGCGCCCACCTCGATATCGAGAAGGGCAGCAGCCTCTTCGGCAGTGCGGGCGGCGTCGTTCAATTCGCGAACTTCGCCACGAACGTCCATCGCGGCGAGGGCGGCGGCGACTTTTTGTGCGTTCGGATGCAAGGTAGGACGGATATCTTCAGTCACGGCCATACTCTCGCAGACTAGAGTTTTGCTTCAGTGTTCCGCGTGCGCATTTCCTTGGCGCGCTCAGCCAAATCTTTGAAGTAGTCGGTATCGGTAATCGCGCTGGCTTCTTCCTGAACCTTGTCGTGATCGATGATCACCTTCAGTTTGTAAACCTGTTCACGCAACTTGCGCTCGCGCTCGACCAACTCAGTGCCCATGCGTTGGAATGTTTGTGCCAGAACTCCGACCTCGTCGCTCCGAGCGGCAACCACATCCAAGCTCGTCGGATCAAACCGATCATCTTGAAGGTCTCTGGCAGCTGCGGTGAGCTGTTCGACAGGGCGGACGATGCGTCGGCTGGTCAGCAATCCGATTCCGATACCGAGGGCGAGAACCAACAAACTCAAGATGGCTTGCTTGAGCGCCAAAGCGTTACCTGGAGCATTGATCTCCGCGTCCGGTATTGCAGTTACGAGTGTCCAATCGCGATCGGGAATCGAAGCAATGTCCAATTGCCAGGACTCTGGGTCACCCGACAGGTTCGTAGTGAGGTCGATGTGATTGATGGGTCCGTCAGAGGTTGGTGCGTTGGACAGTGCGATTTTTTCGAATTTCTTTCCCCACTGCGTTGTGCCGAGTGCTGTCAGATCTCGGTTACTGGGTGCGATGGCAACCTTGCCACCTTTGTCCAACACGAAGATCAGCCCTCGATCGGCGATATTCAGATTCGCAAACGATTGGGACAAACTCTCTGCATCCTTGGCTCGCATCGCGGCAACGGTTGCATCGATGTCGTCGAGGTAGACCCCCGTACCGATCGTCCAGTCCCATGGAGCGAATTGATAGACGTAGGAAAGTTTGGGTGCGGAAAAACCGCCGGAGGGCATTGCGCTGAGACCAGGTGATGCTGCCGTTGCGTTGAGCCGAGGCCATTTGTATTGCAAGTAACCTGAGCCCTTCGTTTGGGCCAAGTGGATGAGTTGGCGAATGACGAAGTTTCCGTCTGCATCTTTCACGTCGATCAGGTTCTTACCATCGAACTTCGGGTTGGCGTGGGCGACAGCTAATCCGGCTGGATCGAATGCAAAGAAGTAGTCGTTGTTTCCGTACCGAACAGATCTGATCACCCGTTCGGCGGTTGCCTGAGCCTGCGCCTTGGTGAGCTGACCGGCTTCGACCTCAGCGTTCAGTTCATTGAGCGTTTCGATGATGGGTTGAGCGATGTTCTTCAACTGTGCAGCTCGATCAGACAGCGCGGTCGATCGAAAAGTCTGTTCTTGATCGTTGGACTGGTGAACCAGAAGGGTGGTGGATTCAAGTGCCTTCTGCATGGCCTGTTCAGAACTAGCCGACGCGGCACGGTGAGCGGTGATTGCTGAGTAGGCAGTTGTTACAAGTGCGCTGAGCGCAAGTAGTCCGGCGATCAGGAGCGCAAGTCGGGCACTTAGAGATGACCAGCGAGACGGCATGCTCGGTATGGCCATGTCAGTACCCCCAACCTCGGTGGCTGAAAATCGATCGAATGGTCTAGAGGTTTGTCTTACCCAGTCTCTATTTGTACGTGATCGAATGTTTGTCAGCCTCGCCGCCACCTAAACCTCCGCTCAAGGTTCGCCCGAAGGCTTGGCCCAGTTGTGCCGGCTCAGCGTTCGAAATCGGACTGAACCTCTACGATGAGAAGCGCATTACCCGAGTGGGGCGACAGATGGAGTGCTGATGGATGCCGATGGGGCTGGGGTCGTCCCGACCATTGAGCATCCTTCCGTGGGCCATCTAGGGCGCATCTCGGCCGGACGCGAGCTGTATGGCTTCCTGCGTCCGTTCCTTGAACCTGTGAAATCCAAGGTCATTCTCGCGCTGGCTTTGGGACTGACGGCGCTACTTGCGGGCCTGTACATCCCGCTGCGAATTCATGCGATCTTGGCGGCAGGGGAGCACAGCACGCAGTCGTCGCCGGAGGCGGCACACGCAGAGATTTCGAGTTTTGAAGCGATTGGCTCTATCGCCGTTCTCATCACAATCGCGGTCGTCGGGGCCATGCTGTCCCGAAGGGTAACTCACGATTTCGCCACTCAAGTAAGTCGTGACATGAGCGCATCGGTGTTCGAGTCAACATTGGAATCACCGGTGCTTCGGCAGAAATTCTTGCGCCGGCCCAGCGTCATCGACCGTCACACCGCCGATGTTGATCGCATTCAAGCGGCGATGGATGCAACCGTCGTGGAAGGTTTGCCAGCCATCGTTGGCATCACACTCAGTCTCGTACTACTGCTGTACATCGAGTTTCCCGTCGGAGTGGTGACGACGGGGGCAGTCATCTTCTTTATCGTGTTCAACCGAGTCATCGGTAACGCGATCTTCGAGCGCGACCGGCATCGCTTGGATGCGTCAGCTGACGTCGGGGCGGTAGTGGATGAGGCCATCACTGCAGGTCGCAATGTCACTGGTATGAATCTTGGCGCTTGGATGGAGTCACGGTTCTTCGCCCGGGCAGAGCATTTGCGGGTTGCGACCCATCACCAGCAAACGCAGATTAACCGACTTCTTACCGCGGCTCGCTTCACTGGCTATCTCGCACTTTTTGTCGTGGTCTGTATGGCGGTGATCGGCGGAAGCGATAATGCCGCGGCAATCGCACCCGCCCTGCTCTACATCGAGTTCGTCGTCAGTGGCTTGGAAGCTCTGCCACCTTGGATTCGAGAGTTCCGACTGGCCGTCACAAGTAAGCGACGCATCGAGCAGATCGTCAACTCACCTAGACGAGTACATCGACCTAGTGCGGAGCTTGCCGGGTCTGTTGCCGGCACATTGGTTTTACGAGATGTTGCACTGACACCTGATAGCCCTCTGGCGGTCGGTGACGTTGAGCTGCCGCTGGGTGGATTGGTTGTGTTGGCGGGGGACCGCGGCAGTTCACCCGATGCCCTGGCCGAGGTGCTTTCTGGTGACCGGGATCCGGACGCGGGCTGCGTACTACTGGACGGAATGGACGTGCGTTACCCAACTATCCGTCGTCGGATCACGTTGATCGCAGATGAGCCCTATTTGATGGATGCGAGCGTCCGAGAGCACCTTGGTTCGGTTCGCGCGGATCTATCAGAGGCGGACATTGCTGGCACCTTAGAACGAGTCGGCCTAGCTCACCTGACGTCATTGGCACATGGTGGAGTTGACGCATCACTTGGCACTCACGCTGAATTACTGAGTGTCCATGAACGTCAACGGTTAATGATCGCGATGACGTGTCTGAGTGCGTCAGATGTGGTTGTGATCCAGGATCTGTCGCTGTTCTCCGATGCTGACGCAGCCGGACCACTGCTTGCTGCGTTGAGACATGGCGTCAACCGGACTGTCGTGTTGTCGACGATGAACGAAGAGGTCGCATCCATGGCCGATCATGTGCTGGCCATGGTGGGTAGGGATCTGATGGCTGGGAAACATGGCGAGCTCATGGCGCATGAGGACTATGCCCAAGTCTGGCAGCGGCACCTGCCCGGTGTTATTGATGACCGGATCCTTTCGACCTTCCCAGAGTCGCAGCGGGAGCGGCTACAGTCGCGACTGTTTAGTGAGCACTTCAGCCCCGGTGACATCTTGGTGCGGGCGGGGTCGCGCATTGATCGGGTTATGTATGTGGTCAGTGGCCGGGTAGAGATCATCGGGACGAGCGGATCAGGTCACGATCAACGGATAGCCGAGATCGGTCCGGGTAACTTCTGTGGAGACCTCAGCGAAACGGGGGGAATTAATTCCCATACGATTCGCGCAGTTGAAGAAACGACGGTGCGAGCGTTGAGTGCAGAATCATGGTCGGCGGGTCTGCTCGGCTTGCTCGATGCCGATCCGGCCGAACGTCGGGTGTTGTCTTCGATTCTGCGGTTGGAGTATCCGACCAGAGAGGATCTTGCGGCCAAGATCACCGAGTTCCCAGACGAACAGGTGGATGCCGCAATCGATAACCTCGTAGCGCTTGGGCAGATCAGAGAGCGTGCCGACGGCGGATTGGTGGTGTCCGTTAGTCGCAAGACAATCCGTGATACCTCCGGGTTGCTAGACGTGCTGGGCGACCTGTAGATCGTCACTGCAATCCGTGCCACGGGCCCGGATTCGCATCCCACCGCACATCCGACAGGGATGCATCTTGCGCACTGTCAGGGGGTAGGGCTACCTTAGAACTTGTTCGAACATATGTTCGATGAAGGCCTTCCCTGACTTTCGTCGAATGTTCGGATTCGAAAACACGGTATCGGCGGATTCGCGGCTGTCTGATCTGAGTTTTCGCCTAGATCGGGATTCAGGTAGTTCTCGCGGGCCAGCTGAATTCATGATCTACGACCTTCCCGTGTGTGGGGTGCGTGTGCGGGGAAGCACCGCATCCCACCACGGGCTGGTTCTCGGTTGCCTTCCCCTGGACCGGGTGAACTGCCAGGGCAGTTCATAGCCGAAAACGTCTAGATACATCCGAGGAAGGTCCTGCGATGCGCACATATGGCGAGGTCATTTCCATCCGTACTGGTTCTGCAGGCGCAGATTCTTCGGGTGCCGGGTCTGCGGGTGGGGTTGCCGTCGGTAACCAGTTCCTATGGCGCAGCCGCATCTACGTCGTACGTAACGTCCTTGCTCATTGGGTCGAGTCGGGTACCTGGTGGACCTCACTTCAGCGTCAGTCAAAGCTGCGGGCGTTACCTAGTGGATCAGTTGATGGCGTACCTGTTGAACCATCCATCACCCGTGATGTTGGAGCCACCGAACGGTGGGTTTGGCGGGTGGAGGCCGCTGCTGGTTCGTCGGCACCTATCGGGGTTTATGACGTGGCCTGCGAAATTCGTGGCGCTGATAGTGCAGAGCTCGCACAGGGTCAGTGGCGATTAGCCCGAGCACTGGACTGAGCACAGCTCGGTGCGCAGATCGGATCACGTTCTTTCACCCATACATCTTTATATGCCGTTTAGTGACCCATCGGGTCGAGTTGAGGAGGTCGTTATGACTGTCACATCAATCAATCCAACTGCAACGCTTCAGCTTGCACTTGATGCCAATCCCTCGCCCACATTCGAGCAAGGTGGAGTATCAATGACTAGTTCATCGGTGTCCGCCACCCCGCATAGTCGTGACCTTTTGGCCGGTGCCGCTCGAGAGCTTCTAGCCGCTGGTGTGGCACAGGAAAGTGAGTCGCGCTACGCACATGCACATCTAGCGGCTCTGCGTGCAGCAGCGGCAGTTCTGGCAGCTCGCGCTCGTCCGCGTAGTCGTCGGGGTTCGCGAGTTCGAAGTGCGTGGGTTCTCCTTGCAGATATCGCACCTGAGTTTTCTGAATGGGCAGCTTTCTTCGCTGCAGGGGCTTCCAAACGGGCGGCTGCAGAAGCTGGTTTACGTGGTGTTGTTACTGCGAGAGAAGCTGATGATCTCGTACGTGAGGCTGAGCAGTTCCTGAGCCTTGTCGCGCGCCAGTTAGGTGCTATTCACCAGCCACTTCTGAGTGATGCCACCGTACAGATTCCTTCACCGCCAACTCGTGGATCCGCCAAGGGCCCAGATTTCGATGCTTGAAGATTCCTTCGTCCATTTACATGTGGCGTCGGGTTACTCACTTCGCCATGGCGCGAGTAGTCCGGCTGCCTTGGTGGAACGTGCCGCTGCCCTAGGGCAGGATTCACTCGCCCTTACTGATCGTGATGGGCTCTATGGTGCAGTGCGATTTGTACTGGCCTGCCGTGATGCCGGCATTGCGCCGATCCTTGGGGTTGACCTGGCTTTCACCACACCGTCCCCACAGGGTGTGAGCGAAGCTGCATTAGGGTCGCGGGTTCAACGCACCTCGGCGGGCAGGGTTGGGCAGGGCCCAACTCTGGCTGAGCGCACCCGTGTTCGTCGCACTCCGGCACGCGGTGGACGTGAGGTAGATCAGCGGCACAGCAGAGTGGTTTTGCTTGCTCGTGGGCGAACTGGTTGGGCATCCCTGTGCCGGTTAGTTTCAGCTGCACATCTGGGACTTGAATCTGATTTCAGCGTGAGTAGTTCATCTCAGTCCAGAACGGATGTGCTGAGCACTGCGCAGTTCCATGGTGATGACGCTTCGATAATTGCGGCTCAGGGGCGGCGCGGTTCACCGGTGGCATCCCTTGAACTCATAGCCCAGCATTCTGACGGGCTAGTGGCGCTGCTTGGACCCGAATCCGATGTTGGTCGAGCGATCATGCGTCGGCGGCCTGATCAAGGGCTGCAGGCACTCGGGTTCTGGCGGGAAGTGTTTGGCCGTCGACTCGCAATCGAGATTGTCAGCCATCGCGCCCGTGATTCCGCCCTTGCAGTTACTGATGTTTCCGGGGCTGCTGTGCGTGGGCTGCCCTATTCGTCTGCTGCCGCAGCGAGAATGTTGACCTTCGCTAGGGAGCAGCAGATTCCGGCGATTTTGGCCGCAGCAGTTCGTCATGCGCAGCGTGATCAAGCCCCGGTAATCGATGTGCTCGATGCGATTCGTCGATTGGTCCCGTTGGACTCACGACATCTTGATCGAGCCAATGGGGAGGGTCATCTCGCCGATGGTGCGCATATGCGCGAGTTGGCAACGGAGATCGTTCATCTCTCAGGGCTAGCCCGTGATGAAGCAAGGGCAGGTCGTGAAGTGGATCAGTTACTTGCAGATACTCGTCAGCTAGCCAAAGCCTGCCAGCTTGATCCGGTTGCTGATCTCGGAATCGGTGAGGTACACGTTCCGGAGCTTGATCTCATTCTTCCAGCACGTGCCGCACAGCGAAGTTCGATTAAGCGGGATCGCGGCCCCAAGGAACTTGCTGCTGAAGCTCATGCAGCGGATCGATATTTACGTCAGCGATGTGAGGGGGCGTTCAGCGAATATCTGATCCGTACCCAGCACCCCGAAGTATCAGCGCGAGATCGACTTGAGGCTGAGCTTGCCACAATCTCAACCCTAGGTTTTGCCGGCTATTTCCTCACCGTCGCTGAGGTTGTCGATCTGATTAAGGGGATGAATATCCGCGTTGCCGCGCGTGGGTCAGGTGCGGGCAGTCTGGTCAATCACGTGCTGGGGATTTCAGGGGTTGATCCACTTGCCCACGGGCTCGTGATGGAGCGGTTTTTGTCACCTCTTCGTCGTGCCCTTCCCGATATCGATATCGACGTTGAGTCGGCGCGACGCACTGAGGTGTACGAGCAGATGCTTGAACGTTTCGGTGGTGAGCGGTGTGTGTGTATTTCGATGCGCGATACCTATCGGGTGCGCCATGCCGTACGTGATGTGGGTGCAGCATTGGGGATGCCACGGGGTGAGATCGACGCATTCGCAACGGCTTTCCCGCACATCCGGGCTCGTGATGCTCGTAATGCTCTTGCTGAGCTTCCTGAACTTCGTTCCTCTGGTTTAGGAAAGCTTGCAGCTCGTGGCGAGCTTGATGGGTTCTTGTCTCTCGTCGAGGCACTTGATGGATTGCCACGGCATATCGCACTACATCCCTGCGGGGTGGTGCTTTCGGATGCCACGCTGCTAGATCGCACGCCTGTCGAAGCAAGCTGGCGGGGATTTCCGATGAGCCAGTTCGATAAAGACGATGTTGAAGAACTTGGCTTACTCAAGCTCGATGTCCTCGGCATCCGGATGCAATCGTCGATGGCTTATGCCGTTGACGAAGTTGCCCGAGTTGATGGGGTGCAGATCGATCTCGATGGAGTCGGACTTGATGACGAGCCCACGTATGACTTAGTGAAATCAGCACATACTCTTGGCTGCTTTCAAATTGAATCACCAGGTCAGCGTGAACTCATCGGCAAGTTCGCACCAGATCGATTCGATGATCTGATCACCGATATCTCCCTGTTCCGTCCGGGGCCGGTGAAGTCCGACATGATCACTCCATTTCTGCGTGCTCGTCAGGGGTGGAATGAGGCGGAGTATCTACATCCGGATCTACGGCCAGCACTCGAAGAGACCTACGGGGTTGTTGTCTTTCACGAGCAAGTTATGAAGATCGTGTCGATCATGACGGGATGTTCACTTGCTGAGGCCGATGAAATCAGACGAATTCTTGGTTCACCTGAATCCCAGCAGGAGGTACGAGCATGGTTCTATCCCGCTGCCAGAAGCAAGGGATACGAACTGGTCATCATTGAGCGGGTGTGGGAGGTTCTCAAAGCATTTGCCTCATTCGGTTTTTGTAAGGCGCACGCTGCTGCCTTCGCAATTCCGACCTATCACTCGGCGTGGCTCAAAGCACATCACCCAGCAGCCTTCCTTGCTGGTGTACTCACCCATGATCCGGGGATGTATCCCAAGCGGCTCATCCTTGATGAGGCACGCAATCTTGGTATTGCCATTCTCGGGCTCGACGTGAATACCTCTGATAAGAGCTACCGGGTTGAACGAGTTTCCCCTTATGACGAACCGCCACCGGAAATTTTAGGGGAGCGGCCACGTCGTGCATCAACTGTGCCAGGGCTACCGGACGGTTCTGCATATGGAATCCGGCTCTCACTTGCTGATGTGAAGGGAATCAGTGCTGCTGAGATCGAACGCATCGTGGCTAGTCGTCCCTATCAATCACTATCGGATTTCTGGACTCGGGCATCGGTGTCACGTCCGATTGTTGAACGGCTAGTACTGGCAGGTGGTTTTGATTCCATTTACGGCATTGGTTTATCGGCGCCGGTTCGTCGACGTGGTCGAGTCACTCGTCGTGATCTGCTGTTACAGATTGCCGATCTCGATCGATACACCCGCGCGACAGGTAAGGCAGCGCGAGCAGCAGCCCCGAAGCGGCGCACCTACTCACTGAGCGAGTCGGCTCATGGTGTTGCTCTCAGTGTTGATGGGAAGGCCCATGGGCGGGCAGGTGATGTTGTTGCAGCCTCGCGTCGACAAAGCCAAGCGCCGATGGCAGCAATTCAGGCATCAGAACTTGATGTGCAACTCACGCTTGAACTCGGTGATGCACCCGGTGAGATCGCGGCCAGCGGTCTTCCGGAGATGACTGATGCCGAACGAGTTCGGGCTGAGCTTGAGATCTTAGGGCTCGATGCCAGTAGACATGTTGTCGATTTCTACGCGCCGATGCTCAACGATCTCGGGGTTACCCCCTCTCGTGATCTGCTCACTCGTCGATCAACGACCGAAGTTCTTATCGCTGGGGTGAAGGTGGCAACCCAAACTCCACCTGTTCGATCTGGTCGTCGCGTGGTCTTTCTTACCCTCGATGATTCAACCGGTCCGGTCGATGCCACCTTCTTTGAAGATGCTCAAGGACCCTATGCGGCAACAGTTTTCGGTTCGTGGCTTCTACTCGTTCGCGGCATCACTCGTCGAACTGGGCCGCGGGGTATTTCCATTCGTGCCACGGGTGCCTGGGAACTCGGGGTTGTCTACGAAGCATGGAAATCAGGCGGGAAGGCTGCTGTTGCTGAACTCCTTGATTCGGGGCTCGGAACATCAATGGATTCCGATGATGCAGCCGTTGAAGGCCGGGCAGGTAGCCGATCCACTCGTCCGGTCGCCGCAGCCCCACCAGAGCATGAAACTGCACATGAGCGAGGGGAACGGTTACGTCGCGTACTCGTTCATGCCAGCGGATTTCGGCAATCGCCCTACGCCGATATTGTTCCGCAGGGGATTGCTGCTGCTGACACGCGCAGTCAGGTGGCGACTCGCGGTGGTCGAGCAGGCTCGATCTCGGGTGCAAGCGTCGATCAGAGCGATCCGACAGTCGACAAAGACTCTGGTCGCCCCACCCCGCGCAAGTTATGGCATAGCAGTAATGGAAGTTCGGGGTGGTGAGCATCCAATGTCAGATGAACTAGAGATGATGATCCTGTGAGTCGTAGTCAGATCACCCGAGGAGCCCGCCTGACGCAGGCGGACGTTTCTACGGATGATCCCGTTATCGACGGGGCTCGTGATGATGACGGCTGCAACATTTTGCATGTCGACATGGATGCCTTCTACGCATCGTGTGAGTTGCGGTCTCGTCCAGATCTGGTGGGTAAGCCCGTCATCGTCGGTGGTGATGGGTCGCGCGGGGTTGTCACGGCTGCGACGTATGAGGCGCGACGCTATGGCATCCACTCAGCGATGCCAATGTCGCGGGCTAAGCGCCTATGCCCTGCGGTCATTGTGCTACCGCCGAACTTTGCGCTGTACACAGAAGTGTCCGCCGGTGTGATGGCGATCTTCCGTGATGTCACACCTTATGTTGAGCCGCTGAGCCTTGATGAAGCGTTTCTCGACGTCTCCGGTGCCCGTCGCAGACTCGGCCCATCGGCTGATATCGCTGACATGATTCGTGCGCGGGTCGTTGATGAGCAGGGCATCACCTGCACCGTGGGGGTTGCGCCGACGAAGTTCATCGCCAAGCTTGCTTCTACTCGTGCTAAGCCTGATGGACGCCTTGTCGTACCCACGGATCGTGTCATCACGTTCCTGCATCCGTTGCCTGTCGGTTCGCTCTGGGGCGTTGGCGACAAGACCGAGCAGGCACTGACCAGGTTGGGGCTCGCAACGGTTGGCGATGTTGCCCATACTCCCGTTGACACGCTGATCCGCGCTATTGGCCAGGCTGCTGGTACGCATCTTTACGAGTTGGCCTGGGGTCGCGATCCTCGTCCGGTGGTCGTACCCGAGGGGGAGAAGAGTATTGGGGCTGAAGAGACCTTCCCCCGCGATATCGACGATCCCGAGTTGGTTCATCGCGAGATCCTGCGGCTATCTGAGCGAGTAGCCAGTCGGCTACGACACCAAGGGCTTGTGTCTCGCACGATTGTTCTCAAAGTACGATTCGCTGACTTCACGACCATCTCCCGCTCGCGCACGCTTCGATCGGGTACCGATATCTCCCGCGAGGTATATGCCACGGCTCGTGATCTTTACGATGCGCTGGGATTAGAGCGGGCTCGAATCCGCCTAGTCGGAGTTCGAGCTGAGGGCCTGACC
The DNA here is from genome assembly GCA_903826575.1 of uncultured bacterium. Taxonomy (GTDB): domain Bacteria; phylum Actinomycetota; class Actinomycetes; order S36-B12; family CAIYMF01; genus Longivirga. The sequence continues at coordinate 79,548 of CAIKEU010000106.1, forward strand.
GAGGCTGACGATTCCCCTCGGTACATGTTCCTCGATGAACCCGAGATTGGGTGGCGTGAGGCTGAACAGGCGGTCGATAAGGCTAGTGCCCGGTTCGGTAAGGGTGCAGTTCAACCTGCTCGTCTCCTTGATACAGGTAGCTCTGACGGCTTTGGCGGGGCTCCGGTGGCCCCGAGGCCACCGCGTTGATCCTCTGTGCACGCGCTCGCACTACGTCACAGGAAGCCACATTTTCGCGAAAAAGTGACGCAGAGTGCTCGCCGCGGAGAATTAAATCCAGGACTCACGTAACTCATCTGCCGCTACGGGTTTCGTTATGGCCAATAGGTGCTTATTCTGGTCTTGGAGCGATGGGGAACCCCGCGGGTTCCTAAATCGTTTTACTGATCGATTACCTGAGTTATTCACGAGGAGGAGCTGTGCCACTATCTGAGCACGAGCAGCGCCTGCTCGAGCAGATGGAACGAGCCCTCTACGCAGAGGATCCCAAATTCGCCTCGTCCCTTCGCTCGGCCGGACCGCGTCCAGGGTCGCGTCGACAAGCCGCTCTTGGGGTACTTGTCGCTTTGGCTGGCTTGGCAGTTCTCGTACTGGGGGCGGCATCGTCGCTGATTCCCGTGGGTGTGCTCGGATTCGTCATGATGCTTCTCGGTACCTACGCCGTCGTGCGCAGTATGCGGGCAACCTCAACAGTGCAAGCTACGCCAACGGCTGCAGCCCCGCCGGCCGCACCCAACGCGGGCTTCATGGATCGCATGGATGAGCGCTTCCGCCGCCGTCGTGAAGGTGACGATCAAGACCTGTAGCGGTTCGTTACTCTCCAAACTCGTCGTGCTCCCAGAGCAACGGCGAGTTTGTTTTTATCTCCTCGTGGAGGCAGTTGGTGCTGCCACCCGTTTCATTGCAGATCGCGTTGTACCAGACTGTCCGGCAACGGCGGCTGATGAAGTGACGCGGGACGCACCGTGGCCATGATCCGCGTGCGTCGATCCATCCTGGTCAGGAGGGCACGGCGAACCGTACGCACATCATCTGCCAGCCGTCCCGTTCGCGGAGTGCGCGGGGAATAACGAGATAGTTCGGTGACCTCGCAGAGTCGGGTGGCAGCCTCGGCTGCGTCACCGCGTAAGTGCTGCGCACCGATCATCGTTGCGGCGACCTGGCGCGGGGTTGCCGAATCCGACCACGGGACACCGATATCGCGAATAGTGTCGCGTAACTCATCCCACGCCTGATCGATGTCACCACTTGCTAGCCGGTTGCGACGGCGCCACCACCGGCGAACGGCAGGGGCAATTGCCGCTGCGATACCAGCAATGCCCGCGAGGATCAGCATGATCCATCGCCAGTGATCGGTTGAGGTGGCGGGGGCGGAGCTGCTGGAGGCTCCAAGATCCACGACGGGACGAGTGCCCCTGCGATCTCGTCGTAACTCCTGGTCGCGTCTATTGCGAGCATTGTCGTTGTGTGAAGGTTCGATCGTGATCGGTTTAGCCGGTGCGACGTTAGGTAGGGACCAGGTTGGTGCGATCACACCGCTGCCATCGACCTGCGCTCGCGGAGTAGGTTCAAAGCGCACCCACTGTCCGAGATATAGCTCAGGCCAAGCATGTGCTTGATGTGGGCTAACCGACCAAGTCCCGTCCTTTTGTTTGGTACCAGCGGTGAATCCCACGACCACTCGTGATGGGATGCCGATGCCCCGAGCCATAAGCGCCATGGTTGCGGCGAACTGCTCGCAGTAGCCCTTACGATCGGCCAGAAATTGCGTCAGATAGCTTGCCGATTCGTTCGACTCGACGTCCGTGCTGTAGGTGAACGTATCGCGTAGCCACTGCTGGATTGCCAAGGCCGCATCGTATTTTGTAGCTGATCGAGCGGTCAGCCCCTTTGCCTGATCTATCAGTGCGCGGGGAACCCCGGTCAGAAGATTCTTTTGCTCATCGGCGGCAAGATTGGGTGCAGCGCGAAGTGCTGACGGTGACGGAATGGACGTGCCGGCGGTGACGGTCCACGAGGCGCCAAGGGTGTCGCCTCCACTCACCTGCATTGTCCCCGGGTCTATGACCCAGCCTGGTTGGTCGGTCTTGACATCGAAGAAGCCCTCGGGCATCGGCAGGTATGGGCTCGATAGCTGCTGGTCGACGAACTGGTATGTCCAGCCTGACTGTGTTCGATACGTATCAAGCAAGGCAGTTCCTCGAGGCGTGCTGGGCAAGACTCCCGTCCCGGCGACGAGTGGATAGAACGTTTCACCGTTGTAGGCCGAAAGTACGGCCGTGCGAAAGTAAGCTGGCGTCGGGTTATCGGATTTGTACGTGAACATGACGCCATTTGGTTGGTTAAGCAAGTCACGTCGAAGGGACACCAACGGATTTAGCCCGATGGGCCTCGCCGGCGACGTGTCGTCACCACCAGCGGCGTTCAACGCATGCTGAGCGTTGAACCAGTTAAGTGCTGAGTCAGATAGCCCCGGCAACACGAGCGAAACCAATACGGCAACAATCAGGCTTAGCGCACCGAGACGAAGGGCGGCGACGGACAGCCCGGTGGGTGCGTCAGAGCTACGCGCTTGCCGATCTGACGACACTGAACGTCCCCACGCTGACACTAAGACGCGCTGGTCGGTTGCCAACAGGACTAGGCATCCCGCGATGACGATGACGAATGCCCAGAGCGGTGCGCCACCCTCAACGACAAACGCTGGAACCACGTAGAGGGCTAGCACTGGAATGCACGCCCATGTGGGTAGGCGCAGGTTTACCGTGAGCAGGTAAACGAGAGCAGCAACGGCACCAAGGGATAACGAGATCAGGCAGGCGAGACCCATCGATACCGGGACGGGCGGGGCGTACTGGTTGACATTGGTTTGCCCCTCGATCAGCAGTGCACGTAAAGAATCGAGTGAGTCAAAGTTCGGGAACAAGCCAAGAGTCCCGTTATCGCAAAACAGCGCGGTGACCGCACACAGCAGCCCGAAGCCGGCCACGATTGGGATGAAGAACAGCGGCAGCCCGATGGCTGTCAGAGCGGTGCAGAGCGCGACGACGCAGACGACGACGATCAGGCAGCGAGCGAACCAGCCGCCTCCGATCAGGATTGATGACAGGGACAGCGAACCTAGAACAACTGCTACCAGGGACGCCGAAGACAGAGCCAGCAATCTCCTTGTCGTCAACTCCGGTTGTGACACTCCGGAAAGCAGAGCCGGGTTATCCTGTGGCTCTTGAAGGTCGACGGGATTGTTCACTGTTGCTGTCACGATGCACCTGCCAGCGCGCCCGTGCTTAACGAGCGCCATGTGTCGGCAAGATCGCTGTCACGGCCGCAGATCGCGGATCGCCAACCGTGCACAGCAAAGAGTGCGGCGCTGCGCGATTGCCCCGCGTGATCGGGAATCTGGCTGCGTCCACCCCACGACGATGTGTCCAAGATGAACGCCAATGCCGTGCCGCGCCGTGGACGAAGGGCTGCGATCGACTCGGCGTCCTTGAGCTCGAGATCTCCGAGAAGTGCGATCAGAACACCGTCGGAGAAAGCCTCGGGGGACAGGGAGTGGTTGGTCGGTGCCGTGCCTGCCTGGCCACATTCGACGGTGGCCATGAGGTCGAGCAGGGCACCGACCGATTCGCTCCCGCTGAGGGACTCGCTTGCCTGGCTGGGGGACACAATCGGTGTTCCGTACGTGTCCATGATCCGAACCCCAAAACCACGCTCAAGGAGATGCTGGCCGACGGATGCCGCCGCGGTAACAGCCCATTCAAAGGACGAGTCTGGGCCGGAGCCGCGATGTGCGCTCTCCCGGCAATCGAGTACAAGGGTCACGCGGTTACGCCACGGCTGTTCTTCACGTCGCACCATCAACTCACCAGAACGAGCCGTGGATTTCCAGTGAACTCGTCGAAGATCGTCCCCAATTCTGTACTCACGGGGGATGACGTCATCGTCACCGGTAGACGCGATGGCTCGGGCCCGCGATTCGCCAACTCCAGCCCAGTCACCGTGCAGTGAAGTTGTCGGTAAGGCGATGGTCGCTGGAACGACTGTCACGGTGTCCGTGGCGCTGAAATTTCTGGTCGTTCGACATAGGCCAAATGGATCGACGAGCGTGATTGATGTGGGGCCAATGGTGTAACGGCCGCGGGCTGTCCCGTAAAGGGTGCAGTTCACATCTCGCCACTGATTAGGTTGCAGTCGATCGACGACGACGCGTTGTGATCGGCCGAGTTCCCAAGGAATTGCGTCTTCCAGTAGGAGCAAACCGGAGGAGATTCGAGCCACATTGTGCAATTTCAGCGCTGTCTCGGTGGAACCGTTCACTGGTATTCTGTTCTGTGAAACACCGCGGGTGATCGAGACTTTGAAGCGAATTCGTGACATGACGAACAGCGAGAGCGCCGGTAGGGCGATCAGGAAGACACCAACTCGGATGAGGTCGCGTTGGCCAAAGAGGAAGGCGACGCAGGTCATGCCAACCCCGCACCACAGCAGCGTGCTACCGCGACGTGTGAGGGGAGTGAGTATGCGCCATCCAGACATCAGCGCGATACCGGTGTTCTTTGAAGAATCTCGGCAATGATTGCCGCCGGTGTTCGTCCACCGATTTGAGCATCTGCTGTCAGGATGAGTCGGTGTGCTAGTACGGGTGCGGCGAGCTCCTGCACATCGTCCGGTAGGACGTAGTCGCGAGCGCTTAGGGCCGCGGCCGCCTTTGCCGCGCGGATCACATGCAAGGTGGCACGTGGCGAGGCGCCGAGTCGGATGTCTCGGTGTTGTCGGGTGGCGTGTGAGATATCCACCGCGTACTGGCGGATCGCCGGCGAGACGTGAACTCGGTTTACCGCTTGAATCAAAGACGCGACTTGGGTCGCATCCGCCACCGGTGTGATGGCGTCTATTGGTTTATGTGCCGCATGACCATCGAGCATGGCCATCTCGGCTTCGCGATCCGGGTATCCCATTGAGATTCGCGCCATGAATCGGTCCCGTTGGGCTTCGGGCAGGGGATAGGTGCCCTCCATGTCGATCGGGTTTTGAGTGGCGATGACGATGAAAGGTGCTGCTAGGTGATAAGTCGTACCGTCGACCGTGACTTGCTGCTCCTCCATGCACTCGAGTAGTGCCGACTGCGTTTTAGGAGATGCTCGGTTGATCTCATCGCCGAGAACGATGTTCGCGAAGACCGCACCCGGGCGGAACTCGAATTGGTGGGTGAGTTGATTAAAGATGCTTACACCCGTCACGTCGCTGGGGAGCAGATCCGGAGTGAATTGGATCCGCCGAACCGAGCAATCCAACGTTCGCGCCAAGGTCTTGGCCAACGTTGTCTTTCCGACGCCCGGTACATCTTCCAAAAGCAGATGACCTTGGGCGAAAAGCACGATCAGGGCGAGTCGAACGACCTCGGGTTTGCCTTCGACGACGGACTCCACGGATCGAGCGATGTGGGCCGCCGCCTGAACGACGTTGCTCAGATCTGCATCCGATCCTGGTGTTGCCTGAAGGTCGGTGAAGTCGCTGGCCACAAAGTCTCCCGTAATTAGTCGGCGCTTATGCTTGATTCTTGCCTGCTCGGGCTCTGAAGGCGAGCCCAGCGCCGAACTCCAGTTTTGACGGTGGCCCGCGTTGCGTGGTTCCCGTCGATCGACAGGTTTTGTGGGGTCCGACGTGCCCAAGGTCACGGGCACCCCGGGTGTGGGGGGCGCCTAGGCGGTGAGAAGATCCCAGCAGTGACAATGGAAGGTTTCCACGGCGAAAGACGCGAAGGGACGAGTGACATGGCAGTTCACGAAGCAGTACTTGGAAGGTTCTTCGAGGACTTCGTTGTTGGTGACGTCTACCAGCATGCGATCGGCCGGACGATCTCAGAGACTGACTCGACCTGGTTCACCCAGTTGACGTGCAACACCAATCAGAATCACTTCAACGCACATTTCGCCGAGTCGAACCCTGTTTCGGGTGGGCGCATCATCGTCAATTCCGGTCTGACTGTCGCTGTGATCCTTGGTATGACAGTGCTCGATATGAGCCAAAACGCTGTTGCCAACCTCGGCTGGAACGACATCAAACTCACGCATCCGGTGTACATCGGGGACACGCTCTATGCCGAGAGTGTGTGCACCGACAAGCGCGAAAGTTCGTCCCGTCCAGAGATGGGCATCATCACGATGTTTTCGCGTGGGCTTAACCAACACGGTGATGTCATCACGTCGTGGACGCGTTCGGTCATGATTCCTAAGCGGACGTCAGGAATTGCCCAGAATTACTTCCCTGCGGCAAAGTCCGGTCCTCTAACCGCGCCGTAACAGTTAGTGTGCGGCGGTGATTTCCCCGGTGGGATGCGCTGAGGTCTGCCTCTACGTCAGACTGTCCCCATGAGTGATGAGTGGGTTGAGGCTGCGGCCTCACCGATCGTGGGTGAGCCGCGCGATCTCACCCCGATCATTCATGAGCCCGGACCGCAACTGCCGCCGTCTGTTCAAGGGCCAGTCGACATCGCTTTAGGCGCTGCTGTGATCGTAGCGACGCCCGTGATTGCGGTTGGCAAGGCAGCGGCGTATGTGGCCGCGCCAGCTGCCGGGGCCGCGTGGGAGTTTGTAAAGAACCCTCCGCTGTTACCGCAAAGCCTGACCCTTGGCTCGATGCTGGACCGGTTGGGGGAGCGAGGACGCAATGTACGGCAGACCGCCACGGGAGATTTGACGAACGCTACGTCAGACACGTTGGACGCTGTCGTGCCGGGGCTTGTTCCAGGGCTCGTTGGTCAGGTTGTTGACCGTGTTGATGTAACGACGCTCGTCCTGGACGTAGTCGATATCGATCGCATTGTCACCACTGCGCTCGACGGGATGGACCTAACCGACGTTGTGGTGAGCCGGGTTGATCTCGATCGCATCGTCACGAAAGTACTCGACGGGATGGACCTAACCGAGATTGTCCGGACGCGAGTTGACATGGCTGGCCTCGCCGAAGATGTGATCGACGATGTTGATCTGCCCGAGATCATCCGAGATTCGACGACAGGTGTTGCCGCGGACGTCATCAATCAGGGTCGGCTTGTGGCTTTGTCCGGGGATGAGCTCGTCAATCATTGGGTGGACAAATTCTTACTGCGCCGCAAGAAGCGACAGGTGGACGTGCCTGGCGTCATCGAACAGCAGGGGCCGACATCATGAGGTTGTCGTCATGAGTAGTCGTGCTCGCCATGTGCCAGCCGAATCATTACCACCGGCCGCTGTCGATATTCAGGGCTTACGTGCCGGCTTTATCTCTCGCCTGATCGCCGGCGGAATCGATTACGCGACCATCGCGATCGTGACGATCGGTGCCTACGTCGGTTTGGCCTTGTTGCGATTCTTGATTGACCCACGAAGCTATCGGCCGCCCCATTGGACGTTTGGCACCTTTGTCGTCGTCGGGCTGATCTTCATGGTGCTCTACTTGTGGGGCTGCTGGGCCACCTACGGGAGAACACTCGGAAATCGGGTCCTAGGCCTTCGGGTAGTGGCCCGAAATGGCGGCCGGGTGCACTGGTTTGCGGCCTTAATTCGCTCAATCGCGTGCACGATTGTGCCGATCGGGCTGGTCTGGTGCGCTATCAGCAGGGAAAACCGATCCCTACAGGACATTGTGTTGAGAACTTCGGTCGTTCATGACTGGCCGCGCTCATTAGCGGACGTAGAAATCCTCAACACCTCGGATCGACGGCTAGACCTTGGGCACGCGGGCCCAACGACCCCAGACGCCTAGTTTTCGGGCCTTCTTCCTAAAACCCTCTCCACTTCCCACCACCGGTCTGACCTGTGGTGATGTCTCTTCACGCGCACAATCATTCAAAAAATCGTTCAAAAGAGGTGACGAAATGGGCACAAGTGGAGTAAAGTGGAGTATCTTGGTGAGCACGACCACGGATGACGGCATCGGTGGCGTCGCGATGGCATAGCCGATGGGAGGTGACTCACGTTGTTCCTTGGGACTCATACCCCGCGGTTGGACGATAAGAATCGAGTCATCCTTCCGGCGAAATTTCGCGAGGCACTTGTCGACGGTCTTGTGATGACCAAGGGTCAGGACCGCTGCTTGGTCGTGTGGACACAGGACGGCTTTGCGACCTACGCCGAACAGCTGCGTGCTGGTTCGCAAACCAGCGAGCGCGTTCGTGCGTACACCCGGGTCCTGTTCGCGAGTGCCCACGATGACGTTCCCGACAAGCAGGGACGCATCACCATTCCGCAGAATCTGCGGGATTACGCAGGCCTAACGCGCGAATGCGTTGTCGTGGGCGCGGACACCCGCATCGAGATTTGGGACGCAGTGGCGTGGGAGTCCTATTTGGCTGGGACTGAGCAGTCTTTCGTGGACTTGGACGGCGAGGTGATTCCCACCGGCTGAGTTCATGACACGAGGTCTCCGCGCCGTCACCTGCACCTGACACACCTTCCCCGGTGGCAGGCGATGAGCGTGACGGACGGGGACCTGGAGTCATGAAAGTTCACGAGTCGACACCCTGAAATTCATTTCGACGAACGTACGCAATCTCATCCAGACCCCCACCGCGAGAGCCCGTCAGGGCTAGGAGGCTTGGCAATGTCACAGACCATCATCCGTTCCATCGAGCACAATCAGGCGCCGACGGCTGCGTCTGCTACCCGTTCGCTCGTGGCACTTGTGGGCGCTGCTGCGCTTGCTACTTCCGTCGTTTACCTGTTCTCGCTCGTTATCGGGCGGATCGCCTAAACATGACGACAGAGCCGACACCATCGCACGTTCCAGTCTTTCTGGAACGTTGCTGTGCGCTGTTGGCTCCTGCCCTTGAGCGTCCAAACGCCGTGGTTGTTGACGCCACGCTTGGTCTGGGTGGGCACAGCGAAGCGTTACTGCAGCGGTTTCCGCTGGTACGCCTTGTCGGAATCGATCGTGATGAATCCGCACTTGCGCTCAGTGCGCAACGGTTGGCGCCCTTTGCCTCGCGCACTGTTCTTGTTCATGCCGTGTATGACGAACTTCCGGATGTTCTTGAGGCCGCCGGATTACCCCGCGTAGATGGCATTTTGTTCGATCTTGGCGTGTCATCTATGCAACTCGATCAGCCACAGCGCGGCTTCGCCTACTCGTATGACGCGCCGCTGGACATGCGCATGGATCGATCGACAGGTTTGACGGCTGCTGACGTCCTGAACACGTACGCGGCGGGGGAGCTCGCACGAATTCTTCGTCTCTATGGTGAAGAGAAGTTTGCCTCCAAAATCGCCTCGGCGATCGTTCGCGAACGGGCTCGTGAGCCGTTCGATACCAGTGCGCGGCTGGTGAATCTCGTCCGTGATTCGATCCCTGCACCTGCTCGACGCACGGGTGGTAATCCTGCGAAGCGAACCTTTCAAGCGTTGCGCATTGAGGTGAACGCCGAGCTCGATGTTCTAGAGCGGGCGCTTCCGGCTGCGCTGGATGCACTCAACGTGGGCGGGCGCGTTGTGGTGCTTTCCTATCAGTCCCTTGAGGATCGCATCACCAAGCATGCAATCACGGCGCGCACCGTTTCCGACGTGCCGGTCGATCTACCTTTTGTTCCTGCGGGACATGAGCCTGAATTCCGTTTGTTAACAAGGGGTTCCGAGCTCGCTTCTGAGCGTGAAATCGATACCAACCCGCGGGCTGCGTCGGTTCGACTGCGTGCAGCCGAGCGAATGAGGGAGGCGGCATGAGTGCTCTTCCGCTAACCGATCCGCTGGCTCAGCCGAAACGTCAGCCGCGGCCCACCGCGTCCGCAGTTGCAGAATCTTCGAAGCCGAACCTCACGGTTGTCGCACCGCCCCGTCCGCGAGTGGCCGGGACGGGCATGTTTTCTCTCGTCATCGCCGCAATTTTGGTCGTGGGGATGGTCGTACTTCTCTCGTTGAACACCATGCTCGCCGAGGGAACTTTTCAAATTCACTCGCTGACGAAAACTCAGCAGCAACTAAGCATCCAGCGCGAGCAATTGGCGCAGCAGGTCGCAGTCGCTGAATCTCCTGAGCAATTGCAATCGCGTGCACTCGCGCTCGGCATGGTGCCGTCTGACAATCCGGTCTTCATCCGAATCGCCGACGGAAAGATTCTTGGCACTCCGATTCCTGCGCCGAAGCCCGCTCGTGTGAAGACTGTGCCGGTGCCGAGCAGCACGTCGTCGCAAACCCCGGTTGCAAAGGCGGTGGCTGGCCGATGACGACACTTGCACCACCACCCCGAGGCTCATCGCGTCGTGAGTATGTGGACCCGGATTATCTCGGTGATTTCGTTGAGTATGACGAACCAGTCCGACGTGCACGCAAACCGTCGCGAATCCAACCGCCGCGTATGTTCACCCCTGGTGATCCGAGTAAGCGAATCCGATGGTGGCAGCTCATTTCCCTCGCGCTCTTAGCCGTTGTCGCGATTCGCGTCATTGATTTGCAGATCATTCAGGGCCCCACCTTGGCGGCTGCGGCACAGCGTGAAGCCATGACCACCAAGGATTTACCGGCGCAACGTGGCGTGATCTCCGATCGCAACGGAGTTCCGCTCGCTGTCACCGTGGACGCAGTTAACGTGACTGCGGATCAAACTTTAGTAATACCAACGAAGAATCCGACCGAGGCGCAAAAGACAGCTGCGCGACATCTGGCGGCGCAGGGGCTTGCGTCAGTTCTCGGTGGCGATCCACGCGGTTATGAACAGCGATTGACGGGAAGTCGTCGGTTCGTCTACATCGAGAAAGCCGTAACGCCAGCGACGTGGCAAAAGTTGGCTGCATTAAACATCCCCGGCATCTACAGCGAGCCTGCGAAAAAACGAATCTATCCGGCCGGCTCCGTGGCCGCGAACGTGATTGGGTTCGTTCGGGCTGACGGCCAAGGCGCCGGCGGCTTGGAATACGGTCTCGATCACGAACTTGCTGGCACCCCCGGCACGTCGGTGTTTCAGCGTGGTTGGCATGGTCAGGCTATTCCGACGACAACGTCGACGGGCACCGCTCCGATCCCAGGTACGAATGTCACGTTGACGATTGATCGGGATGTGCAATGGGTGGCGCAGAAGGCAATTGCCGAGCGGGTGAAGTTCGCTCGAGCCGATAGCGGCACCGTCGTTGTGATGAACCCCAAGACCGGACAGATATACGCTCTTGCAACTGTTCCAACCTTCGATCCAAACAAGCCGGCTGAAGCCGTGCAGGCGGATATTGGAAACCGTGCGCTGTCGCAGGTTTTCGAGCCGGGATCGACGAGCAAGATCATGACGATGGCCGCGGTCATCGAGGAGCGCAAGGCCACCCCACTTACCCATCTGGTGATTCCGCCGGTCTTGGTGCGACCCGGCAAGATCTTCCATGACCATGACAAGCACGGCACCGAACGCCTCACTCTCAACGGAGTTCTGGCCAAATCCAGTAATATCGGGACGATCATGGCTGCCGAGCTAATCGGTGGGCAGACGCTATACACCTACTTGAAGAAGTTCGGCATCGGGTCGCCGACAGGTCTGCAATTTCCTGGCGAGAGTCGTGGCCATATTCCCGACCCCGCCCATTGGTCGAACACCTCGTTCGGCACCATCGCATTCGGTCAGGGCTTAAGCCTCAATGCCGTCCAAGCAGCGTCAATCTTCGCAACCATTGCTAACGACGGGGTGCGAGTGTCGCCCACGTTGATCGCTGGGTCAACGAGTAGTGATGGTCAGTACCACGTGGCTGGCGCGCCGACGTCATCACGTGTTGTCAGCGTTGCGACCGCTCGCACGGTGAGTGCGATGCTGGAATCCGTTGTTTCCGACGAAGGTACGGCGCCGATGGCCGCGATCGCCGGATATCGCGTCGCCGGCAAGACGGGGACAGCCGATCGCGCTAATCCCGATCCAAATCCGAAAGCGGCCCGATACAAGGGCTACACGTCATCGTTCATCGGGTTTGCCCCGGCTGACAAGCCATCGATTGTCGTCGCCGTCATTTTGGACAATCCGCGCAACGGTCATTACGGCGGCGTCCTCGCCGGACCAGTGTTCAAATCTGTCATGACGTACAGCCTCGAGCATTTCCGCGTGCCACCGACCGGCGCACCACGACCGCATCTCCCGGTCACCTGGTAGAGACCGGATAGGGTCAGATCGTGTCTGTAGCGCCCCGTCCATCTGTCGCAGGGGTTGCCCTTTCGACCTTGCTGGCGTCAGTCGACGTAAGGCTCCTCGACCCATCGCATGGTGGCGTGGTTGTAACTGGTGTCACCCATGATTCTCGCAGCGTGCGGGCGGGTGATCTTTATGCGGCCCTTTCGGGTTTTAATACTCACGGTGCCCAGTTTGTCGATCAGGCGTGTGACGCCGCAGCGGCGGCAATCCTCACCGATAAGGATGGAGTGGAGCGGGCACAGTCGACCGGTCTGCCCATCCTGGTAACGCCGGATCCGCGGCTGATTTTAGGCCTGCTCGCAGCTCAAATATACGGGCATCCGTCGCGTGATCTGATCGTTGTTGGAATCACCGGAACCAATGGAAAGACCACAACCTCCTATTTGTTGGACGCTGCCTTGCGCTCAGCGGGAATGACTACGGGCGTCATTGGCACCGTTGGCACTCGTATCGGGGACGAGGTGATCCCCACAGTTCGTACAACCCCTGAATCCACGGACGTCCATGCATTACTCGCAGTCATGCGTGAGCAAGGGGTGCAGGCGGTCTCGATGGAAGTCAGCAGTCACGCACTTCGGCAAGGCCGCGTCGACGGTGTGAGGTTCGCGGCAGTCGGGTTTACCAATCTGAGCGAAGATCACCTCGATTTTCACGATGATATGAACGACTACTTTGAGGCAAAGGCAAGCCTATTCATCGGTGATCGGGCGCCCATCGCGGCGATCTGCACGGACGACGACTGGGGTGTCTTGTTAGCAGAGCGATCAGCTCGGGCGGGGCTGTCCGTTACGACCTTTGGGTTGAATTCATCGGCAGACGTTCATGCGCAAGACATCATCACTGACGCAGGCGGATCGACGTTTTCGGCTGTTGATGCGACGGGCACGCTCACGTCTGTGGATGTTCATCTGCCGGGTAGTTTTAATGTCGCCAATGCCTTGGGTGCACTGTCCCTAGCGCAGTGTGTGGGAGTCGATCCCGTCACAGCATCGCGTGGGATCTCGGCGTGTGGGGGAGTACCCGGCCGAATGGAGCGGGTACTCGATCCCGATGGCGAACGTGGGCTCATCGCTTTCGTCGATTACGCGCATACTCCGGACGCAGTGGATCGTGCGATCGCCGCCGCACGTGAGGGCACAGCTGGCCGCATCATCGTCGTGTTAGGCGCAGGTGGCGATCGTGATCGAGCGAAGCGACCACACATGGGCGAGGCCGCGGCTCACGGGGCCGATGTTGTTATCGTCACCGACGACAATCCGCGCTCAGAGGTACCTGCCGACATACGCGAAGCCGTGTTATCTGGGGTTCGCCGTTTCGAGGCTGCGACCAGTTTCGACATTGCTGATCGCCGCCAAGCGATTGAGTATGCGGTAGGGATCGCTCACTCGGGTGACGTAGTCCTCGTGCTTGGCAAAGGGCATGAGCAAGGTCAAGAGGCCAACGGGATGGTCACTGCATTTGATGATCGAATCGTGGTTGCTGAGTCGCTCAGAACCTCTGGTGCGCAACGGTATTCGAATGTAGGGGTGACCAATGATTCGCCTAACTCTTGAACAGATCGCCCTCATCGTTGATGGGTCACTAAAACACGGCGCCGCTGCCACTGCGTCGGTTAATGGTCGAGTGCAGATCGATTCGCGCTCAGTGCAACCGGGCGATCTATTTATTGCGATCAAGGGCGACATGTTTGACGGACATGATTTCGTGGCAAGTGCGCTTGGGTCGGGTGCGGCCGGTGTCATTTCAGCGCGCGACGTCGACGTTCCGCACATTCGCGTCGATGACACCGTGCGCGCGTTAGGTCTGCTTGCCCGTGGAGTTGTGACGCGCTTGCCAGAGTTGACTGTGGTTGCTTTAACAGGCTCAAGTGGTAAGACGAGTACCAAAGATCTGCTCGCCCAGATGCTCCCGGAGCTCGGGCCAACTGTCGCCCCACAAGGTTCGTTCAACAATGAAACAGGCCTGCCACTGACGGCGTTAACTGTTGACCAAGACACGAGGTTCCTTGTAGCGGAGATGGGTGCTCGAGGGGTCGGCCACATTCGGTATCTGTGTGGGATCACACCGCCCAAGATTGGGCTAGTTCTCAACGTGGGAAGTGCCCACGTTGGCGAATTTGGCTCGCGTGAAGCGATCGCGCGTGCCAAGGGTGAACTCGTTGAGGCGCTTACAGAAGATGGGGTAGCGATCCTTAACGAGGACGATGACTTCGTGCGCGCGATGCGGTCACGCACCAAGGCGAAGGTACTCACCTTCGGGCGAGCGCAATCTGCGGACGTCCGGGTGACGGACGTCGTCATGTCCGCGCAGGGTAAGCCGTCGTTCACGGTCACGATGGGCGATCAAACGGCCAGGCTCGAACTTCCTCTTGTTGGCGAACATCACGTGTCCAATGCCGCCGCAGTTGTAGCCGTGGGGGTAGCGCTGGGATCGTCGGTGTCTGCTGTCGCGCAGGTGTTGAGTCGAGTGCAAACCTTAAGCCGATGGCGCATGGAGGTATCGACTTCACCGAGCAACGTGACAGTGATTAACGACGCGTACAACGCCAATCCGGAGTCGGTCCAGGCTGCTCTGCGTGCATTAATGGTCTTGGCCGGCTCAAACTCGACTGAATTTTCCGCGACTCGCCGGTCGTTTGCAGTACTCGGACAGATGCGTGAGTTGGGAGAATCGTCACACGCCGCGCACGAGGAAATCGGCCGACTCACCGTCGAGTTGGGTGTCGAGCAGGTGGTTGTTGTTGGCGCGGCTGCTGCGGCAATCGCTGACGCACGGAGTGCAGCTGGTATGTCTGAGGGAACTCGGTTAGTTGACAGTCCGCAGGACGCGGTCGAGATCCTGTCGGCCTTGCTGCGCAGTGAGGATGTAGTACTTGTGAAGGCGTCTCGCGCAGTGGGCCTTGAAGCGGTTGCTGCGGGCATTTTGGAGTTGTCGACATGAGGCTCATATTTATCGGCTCGGTAATTGCCTTCTTTATTTCGATTCTCGGAACCCCGTTGCTCATCAGGTTCCTTCGCCAACACGGCTATTCCCAGGCGATTCGCGTGTCAACGATTGGCGAGCTTTACCCAGAGCATCAGGGCAAGCGCGGAACACCCTCGATGGGCGGATTAGCCATCCTCGGTGGATTGATCGGCGGATACTTTTTGGCCCACCTGCTGATTTGGCGTCTACCGACGGTGTCGGGATTGCTGGCGCTTTTTCTAACGTGCGGACTCGGTGTGGTTGGCATTGCCGACGACTATCTGAAAATCTTTAAACAGCGAAGTACCGGTGTGCGCGCGCGGACAAAACTGCTCGGACAGGCCGCGGTTGCATTGAGTTTTGGAGTTCTGTCCATTCAGTTTGCCGACCAGTACGGCCGGACGCCTGCGTCGCAGGCGGTCTCACTGTTTCGCGATACGACCCTCGTCCTACCGATTGCGCTGTTCTTGATTTGGGTGTGGTTCCTGATCACGGGAACAACGAATGCGGTCAACCTCACCGACGGCCTCGACGGCCTGGCGGCCGGCGCGTCGGTTATGACATTCGGTGCCTACACAATCATCTCGGTGTGGCAGCAAGGGCAGAACTGTGAGTTCGGACAGTTCGCGCGGTGCTACGACGTACGCGATCCCCTGGATCTAGCGGTATTCGCCGCTGCAGCCGCAGGAGCATGCTTCGGCTTCCTGTGGTGGAACACGTCACCTGCAAAAATCTTTATGGGCGACACCGGTTCACTGTCACTCGGCGGAGCGATTGCAGCACTAGCCATTCTCTCCCGAACTGAACTTCTACTACCTCTGTTCGCTGGGCTCTTTGTCATCGTCGCGCTGTCGGTCATCGGACAGGTTGGCAGCTTCAAACTCACGGGCAAGCGAATGTTCCGGATGGCGCCGCTGCACCATCACTTTGAGATGCTTGGCTGGCCGGAAGTGCAGATTGTTGTGCGGTTCTGGATCATTCAGGGTCTGTGTGTTGCCGCAGGGGTTGGCTTGTTCTATGCCGAATGGGTTCGTCAGTGACAAGGGTCGACGTTTCGCAATTCACTCGGTTTTCTGATTGGTCAGATGTCCACGCTGTTGTCGCGGGCATCGGTGTTGCTGGATTTGCCTGTGCTGACCAACTGGTCCACCTAGGCGCACGAGTCACGGTTGTGGACGCAGCCGATGGCGATCGTCAACGTGAGCGCGCAGACGTATTGGGTGTCGTTGGTGCCACGGTTCGTCTTGGTGATGGAGACACACTGCCGCCGAATGCCGACGTGCTCGTTGTGTCACCGGGCTTACCGCCGAGTGCGCCGATCATTGTGTCGGCGCTGGCCGATGGGGTGCCGGTATGGGGTGAGCTTGAGCTTGCGTGGCGACTGCGTGGCGACAATCCGGCGGCATGGCTGATGGTCACGGGGACGAACGGGAAGACGACGACAACGCTGATGCTCGAATCAATCCTGCGGGCGGCTGGGCTTCGAACTGCATCGGTTGGAAACATTGGCGTATCGCTCGTCGACGCAGTCATGGATCCGATGGGCTTTGACGTCTTTGCAGTGGAGGTTGGTGCGCCACAACTTCCATTCCTCTACTCGGCCAGCCCGGTTGCGTCGGTATGTCTGAATCTCGCACCCGATCATGTTGATCTTTTTGGGTCCTTCGAGGCGTATCGCGATGCCAAGGCGCGCATTTACCGCAACACGCAGATCGCGGCCGTCTACAACGTGCTTGATCCGGAGACCGAGCGGATGGTCGAAGAGGCGGATGTTGTTGAGGGATGCCGAGCGATCGGTGTCACTCTGGGAGTGCCTGGTCGGTCGATGTTTGGCGTCGTTGAAGACCTTCTTGTTGATCGAGCTTTCATCGAAAATCGCGCTGATGCGGCCCTCGAACTCGGATCAGTCGAGCTGGTAAAGCCGTTCGCCCCGCATAACGTGTCGAACGCGCTGGCAGCTTCGGCATTGGCGCGTGCCTATGGCGTGCCAGCTGCGGCGATTGCCGCGGGTTTGTTGCAGTTTGAGGCGGCCGGGCATCGAATCGCGACCGTTGCAGATCATGAAGGTGTGCTGTGGGTTGATGATTCCAAGGCCACGAACTGTCACGCTGCCCAAACCTCGCTACTTGCCTATGAATCAGTCATCTGGATTGCTGGTGGAATGGCCAAAGGTCAGGTATTTGACGAACTAGTTCAGCGAACAGGCAGCCGGATGCGTGGAGTTGTGCTACTCGGCGTCGACCGCGACAAGATCCGCGAGGCGCTCATGCGACACGCCCCGGATGTCCCCATTGTGGAGGTTCCGCGGACGGACACTGTTGCTATGGATGAGGTCGTGCTTGCCGCTGCAGCGATGGCGAAAGCAGGCGACACGGTTCTGCTGGCTCCTGGATGCGCCTCGTGGGACATGTTCCGCGACTACGCACACCGCGGTGATGCCTTCGCTCACTCGATCACCCGGTTGGTGCTCACGTGACCCAGACTCTTCGAGCGCCTGCGGTCGAGACTGCGCCTCGTCGCGAGCACCCAATGGCTACGTACTATCTGTTACTTGGGTCGACGATCCTACTTTTGGTACTTGGCCTTGCGATGGTGCTGTCCGCTTCTACGATTGTCAGTTACAACGAGACTGGGTCGGCTTACACGCTGTGGTTTCGGCAAGTCATGTTCGCGGTTGCTGGTCTGGTTGCGATGTTTATGGCATCGCGAATGTCAATCAGCACCTACCGAAAACTTGCCTATCCACTGTTGATCTTTTCGATCCTCGCCCTACTCTTCGTCCTTATTAAGGGCCATGCAGTGGCTGGCCAGAAGAACTGGATCGTTCTCTACGGGCCGTTCCGTTTCCAGCCGAGTGAGTTCGCCAAGTTGGCTTTCGTCTTGTGGGCGGGCGACCTCATGTCCCGCAAACAGCAACTGATTCACCAGTGGAAGCACCTACTTATCCCGGTCGTGCCGGTGGGCGTTCTCATGGTGCTGCTTGTCCTTGCAGAAGGTGACTTTGGAACGGCGATGATCATCATTCCGATGATTGGCGCTGTGCTGCTCGTCAATGGCGCACCTATGCGTCTGTTCGCCGTGGGCACCGCAGCCGCGCTGACGCTCGTTGCCTTTCAAAGCCTTCTGAAGGGATACCGCGTCGATCGTTACACAGCGTGGCTGCATCCGGAGCAAGTGGCCGCGACGACCGGGTTTCAGGTTCTGCATGCCAGATCGGCGATGGGTAGTGGTGGCTGGTTCGGGATGGGTCTGGGTGCATCCCGGGAAAAATGGGTTGGTCTGCCGGAGGCTCACACGGACTTCATCTACGCAGTTGTTGGCGAGGAACTTGGGCTGTTCGGCTCGTTGCTGGTGATCGGACTTTTCGCAACTATCGTGATCGCTGGTTTGCGAATGGCTCGTCGCACCACCGATCCGTTTGTTCGCACTGCCTCCGCTGCGGCGGTCGCGTGGATCTTTACCCAGGTCTTCTTAAACCTCGGTGCCGTTCTTCAGATCATTCCGATCACCGGCGTTCCGCTACCTCTGGTGTCCTATGGTGGATCGTCATTGGTACCAACGCTTTTCGTTCTCGGTATGTTGATGTCGTTTGCCAGAGCAGAGGCACGGCGGCCGGATCGAGAAAGGCCTGCGGCGCGGGCTTCGGCGCGGGCTTCGGCGCGGTGAATTGATGCACGTCTTGTTAGCCGGTGGCGGAACGGCTGGCCATATTGAGCCTTCGCTTAATCTCGCTGACTGTCTGGTTCGACATGACTCGTCGATTCAGGTTTCCGCGCTCGGTACTGAACGAGGACTTGAGACCAGGTTGGTGCCCGAACGTGGTTACGACCTGCATCTGATTACTGCCTCGCCGATGCCCAGGCGACTCAGTGGTGACCTAGTTCGACTGCCTACGCGGGTGCGTCAATCGGTCCGTGACGTGCAACGCGTTCTGGTCGAGACGAAAGCAGATGTCGTCGTGGGCTTTGGCGGCTACGTGGCTCTGCCCGCCTACCTCGCCGCGCGTGGACGCACGCCCATTGTCATTCATGAGGCGAATGCCCGGCCTGGGTTAGCTAACAGAGTCGGTGCACGATTCACCTCCTATGTCGCGTCAGCGGTGCCTGGAGCGCTGCCCGGAGCTGACCACATTGCCCTTCCGCTGCGACGAAGTATTGCGATTCTCGATCGCCTTGCTGTCCAGAAGTCCGCACGTGCACACTTTGGATTGGATCCGGATCGTCCGACCCTGTTCGTTTTCGGTGGGTCGCAGGGAGCCCGCAGCTTAAATGCCGCGGTGGTTGAAGCCGCCCCAGCACTGACCGCGGCCGGGGTCCAAATTTTGCATGCCGCGGGGGAGCGCAACGATGATCAGCGGCCCAGCGGCGCTCTGGGCGCGGTTCCCTATGTAGGCCTTCGTTACATCGATCGCATGGATTTGGCCTACGCGGCCGCGGACATCGCGCTGTGCCGAGCGGGTGCAATGACGTGTGCTGAACTCGCCGCAGTGGGCTTGCCGGCGGTCTATGTACCGCTCCCCATCGGAAATGGTGAGCAACGTTTGAATGCGCTCCCCGTGGTGAGTGCAGGGGGTGGCCTAATTATTGAAGATGCGCAGTTGACCGGGGCGTGGCTTGAGAGCAATGTTCGTCCACTGTTGCTCGACGTCGAGCAGCGACGCGAGATGGAGATAGCCGCAGTTTCCCACGGCCAGCGAGATGCAGACGAGAGACTACGACTGTTGGTTTTGGATGCAATCGCGGGCACTCACGGCCGCTCGCAAGCGAGATAGGGACGTACATGAGCGAGGCGATGGGAAACCTCACCAATCTGGGACGTGTTCATGTCATGGGTATTGGTGGCGCCGGTATGTCCGGGATCTCGCGAATCCTCGCGGCCCGCGGAGTAACCGTGAGTGGCTGTGATGCAAAGGATTCGCGACGCATGTCTGCACTTACTGCTCTGGGAGTCGAGGTCCAGATCGGACACTCGCCAGAGCATGCGGAAGATGCCGACACGTTGATCATCTCCACTGCCATTCCTGCGTCTAACGCGGAACTCGTGGCGGCTCGTGAACGTGGGATTCAGATCATGAGTCGGGCTGATGCGCTCTCGGCAATCATGCTCGGTTATCGCGCAATTGCAGTGGCGGGCACCCATGGAAAGACGACGACGACATCGATGCTCACCATTGCTCTCCAAGCATGTGGAGCCGATCCATCGTTTGCTATCGGAAGTGAACTCAACGACAGCGGCAGCAACGCCTACCTTGGCTCGGGGGCGGAATTCGTTGCCGAGGCGGACGAAAGTGACGGGGCATTTCTGGCCCTGCCGGCATTTGCGGGCATCGTTACCAACGTCGAGGCGGATCATCTCGACTACTGGAAGACATTCGAGGCCATCGAGACCGCGTTCCTGGAGTTCACGACAGCCATCGCGCAACGAGGCGGTTTCGTCACAATCTGCATAGACGATGAGGGGGCCGCCAGACTCGCTGAGTCTGCTCAAGCAGCCGGTGTGGATGTGCGTACATACGGTGAATCTGAACTCGCTGATTTCCGAGTGGAACTGCTCGGCGTGGGTGAACGGGGGTGGCGTTTCGACGTCATCGCCCGCGGGGTGCGGCTTGGCGTTGTCGAGTTAGCCGTGCCAGGTCGTCATAACGCGTTGAATGCGACCGCTGCTCTGGTGACGGGAATTGGCCTCGGCTACAACTCCACCGACTTGCGTTCGGGCCTAGCGGGATTCAGCGGCACCCGTCGCCGCTTTGATTACAAGGGCAGTGCCGCCGGTGTCCGAGTCTTTGACGATTATGCCCATCACCCGACCGAGATCGCGGCGACGCTGAGAGCAATGCGCGAGGTAATCGGTGAGAGCCAACTCGTGGTGGCTTTTCAGGCCCACCACTACTACCGAACAGCAATGTTTGTTAAGGAATTCGGGGAGGCGCTCGGACTAGCTGATCAGGTTGTTGTCCTTGAGGTCTTCGCCCCAGGTGAGGAAGCGATTCCGGGTGCCTCCGGTGTGGCGATGGCTGCGAACGTTCCGTTGCCCGCCGATCAGGTCGTGTTCGAGCCGTCATGGAGCCGAGTGGCTCAGCACCTAGCAGATCGAGCGAAGCCTGGCGATGTCGTGATGACGCTCGGTGCCGGCGATATCGCCATGATCGGAACGGAAGTTCTCGATTTACTACGACTTCGTGAAGCGACAACGTCGTGACCGTTATTGATAAGGCCGAGCGTTTTACCGAGTCACCGCCGTCCACTGCGTGGCGGAAGTGGGTTCTGATCGTCGGAGCTCTGGTGGCGTTACTTGCCGGTCTCTACGTCGTCTACCTCTCGTCACTGTTGACCGTCCATGAGGAGCGCGTCCTTGGCGCGGTTCATGTGAGCGCAGATGCTGTCCGTCAGGCGGCCGCCGTCCCTGCCGGGACTCAGCTCGCGCGCGTTGATGTCAACGGAGTTACTCGGCGGGTTGGCGCGCTGCCATGGGTTCAGTCTGTGGAGGTGCGTCGCGGCTGGCCGAACGTGTTGGTCATAGTGGTGGGGGAGCGTACGCCGATTGCGGTGGTACCTCTGGCAAAGGCGTTTACGTACATTGATGCGACAGCAACGACCTTCGATTCGGTTGCCAAGCCGCCTGCGGGTCTTCCGGTCCTCAGCGCCGGGGATAACAATCGGATGCAGGCCGGCGTCGCGGTGGTTGCCGCACTGCCACCTGACTTTCGTAAGCAGGTAAGCCGCGTTGTGGCCACGACCCGTGACAACGTGATTTTGACCCTTGCCGATCATTCGTTTGTTCAGTGGGGGAGCGCGCAGGACAGCGAGCGAAAGTACGCGGTGTTGGCTGCACTCATGCATCTGCATGCCCGTTTCTACGACGTGAGTGCGCCGGACCTACCAACCACCAGGGGAACTGCCCCGACCACGGTTACCTCATCCTGACCATGGTTCGCCCTTCCTCATGGGCTCTCACATGGTGTCGCGTCCCGGAAGGGCAGCGATGATTGTTGTGATCCAAAGACTGTGTGAATTCGCGCTTAATCTCTACGTGCGGGTTGCACAATTGCGGCCGTTGCCTCTATCGTCCTCGCGACAACAGGATGACATAACTCTATTCCTCATGTAGAGGTTTAGGGTTGTCGGACAGGGTAAAAACCCCTGATATGAAAGGCGATAGCCATGGCGGCTCCGCAGAATTACCTAGCAGTGATCAAGGTCGTCGGTATTGGTGGCGGCGGTGTGAATGCCGTGAACCGCATGATTGAGGTTGGCCTCAAGGGTGTGGAGTTCATCGCGGTCAATACCGATGCGCAGGCCCTACTAATGAGCGATGCCGACGTTAAGTTGGACATTGGACGTGAGCGCACCCGCGGACTTGGCGCCGGTGCCGATCCCGAGGTGGGTCGTCAGGCAGCTGAGGATCACCGCGACGACATCGCCGAGGTGCTCAAGGGTGCCGACATGGTATTCGTGACGGCGGGTGAAGGCGGTGGCACGGGCACCGGTGGTGCCCCCGTCGTTGCCAACATCGCCCGCGAACTCGGTGCCTTGACTATCGGTGTCGTGACCCGACCGTTCGGCTTTGAAGGTAAGCGCCGTGGCAACCAGGCCGATAACGGCGTCGATGCACTTCGCGCAGAGGTCGACACTCTCATCGTCATTCCAAACGATCGTCTGCTGTCCCTGTCAGATCGCACCATCTCGATGCTGGATGCTTTCCGTCAGGCCGATCAGGTTCTGCTTCAGGGTGTCAGCGGAATCACCGATTTGATCACCACTCCCGGCCTGATCAACCTCGACTTCGCAGACGTCAAGAGCGTCATGTCCGGCGCCGGTAGCGCGTTGATGGGCATCGGTTCCGCTCGTGGCGACGATCGAGCCGTAGCCGCCGCCCAAGGCGCCATCTCGAGCCCGCTCCTCGAAGCGAGTATCGATGGCGCCCACGGGGTGCTGTTATCAGTTTCTGGTGGCAGCGATTTGGGGCTTTTCGAAATCAACGAGGCGGCCAAGCTTGTTGCCGACTCAGCGCACCCGGATGCAAACATCATCTTCGGAGCTGTCATCGATGACACGTTGGGCGACGAAGTTCGCGTCACGGTCATTGCGGCCGGATTCGACGGTGGAGCACCGCCGGCGCGTCGTGCGACCGCACGCCCCATCACTCGTAGCGACGTTGAGTCAACCCCGCTCGCTGTTGATGCAGCGCGCGCAACTGCAGATCCGGGTGCCCCTGCGACGATACCTGCGTCCGCCCAGTCCATCGTCGAAGAGGAACTCAAGCGTGAACCTCGTCGAGTCGTATTCGATGACAACATCGACGACGATCTCGATGTACCAGACTTCTTGAAGTGACCTAACCCACGGCATTGACGATCGAGTCCCTTACCAGCTGCGTGATTGCTGGTGAGGGACTCGTTTTTGTGGCGTGACGCGCGGTGAGCACGAAGAGACGCCCGGTGCTATTTCGGGCATGATGAGAAAGTTATGGCCATTGCTGAAGGAAGTTTCGGTACCGACATTCGTTGGGCGTTCACCGACCGGACGAATGGTTTCAGCGCTGTGCCCTTTGACTCACTTAATCTCGCTGAGCATGTTGGTGACGATGCGAACTCGGTGCGACAAAACCGCTCTAAAGTAAGCGAGCTCCTAGGGGTGGACGTTGATGCCGTCGTCGCGATGGCTCCGATTCACGGTAATCGTGTCGGCGTCGTCACGTCGACGACTGTGTCGCCGGTGCCGAATGTCGACGCCATGGTCACCACATCCGTCGGTCGCGCGCTACTCGTCGTTGGTGCGGACTGTTCGCCGGTGATTCTTGGCGACGGTGTCGCTGGCGTGATAGCAGTCGCACATTCTGGTTGGCGGGGGATCGAAGCCAATGTCGTGGCCGCGACCGTCGAAGCGATGTGTGATCTAGGAGCCAAGACTGATGAGATGGTTGCAGTTGTCGGCCCAAGTGTGTGTGGTCACTGTTATGAGGTCGATCGGGTGCGATTCGACGCCACTGTTCGCAGCGCCACTAATGCCGGGGTTGTTCGTCGAGATGGCACTCTAGGGCTCGACATCCGACGTGGGGTCATGCAGCAATGTCGAGCGCTCGGTGTTCGCACCTCGTCGTGGGGTGGGTGCACGTACGAAGACCCCAACCTTTTTTCCTACCGACGAGATCACACCACCGGGCGGCATGGAGCAATGATCGCGATAACTGGCCCGACCACGGGTTACCTGGCTTCAACATCGAGCAAGCACTGACATGGTCGAACTAAACCTCAACAATCCAGAAGATGGCGGCTGGGATCGACGCGCAGAGCTCGTTGCCAATCTCGCTGATGTTCGTGCCCGCATCTCCGCCGCTGAACGTGTAGCGGGACGTGAGCAGGGCTCGGTAAACCTCGTGGTGGTTACCAAGACCTGGCCGGCTGATGACGTTGCTGTCCTGGCTGATTTGGGGATTGTCGATGTTGCAGAAAATCGTCACCAGGAGGCCGTGGTAAAGCAGGCGGAACTTGATCATCTACATCTGCGCTGGCACTTCATTGGGCAACTCCAACGAAACAAATGCCGCGCCGTCGCCCAATACGCTGACGTGATCGAATCAGTGGATCGTTTGGAACTGGTCGCCGCTCTGGACCGCGGTGCGCTCGAAGCTGGGCGCGAGATCGCGCTGCTTGTTCAAGTAGACCTGCAGGAGCCGCCTGAACCCCATCGTGGTGGCGCAGCGCCCGCTGATGTTGATGAGTTGGCTGATG
The DNA here is from genome assembly GCA_903826575.1 of uncultured bacterium. GTDB lineage: Bacteria > Actinomycetota > Actinomycetes > S36-B12 > CAIYMF01 > Longivirga. The sequence continues at coordinate 104,377 of CAIKEU010000106.1, forward strand.
CGATTTTGGCATCAAGCTCTCTTCGGTTGACGGGGCTGATGGCCGTGGCACCGCTCGGCGCCGATCCGCAACCGGCGTTCGACCGGCTCTTCGGTCTCTACTCAGCTCTCAAGGATCGTTGCCCCTCGGTCGTGGTCATGTCAGCAGGAATGTCCGACGACTTAGAACAGGCGGTTTGTGCCGGCACGACACATATTCGAATAGGCACGGCGGTACTCGGACGACGCCCTCGAGTCGGGTAGCGTATCGGCTAAGCGAGGGTAAAAAAGGAGTGCGACATGAGCACCATGCGCAAGATGGCCGTATATCTCGGACTAGTCGAGGACGACGCCGACTATCTAGACGACGACGTCGAGTACGACGAGCGCACGAGTTATGCGCAGCCGCGGTCGTCATATTCATCGTCGACAGCCCCTCGCGAGCCACGCCCCGAGCAGCGCGCAACTACCTCGTCGTCGGTGCGAACCCTCGACCCGCGCTCAGGTGAGTCGCGTCCGAGCAATATCGATACACGCTCCTACAGCAGCAGCACAGCGGTAGCGCGCGAAGTCGTGTTCGACAACGAGGTTGACCCGATGGGCGCAGGGGATGCCTACCGCATCACCACACTGCACCCTCGTTCGTACAACGACGCTCGTCGCATTGGCGAAGAGTTTCGTGAGAATGTGCCGGTCATCATGAACTTGACCGAAATGGACGACACCGATGCAAAGCGGATAGTCGACTTCGCCGCAGGCCTTGTCTTCGGTCTTCGTGGCACAATTGAGCGTGTGACGAACAAGGTGTTCTTGTTGTCGCCCGCAAACGTTGACGTTGCCGCAGAGGCTCGCAAACTAGCCCAAGACGGCTTTTTCAACCAAAGCTAGGTGCAGCGTCTTGCGCTATCACCTGACGGACATTGGATGACCTCGTGACTCTCGGTACGTCCATTGTGGGCAGCACTCTCGGCACCATCCTGACTATTTACCTAGTCATCCTGATTGCCCGGCTTGTCCTTGACTATGTCGTCATTTTTGCCCGCGATTGGCGGCCCAAGGGTGCGGTTCTGGTCGTCGTTGAAGCGATCTACACGGTCACGGATCCGCCAATTAAGGCCCTGCGTAAGGTAATCCCGCCGATTCGGATTGGAAATATCTCATTCGATTTGGCGTTCTTGATCGTTTTAATTGGAGTTCAGGTCCTGATAAACGTGGTTTCACGCTTCTAGGCCTAGAATGTTGTTGGGAGGGGGCGTCCAGCCAGGTCGCAATCCGGGTAATCTGTCAGGCAGATCTGAATGTTCATCGGCTGTTACGGCTTTGGTCGATGACGTTCAGCACGATCTGTCTAGTTAGTCGCCAGTACTGTTAAACAATGTAAATTTCAATCGATCTACAGCGACAAGGTGTGATTCGGATGGCCTTGACCCCAGAGGACGTACGCAACAAGCAGTTCTCGACCGCCAAGCGTAAGAGTGGTTACGAAATGGACGAGGTTGATGCCTTCCTCGACCAAGTCGAACTAGAGCTCGGAGCTTTGCAGCGCGAAAATGCCGAGCTTCGTGGCCGCCTTGCTGCCGCAGAGCAGGGCGCCGCACGTGCGGCAGCAGCTCCAATGCAGGCGCCGCCGCCGCCCGTCGCCGCTCCCGTTGTTCAGGCACCTCCGGCCGCACCCGTTCAAGCGGCGCCGGTGCAGAACGTCAGCGAGCAGGCAGTTGCAATGTTGGCTCTGGCCCAGCGCACAGCTGAGGAACACACGATGCGCGCGAAGATCGAGGCCGATGACATGATCAACGCGGCCCGCGCGAAGGTCGTCGAACTCGAACGTCAGGGCCAGATTGACCGAACAGCCCTTGAGCGTCGTGTCGAGGAATTGCGCGCCTTCGAACGTGAGTACCGCACCCGTCTGCGTCAGCACTACGAAGCAGCTCTTCGTGACCTCGAGGGACGTACTGATGTACCCGCTGGGCAGGCGCCAGTAGCGCAGGCCCCACAGGTTTCGGCCCCGGCTGCACCGCACGTGCAAGCGCTGCAGCCACCGGCGCCACAGCCGGTTGCCCCGCAGGCTGCACCACCGGCGCCGGCTTCGGCTAACCCGCCGCACGTAGCGGCTCCGGGTACGCCGGGCTTGACGCCACCACCACCACCACCGCCGGCTGCACCGAATCCGTTCACCCCACCGCCGGGGCTCAATCCCCCAGCACAGGGATAATAACCTCGACGATGAGATGACGAAGGCCGCCAAGCATGTGCTTCGGCGGCCTTCGTCATCCGTGGCGGGCGGGCGGGCTTAACTGTTGCGGCGAACGATAATCGCCAAGCCGAACTCCTCGTCGGCAAGCACGGTATCGGAGTCGAGTGCTGTAGGTGCCACCCCGTGCTCGAAGACGGTAGCCAATACCTCGTTCGCAATCATCGGACCGTGCTCGGTGAGAGTTTCGGCGAGGTCGACATCATCGGCTGTCCACCAGCAACTAATGCGATCGGACACCTCGAAACCCGCACTCTTACGTGCGTCCTGAATCAAACGAACCATTTCTCGAGCCAGGCCTGCACGACGCAGTTCGGGAGTGACGTTCAAGTCCAGCGCGATGGTCTCTCCCGAGTCGCTCGCAACGGCCCAGCCACTGCGCGGAGTTTCGGTGATGATGACGTCCTCGTCCGTAACGCTGACCGATTCGCCGTCAACGACAACGGCCGCTGCCCCATTGCGAAGTGCAGCAACGAGTTCGACCGCGTCAGCCGATGAGATCGCATCAGCGACATTGGGCGTGTTTTTGCCAAATCGCTTACCGAGGGCTCGGTAGTTCGCTTTGACATTTACATCGACGAGATCAGATGCAGTGCCAGTCAACGACAGTAGTTCGCCGCAGTTAAGTTCCTCGGAAACCTCCGCACGCAACTCAGCGGGCAGGCTATCCCAGCCTTGGGCCGCAACAAGTGCTCGGCCCAGTGGCTGACGCGTACGCACCCCGGAGGTTGCCCGAGCCGCTCGACCTAGTTCGACGAGTCGTCGTACCAGAGCCATGTTCTCTGAAAGTTCATCGCTGATGAGCGACGCATCAACCTCGGGCCAATCGGCTAGGTGAACTGAAATCGCGCGCTCCGCATCGGTTGATGCGAAGAGGTCCTGCCACACCTGCTCAGTGATAAATGGTGTGAACGGAGCCATCACTAGGGTGACGATTGACAAGCACTCGTGCAGCGTCGACAAGGCAGACGCATCGCCGGCCCAGAAGCGACGACGGGACCGGCGCACGTACCAGTTCGACAGATCATCGATGTACGCCGACAGGAGCTTGCCCGCACGCTGAGTGTCGTAGGCGTCGAGTGCTGCGTCAACGTCGCGAGCGAGCCGATGGGCTTCTGATAGAGCCCACTGGTCTAGTGCTGGTCGGTCAGCGAAGGCGGGCGGTGCGGCTGTTCCCGGTTCGAAGTCAGATTCCCGGGCATAGAGCGCTTGAAAACTGACTACGTTCCAGTACGTCAGTAGAGTTTTGCGAACGACTTCCTGGATGGTGCTGTGTCCAACGCGACGAGCTTGCCACGGCGAGCCACCGGCAAGCATGAACCAGCGAACTGCATCGGCGCCGTGATCGTCCATCAGTGGGATCGGCTCTAGAACGTTGCCGAGGTGCTTACTCATCTTGCGACCTTCTTCGTCCAAGATGTGCCCAAGACACAAAACCGTCTTGTACGACGATGTGTCGAACACCAGAGTGCCAACGGCCATCAGCGTGTAGAACCAGCCGCGAGTCTGATCGATCGCTTCACAGATAAAGTCGGCCGGATACCGGTTGGCGAATTCGTCTTGGCCCTGATGCGGATATCCGAACTGCGCGAACGGCATTGCGCCGCTGTCGTACCACGCGTCGATCACTTCCGGAACGCGCGTCGCGGTCAAACCGCAGTCGGGACAATCGAAGGTGACCTCATCGACGAACGGACGGTGTGGGTCGAGGTCGGATAGGTCGGCACCAACGCGCACTCCGAGATCTGCCCGTGATTCAACACACGTAACGTGGCCGTCTTCGCAACGCCACAGTGGCAGGGGAGTACCCCAGTAGCGGCTTCGCGAGAGCGCCCAGTCGATATTGTTGTTGAGCCAATCGCCGTACCGGCCCCACTTAATGGTGTTGGGATGCCAATTGGTGGCCTCGTTTTCGCGAAGCAACGCGTCCTTGATTTCCGTGGTGCGGATGTACCACGAGGGCTGTGCGTAATAGACCAGCGGAGTGTGACAGCGCCAGCAGTGCGGGTACGAGTGCTCATACGGAAGATGACGGTAGAGCAACCCGCGGTCATTGAGATCCTCGACGATGACCTCGTCGGCTTTCTTGAAGAACAAACCACCGACGAGCGGTACGTCAGCTTCGAAAGTTCCGTCAGGTCGGAGTGGATTAACCACGGGCAGACCGTAGCGACGGCAGAGCGCTAAGTCCTCAGCACCGAATGCTGGTGCTTCGTGAACGATGCCCGAGCCGTCCTCGGTCGTGACGAAATCTGCGGCAAGTACGGTGTGCACGGGAGCGTCCGTTGCGGGGAATTCGACCCCATCGAAGGGGCGAACATAAGGAGTGCCAACAAGTGCGGCACCGATGAACGTCTCGAGAACTTGTGAATCCTCGCCGATAACCTGCTCGTGAAGAGCTTGCGCAACGATGACGATCTCGCCGTTGGTTGCCTTTACGACGGCGTACGTCACATCAGGATTCACTGCGCACGCAGTATTTGAGATCAGCGTCCACGGGGTGGTGGTCCACACGACCATGGCGATACCGGGGTACCGCTCTACGAGGTCACCGGAGGCAAGCGGGAACCGCACGTAAACCGAAGGATCAACGACGGTTTCGTAACCTTGGGCAAGTTCGTGATCGGAAAGGCCCGTACCGCAGCGTGGACAGTAGGGAGTGACTCGGTGGTCTTGAACGAGCAAACCTTTCTTAAAGATCTGTGCCAACGACCACCAGACACTTTCGACGTAAGCCGGGTCCATCGTCCAGTAGGCGTCGTTCATGTCGACCCAGTAGCCCATGCGCTCGGTGAGGGCGGCGAACTCGTCGACGTGGCGTAGCACCGATTCGCGGCACTTCTGGTTGAACTCGGCGATTCCGTAAGCCTCGATATCCTTCTTGCCTGAGAAGCCCAATTCCTTTTCAACGGCCAATTCGACGGGGAGTCCGTGGCAGTCCCAGCCAGCTTTGCGCGGGACGTGATAGCCCTTCATCGTCCGATAGCGAGGGAACACGTCCTTGAAAACGCGAGCTTCGACGTGGTGGGTGCCCGGCTTACCGTTAGCGGTTGGCGGGCCTTCGTTGAACACCCACATCGGCCGACCCTCGGTGGCTGCCAACGACGTGGCAAACACGTCATGCTCGCGCCAGAAGTCAAGGATCTGGTAATCCATTGAACGCAGATCCAGCTGTGGTGGAACAGGGCGGTACATCGAGCCTCCGTCGTCTCAGGTGCGTTGTTAACCAGCGCGTGGACGAAGGGACGAGCAACCGATCCTGCGACCGGGAACCCGCGGTACCACCCTCCTTGGATGAGCCAATGCTCATCCCACTCACATACCTCAGACGGCCAGGTCTACCCCGGATGTTTCCGGATCTTCTGGCAGCTGATGGGGTGATACTGCGTCTGCGCATTTCCTCCGGGCTCGCACCATCCCCGGATCGCTCGTGGCTGCTTGCCGAGCAATGTGTCCCCGTCATCGCGTGTCTGACGTGGTGCACAGTCTATCGCGCCGGGTCGTGGCAGGCTCACCGATATGACCTCACGTCGATGTGCCGTTTGGGTGCGGCCAGGCGCTGCAACCACGTCCGTCGGCGGGGTGCGCGATGACGGTGGCGGTGGACTACTGGTCGTGTCGGTTCGGGAACGAGCAGTCGATGGAGCTGCGACCCAAGCCGTCCTTGAGGCGGTGGCCGCAGCGCTCGGAGTTAAGCGCGGCCAAGTCCAGCTCGTGAGTGGGTTCACCAGCCGTCGAAAGATTCTGGAGATTGCTGAGCCGCCGGAGGATATCGACGAACGGCTGGGAGATCTGCGCAGCGATTTTTCGGCATAAACGGCTCTCGTGCCGCTTTTAGGGTGAAATTGTGATTGATTAGCGCGTCTTTTCGTAGGTTGCGGCGTGCCGGTTTGATCATTAGCCAGTTAACTCTTACCATTCGACGACTCCCATGGAGATCCCACGGGGGCGTGGTTTGGTGAAATGTCAGGAGTTGTCATGGCCGCCCAAAAGAAGGCCACCGTAGCTAATACTGCTGCGCCCGCCAAGAAGAGTGCCCCCGCCAAGAAGAGTGCCCCCGCCAAGACGTCTGCACCGGCGAAAGTTGCACCAAAGAAGGTGGCCCCAACTAAGGCCGCTGCCACCAAGGCCACACCGACCAAGGCCACACCGACCAAGGCCACACCGACCAAGTCCGCACCGTCCAAGTCCGCACCGACCAAGGTCACACCCACCAAGGCTGCCGCGCCTGCGAAGAAGGCGGCTCCCGCCAAAGCCTCCGCGCCCACTGCCCCCGCTAACTCATCGGCTCCCGCCAAAAAGGTCGCGGCGCCAGCCAAAAAGGCTGCCCCGGTAAAGGCGACGCCCACCAAGGCCGCAGCGCCCGCGACGAAGATCGCTGCAGTGAAGGCAGCACCGGCTAAGCCAGCCCCGATCAAGGCGACCCCGGGTAAAGCGCCCCCGGTTAAATCGGCAGTGGCTGCACCGAAGCCAGCGCCGGTGAAGGCCGCGCCCGTCAAGGCCACTCCGGCCGCTGCTTCAGCTCCCGCAATCTCGACGCCGGCTCCAGCACCTGCCGCAGCGAAGTCAGCGGCCCAAGCCCCTGCCGCAGCGAAGTCAGCGGCCCACGCACCTGCCGCAGCGAAGTCAGCGGCCAAGCGTCCGGCTGTCCGCGAAGACGAATCACCC